>NZ_CP085193.1:9000000-9693221 GCF_024298965.1 Streptomyces rapamycinicus NRRL 5491 | reverse complement strand
GAGTTGCTGCCCCGACTTGAGGTGACCTCGCTCGACCGGTCCCCGGAGATGCTCGACTGGGGAAAGGTCCCGAAAGACCGTCAGATCGTCGGTGACATGGCCGACTTCCGGGCGGACGAGGGCTACACAGGCGGCGCCTTCGACTTCGTCGTGTCGGGGTTCGACGCCCTCAACTACCTGCCCTCCGAGGCGCTGGCGGGCTGCCTGGCCGGTGTGGCCGACGCGCTGCGGCCCGGCGGCCACATGGTCTTCGACTACTCCACACGCAAGGTGCTCTCCACGGACTGGGCGGCGTTGGAGTACTCCCAGGAGAAGGACGGCCACACGCTGCACCGCCGGCACGTCTGGGAGCGGGCGTACGACCGGAGCCGGACTGTGCTCACCCTGAGCCGCGGCGGCGAGGTCCTGTGGCGCGAGACCCACATCCAGTACGCGGTGGACCCCTTCACCCTGGAGGAGGTCGCCCGCGCCCACGGGCTGCACACCGTCGCCGTACGGAACATCGAGGGCGACGCGTACTCCCCGAGCCACACCACGCACGTCTACGTGCTGCGCAGGAAGTGACCGCGCGGCGGGAACAGCCAGCAGGAGAGAGGAAGAGGATGACCGTCACCGAGGCGGAACTCACCGCGGGCCTCACCAGGACCAGTATCGTCATCGCGCTCAAGGACGACGTCAGAATCGTCGAAGCGATCGCGTCGGTGGACGAGCCGGGGGTGGAGATCGTGCTGGCGCTCAACGGCGCCTCGGACGAGATTCGCCGCATCGCGGCCGACCACCCGCGCCCGCTCGTGGTCACCGAGATCCCCGACTCGGGCAACCTCGGGGCCGCCTACAACGCGGGCGCCGAGGCGGCGAGCGGGCAGTACCTGCTCTACATGGACTCCGACTGCGTCTTCGCCCCGGGCGCGGTGCGGATGATGGTCCGCTCGGTGCTCGAACACCCCGTGGTCAAGGGCCAGGTGGTGTACGGGGTGGGGGGCGGGGTGCTGAGCCTGCTCACCGCCCGGGTCCGCGAGTACGACGAGGGGGACTACGTCAGCGCCCTCTCCCCACCGCTGATCTACGACCGGCGGGTCGCCGACCACATCGGCGGGTACCACTACGACCCGCTGGTCCACTGGTGTGAGGACCGGGAGTTCGACTTCCGGCTCCAGCTCGCCGAGATCCCCGTGGTCCACCTGCCCGACGCGGTCATCCACCACGACGCCCAGCACGGTCTGCAGAACCTTCGCAGCTACTGGCGCTACGGCGTCGGCGAGGGCATCGGCCAGCAGCTGGGCGTCTTCACCACGCCGGCCGTGCCCGTGCTGTGGCGGCTGTACGACTCGGCGCGGACGCTGCTCGGCTGCGCGCGAGCCAAGGGGCCGCTCGCCGCGGCCTTCTACGCGCTGCTCCAGGCCACGTACCACACGGGAACGCTCTACCACCTGCTTCGGGACCCGTTCGGGGTGCGCCACCGGATACCGGCGGCCGCGCGCCGCACCAGGATGCTCCACGCCGTTCCCCAGCACTGTCCGGAACTGACTCCGGCGCAGCGGATCCGGTTGCGGCGGGCCCATCGGGAGCGGGGCCGGGTCATCGAGCCCGTGGCCGACCTGTCGGTCTTCCGCACGCCCGCGCCCGCCCCGCTTCCCGTTCAGCGGGAATAGGTGGCGTACCGGAACTCCGATCCACCGAAGCCGAGTTTGAAGCGGTTGATCAGTCGGGTCTTCTCGCTCGTCTCGCCGGTGTCGATACCGCTCAGATCGAGATGCCGCAGCCCACGCTCGGCCGCCCATTTCATGGTCTGGAAGTGGACGAAGTTCAGTGCCGCCTGGGAACGGTACGCGGGATTGGTCGCGACATAGCGGGACTCCACCGCGTCACCGTTCACCAGACACACCGAACCCGCCGCCACCTCCGTGCCGTACACGGCTCCGAACAGATGGACGCGCTCCAGTTCCAGCAGCTCCCGCAGGTACTGTAGCGGGGCGAAGTCGGGCGAGTCCGCGTTGTGCATGGCCGCGGTGTAGAACGGGTGGAACCGGTCCAGCAGCCCGGGGTCGTCGGTGAAGGTGAAGCCGTGGCGCAGCGCCCGCCGGACCCGGCCACGAGTGCTCGGGCGCATCCGGGCGAGGATCTGCTCGTCGGTTCCGGTGGCGTCGACGAGCAGCGTGGTGAACTCCGGGCCCGGCCGGAAACCGTGCTCGGCCAGTGCTCCGGGCAACGCCCAGGCGGGCTGGAGCACGAGGGTGACCCGCGGTAGCCGGGCGATGTCGGTGAGGAGCCGGCTCAGGACCTCCGGGTCGGGCACACCGGTCGGGCCCTTCCACATGAACCAGGACCCGTCGGCCTCCTCCAGCAGCATCGTGGCCAGGCACCGGGTGTCCTCCCAGACCTCAGTGAAGCGCACGGCGACCCCCTGCCGGCGCAGGAAGAGCAGGCGCTCCCAGTCCTGATGGAAGTCGTCCGACGCATTCCGGCCGGTACCCGCGATATTTCCCAGTGGTTCTTCAACGGCGTTTCGAACGTGCAGCATCCGGAAGACCTCCCGGTCCGACGAGATCGAAGCGAAGAAACCGAACAGGCATCGTGGAACCTCTCTTGACAGGAGGTCGATGCCCTCTCAAAGTGAGAATCCAATTCCAGCAAGAAATGGGATGAGAAACCCGCCAAGGATGAATTCCCTATTCTGCGGGCGCTTTCTCAAGTTTTGACATGAGGGCGACTCGCTGTCAATAGCGAATCCCCACGGGTATCACTCGGAGGAGAATTCCATGCGTATTCTCGGTGTGAATGGATGGCCGGGGGCGAGCCACGACGCGTCGGCCTGCCTGCTTGTCGACGGGGAGGTCATCGCCTTCGCCGAGGAGGAGCGCTTCACCCGCGCCAAGCACTCCTACGGCCAGGCCCCGCACCACGCCGTGGCGTGGTGCCTGGCCGAGGCGGGGCTGTCCATCGAGGACATCGACTTCGTGGCCCACGGGTGGGAGATGCCCGAGTTGTTCGCCCGGCGCGGTCTGGAATGGTTCCCCACCCCGGAGGAAGCGCTGGACTTCCTGCTGCCGCGCGGTGTCTTCCCCAGGCGCCGGGACCCCCGGCTCATCTTCGTCGAGCACCACATGGCCCACGCCGCGAGCGCCTACTACTTCTCGGGCCGGGACAGTGGGGCGGTGCTGATCCTCGACGGGCAGGGCGAGAACGAGAGCGCCACCCTGGCCGTCGGCAGCGGTGGCGACCTCAAACTGCTCCGGTCGATCTCGCCGGGGTGGTCGCTGGGGTACTTCTACGCCGCGGTCTGCGAGTACGCCGGTCTGGGTGCCGACGCCGCGGGCAAGCTCATGGGCCTCGCCCCGTACGGGACGCCTGGGGACACCACCTTCGGCGGCGCGCTGCAGGTACACGGGGACGGTTACAGCGTCGAGGCCGTGCCGGAGAACCTGCTCTCGCGCGGCCGCACCGACGAGGAGGACGACACGATCCGGCTGTGGGTGAACCGGCTGGAGAAGACGCTGACCCTGCCGCCCAATGCCGTCTCCCGCGGCTTCGATCCGATGCTCGGTCGCTACACCAAGCGGACCGCGCGTGACCCGTACGACTACCGCGACCTGGCAGCCACCGCACAGGAGGCGCTGGAGCAGTGCGTGCTCGCCCTGGTGCGCGGGCTGCTGCGCGACAGCGGGGAGTCGACCCTGCTGGTGGCCGGCGGCGTGGGTTTCAACGCGACACTCAACGGCAAGTTGATGCGGCTGCCGGAGGTGGACGACCTCTTCGTCCAGCCGCTCGCGGGTGACCAGGGGGTGAGCCTGGGCGCCGCCGGCTGGGTCGCCTCCCAGGCCGGGGAACGGGTCCGGCCCATGACGGGCACGGTCGCGTGGGGGCCGCGGTGGGGTCCCGACGCCGTCCGGCAGGTGCTGGACGCGACCGGGACGCGCTACACCGAACCGGCCGACATCGCGGTGGCCACGGCGGACATGCTCGCCCGCGGGGGGATCGTGGGCTGGCACCAGGGGCGCAGCGAGGGCGGTCCCCGGGCGCTCGGGCACCGCAGCATCCTCGCCGTGCCGTACCCCGCCGAGCAGCAGGACCGGATCAACCTGACCATCAAGGACCGTGAGCGGTGGCGTCCGTTCGCGCCCAGCCTGCGCGAGGAGTCGGCGGCCGAACTTCTTGGACTGGACCGGCCGTTGCCGTACATGATCGTGACCACCCCGGTGCCCGAGCGGCACCGGCGGTACCTCGCGGCAGCCACCCATGTGGACGGCACCACCCGTCCGCAGACCGTCTCGGTGGGGGCGAACCCGCTCTACCACCGACTGCTGGGACAGGTGGAGGAGCGCACCGGGCGGGCGGTTGTGCTGAACACCTCCTTCAACGGCAACGCCGAACCCGTGGTCTGCTCACCCCGCGACGCCCTGGCCACCTTCGCCCGTGCACCGCTCGATGCCCTGGCCCTGGGGCCGTTCCTGGTTCAGAGGTAGGCGGGCGCGGTGCCCCGGCCCTCCACCGAGCCGGGGCGGAAGCCCGGCCCGGTGGACATGAGCGCCACAAAGCGCAGTTCCCTGGCGTGCATGACGTTCGCCGCGAGGATGGTGAAGTCCACGCGGCCGTGCGCCGGGTCATCGATGCTCAGCATCGTGCCGTCGGGGTGGGTGCGGAAGACGCCGATCTCCGCGTCCCAGAGCTCCTTCACCACCGGGTCGGCCAGCAGACTGTCCAGCAGGGTCATCAGGTCCTGGCTGTCGGGATTGGCCGCGATCGCGGCGCGCAGTTCACCGAGCATCGGCGCCGCCCAGCTGTCGCGCCAGTCGACCAGCCGTTCGGCGCGACAGGCCTTGTTCAGCAGGACCCAGCGCAGCACGTTACGGTCGGGCAGCTCGGCCACGCTTCCGGCCTCCGCCCCGAAAAGCAGGTCGAGATAGCCGGCGTTGGCGGCGATCAGGTCCCAGCGCCGGGTGTAGATGCAGGCGGGATGGGGCTGGCGCTCGACCAGTTGGGCCCAGCCGGGATGGAGCGCGTAGTCGGCCGGGCCGGTGGCCAGGGGAAGCTCTCCGGTGGCGTAGAGGAACAGGAACTGGCGCTCCTGGTCATTCATCCGCAGGACCGCGACCACGCTTTCCAGGAATTCCGGAGTCGGATTTTTCATACGTCCGGACTCCAGCGTCGCGTACCATCGCGTGGAACAGCCGAGGAGGGCGGCCGTGGTTTCCTGGGAAATGCCCCGGCGGCGCCCCTGAATGCGGGGATCACCGGGATCCACCACGGCCCGGGCGCGGCATTTCCGCAATAACCGGCCAAGGTGCTTCCTTACCTCGTCTATACCCGAGTGTCCTGCACTCAACGCCTTCCCTCCAGGTTGGATCCAAAGCCGCCATGGCCGCCCCGATCATGTCTCGATAGGCGATTCTGTGTCAAGGGTCACACCCCTTAGTGCGGACGGTGGAAAAGAGGTTAGTATCGGCCTCCCGCGTTGGCTTGAAATGCTGGCCGACCCCGGGTGGCTGAAATGCGACTCTGTAGGGCGGTTCATTGTGGGGAAGGTCGGGGTGGTACACCGGACCGGCGGGCTTCCACCGCGGCATCCGACGTTGCTTATGGAGCGTTTCGGAAGCCATTGATTCTGGAAATGACGCCTTCATTGCGGAAGGGAATGGCGGCCCGCAAGGATACGTCTCGTAGCACCACACCCGTGCCGATGTGCAGTCTGCTGGGAGAATTGTGTCCACTACTTCGGAAGTTTCCCCCAAAACGGCCGCTGACCGGGCCTTTCGCGTGCTTCGGGCGCTGGACGCGCTCGGTCCGGGCACGCATTCCCTCGACACCCTCACCCGCCTCACCGGGCTGGCCCGTTCCACCGCTCACCGCATACTCCAGTCCGCGGTCCGCGAAGGCGCGGTCCTCCAGTCCGGATACGGCAGGTACCGGCTGGCCCCCTCCGCCGTCAGCCCGGTCACCGGCCCGCTCGTCAACCTGCCGGTCTCGCTGGAGACCCTGCACACCGAACTGTCCGCCCTGCGCAGCCGCGCAGGGGACGCCGCACTCATCCATGTGCCCGTCATGCTCCGGCCCCCGCTGCGGGTCAGTCTGTGCTGCTGCTACGACCCGGCCGGCGAGTTGGCGCCCACCCTGGCCGACGGCGACCGCTCCGGCCCGCTGTTCCGCGCGCCGCTGTACACCGACGCCGCCGGGCTGGTCCTCCTCGCGCGGCTGCCCGGCGTCGCCCCGGGCGATCCCGTCCTGCGCCGCATCCGGGACCTCAACCATGCCCGCACCCCCTCGGCGCTGCCCGGCTGGGACCTGGTGGCCGCCCCCGTACAGCGCGGCGCGGCCACGGTCGCCTCGGTGAGTCTGCTGGTCCGCCGCTCGACCGACCCCGGACCCCACCGGCGGGCCGCGGCCGAGGTGATGCGGACCGTTGCCCGGCTGGGCCAGGCGGCCCGCTACACCTCCCAGCCCGCGGGAGCCGGCCGTGCCCGCTGACGTCACCGTCGTCCGCGCCGGAGAGCCGTTCCCCGGGGCCTGGTCGGCCTCCCTCTACCTCTGCGGCCCCACCGCACGGAACCCCGACACCCCGCTCTGGCGGGACGAGGCCATCCGCCGGATCCGCGAACTCGTCGCGGACGGAGGGCCCGAGGGCCACGGACCCGTGGTCTTCCTGCCCGAGCCGGAACCGGGCCGGCCGCTCTCCTACGAGGAGCACATCGCATGGGAGGAGGAGGCGATGGGCATGAGCGACGTGATCCTCTTCTATGTGCCGCGCGCCCTGCCCGAACTCCCCGGCCTGGTCACCAACGTCAAGTGGGGCGCCTGGCACCGCTCGGGCCGGGCCGTCCTCGGCTCCCCGCCGGAGGCCCGGCGCAACGAGTACCTGCTGCACTTCGCCCGCGAACACGCCGTCCCGGTCGCCAACTCGCTGGAGAAGGCCGTCGCCGAGGCCCTGCGCCGCCTGGGTACGGGCGCGCGCCGGCGGGCCGGTGAGCGGTGGGTCCCCCTCCACCTGTGGCGCGCGCCCGAGTTCCGGCGGTGGTACGGGCGGGAGACCGGCGGGGGGCGCACCCTGCGGTCCGCAGAGGTGCTGTGGACCCGCGGGTCCCCGGCCCGGGAGTGGGCGGTGCGCGGTGTCTGGGACGAGCCGGGCACCACCGAGGCGGCCGTGCGCACGCTCGTGGTGCACACCGGGGGAAGCGAAGTCCTCGGCGGTGACGGCGGCGAAGACTGACCCCGTCACCGCGCGGTGTGCCCCGGCCTGGGCACACCGCGCACGCCGCCGGTCCGCTACGGCGTTCCCGGCAAGGCTCTGAGGAACGCGCGCAGACTGCGGCTGTGCACGGGATCCCGTTCCACGGCGTCGCCGAACACCTCTGCGACCACCGCGCCGGGATCCCCGTGCCGACGGGCGGCGGAGACGGCCTCGTCCCAGCGTTCGCGCACCAGCCGCAGATGGCTCGGTCCCGAGGTTCCCTCCATGGCGCACTCCTCCTCTGGTCGGTGCCGGAGGCCCGTCTGCGGCACGGGTGTTCAGTCGGTGGTGAGGACCGACAGCAGGAGGTGGGAGGGGAGTGGCCGGCCGTGGTGGATGGTGGCGGTGACCGTCTCGTACGGCCGGGCCCAGAGCTCGGCCGGGTCACCGCCGGTGCCGGGATTGACCTCGAAACGTGGGAAGTTGCTGCCGGCCACCTCCAGTCGTACACGGTGGCCGGGGGCAAACACATGGCCCACGGCGCCGAGCCGCACGGTGACTTCGACGGTCCGGCCGGGTGGCGACGGCCCGTCGGTGCACTCCGCGTAGCCGGCGCGGATCCCGTCGCACAGGATCTCGGCACGGCCGTCCGGGGCCACGTCCACCAATTTGGCCGCGATGTCCGTGGCGGGCCCGGAGCAGGAGACGTACACGACGAGCGTCACCTCGCCCACCACGGTCAGCGCGGCGGTCTGCGGTGCGCCGGTGTAGCAGAGCACGTCGGCGCGGCGTTCCACGGCCCGCTGGTCCCGCGGCCCGCAGTCGGCGCCGACGAACATGCCGGTCATCAGGGTCGCCCCACCGGTGGTGGGCACCGGGTCTTCGGGGTCGTGGAGGAAGTGGTCCGCGCCGGCCGCAGGGGGCGGGTCCGGCAGCAGGGCACCGTCACCCGTGGCGGAGTTGGCATGCCGGGCGCCGCTGGTCAGGTACAGCGCCGCGGGGCTGACGTCCGGCACCGGCCAGTCCGGGAAGGTTTGCCAGCGGTCGACGCCGGTCAGGAAGAGCCGCACCCGCTCCGCCGGCGGCCCGCCCGTTCCTTTCAGCGTCCGGTCGAAGTGGTCGATGTGCAGCCCGGTCACATCCAGCACCTGGTCGTCGGCCCGGACCCCGTAGCGCCGTCCGGGAAACACCCCGCCGCGGACACAGTGCGACCAGGGGCCGACGACCAGCGTGGTGTGCTCGCGCGCCGCAGCCGAACCGCAGTGTCGGCGTCCCCCGTCGTAGTTCTCCAGCGTTCCGCCGAGGAAGATGTCGTACCAGCCTCCGATGTGCAGTCCGGCCGCCCGCATGGCCGGATAGGTCTGGTTGGGTGCGGCGCGCCGCCAGTACGGGCCGGGCCGGGGATGCTCGCGCCACCGCCGCACGTACGGGGCCAGTTCGTCCAGGAGCTTCCAGGCGAGGTCGGGGGTCCGGTACAGGTCCTCGATGGAGTCGAGGGCGTGGAGCACCCGCTCCGCCCCGGCGCCCGTGCTGCCTGAGTCGGCCGCCAGCAGCCCCGGCAGCAACAGGTCGGCCAGGGCCCAGTGCAGGACGAAGCCGAGCTGGAACACACCGCCCTGGTAGCACCAGCCCTCCCGGAACTCGGACCCGGCCATGTACGCGGAGACCGCGTGGAGCGCCTCTGGGACATGGCCCGCGGCCAGCAGCGCGGTGCTGCCTTCGTACGACCGCCCCAGCATGCCGACCCTGCCGTCGCACCACGGCTGCGCCGCGGCCCAGTCGACCGTGTCGGCGCCGTCCACGCCCTCGGCCCAGAACGGCTCGAACTCCCCGCCCGAGGAGCCTCGGCCGCGGACGTCCTGGACCAGCAGGCCGTAGCCGGCCGTCAGCAGTCGCCGGGTGTCCAGCCCGGGTCCGGCGGATTCGCCGGCACGGCCGTAGGGGGTACGGCGAATCAGCGTCGGCAGCGAAACGCGGGAATCCGGCCGATAAAGGTCCGCCCGCAATACGGTGCCGTCCCGCAGCGGTATCTCCAGGTCGTGTTCCACCACGATGCGCATCAGCGGATCCTCACCGGCATAATTCCTCCTCCCGACGCCCTGCGCATTCCCTCATCGGGAGCTGCGGGCATGTCGGCCACAGGATTGGCCACCGTTCTTCCCGGCGTCAACGGCGCGACACACGAATGCCCTTCGGGCCGGGACGAATCGCCGCCGACATTCCACACCAAGGAATCTCCTTGACATGTCCTTTAACCGGCACAGATGATCGGCGCGCCGCGGCCGTGGGCCTTTCAGCCGGTACGAACCGGGAAAGCAACGCTGTTCGAACGACAGGAACCAGCCAGCGGAGCGGTCGAAATCGTGGCGCAAACCGTAGCGTGAGCGACACGGCCGGTCGTCGTGCGACCGGCGCCCTGGCAGAGTCGTGCGCAGCCGTACCCGCATGTCCCGGCTCTCGCCTTCCGCCACAGTTGTTGGGAGAAATTCTCTTGCCCGTCGGTATGTTCCGGCCCGCTGAGTCCCCGGCGACCGTTCCCGAAGCCGACCACCGCAGCGCCTGGCGCTACCTGTGGTGGCTGATCCGGATCCGTCCACGGCTGCTGGTGCTGAGCACCGCCCTCGGCGCCCTGTGGATGCTTCCACTCGCCCTGCTCCCCCTGGTCGTCGGATACGCCATCGACGAGGGCATCGACGACGGATCGACCTCCTCGCTCACCGGCTGGGTCATCGTGGTCGCGGTGCTGGCTGTGGTCCAGGCCGTCGCCGGCGCGGGGCTCATCCAGGCCGCGGTTGGAGGCCAGATGCACGCGGTCGCCACCAGCCACCGGGTCGTGCTGCGTCAGGCCACCCGGCTGGGCGGCTCGTTGCGGCTCAAGGCCGGCTCCGGCGACGTGGTGGCAGTCGCCGCCGGCGACATCCCCAGCATCGGCAGCGCCTTCGAGGTCGTCGGCCGGTCCTCGGGAGCCGTCGTCTCCTTCGTGGCGATCGCAGTCGCCCTCACCGTCACCTCGCCTGTCCTGGGCGTCGTGGTGCTCATCGGCGTACCTGCGGCCCTGCTCGGGATCGGCCCGCTGCTCCGGCCGCTGCAGCGGCGCAACGAGGAGCAGCGCGACCGGCTGGGCACGGCGACCGCTCAGGCCGGCGACATCTGCTCAGGGCTGCGTGTGCTGCGCGGCATCGGCGGGGAGCGGAAGTTCACGGAGCGCTTCGTCGGCGTCAGCCAGGAGGTGCGGCGCGCAGGGGAGTCGGCCGGGCGGCTGGAGGCCTGGCTCGGCGCCGCCGGGGTGTTCCTCCCCGGTCTGGTCACCATCGTCGTCGCATGGCTCGGTGCCCGGCTCGTACTCTCCGATGTCATCACCCCGGGCGAACTCGTCGCGTTCTACGGCGCGTCGGTGTTCCTCGTCATCCCGGTGAGCACGGCGACGGAGGCCGTGGAGTCGATCAGCCAGGCTCATGTCGGGGCCGGCCGGATCTGCCGCTTCCTCAACCTGGTCCCCGATCCCCCGCCGCCGGACGACCCGTTGACGCTGCCCCCGGGCGCCCTGTCGCTGGAGGACCGGGCGACCGGCATCGAGGCGCCGGCGGGCCGGCTCACGGCCGTGGCCACCAGCGGCGAGCACGGTTCGCGGACCGCGGCCAGGATCACCCGTTACGGACCCCCGGCCCCCGTGGACGGCACCCGGCTCGCGGGCGTCCCGCTGGACCGGATCGCCCTGCCGGAGCTGCGCCGTCGGCTCGTCCTGTGCAGCCACACCGACATCCTGTTCAGCGGCCCGCTCCGGGCCGAACTCGCCGGCGACCGGGCCCGTACCGACGAGGAGCTGTGTGCGGCGCTGCACGCGGCCGCCGCCGAGGACGTGGTCGAGGCGCTGCCGCACGGGCTGGACGACGCCGTCATCGAGGGCGGCCGCTCACTGTCCGGCGGACAGCGGCAGCGGCTGATCCTGGCCCGTGCCCTGCTCGCCGCCCCCGACGTCCTGGTCCTCGACGATCCGACGTCCGCGGTCGACTCCTCCACCGAGGCGCTGATCGCCCGGCGGGTGGCCCGCTACCGCGCGGGGCGCACCACCCTCGTCTTCAGCGGCAGCCCGCTGTGGTCGAACGCCGCCGACGAGGTGGTCACGCTCGCCCGGGTGGCCGCCGGCGGCGGCCACGCCGACCACGGAGGGGAGCGGACGCCATGACCACCACCCGGACCGCCGACGCCAACCCCCTGGCGCCCCCCGCCGACGAGCAGCCGGGAACCCGGTTGCCGCTGGCCAGGCAGCAGGAGGTGCACCACTGGTTCTGGACGTTCGTCCGCGGCAACTCCGGCCGGATCACCGCGATGCTGACCCTCTTCGGGCTCGCCCTGGGCACCGGTCTCGTCGGCCCCCGGCTGCTGGGCTACCTGGTCGAGTCCGTCCAGCGCTCCACGACCACCTGGCGCGTGGACATGGTCGCGCTCGTACTCGTGGCCGTACTCGCCGTCCAGGCGCTGCTCACCCGGGCCGCCCAGGTACAGACGACCCTGCTCGGCGAGAAGGTACTCGCCGAGACCCGGGAGAGCTTCGTGCGGCGCGTCATGCGGCTGCCGCTCGGCACGGTGGAGTCCGTCGGCACCGGCGACCTGCTCAGCCGCGCCACCTCCGATGTCGACCGGCTCAACGAGGGCATCCGGCTGGCCATGCCGAGGATCCTGATGGCGGCCGTCACCCTGGCGCTGACCGTCGTCGCGATGCTCCTCACCTCGCCCCTGCTCTCCCTGCTCCTGCTCACCGGGCTGCCGTTCGCGGTGTTCTCCACCCGCTGGTACCGGCCACGCGCCACCCGCGGCTACGAGGAGCTGCTGAAGGACGAGGCCGAGGTGCTCACCAGCACCCACGAGACGGTCCGCGGTGCCGCCAGCGTGGAGGCGCTCGGCCTGGCCAGGCGGCGCATCGACCACCACGGGAGCGCCGTGGCCCGGGTCGTCCGCCACCGCCGCAGGATCACCGGGCTGCAGACGGTCTGGTACCCCAGTCTGGATCTGGCCACCATGGTCCCGATGGCGTTCACATTGCTGGCCGGCGGCGCCGCCTACCGCGACGGCCGGGTGGGGCTGGCCGAGATCACCGCCATGGTGCTGTATCTCCAGAGCCTCAACGGACCCCTGGTCGAACTGCTCTCCTGGACCGACGAACTCCAGGTCGGCAGCGCGGCGCTCCGGCGCATCCTGGGCGTGGAGCGCCTTCCCGTGGAGCGGTCCGACACCGGCGCGGTACCGACCGGCCGTCGGATCCGGCTGCGTGGCGTACGGTTCGGCTACGACGCCGGCCGCGAAGTCCTCCACGGCATCGACCTCGACATCCCGCCCGGCGGGCGCATCGCCGTGGTCGGCACCTCCGGGGCCGGCAAGTCGACGCTCGGCAAGCTGCTGGCGGGGGTTCACCACCCGACGGCGGGCGTGCTGGAGATCGGGGACGCCCCGGTGAGCGCGATGTCGATCGGCACCCTGCGCGGCGAGGTCGCCCTGGTCACCCAGGAGAACCACGTCTTCGCGGGCAGCGTCCGGGACAACCTGACCCTGCCGGAACGGCGCGGCCCCGGCGGCAGGACCGGGCCGGACGACGACACCTGGGGCGACGAGGAGCTGTGGGCCGCCCTGCGGACCGTGGGCCTGGAGGAGTGGGCACGCAAGCTGCCCGACGGGCTGGGCTCCCCGGTCGCCACCGGGGAAACAGACGTACCGGCCGTCACCGCCCAGCAGATCGCCCTTGCCCGGCTGCTGCTCGCCGACCCGCACACCCTGGTCCTCGACGAGGCCACGGCCCTCATGGAACCCACCGCCTCCCGCCAGGTGGAGCGGTCCATGGCCGCGCTGCTCGCCGGGCGGTCGGTCATCTCGATCGTGCACCGGCTCGACTCCGTACAGGACGCCGATCTGATCGCCGTCATGGAGTCCGGTCGGATCGTCGAACTCGGCAGCCACCAGGAGCTGTTGGAGAAGGACGGCGCGTACGCTCGGCTATGGCGGTCGTGGACCGCGGCCGGGGGCGGCCCGGAGGCGGGCAGCTGAGCACGGAACGACGGCCCCGGCCCCTCCTCAGCGCGGGACCGGGGCGCTGAGGAACCCCACCATCGCCTCGTTGACTGTGCCGGGCCGCTCCAGGCAGCCGTAGTGGCCGCAGTCGGGGATCTCCCGGTAACGGCCCGCCGGCAGTGCCTCGGCCACCTCGCGGCCCAGCCGGGGAGGGGCCACGATGTCGTACTGGAAGCCCAGGACGAGGACCGGGCCCGTCACCCCGTGCAGCCCGGCGAGCTGGTCGGCCTGGTCGCCAGGCGGTTCCGGGGGTACGCCGCCGGTCCTCGCGCCGGCCTCGAACAGGTCCAGCCAGTCCAGGATCTCGCCCTCCCGCTCCCAGGTGCGAGGCCCGAGGTGCAGCACCGCCTGGAAGAACGCCTGGTAGGGCGGCGGCGGTTGGGCCCCGGCCGCATGCAGCGCGCGCTCCGCGCGGAGCAGGGCGCCGCCCACCGGGTCCGGTCGGCCCCGGGTCGCCACGAGTACCGCCCGCGTCCACAGGTCCGGGCGGTGGACGAGCAGCCCCTGGACGAGTTGCGCGCCGAAGGAGAATCCGACGAGTCCGCACGGCCCGGTGCCCAGCAGCTCGACGGAGTCCGCCAGCAGCGCGGTCAGTTCGTCCCGCGGCCCGGCGGCCTCCGGCAGTTCGAGGGTGATCGCCTCATAGCCGACGGCGGCCAGCGCGGGTACCTGGTGGGCCTGCCAGAAGTCGCCCGGCCCGCCCGCGGCGACGAGTACCACGGGCGGGCCGCTGCCCGCCCGCCGATAGCGCACCTGCCGCCCACCGCCCACCGTCAGTGTCGCCATCGTTCGCCCCTCCGCCCCGTCGAAGCCCGCCCGTACACGCGATCGGCCACGTGCCGGGGTGCCCCCGGCACGTGGCCGTGTCGGCCGACCGGGGCTCAGCGCCCCGGCCGCCGGGTCAGTGCCACTCCCGGTACACGTTTCCGTAGTACCGGATGAGCTCCTCCTGGTCCTCCGGCTCGGAGAACATAATCGCCGTCATCAGGTCGGCGGGCGGGGTGTACGTGTCGCTCAGCCGGTCCGCGAGCTCGGCGAACGGGCCACGCAGGAACGTCTCCATCATGTGCGGCCACTCAAGTGGCAGCCGCCACGGGAATTCGTAGCCCGTCGCCATCGTGTGCCGGACCACGTCCTCCAGGACCTCCTCCCGGCTCCACGCGGAGATCAGATCCCGCTCGGGAGCGAACTCCGCGAGGTCCGGGAGCCCCAGCCCGCCGGCCATGAGCGACACGACGTGCCGGGCGATGAGCGGCGAGAGGTGCAGACCGTCGCGGTACGTCCCGGAGAGCATCCACAGGCCCTCCACCGAGGTGCCGCCGATGAGCGGGAAGCCGTCGATCGAGGCAGGCCGGCTGCCGACCTGGACCTTACGGACCTCCGAGCCGTTGAGGCTGCGGTGCAGCTGGTGGATGGCACAGTTGAAGAGGAAGACCACCTCCTCGATGCTGGCCCCGCCCCGGGGCTCCAGGCAGACCGCGTTGGTCGCGCCGATGTACACCGACCCACCCGACCGGGGCACCAGGTGCAGCCCGCAAGCGAACGCCCGGTTGGAGGTGCGCAGGACGGTGGGCGGCCCCGAGCCGTCCCAGGTGTCGATGAGCGCGGAGACCCCGACGCCGTCGTAAACCCGCGGAATCCGGTGCTCCAGGCCCGGGACAGTGGCGATCAGCCGCTGGCTTCGGGCACCCGCGGCCACCACCACCTGGCCCGCCGGCAGGAAGTCGCCCGCGTCGGTGACGACACCTTCGGTACGTCCGTCACGGGTCCTGATCTCCGTGGCGTCCGCGGCGATCATCACGCCACCGGCCTGCCGGAAGGAGCGCTCCAGCGCCCTCAGGAGCACGCCGGAGTCGACCGAACCCTCGCCCTCGATGTGCAGGGCCCGCAGCGGGCGGGAGTTGGGGTCCGGATCGATCCAGTCGACGGAGGAGACCTCGATCTCCTCGTGTGGCGCGTTCGCCTCCTTCAGTGCCGTCAGCACGGCGGCGAAGTTCGCGTCGTCCAGGGCGGTGTGCCCCACGGTGTTGAGCAGGACCACGGTGTCGTCCGAGGTGCGGATACGCTCCGATCCGTCGCCGTCGGCCTCAAGGCCGCCGATCCACTCCGGCCACAGCCGCTGCGCCTGGACGGCCAGCGCGTGCTTCTTCCTGCCGTGCTCCGAGGCCAGCAGATGGGCCGTCACCTCGCCGAAGGCACCGAGCATGGCACCGGCCGCGGGCGTTGCGCCGTACTGCCGAGCCGGCTTGCCGAGGACCGCCACCCGGACATCGGGATGGGCGCGGGCGTACTGCACGCCGACAGTCAACCCGAGAACGCCGTTTCCGACGACGATGACGTCCAACCTGCCTGCCGCGTCGACTGTTTCCGACATCTTCACCTTTCCCGTGGGACGAACCGTCACTGGGGCGGCGCCCCTTCGCACACCGTCCGCACGGGGAACACGACATGCGGTCTCGGACACGAGAGGAGGAGGCGGTGCGGTGGTGGCGCCGCGGACCAGCGAACCTCAGTGGGCCGAGCCCCGGCAAGGAAGTCCCCGGAATGGCGCGTTGACATTTCACGCGGCGGAAAGTGGGAGGAAAGGCGACGGGGGCAGGGAAGGCGAGCCGGCAGCGAGGAGCCCCCCGCGGAGTGCGCGGGGCCGTTCGAGCGCGCGGTGGGAGGGCCTCCGATCACGATGGCGTGCGGGACGGTGAGCGTAGGAGTCCCGCGAGCGGCGTCCCGCCCCGACCCGCTCGCTGACCCGCCCGGTTCGCCGTGAAGCCAGCGAGGAACAGCTCAGCGATATTTGCGGGAGCGTCTCGTCGGGCTGCTGGACCCAGGATCCGGATACGTCGACTGACACGCTCGATCACCGCCAACACATACAGTCGGGACCCGGACAAGGTGACCGTTTCCAGAAAATCGCAGGCCAGCAAGGCACCAGCTTGGGAGCGTAGGAAATCGGCCCACGTGCTGCAGGCCCGATCGGGTGCCGGGTCGATTCCGGCCTCTCTCGATCGCACCGGGACGGAGCTGCGCTTCATGCCGACCTTGATGGACGGGCCTTCAGGCCGTCAAGGGTGAGGTCGAGCAGGCGTTCTGCTCGCTGCCGTTGTTCAGGGCTCGCCGAAGTGAGGGCAATTCCTTCGAGGGCGGCGCCGATATCGGCGGGACTGATGTCGGTACGAATCGTCCCGGCGGCCGCGCAGGCGGTCATGAGGGCACTCAGGGCGGCTTGGATCATCTCCCGGCTGTGACCGTAGGGGTTGCTCCCCGTCGCTGCGATGGCGCGCAGGGCATCGATCATGCCGTACTTGGCGGTCACGTAGTCCAGGAAGAGGCGGGTCCAGGCACGCAGGGCTTCAAAGGGCGGCTTCGCTGCCAGCAGGGTGGGGGCCGCGTCGCACAGCTGGGCCACTTCATTGCGGTAGACGGCCTCGACCAGCGCTTCGCGAGTGGGGAAGTTGCGGTACAGCGTGGCACTGCCCACCCCTGCCTCTTTGGCGATGTGTTCCAAGTGGGCGTCGAGCCCCTCCGTTGCGAATAGGCGCACTGCCGCCGTGAGGATCTTCTCCCGGTTGCGCCGCGCGTCAGCTCGCAACGGCCGTTGCGCTCCCTCGGCCATAAGCGCTCGCCATCCCCTCTCAGGCTCTCCAGTTGCTAACCGGGGGCGTCCCCACTTAGGGTGTCATTAATCGGAGGCGCCCCCAATTCCACTGTAGGTCAAGGTATGACCTGCACACACCTCACTAAGGGACTGGTCATGTCAGGCATCAAGGGCAAGGTCATCGCACTTACAGGCGCCAGCAGCGGCATCGGAGAGGCGACAGCGACCTATCTCGCCCAGCAAGGGGCCCGCCTGGTGCTCGGAGCTCGGCGGAAGGACCGGCTGGACACGGTGGTGGAGCGGATCACGGCGCAGGGCGGCTCAGCCATCGGGATTGTCGTCGACGTGACACGCCGCGAAGACGTCAAGAGCCTGACCGATGCGGCAGTCGACCACTTCGGCCGACTCGATGTCCTGGTCTCCAACGCAGGAACCATGGCGGTCTCACCATTCGACGAGCTGCGCCAGGACGACTGGGACGCCATGGTCGCCACCCACATCACGGGCCTGTTGAACGGCATCGGGGCGGCACTGCCCATCTTCCGGCAGCAGCGCTCCGGACAGTTCGTCAATGTGGCCTCCACCGCGGCCTATGTCGTGAAGTCCCCCCAGGGCGTGTACGCAGCCACGAAGACGGCGGTGAAGGTCCTGACCGAAGGACTGCGCCTGGAGTCCGGTCCGGACCTGCGCGTCACCCTTGTCTCGCCAGGCATCACCGACACGGAGGGCGTGGGCAAGGGAGCAAGCCCCGAAGCAGCAGCGACGATGATGCAGCTGCGCGACGAGATCGCCATGCCGCCATCGGCCATCGCCTCCGCCATCGGTTACGCAATCGAGCAGCCCGATGGCATCGACGTCAGCGAGATCGTCGTCCGCCCCACGGTCCAAGCCTGACGATCAGCACGCAACGGTTACCGCCCCGGCCGGTCGGCAAACGATCGTTTGCCGACAGGTACGGCGCGCATAAAGGGAACCCGAACATTTTCAAGGCGCCCGGGTGGAGTGCATCCCATCAGACACCCTCATCAACATCGCCGACGATGCCTGCCCCGGCGGCTACGCCTGCCAGGTCATCGCCGACCACAAACACGCCCCTCCCCCGGCTGTTATCCCGGCGTGCGGGAAATTTGCATCGCCGCCGGGAAACCCCCGCCCCGGTCACCGTGCCGACCCTCACCACTGCATCCGGGCCCTGACCGGCCTGCTCCCGTCCCGCTGCCCCTGACAGGCCCGAAACCCCAAGGCGGCGCGGCTTGCCCGCAAACAGCCTCAGATCAGCACGGCGGGGTGGGCGCGGTGGAAGGCCACAGCCGGCCGGGCCCTGCGGCGGCCCACCGAAACCGTCGAGAACTGCCCTGTGTGCAAGCTGCGGGGATCGTCTTCGCGCGGAGCGCGCAGCAGGCCGGACGCGCGATCGGCGAGCAACTTGATGACGGCCGTCGCGCAGGCGTGGGCGGTGCCGACGGAGATACCGAAGCCGACCGCGATCTGCGCGAGGCTGTCGGGCCGGCGCAGGCCGTCCTCGGACACCTCCCTCAACAGCACGGAAGCTATCCGTTGCGGACGGCTACGTTGTCGCCTGATCAGTGGCCACATCAACAGCCGCCGCCCCCACCCGCTCACCGAGGTCTCCACCGCCGGCATCGATTGCGTTCCGGCTGGGGACTCGGTTGTAGCCCGGGGCCGGTTCAGTCGTGGACTGTCGGCTTGCGGTGGACCGAGATCGGCGAGAGGGCGAGCGCCGCTATGGCTGCGGCGCAGGCCAGGGCGTAGAAGCCCCAGGGGTAGGCGATGCCGGCGGTGACCAGCGTGCCGAGCAGGAAGGGGCCGAGGATGGCTCCGAGACGACCGATCCCGGCGGTGAGGCCCAGGGCCGTCGCCCGCAACTCCGGGGGGTGGAGCTGGGTTGTCCAGGCGTATACGAGGACCTGGGCGCTGAAGACGAAGATCCCGGTGACGAGCACGGCGCAGTAGACCAGGACTTGGCTCTGCAGCCGAATCGACAGTAGCGCGAGCAGCGCGGCCGCGGTGGCGAACCACGCGAGCGTCGTGGTCTTGTGCTGCCCAGTGTGGTCTGAGACCCGGCCGGCCACGATCAGGCCGATCACGGCCCCGATGTTGAGCACCAGCAGGAGGGCGGTGCCCGCTTGGATCGAGTAGCCCGCCTGACCCATGATCCGGGGCAGCCAGGTGTTCAGCCCGAACACCAGCAGCAGTCCCATGAACGACGCCGCCCACAGGGCGAGGCTGGTGACGAGGTTCGCGCCCCGGACAACGTCGGCTCGGTTCCGCCGTGCGGGCGCGGGCGAGGTCTCTCGCTGCCGGCTGGCCGCGAGGTAGGTCTCGGACTCCGGAAGTTTGGCCCACAGCAGCGGGAGCAGCGCGGTGCCCAGAAGGCCGCCGACCACAAACATCGACCGCCAGCCAAGCTCGGGCACGAGGACAAGTGCCAGCAGCGCGGTCAGGACGGCGCCGGCGTGATTGCCGGTCATGGCCATGGTGACCGCCGTCGCGTTCTTCCCCTCGCGGGCGTGTTCGGAGATGAACGCCAGCGAGGTCGGCAGACATGCACCCAGTCCGATGCCGACGACGAAACGCAGGATGATGAAGGCAGTCATCGTGGGGGCGAAGCCGCCGGCGAGAGTCGCGGCTGAGAAGAGTGCGATGCTGCCGAGCAGGGTGCGGCGCCTGCCCCAGCGGTCGGTCAGTGGGCCGGTTGCCACAGCCCCGAGACCGACGCCGACGAGACCCAGAGTCGAGGCCGTCGTCAGCCAGGCGTCGGTGAAGCCGAGGTCTCCCGTCTTGGACAGGGTGGGGATCACCGCGCCGAGTACCACGAGGTCGAACCCGTCGAGCGCGACCGCGATCCAGCAGAGCATGGCGGGCCACACGTCGGGCATTGAGCTGTTGGGAGGGGTATCGGTGGATGTGACTTTCAACATCGTCAGCCTCCTTCGCTGGGCTGACGTGACGGTCGCAGCGGACCCGTCTGCACGACCAGCGTCGGCGTCCGCTCAGTGGGATGTACGCCCGTGACGGTGCTGGTCCGGCAAAGCCGCTGGCGAGGCAAGTAGCCGGCTCACGGAGAGCGCCGCCATGCGGACCGCGCTCGAGACCCGTTCCAGATTGGCCGACGAACGGGCCACGATCCCCAGCGCGCCCTTCAGCTCGCCCTGAGCGTCGAAGAGCGGTGCGGCGACTGAGCATGCTCCGAGGGTCAGCTCTTCGATGGCCCAACCCAGTGATGTCTGGCGCACCTGCGCGATGTTGGCGGTCAGCCGACCGGGCTCGACGAGCGTATACGCCGTGTGCCGCTCCAGCCCGGCGTCGAGCACCTGGCTCAGCAGGCTGGGGTCGGAGAAGGCCAGGATGACCTTGCCGACGCCGGTGCAGTGCAACGACAGCGGGCCGCCCGGGGTCGTGACGTTCCTGACCGACCCGGGTCCCGACACCTTCTCGACGACCCGGGCGACGAGACCGTCCGGGACGGCCAACTGCACGTTCTCCCGGGTCGCCTCGTAGAGATCGGCCATGAAAGGTGCCGCGACCCGCCGCAGCCCCTGGTGGCGGGGCGAGCTGCTGGCCAGGCTCCACAGCCGCAGGCCGACGGCGTAGCGTCCGTCGCCGGTGTGCTCAAGGACTCCGAGCTCGACGAGTTCAATCGCGATGCGGTGGCAGGTCGAGCGCGGCAGACCGCTCAGATCGACGAGGTCAGTCAGACGCAGCGACGGCTTGGCCAATGTGAATGCGTCGAGCAGGGTGAACGTCCGGTCCAGAGTGCTGCGTCCGCTGTCACGACTGTTGCCCGCCATGAGCCAATCTTTTCAGGAAGAGCGGGCCGTCGGCGCCGTCAGATGGGCAGAGGCTCGAAGGTCAGGGCCGCGCCCTCCAGCCAGAGATCCCCGCGCGCGTACAGCCGCTCTACCGGCTCTCCGGTCAGGCCGGGCAGGTCGGCGACGACGCGGTAACCCGCCTCGGCCTGGATGTAGGCGAGGTGACGGTACCCCTCGGGCCAGGCGAGCAGGCGCTCCCGGTCCAAGGCGGGGCGCTCGGCCGGATTGACGGGATCGAGCCGGTCCCGTTCGTAGATGGGCTGGCGGTGGCACAGCCGCCAGCCCTCACGACCGCGCAGGAGGAAATCGTAGAAACGGCCGTGACAGGTGACATCGACCTCGACCCCGGTCACCCTCGCACGCTGCAGGATCGTCATCTTCGTCTGCGCGATCGCGCGCTCCCCCGCGAGGTCCACGGAACACCCGTGGAGCTGATGCCAGATGCGGACCCCCTTCTCCCACCCGCGGCGGCTCGCCTCAATGAAATCGTGCGCCGAGCCCTGGAACCAGGTCGCGCTCATCGTGCCGTCGTCCGACCAGAGCGTCGCGAACCGGCACCAGTCGCCCGCGTCGCGCCAGACCACCCAGTCGTTGATGAGCGCGCGGATGCTGCGCTCGTCGGCTTCCCTCTGTTCGTTGTGCTGCTGCACCAAGACCACCTCTCTATGAGATCGATGACCATCGCACCGCCCGGGCCCGCTTCCAGGCCACTGATGGATCCCGCTGAGCGGACGCCAACGCTGGTGGGCTGATCACTTGGGCCGGAGCGTGGACGCTGACGATCGAAAGGAGAGCCACGTGAACCCAACGACGGTCGCGGCTTCGCCAGCAATGGATAACCTCGAACGGCAGGTTCGGGCCAGCTTCAACCGGTCCGGCAACGACCGGCTCCGCATGCTGCTGCAGTCGTTCACGGCGCACCTGCACGCCTTCCTGCGGGAGAACGACGTCACGATCGAGGAGTGGTACGCCGGGGTGGACTTCCTGACCCGCACCGGCTGGACTTGCTCGGAGACCCGACAGGAATTCGTGCTCCTCTCCGACGTCCTCGGCGCGAGCATGCTGGTCGAGGTCCTTGCAGAGGCGCGCGGCGAGAGGGGAGGAGCCACCGAGCGCACCGTGCTGGGACCGTTCCACATGACCACCTCACCCGAGCGCGAACTGGGCTCGTCAATCGCGGGCGCGGGCGGCGAGCGTCTCCTGGTCTATGGCCGCGTGAGCGACACAACCGGCGCGGCCGTCCCCTCGGCCACCATCGATGTATGGCAGGCCGACGGCGAGGGCTACTACGACGTGCAGCTCCCGGATGTGGTCCCGCCGGGCAGTGGCCGCGGGCTGTTCACGACGAACAGCGCCGGCTGGTTCTACTTCGAGACCGTCGTGCCGGCGCCGTACCCGATCCCCAGCGATGGGCCCGTCGGCGAGCTGCTGGCCGCTGCCTCGCGGCCGGTGTACAGGCCGGCCCACATCCACTTTCAGGTCTCGGCCGCAGGCTGTCGGGAGGTGACCACGCACATCTTCCTGGCGGACTCCCCGCACCTCGACTCGGACGCGGTCTTCGCTGTGCGTCCGAGCCTTATCCGGCAACGGCAGACCCTCGACGGTGACCACGGCGACCTCGCCGGCCTCGTGGTCGATCCCGGTGGCCCGCCCGTGCCGTCGATCGCCGAGGTGCTGCGGGTGGACCTGGTCCTCGCCCCGGACGCTGATGCCACGTCGTGGAGGTCCACGTGAGCACAGCGACACGCTTCATCCACCAGTCCCATGCGTCACGGATCGTCTTCGGCCGCGGACGCCGCCACGAGGCCGCGCAGGAGCTGCGGACCCTCGGCGTACGTGCTCCGCTGTGCGTGTCCTCGCCGGGATCCGCGGCAGCAGCAGCGGGTGTCGCAGCGAGCCTCGCGGACGAGGCCCTCGCCCCCGCTGCGACCTCGGACCGGGCGCGCATGCACGTGCCCGAGCACCTGGTCGACGAGCACGTGCGCACAGCCGAGGAGTCGGGTGCCGACTCGCTGGTCGCCGTCGGAGGAGGCTCAGCCATCGGTCTTGCCAAGGCGGTCGCCCTGCGCACCGGGTTGCCTATCGTGTGTCTGCCGACGACCTACTCGGGCTCGGAGATGACCGACGTCTGGGGTATCACGAAGGGAGGCGAGAAGCGCACCGGCCGGGACGCCCGGGTTCTGGCGCGCGTGGTCGTCTACGACTCCGAGCTCACCGACAGCCTTCCCCGGTCGGTGAGTGGCCTCAGCGGCCTGAACGCGGTCGCACACGCCGTCGAGGCCGTCTACGCCCCTGACACCTCGCCGTTGGTGGCCGTCACCGCCGGTGAGGCGATCGCGGTGATGACCCGTGCCCTGCGCGGCCTGGACGGCGGTTGGAATGACCGTGACCGGGATGAGGCACTGTACGCTGCCTGGCTCTGCGGCATCTGCCTGGACTCGACCACCATCGGCCTGCACCACCGGCTGTGCCACCTGCTTGGCGGCAGGTTCGACGCCCCGCACGCCGCCACCCACGCCTTGGTTCTGCCGTTCGTCCTGCGCCACCAGGAGCCCTGGCTGCCGGCCGCGCATCGCGAGCTGATGGCCCGGTCAGCCGACGGCGGGGACCTGTGTACGGAACTCCTACGCCTGGCCCGCGCCTTCGGCGCGCCATCCGGCCTGCGACAGCTTGGAGTCGGACTTGACGACCTCGCACCGATCGCGCGGCGACTGGCCCAGGGATCGCCCCCCGGCATCAGCCCGAACGACGAGGAGAGCCTGCTGGCCCTGCTGCGCGCGCTCCACGAGGGCAGTCTCGCGCCGCCGATCGATTCCGTGGGGGACGGGCGAGTGCCGCGCTGAGCGGAACCGATGCGTTGGGGCACGCCGGTCCCCAACCGTTCACCGGCGACATGTCACCGGATCGCCAAAAACCCTCGGTCCCAGGAGGAGCCATGCCGAATCCACTGCTGATGCTGGACCCCAGGAAGCCCCCTCTGACACCACGGAACACACTCGACGACACGGCTCTGCTCATCCTGCGTCTGGCCGTAGGCGGACTGCTTGTCATCCATGGATTCCAAGGGCTCGGCGACCCGGCGCATCGCATAGCGCTCTCCCGCGGCTTCGGGGTCCCGTTCCCGGAGGTGGCGAGTTGGCTCAGCATCCTGGGCGAGATCGGCACCAGCCTGGCTGTCGTGGCCGGTCTGCTCACACGGCTCTCGGCAGTGCTCATGACCGCCCTGATGACGACGACGTGGCTGACCTCCAGCCTGGGCAAGCCCCTCATCGGGGGCGCTGAGCCGGGGCTGGCGCACGAAAACTCCCTCTTCTTCGCCACGGGGGCGCTCGTGCTCTTCATCACCGGCGCCGGCCGGCTGAGTCTCGACGCCCGGTTCGAGGCATGGGCCCGGTCTCAGACATGAGCCACGCCGGCAGCGGACACTCCGGCCCCGGCGACGGCTGCGACGTACGCCACTGCGGGCCGCGTCGACGAGGTCGCCGTCCTGTCCCGGCCGCCATTCGACGCCGCAGTACGCCAGGCCTTCAAGGACTGGCACCGGCCCGCCGCGCTGAAGGCCAACCCCCTCGCACGCAGTCGACTCGTCGCCGAATCCCCCGGTAACAACCCGGCCTCCCGACTGCGCGGCGTGTTGAAGCGTCATCTGGCCTCTCAGATGCCCCAGGGGCCCCGTTCGCGCCGGTTCCGAAAGGGCCGGGCTGTCCGAAAGAGGGCTCATCGGGTTGCGCTCGTGCTCACCCCTCCGGAACCTTCAACTCCTGAAGGCTTCGCGGCATGTTGAGGACGAAGTCTTCAATCACATGTATACATCCGGCCAGTGCGGCGAGGAGTAAATAGTGCATAGTTGGATTAAATGGAGCGCAGTGTTTGCAGGAGTCGTCACAGCATTGATTCTCCCGTTCGGCCTGTCCTCGTCGGCCGCCGCCGGGGACCGGACATCCGGGCCGGCCCCGGCCTGCGTGGCGATGTACGAGAGCTGGCGATACACCGATGCCGCCAACAACTGCGCGGACACCGTGGGTGTGATGGTCGTCTACCAGGACGGCGCGACCGGCCCGTGCTCCACGCTGCCGCCGGGCGCGTCCAGCACGGTCGGGGAGGGATACCTCGGCCGGCACGGTCACCCCGACCACCTGGCGGCCTGCGAGCCGTCCTGAGCCCGCTGCGCCGGATCACGGAGGCTGTTCGTCCCACCGCCGGTCGGTGCGCGGCACTATCTCCAGGTCGCCGAGCGGCGACCACGACCGAGGGTCCGCGGTCCCCGTGGGCTGTCGAGCCGGACTTCGGCAAGCCAGACCTCGAGGGCGAGGTGTTCGTTGCGGCGGTGGCGCAGGAGCGCGGCCAGGCGGCGGGCACATGTCGAGCCGAGAGCGGGCCGGCGTTCGCACAGGCGGGTCAGGAGCTTGTGTTCGGCGTCCGTGAGGTACTCGGGGCGACACCTGGTCGACACGGACAAATGGCTGCCTGGCGGACTCTGGCGTGGGGCGATGCCCGTGGCGCCATGGCGGCCGCGAAACCTCGGCCCACTCGACGTCGCTCAGGAAACGGTCCCTAAAGGCAATGCCGTGCAAGACGGGCCTTAGTGGCCACGCCGGCCACGGCGACCGCGACGCCGGACACTGGGAAGCGGCCTAACTGGCCGATGCCTCTCGCCCCGTGGCGGTGTGTACCGGCGATGCCTGCCTGGAGATGACCTTGGGTGAGGTCGGCAGGCCCTGGCACCGGCGCCATGGGCACGCGCGGCGATCCCTCGTCCGGCGGCCGTCCGGGATGCACCGGGCGAACAGGTCGACCAGCGGATGGAGGACGCCCTTCCCGCCCTGGTGATCGCCCTGCTGGCGGTCCCCGTCACCGTGCCGGTGTCGCCGGCCGGACCGCGCCCCGGCCGGCGACACCGCCCTCACCGCACCCGCGCGACCCGCTGGCGGACGACGTAGACGATGGTGAGGAGGGCGAACCAGACCGCACCGGTGTACAGACCCGCTCGTGTGTCACCCTCGAATGCCAGGCTCACCAGGACGATGACCACCATCGCGACCACGAAGACGTTCGTCCAGGGAGCGCCGGGCAGCCTGAACGCCGGCAAGGGTGCGCCCTCCAGCGCCAGCCGACGGCGGAACCGCATATGGGAAATGGCGATCATGCTCCACGTCCACAGCCCGGAGGCGCTGACGACACTGGTCAGCGTGATGAAGGCATGAGCGGGCGCCAGATAGTTGAAGAGCACCCCGACGCCGACGGCGAGCGAGGTGACCGTCAGTGCCCGCCCCGGCACCCGGCGCCGTGTCGTGTGGTGGAGCGCTCGCGGCGCCGAACCCGCGGATGCCAGGCCGTAGAGCAGCCGACTGGCCGAGAACATATTCGCGTTACATGAGGAAAGAGCCGAGGTCAGGACGACGAAGTTCATGATCCCCGCAGCGCCGGCCAGCCCCGCTTTCGAGAACACCGAGACGAACGGGCTCACGTCAGCGGTGTACCGCGTCCACGGCTGGACGACCATGAGGACGAACAGCGCCCCGATGTAGAAGACGATGATGCGCCAGATGACGTTGCCCACCGCCTTGGGGATCGTCCGCTCCGGGTGTGCCGCCTCCCCCGCTGTGATGCCGAGCATCTCCACCCCGATGAACGCGAAGACGGCGATCTGCAGGGTGAGGAAGAAGCCGTGCCCACCGCTCGGGAAGAAGCCGCCGAATCTCCAGAGGTTGCTCAGGCTCGCGCCATGGCCGAGCGCGGTCACACCGGTGACGATGATGACGGCCCCGAAAAGGATCAGTCCCACGATGGCGATGATCTTGATCAGGGCGAACCAGAACTCGGACTCCCCGAACATCCGGACCGAGACCCAATGCACACCGAACAGCAGGACCAGGCCGATGAGCGCGGGCACCCACTGCGGAAGGTCCGGATACCAGTAGTGCATGTAGACACCGCTCGCCGTGAGCTCTGCCATCGGGCCCACGATGCACTGCAGCCAGTACGTCCAGCCGGTGACGAACCCGGCGAAAGGGCTCACATGGACACGGGCGTACTCGCTGAACGATCCGGCGTGCGGCGAATGGACGGCCATCTCCCCCAGGCCGCGCATGAGGCAGTACACGACCACCCCCGCGAGGGCGTAGGCGACGAGCAGTGCCGGACCCGCGATGTGGATGCCCCGTCCGGAGCCGAGGAACAGCCCCACACCGATGGCCATGCCGATGGACATCATCTGCATGTGCCGCGGACTGAGTCCTCGCGCCAGCCCGGAATCGTCCTCCGGCCCCGTCGACGTATGGCGGGTGGCCGGTGCGGCCGCCGCCCCGGCCGCGGTCACGGCCGGTCGCGATCGTGACAGATCATTGTCGGGTGTACTCGGCATGAATGATTCCGCCTTCCGAATGGATACTTAACGTATACTTGGCGTATCGGTGGCGCGTCCAGGGTTCTCACACGGGTCTGAGCATGTGAAACGGGGGCGTTACCGAGGTAGCGGACCCATGGGATGCCGCCCCCACCCCCGCGCCCGGAGGCGGACGCCGGTTACCATCGGTGGCGTCTGGGCGGCCAAGGGGTACGTAACGGCCTTCCCTTCCGGGCCGGCGCCGTGGACCACAGCGGAACGTCCGGATGATGCTTCACCCGTCGTTCCCGTTCGCAGGAGAGTGATGAATGCCGGAAAGCCGGAAAGCGGCGGCTGCCATGTCGAAGACCGGACCAACTGAGCCCAGTGCCCCGGCGGTGGAGACGAACGCCGGAATGGGCCGGACCCCGGCCTCCCCGAAAAAGGTCTCCCAGACCGGGGCCGCCGTGGAGAAGATTCGCTCCCGCATCATCGACCTGACGATCCCGCCGGGCAGCCGGATCGACGAGCCGCTGCTGCTCAAGGAGTTCCAGTTGGGCCGGACCCCGGCGCGAGAGGCCATCAACCAGCTGGCCGCGGAGGGCTTTGTGAACATCGTGCCCAACCGGGGTGGCACGTTCGTCCGCAAGCTCGACCTGGCGGAGATCGGTGAGATCGTGGTGGCTCACCAACTGGTGGAGAACAACCTCGCCCAGTTGTGCAGGCTCGACGACGAGACGCTGGCCGACGACCTGGAACGCATTCAGACGCGGTATCGCGTGGAGGTCGACAACCGCAGGTATCTCAACATCACGGCGCTGAACGAGCAGTTCCATATGCGCATGAACCAGTCGATCGGCAACAGCTTCTTCCACGGCTTCGCCCAGTCGACCCACCGCCATGTGCGTCGGCTGCTCGTCTACCTCTACACACTCGAGTCGGCGCTGCCCGAGCAGCAGGACGAGCAGTTCGAGCTCAATCTCCGGCAGCATGACCGCATCATCGAAGCGGTGCGCGACAAGGACCGCGAGACGCTCACCGAGGTGCTGCCGGAGCACGCAGGCGCCACACAGGACCGGCTGGTACGGCTACTGCAGAGCAACACGGTCGCCCCATTCCCCGTCAAGCTGCGCCCTCTCGCTCTCCCGGGGGACTGAGCACACCCGGCTCATGGCCCAGCTCGCTCGGGTCCCGTCGTCGGCACCGGCCGGGAACACCCTGCCAAGCCACTCCGGAACAGCCTCCCTGTCCTGGATCGTCAACGCCTATACCGTCGCCTTCGGCGGCCTGATGCTGTTGGGCGGCCGGCCCGGAGACACCTATGTCCGACGTGCCTTCCTCCTCGGCCTGGCCGTCTTCACCGCGTCCTCACTGCTCGGCGGCTTCGCCCAAACCCCGCACTGCTCATCGCGGCCCGCGCGGCCCAGGGCATCGGCGCGGCACTCGCCGCGCCCGGCGTGCTCGCCCTGCTCGGCATCGCGGTGCTCCCCCTCGCGCCGCGGTTCGTCACCGAAACCCCGCGCAACCCGGCCGCTTCGACACGTCCAGGGGGCGCTGCACTTCGGCCCCCTCGCAGCCGTGGCCGCGTTCCTGCCGATGACCCTCGGCATCTTCGCCATGGCACGCGTCGCCCCGAAGCTGGTGGCCCGCTTGGGACAAGCACCGCTGTTCATCACCGGCACCCTCGGCCTGACCACCAGCTACGTCTGGGTCAGCGATGTCGACACGACCAGCAGTTACGTCACCGCGGACCTCGGCCCACCGCCGATCAACGGCGTCTCGGCCGGACTGACCTTCATGCCGGCCGCCTCCCTGGTGATGGGCGGGGTCGTGCCGGAGCATGCTGGATCGGCCTCCGGCCTGCTCCAGGCAGTCCACAGCAGTTGGGCGGCGCCATCGGACTCGCCGTCATCGTCTCGGCCTACGCCGCCGGGTCCATACCCGGCCAGTTCGTCCCCGGCGCCCGCGCCGCGTTCCTGACCACCGGAGCATTCACGCTGCTGGCTTCCACCCTGGCCGCGCTCATACCGCGGCCCCGCCGACCGGCCCATGTCAAGACCATCTGGGGCGCCATGGGGCGAGTTGATTCCCCACCGTCCCGGGAAGCCGGCTCGCCCGCTGTTCACGTGTCCGCGGACGGGCGGCCAGACCAGTCTCTGTTCCCATGTCGACACCTGCGACGGCAAATGGGCGACATCTGATGCCCCATCATTCTTGCCGACCGGCTCACTACCCGGTCCATATCACCGGCAGGGGCTGACTGCCATGGCCTCCGAGCAGTAGGTGCTGCCGATGCGGGGCCTCCTGGTGCCGCTCTGATGGGATCCTCATCCCGAGCCACCAGGAAGCCCTGCCGTTATGTCCCGACTACGCATCACCCGTACGGGAATCGTGCTCGACCGACCAAGCCTCTCGACCGGCAAGCGGAATGCTTCTCAGAGCAGACTCTCGGCGAACTGGCGCTCCTCCTCCGCGTCGTAGTCGCGACCTGGCCAGAGAGTCCCGGCGATCGTGACTGCGCAGGCGAGAGCGCTGTATACGGCGAGGAGTGGCCACGTTCCCTGCCAGCTCAACAGGGCCGTGAACACCAGCGGGGCCATGGCGCCGCCGAACGTACTGCCGATCGCGAAGGCCAGCGAACTGCCGCTCGCGCGAAGGCGGGGTGAGAACTGCTCGGTGATGAAGGCGCCCTGCGGTCCGTACATGAATGAATGCAGTCCCAACCCGACCACGATCCCGCCGACGAGGACTACGAATGAACCGTTCAGAACGGCCGGCAGAAACACAAACGGCCAGATGGCCGCAATTGCCGCGGCCACCGCGTACATCCGGCGGCGGTTGACGCGGTCGGACAGTGCCGCAGCGAGCGGGATGAGCACGAGTTGCGTGGCTGAGCCGATCAGTACCGCAATCAGCACTTGCTGTGACGTAAAACCGGCTTCCTTCGTGCCGTAGACGAGGCTGAATACAACGAACAGGGCGTAAGTGACGTCCGGTCCCACCCGGGCACACGACGCGGCGATGAGGCCACGCCGCTCGGTGGAGAAGACCTCACGGACGGGAGCGGTCGGGCTCTCCCCCTTGTCGCGGATGGCGCGGAACACCGGCGTCTCCTCGAGCCGGAGCCTGATCAGCAGCCCGACCCCGACCAAGACCGCAGACGTCAGGAACCCGACTCGCCAGCCCCACGAGAGGAAGGCGTCGTGTGACATCGACACCGTGAGAAGGGCCAGCATCCCGTTCGCCAGCAGATTCCCGGCCGGCGGACCGATTTGCGGCGCACAACACCAGAGCCCCCTCCGTTCCGGGGCGCCGAACTCGCTGGACAACAGCGGAGCCACGCCCAGCTCTCCGCCGACCCCCACTCCCTGCGCGAATCGCAGCGACACCAGCAGGATCGGCGCGGCGATGCCGATCGTGCCGTACGTGGGCAGCAAGCCGATGACGAACGTGGCCGCGCCGATCAACAGCAGTGTCAGGACGATGACCTGTTTGCGTCCGATGACATCACCGAGCCGCCCGAGTGCGAACGCTCCCAACGGGCGCGAGATGTAGCCGACGGCATAGGTGGAGAACGCGAACAGCTCTGCGGCTGCGGAACTGGAGTCGGGGAAGAACAGAACAGGGAAGACAAGCGCGGCCGACGCGGAGTAAATCCCGAAATCATACCATTCCAGCGCAGTGCCCGACAGGCTGGCCGCGAAGGCGTTGGCGATCTGTCGACGTTGCGGGGGTGGCGGATTCACGCCCACATCCGAGGGGCGGGGGAGCAGTTCTTCAGGCATGTCGCCTCCAGGAGAACGAGGTATACGGAACGTATATATGCCTTGCGTGTCAGGTCAAGGGCCCACTTGCATCCAGCCAACCCGGCGCTGACGCCGCCACTCTCAGTAATATACGTCGCGTATATTTACATCGTCTGGGCGAAAATCAGCCAGGCACTTGAGGACCCGCCGCACGCCGGAGACTCTGCCCAACAGAACTCTGTGCCTGGTTCAAGTTGCGTGACCCGGGAGCGCGGCGCCTACGATTCCGACGCTTCTTCCATGTGCCCGGTGCTCCAGGTATCGGCGGTCGGTCCGGGCGGGACACGGATACCGGGTGGGGCGGGCGGGGCCGACGCGGCCCATGCCCGGGGGGCGTGCCGTGAAGTGTCCGGCGGAGAAGGTCGCATCGAGAGTCACGTCGCGCAGGCCGCCCTGGAGCAGATAGACCTCTTCGGCCCACTGGTGGCGGATCGCCCGGAGGGCGAGGCATCAGGGCCGGGCTCCCAGCGCACCCCTTCCGTGAACAGTTGGGGAGCGGTCTATCGCCGGGTTCAACCGCGCGCCGACCGGTCCGGGAGTGTGGTTGACACGCCCAGGCGTCATATATACGTTAAGTATACGCCACCGCCTTGGAGGGTATAAATGCCAACGCCTATCACCGAGATCGAAGGCATCGTCGGACGTAAGGTGCGCCGCGACATCAGTCGGCTGGTCGCGTTCGCGCAGGGGAATCTGGAGCGCGCCGCCCAGTCGATAGCGGACCACCCCTCGCCGCACATCGGCATCGTGTGCGGGTTCTTCGTCCGGCACGCGGAACCGCCGTCACCTGAGACGGACGGCCTGAATGGCATGGGTCAGCTCGCCGCGGGGTTCATCGAGGCCGGTATCCCCGTCACGGTGATCACCGACGCGCCATGCGCCAAGGCGGTATGGGCGGTCACCGGTGTTCTGCCGGGAAGGGTCGCACTGGAGGTTGTACCGGTGGACTCCGACGCCGTGCGGAGCCTGCGCGGACGTCTGGAGTCGGCGGAGCAGCCGCTCACCCACCTCATCGCGATCGAGCGCTGCTCGCTGGGCGCCGATGGGAGGGCGCACCGCGAGCACGGGTGGGACATCTCGGATGACACCGCGCCGCTGGATTATCTGTTCGAGGATGACGGCTGGAGTTCGCCTTGGACCACCATCGGTATCGGTGACGGCGGCAACGAGCTCGGTATGGGTGTGCTGCCCCGGGAGATCGTCGAGGAGGACATTCCGAACGGTGCCCTGGTCGCCGCACGGACCGGCGCCGACCACTTGATCGTCTCCGGTGTCGCCAATTGGGGGGCCTACGGTTTGCTCGGGGCGGTCGCGAGCCTGCGGCCCGATCTTGCCCCGTACCTGCTCAAGCACTTCCACGCACGGTCCGAGCACGACATCCTCACCGCGGCGGTCACCATCGGCCAGGCAATCGACGACAGCCGTGTCGATCGGCTCGGCCAGTTGCAGATGACGATCGACAGGCTTCCACTCGACGACCACATCGAGATCATCGAGTCCATCACGGCCGTTCTGTCACAGAGTTCCTGACCGGCCGATTCAGCCGCCCGCCAGCGGGCGGGCAACCGGTGTGACATACAGAGCAGAGAAAGCGATGACAGGCACAGCACGCATTGTCCTCATCCACGCGACGCCCGTCGCCATGGCGCCCGTCCATGACGCGTTCGCAAGAGAATGGCCCGAGGCCGAGCTGACGAATCTGCTCGATGACGGGCTCACCACCGAGCGGGCACGCCAGACAGAGCTGGCTGAGGAGTTGACCGAACGTTTTGTGGATCTGGTGCGCTATGCCTGCCGCACCGGCGCCGACGGCATCCTGGCGACCTGTTCGGCGTTCGGCCCGGCGATAGACCGCGCGGCGGCTCTGCTGCCCGTGCCGGTGGTCAAACCAAACGAGGCGATGTTCCGGGCGGCGCTCGCGCGCGGCACCGATGTCGGGATGCTCGCCACATTCGCACCCTCGGTCCCGACCATGGAGGACGAATTCGCCGCCGAGGCGGAACGTCTGGGATCACCTGCGAAGCTCAGATCGATCGTCGTCGACTCCGCGATCGAGCTGCTGCGTGCGGGGGACGCAGGCTCACACAACCGGCTGGTCGCGGAGCAGGCATCAAGGCTCTCCGGCTGCGACGCCATCGTCCTGGCCCATTTCTCCACCTCGCAGGCGGTGGAGCGGGTCCGCGCACGGGTGGACGTGCCCGTCTACACCGCCCCACAGACAGCCGTCCTCGCCCTGAAGGAGGCTGTCCATGGCGCCGTGTGACCGCCGCTGTCCCCCTGCGGGCCCGTCGGCCGACGTGATCGGAAAGGGGCGCGGACATGTTGCTCGGATGCATCGCCGATGACTTCACAGGCGGTACCGATCTCGCCTCCGCGCTGGTGGCGCAGGGGATTCGAACGGTGCAGGTCATCGGCGTCCCCGATACCGGGGAGGAGGTTGTGCGGTCGGGCGCGGAGGCGGTCGTCATCGCGTTGAAGACCCGCACGGCGCCGGTCGCCGACGCGGTGGAGCAGTCCCTCACCGCACTGCGGTGGCTGCGGGAGATCGGCTGCGAACGCTACTACTTCAAGTACTGCTCGACTTTCGACTCCACCCCGGCGGGCAACATCGGCCCGGTCGCGGACGCCTTGATGGACGCCCTCGGCATGGATTTCACCGTCATATGTCCAGCGCTGCCGGCCAACGGCCGAACCGTCCGCGACGGCCGGCTCTTCGTGGGCGATGCGCCGTTGGACGAGACTTCCATGCGTCAGCACCCCCTGACGCCGATGGATGACGCGAACGTGGTGCGGTTGATGCGGCGGCAGACTGGCTCGCGAGTCGGTCTGGTCGGCCACGGAACCGTGGCTCAGGGGCCGGAGCGGATCCGCGCAGAGTTCGGCGCGTTGCGCTCGGCGGGAATCCGATACGCGGTCGTTGATGCGACCGACGATCACGACCTCCTCGCCATCGGCCGCGCGTGCGCCGATCTGCGGCTGGTCACGGCGAGTTCTGGGCTCGCGATCGGGCTCGCGGAGACTCCCCGTACCCGGCCGCACGGTCTCACCTACGGTGATCCCCACGCCCCGGTGCCATTCGGTGGGGCACGGGCCGTCATCGCGGGCAGTTGCTCAGCGGCGACGAACGCCCAAGTCGAGGCGGCGCGCGCGGTGTACCCGACCTTCCCCGTCGACCCCTGCGCGGTTGTCCGAGGCGAGGACGTCGTCACAGCGGCACTGCGCTGGGCCCGCCCACTCCTGGCGGATGGTCCGGTCCTGCTGCACGCGACGCAACCGGCGCGGAATGTCACTGCGGCGAAGTCACGGCTTCCGGACGACACCGCCTCACGGATCGAGGACACCCTCGCTTCGATCGCTCGGGGCCTCGTCGACATGGGGGTCGGCCGGTTGATCGTCGCCGGCGGGGAGACCTCGGGTGCGGTCGTAGGGGCACTTGGCGCTACCGGGCTGGTCATCGGGCCGGAGATCAGTCCAGGAGTGCCGTGGACGTGGACGCTTGGCACCCCTCGGCCACTCGCGCTCGCGCTGAAGTCGGGGAATTTCGGCTCGCGCGACTTCTTCCTCGACGCCTGGGAGCGGCTGCCATGAACCTGATCACGAAAGGGCACGAACCTCAGCTACGGGAACGGCTCACCACGCTGGGCGCATCCTTGTTCGCCCGCGGACTGACCACCGGGACCAGCGGCAACCTCAGTGTGCGGGTGTGTGACGGATGGCTGATGACGCCCACCAACGCGAGTCTGGGCACTCTTGATCCGGATCGGCTGTCAAAGCTGGACGAGAACGGGCGCCACGTCGGCGGGGACCGCCCGACCAAGGAGAGCCTCCTGCACTTGGCGCTGTACAGACAGCGACGGGACGCCGGTGGCATCGTTCACCTGCACTCGACCTACGCGGCGGCGGTGTCCTGCATGGACGGGCTCGATCCGGTCGAGTGTGTTCCGCCGCTCACCGCCTATTTCGCCATGAGGATCGGCCGACTGCCCCTCGTCCCCTACTACCGGCCCGGTGACCCGGCGCTGGCCACCGCGATCTACGACCTCGCCGCCCGTTACCACGCGATCCTGCTTGCCAACCACGGGCCGATCGTCAGCGGCACGACTCTTGAGTCCGCGGCGGCGGCGATCGAAGAGCTGGAGGAGACGGCGAAGCTCTTCCTGCTCCTGCGCGGAATACCGACTCGCGCTCTCAGCGACCAAGAGGTCTCACAACTCGACCGTGGTCGCTGACCTCCACCTCCTCGTGGGCGGCTTCCTGGGCGCGCCTACCGCACCGCATGGCCGACTGCCATACCCGACAACAGTTCCTGAGAGGACAGCGATGAGTGATATCGAGCTCCAGCACCGTATGGTGTGGGCGGACGACCTCCGGTTCCACATCGTGGAGGCCGGTGAAGGACCCACGATCGTGCTGGTCGCCGGTTTCCCGCAAAGCTCCTACGCGTGGCGGCGCCTGATGCCGCTGCTCGCGGACCGTTTCCATGTGATCGCCGTCGACCTCCCTGGACAGGGGGACTCCGACAAGCCGGTGGACGGCTACGACACCCTGACGACCGGCAAGCGGCTGCGCTCGCTGCTGAAGGTCCTCGGTGAGGACCGGTACGTGCTGGTCGGGCACGACATCGGCGCCTGGGTGGGATACGCCTACGCGCATCAGTTCGCCGCCGACCTGCGAGGAGTGGTGCTCCTCGACGGCAACATCCCGGGTGTCACGCTACGGCCGACGATCACGCTCGGCCCGGACAACTGGCGGAACTGGCACTTCCTGTTCAACCCGATCCCCGACCTGCCCGAGGCACTGCTCCAGGGACGCGAGCGCATCCTCATCGAATGGTTCTTCAGCAGGAAGACCGCCAACTGGCGAACCACTTTCAGCAACGCCGACATCGACGAGTACGAGCGCGTGTACCAGACCCCGGGCGGACTACGGGGCATGCTCGGCTACTACCGCGCGGTCCTGGAGGACATCGAGCAGAACACCCCCCTGATGCAGAAGAAGATCGACGTCCCGGTACTCGCCCTCGGCGGTGAGGTCGGTTCCGCGCCGGATCTCCACGAGAGCATGCAGCCGCTGGGCCACAACGTGCACGGTGGCGTCATCGCAGGCAGCGGTCACTACATCCCGGAGGAAGAACCCGAAGCGCTCGCACGGGAAATCTCCGACTTTGTCAACGATCTCAAGGCATAGGGAGTAGACGATGACAACAGCGAACAAGACAGCATCCGCCCCCAGCGGCTATGTGACCCCGCTTGTGGTACATGAAGGCTTCGCGTACGTCAGTGGCCAGCTCCCCCGGAAGGACGGTCAGATCGCCTATCACGGAAAAGTGGGGGCGGATGTCGACCTGGACTCCGCGCGCGAGGCGGCACGGCTCTGCGCACAGGCGTGCCTCAATGTCCTGAACCGGGAACTCACCGAAGGACGCCGACTCCAGCGCATCCTCAAGATAACGGGATTCGTCGCCTCGGGACCGGACTTCACGGCGCACGGAAGGGTCATCGACGCGGCGTCGGAAGTCTTCATCGAAAACCTCGGCCAGGCCGGACAGCACGCCCGCAGCGCCATCGGGGTAGCTCAACTCCCGCACGGTGCCTGCGTCGAGATCGAAGTCGTCGCCGCAGTCACTGGTCCGTGACCCCAGTGGACAAGAGATTGCGCTTCTGCGCGAACCTGGGCTGGCTCTTCGGTGAAGTGCCCTTTGAGGAACGCTTCACCGCCGCAGCCGAGGCCGGATTCAGTGCCGTCGAGTATGCGTCGCCGTACGACCATTCACCGCTCACGCTGCGACGCCGTTTGCAGGAGGCGGGACTGTGCCAAGCGCTGATCAACAGCCCGGTGGGGCCTCCGGGAACTTCCACATTCGCGGGAACGGCGTGTCTGCCCGACCGGGTGCGGGAGTTCCGCGACGGCATAACCAAAGCGCTCGACTACGCGGTCGAGCTGGAGTGCCCGCTGGTCCACTTGCGCGCCGGAGTAAGGCCACCCGAGGTCCAGCGGGACACGGCCTTCTCGCAATACGTCACAAACGTCGCATGGGCCGCGCAGCTCGCCTCCACGGCCGGTGTCCGGCTGGTCCTGGAGGCTGTCAACTCCCGCGACATTCCTGGATATCTCGTGAATACCCAGGAGCAGGCCGCGGGTGTGGTAGATGCCATCGGCAACGACCGGGTCGGCATCCTCTTCGACGTCTACCACTGTCAGGTTCAGCAAGGCGACATCACCACCCGGCTGGAGACGTTCCTGCCGTCGATCGCGCACCTCCAAGTCGCGGACGTGCCCGGGCGGGCAGAGCCCGGCAGCGGGGAGATCGCCTGGGACTTCGTCTTCGACCGGTTGCGGTCGCTTGGTTACGCGGGCTGGATCGGCTGTGAGTACCGTCCCGCGAACGGTACCGCCGAGGGGCTCGGGTGGCTGACGCGGTTCATCCATACAGAGGAAGGGTGAAGGAGCCATGCGCGAACAGAACTCCGCTGGTAGGCAGGTATCCCTCTTCAGCACCCTGGCGGTGCAAGCCGCCCTGGAACAGCGATTGCTCAGAGAGTTCACCGAGGAGACGGGCATCGGCGTCCAGCCGGACTTCGATCCGACATCGGTGCTGTTGGAGCGTATCCACTCCGGAGAGGTCCCCGATGTCCTGATCGCCGTTACCGATGACATCCGGCAATTGTCGGCTCAGGGAACCGTCGACGGTCGGGCGCGCCTGCCGGTTGCCAGAACGGGCATCGGACTCGCCGTCCGGGCGCGGACGCCGCGACCGTTGATCGCGACCGTCGACGACCTGGTGCGGACATTGCTCGACGCCCGTTCGGTCGCCTACTCCAGAACGGGGGCCAGCGGCATTTACTTCGCTCAGTTGCTGGGCCGACTCGGCATCGCGGAGGCGGTGAACGCACGGGCCACGATTGTGCAGAAGGGCTTCGCCGCCGCCACCTTGCTGGATGGCAGGGCAGACCTGGCGGTGCAGCAGGTGAGTGAGTTGATGACCGTCCCCGGCGTCGATGTGGTCGGCCCCTTCCCCGCCGACGCCGCGCACGACACCGAGTTCAGCATCGCGCCGTCCACGACTGCGGCGGAGTGGTCCCCCGCGTCGGAGTTGGTGTGTTTTCTCGGATCCGAGCGGGCACGTACGGCTTACGGGGCATTCGGCCTCAAGGCCCCGCACTCGACAGAGAGCTGAGCGCCGACCACGGGAACAAGGACAGTCGCCTCTGCCCGTGTGCACCCCAGTGCGTCACGAGCCCGGACGTAAAGGTGAAAGGCGCCGACTATCCGACCCCAGGCATCCAGGAGTATCCGACCGGCGTCGGCAGTAGTCACCAAAAGTCCGAGGAGTGGTAAAAATGCGTTATGCAAGTAAATTTCCCCTCATTTACTCGGCGTAAAAAAGGTCTGACATCACCAGAGGCACGCTCAGCGACCGGTTCTCTTCGCTCCCTGCTTGACACGCGCAGTGTCGCGAGCCAAATGCTGGTCCTACAGGTCGTACTCATTGTCCTGCTCGTCGCCGCCGCGGTAGCAGCCCTTGTGCTGCAGGCTCGGCGCGAGAGCACCCGGGATGCGCGAGACCGGACACTCGCCGCAGCCGAGGCTTTCGCGCACTCGCCCGGCATGATCGAAGCCCTGTCCGACCGGAATCCCACGCACGTGCTGCAGCCGCTCGCCGAGGCTGCCCGGAAGGACGCCCACCTCGATTACATCGTGGTGTGGAACACGGCTGGAATCCGGTACACGCACCCCGACCCCAAGAAAATCGGGAAGCACATCGTCGGCCCGTACGAGGAAACACTCGACGCCGCGCGGGCCAATCGGCCCTTCATCAGAAGCTTCCCCACGGTGACAGGCGTCAGCATGACCTCCTCTGTGCCCGTGACCAGGCCGGACGGCAAGCTGGTCGGCCTGGTTTCGGCCGGGATCACCATGAAGAGGGTGAACACCATGGTGGCAGAACAACTGCCGGTGGTGCTGGGTTCGGCGGCGGGTGCACTCCTTCTCGCCTCGGGCAGTTCCGTGCTGGCGAGCCGGCGGCTGCGACGTCAGACGCACGGTCTGGGCGCGGCCGAGATCACACGGATGTACGACCACCACAACGCCGTACTGCACGCGGTTCGCGAAGGGGTGGTGATCGTCCGGGGCGACGGGCGGCTGCTGCTGGCCAACGACGAGGCCCGACGGCTGCTAGAGCTGCCCGCGGACGTGGAAGGACGGACGGTCACCGACCTTGGCCTGGCTCCTGGAATCGCGCAGCTGCTGCTCTCCGGTCGTGAGGCCACGGACAAGGTGTGCCCAGCCGGTGACCGGCTACTGGCGGTCAATGTTCGGCCGACCGACCGTCAAGGGGGGCCGCCGGGGAGCGTGACGACACTGCGGGACACCACCGAGCTGCATGCGCTCGCCGACCGGGCCGAGGAGACCCGGCAGCGGCTTCAACTGCTCTACAACGCCGGTGTCCGCATCGGCACCACCCTCGATGTGGTACGCACTGCCGAGGAACTGGCCGAAGTGGCAGTCCCTGGGTTCGCCGACTTCGTCACCGTAGAGCTCCTTGACCCCGTTCTGCGCGGTGAGGAGCCGGTCGGGCCAAGCAGCGAGATGCGCCGTACGGCCTTCTGCGGCATCCGGGAGGATCCGCCGTTCTACCCGGTGGGTGAGCTTGTCAGGTTTGTCCCCGCGGCGCCGACGGCGTTGGGTATGGCGAGCGGCCGCCCGACCCTCGATGCCGACCTTCATGCAGCGCCCGGCTGGAAGGCTCAGGACCCGGAACGCACCCAAAGGATCCTCAACTATGGCGTGCGCTCGCTGATCACCGTGCCGTTGCAGGCCCGCGGGGTGGTGCTGGGGGCAGTCGACTTCTGGCGCGCTGACCAATCCGAGCTTTTCGGGGAGGAGGATCTGTCCTTCGCCGAGGAGCTGGCCGCCCGTGCGGCGGTGTGCATCGACAATGCCCGCCGCTACACCCGAGAGCACACCATGGCCGTCACCCTGCAGCGCAGTCTGCTTCCCGGTGGCATGCCCGAGCAGAGCGCTCTGGAAGTGGCGTACCGGTACCTGCCCGCCCGGGCCGGTGTGGGCGGCGACTGGTTCGACATCATCCCGCTGCCCGGCACCCGAGTCGCCCTGGTGGTCGGCGACGTTGTCGGGCACGGACTGCACGCAGCGGCCACCATGGGGCGGCTGCGCACCGCGGTGCACAACTTCTCGGCCCTCGACCTGGCCCCCGACGACCTCCTCGTTCGCCTGGACGAGCTGGTCGCCAGAATCGACCAGGACCGGACGACCGAGAGTGCGGGCGAAGGAGCCACGGGGGCCACCTGTCTGTACGCCATCTACGATCCGGTCTCCGGTCGATGCACCATGGCACGGGCCGGACACCCGGGACCCGCCATCGTCCATCCCGATGGCGCCGTGGAATTCCCCGATCTGCCCGCCGGCCTGCCCCTCGGCCTCGGGGGCCTGCCCTTCGAGGCCGTCGAACTCCAGCTTGCCGAAGGCAGCCAAGTCGCCCTCTTCACCGACGGCCTCGTCGAAGACCGCCACCGCGACATCGACGAGGGTCTCGAACTCCTCGGCAGCGCCCTGGCAGGCCATCCGGACCGCAGCATGGACAACACCTGCCAGGCGGTACTGGACGCACTGGTACCCGACGATCCGAGCGATGACATCGCACTGCTGATGGCCCGAACCCGCATGCTCGCCTCCACACGGGTCACCACCTGGGACGTACCCGCCGACCCTGCCGCCGTCGCCCCCATCCGCAGCCGGGTCGCCCGGCAGCTGGCCGACTGGGGGCTGGAGGAGACCGCCTTCCCGACCGAGCTGATCCTCAGCGAGTTGGTCACCAACGCCATCCGCTACGGCAGCGAACCCATCACCGTTCGCCTTCTGTACGACCGCACCGTGATCTGCGAGGTGTCCGACGGCTCCAGCACATCGCCCTATATGCGCAGTGCCAAGACCACCGACGAGGGCGGGCGCGGCCTGTTCCTCGTCGCCCAGTTCGCGCAGCGTTGGGGAACCCGCTACACGCCGAACGGCAAGGTGATCTGGGCCGAGCAGACTCTCGACGACGGCGCGGCAGGCACACAGGGGACGGTGGAGTCCCTCTTGGAGCAGTGGGAGGATCCGCTCCTGTGACCAAGGACCGGCAGAGAATCAAGGTGTTGCTTCGCGGGGTGCGGCTCGTTGTTGTGATATCAGCGTCTCCGATGAGGTCCGTGGTCACTCGCTGTGCAGTTCGGGCGTACCCGCACTTGGATGAGTGACAGCGGCGGCTGATACTGGGGGCCGAGCCCCGGAGCTCGGGGCACGGCGGCAGTCCTGGTCAAGACGCACGAGTTCTTGGACCGGCAGGGACCGGGCGAGGCGATCCCGTACGGAATCCATGACCCATCTGCTGATCACTGCGGACGCAGGCGGGTCCAACGGCTACCACGCGCATAGTCCGTCGTCATGACGCTGCGCACACAGACACGCGGCCACCAGGTCGACGTCTGCGCCGACCTTCCCGTAATAGGCGATCCGGCGGTCGTCCAGGGACGATCCGCGCGCTATGCCTTGAGATCGTTGACAAAGTCGGAGATTTCCCGTGCGAGCGCTTCGGGTTCTTCCTCCGGGATGTAGTGACCGCTGCCTGCGATGACGCCACCGTGCACGTTGTGGCCCAGCGGCTGCATGCTCTCGTGGAGATCCGGCGCGGAACCGACCTCACCGCCGAGGGCGAGTACCGGGACGTCGATCTTCTTCTGCATCAGCGGGGTGTTCTGCTCGATGTCCTCCAGGACCGCGCGGTAGTAGCCGAGCATGCCCCGCAGTCCGCCCGGGGCCTGGTACACGCGCTCGTACTCGTCGATGTCGGCGTTGCTGAAAGTGGTTCGCCAGTTGGCGGTCTTCCTGCTGAAGAACCATTCGATGAGGATGCGCTCGCGTCCCTGGAGCAGTGCCTCGGGCAGGTCGGGGACCGGGTTGAACAGGAAGTGCCAGTTCCGCCAGTTGTCCGGGCCGAGCGTGATCGTCGGCCGTAGCGTGACACCCGGGATGTTGCCGTCGAGGAGCACCACTCCTCGCAGGTCGGCGGCGAACTGATGCGCGTAGGCGTATCCCACCCAGGCGCCGATGTCGTGCCCGACCAGCACGTACCGGTCCTCACCGAGGACCTTCAGCAGCGAGCGCAGCCGCTTGCCGGTCGTCAGGGTGTCATAGCCGTCCACCGGCTTGTCGGAGTCCCCCTGTCCAGGGAGGTCGACGGCGATCACATGGAAACGGTCCGCGAGCAGCGGCATCAGGCGCCGCCACGCGTAGGAGCTCTGCGGGAAACCGGCGACCAGCACGATCGTGGGCCCTTCACCGGCCTCCACGATGTGGAACCGGAGGTCGTCCGCCCACACCATACGGTGCTGAAGCTCGACATCACTCATCGCTGTCCTCTCAGGAACTGTAGTCGGGTATGGCAGCCGGCCATGCGGTGTCCAACGGCGCATCGCCCACGAAGAGCCGGCCGTCGCGGACGGTTCGGCCGCTGACCGGCAGCGCTGGGCATATGACGGTGAAATCCATGCCGAGGGCGTCCATCAAGGCGTCCGCGACCGGGCCGATGTTGCCCGCCGGGGCGCAGTCGAACGTCGCCTCCGCGTCCGACCGCACAACCTCCTCCCACCCACGGGGGCTCGTCTTGCGCAGGTCGGTGAAGTGCCGCCACAGAAGCTTGCGTTGGCGTGCCGGTTCACCGAGCATGTCGCCGAGCAGCGCGTGGCCAGCGGATCGGCGGCGACCGGGCGAGGTAGTCCACTGACAGTCCGGCGAGGTGTGCGGCTTCTTCGCGGCGCCCGGAGACAGCGGGTGAGCATCGCCCTGTCAGTCCTAGGCAGAAGCGGCCTCTCGTGTCGGCAGCGGATGGAGGGCACGGTGATGTGGAGGCGACCGCGATCCGCAGCCGCCATTCTCGAGGAGCGTCACCGTGCATCAATCGAATGGGCCGCGCGGCCCTGGCGGCCGCCGCCTGGGCGGAAAGACCGCCCTGGTCACCGGGGCACCGCGCAGCATCGGCCGAGCCATCGCCGAGGCGCTCGCGGAGGAGGGGGCGAATATCGTCCTGCACTACCGCAGCCGGGAGACGGAGGCACACGAGGCCGCGGAGGCGATCCGCAAGCTCGGTGTCGATGTGTTGCCGCTTTCCGCGGATCTCACTCGCAGCAGCAGTGTGCAGGAGCTGTTCGACCTGGCCATCGCACACTTCGGCGGCCTGGACATCGTGGTTGCCAACGCCGGCGTCGCCTCACGGCTGCAGCCGGTGGCCGAGATCTCCGACGCCGAGTTCGACCGCGTGCTCGCCGTCAACACCCGCGCGGTCTTCTACGTACTGCGGGAGGCTGCCCGCCGGCTGTCCGACGGCGGTCGCATCATCAATATCTCCAGCAGTTCCACCCAGAGCGCGGGCGCCGGCTTCGGTGCCTACGCCACCAGCAAGAACGGCGCCAACGCCACCATCCGCACACTGGCCAAGGAACTCGCCTCGCGGGGCATCACTGCCAACAGCATTCACTCCGGCGCTGTCGGTGACGGCTTCCTCGCTGCGGGTGACGGCGCCCTCAGTCCTGAGATGAGGCAGTACGTCGCCGCCTCCGCGCCCGCCGGACGCCTTGGTGAGCCGAGTGACATCGCCTCCGTGGCACGATTCCTCGCCTTGCCGGAGGCCGAATGGATCAATGGACAGGCCCTTGTCGTCAACGGCGGAAGCTGGATTTGACGTGGACATCACGGTCGAATACACCGCTGTCATAGACAGTGGCCCGCAAACGGTCTGGCAACTCCTGGCTGCCTTCGAGGACATGCACTGGCACCCGCAGGTGAAGAGCAGCCGGTTGGCGGCCGGTACGTCCGGACGGACTGGTGCCGTACGTGAACTGTCGCTCACCGACGGCAGCACGGTGACCGAGCGTCTTGACGAGCTGGATCACGCCCGGATGACGCTGACCTACAGCTTCCAGGGAGACCCACCCATCCCCGTCTCCACCTCCCGCACCACCGTCTCGCTGCAGCCCGCCGACGGGCAGACGGCGATCACCTGGCAGGGCGGGTACGGCGTCGCGGACAGTGACGCCGCGCTTCTCGTCAGCCGCGTCAGCCGCGAGATGGTCTGGCCCACGGCCGCTCAGGCACTGAAGACCGCGCTCGGCCACTGAGCTCGCTTGCGCGTCACCCATATCTCTTACGTTTGGAGAACACCATCATGTCGTCCCACCCCAATCACCACCCCGCGCCCGTGACCATCCAGGCCCGCCGGCTGGAGGGCAAGGTCATCCTGATCACCGGCGCGTCCGCCGGCATGGGCGAAGCCGCCACGCGTCGCTTCGCCGCCGAGGGGGCACACGTCGTGGCCGGCGCCCGGCGCACCGACCGCCTCCAGGCGCTGGCGGCTGAGATGTCGACCGCCGACAACCAGGTCATCGCCGTGCCGCTCGATGTGACCGACGAGGCCACGGTGGAAGCCGCCGTAGCCACTGCGGTCAAGCGGTTCGGCCGCCTCGACGGCGCGCTCAACAGCGCCGGCATCACCAGCGACGGCACACCACTGCACGAGAAGAACACCGATATGTACGACCGGGTCATGGAGGTCAACGCCAAGGGCGTCTTCCTGTCCATGAAGCACGAGATCCCCGCGCTGCTCGCCGCCGGGGGCGGCTCGATCGTCAATGTCTCCTCCATCGGCGGCATGGTGGGAGTGGCAGGCATCTCGGAGTACGTCGCGTCGAAGTGGGCCGTCAACGGGCTCACCAAGAGCGCGGCCCTGGAACTGGCCTCCTCCAACGTGCGCGTCAACTCCCTCGCACCGGGCTCCACCCGCACCGAGATGTGGGACATGCTCCCCATCGAATTCCAGGAGCAACTGGCCGCCAAGTCCCCGATGAACCAGATCGCCCTGGCCGACGACATGGCCCGCGCCGCCCTGTTCCTGCTGTCCGACGAAAGCCGCTGGACCACCGGCGCCGTCATCCCCGCCGAGGGCGGCCACCACATCGGACGCTGACCCCGACCACGGTCGAACGGTGTCCAAGTGCGACCACCGTGCTGCCCGCCTCGATGATCTCGGCGGGCTCCACACGCGTGACGACCGCTGCCACATCGGTCGACCAACCTATTCGCCTGGCCCTGGGTCGGCTCGGGGCGGAAAGAGGGGGGCATGCGGTTCGGACCATGGTCCGGCGTGGCGCCCCCACTACTCCGCCGAAGCCTGAACTGGGACCGAGTGGGGATAGCCCCACCCCGCATGCTGCTGCTGGCCGGATCGCCGGGGCGGCCACTGTCAACCAGAGTGATCACTGTACGACACCGGTCCAGCCTCGACGTTCATCATCGACCCGGTCGGACCATATCTCACCCCACGGAGACATCTCATGACTGAACGGGCGCCGATGTCGCGTCGCCGTCTGCGGGCAGCCTTGACGCTGACCCTGGCCACCTGCCTGACCACGGCCGGCGCGGCGGCCGCGGCCTCGGCCGCACCGGTGCGGACCGAGGCGGCGCGGGCTGACGCGTGGTCGGCCGATACCGGTCGCGCCGGCGCGGTAGCGGCGCGACCGGACCAGTTGGCCACGCTGGTCCGGCAGACCGTGGACGCCGGTGTTCCAGGAGTGGCCGTGCGGATCGACGACGGTCGTGGTCCGGCTGTCGAGTTTGCCGGGCAGGCCCCCTGGACCGTGGCCGACCACAAGCTCGCGGTGGACGACGAGTTCCGCATGGGTTCCAACACCAAGACGCTCGTGGCCACTTTGATCCTGCAACTTGTCGCTGAGCACCAGGTCAACCTGACCGACTCGGTGGAGAGTTGGCTGCCCGGCCTGGTCCCCGGCGGACGCGCGATCACTTTACGCATGCTCCTCAACCACACGAGCGGCCTGTACGACTACACCGACGACCCCGCCGGCCTCGCCTCGGTCACCGGCCAGGACCAGCGGCAATGGACCCCCGAAGAACTGCTCGCGCTGGCCACCAGGCACCAGGCGCTGTTCACTCCCGGCGAGAAGTGGTCGTACAGCAACACCAACTACATCGCGCTCGGCATGGTGCTCGAGAAGGCCACCGGCCGTAGCGTGGCCGACCTGATCGACGAGCGGATCGTCCGGCCGCTGCGTCTGACCCACACCTACCTCGCCACCACTGCCGCCTGGCGGCCCGGCGACGACCGTACGCACGCGCACGGCTATGAACCCGACGCCGCTCATCTGGGCCCCCTGCTGCCTCCCGGCATGCCCCCGGGGACGTCCTTCGCGGGTCCGAGCCACGACGACCACGTAGACACGACCGGGATCAACCCGAGCTGGGCCTGGGCCGCGGGAGCCGTTGTCTCCAGCGCGGCCGACTGGGCGCGTTTCGACACCGCCTTGATGTCCGGCGAGCTGCTGCCCCCGGCTCAGCTGAGGCAGATGCGCACAACCGTCCCGGAAGACCCCACCGCGCCGGAGGCCACCAGGTACGGGCTGGGTCTGGAAGAGGTCCGCACCCCGTGCGGCACCGTATGGGGACACACCGGTGGCATCCCCGGCTACGCGAGCCAGAACTACACGGACAGCACCGGCCACCGCACCGTCGCCATTCTCACCACCACCGTCTTCGGCCTCAGCGAACCGAAGGTCGCCGCCATGTACCGGCCCCTGGTGGACGCCGCGGTCTGCCGCATGCTCGGCAAGACCGTCCCCGGTACAGCCACGAAGAGCACGGCCTTGCCGGGCTGAGGTACCCGTACGACCTGTCACATCGCCCGTACCGCGCGGTGCGCGTGATCTGCCGCACCGCCGGCTACCGCACACCCTCACCCCCCACAGCAGCCGGAGAAGCCCCATGGCTCATCACGGCTCAACCCCCGCCCTGCCGGGCAGGGCACCAGCAAGGAGTGTTCTTCGTGTCCCGTTATCGCCACGCTGTACGGTCTGTTCACACCTCGTCGCCGTTCAGGCACCGACGAGCGGCCAAGACGACGGCCGTACTGGCGGTGCTGGGCAGTCTCATCGTGGGTTGCGAATCGTCGGCGTCGGCGTCCGGGGATCAGGCCGGCCAGCGTCACGATGTGGTGCGGCAGCGGATCGACCGCCTGGTGCGCGACGACGCGTTTCCCGCGGCCCTGGCCGCTGTCCGCGGACGCGATGGCAGCACCCGTGACTACACCGCCGGCGTCGCCGACCGGAAAGACAAGACGAAGGTGCCGGCCGACGGACAGGTACGCATCGGATCCACCACCAAGAGCTTCACCGCCGTGGTCGTCCTGCAGCTGGTCGGCGAAGGCCGCGTCAGCCTCGACGCACCGGTCGAGACGTACCTACCGAAGCTCGTCCGGGGCGATGGCATCGATGGCCGCCACATCACGGTGCGGCAGCTGCTGCAGCACACCAGCGGCCTGCCCGACTACGTCGCGGCCATGGGCGGTGACTTCTTCAAGGGCCGGCACACCTACACCGAACCGCGCGACCTGCTCGACCTGGCGCTGGCCGAGAAGGCGAAGTTTGCCCCCGGCAGCAAGTTTGAGTACAGCAACACCAACTATCTCCTCGCGGGCCTGCTCATCCAGAAAGTCACCGGCCGCCCGGTGGCCGAGGAGATAACGCAGCGGGTCATCAAGCCCACCGGGCTGCGCCACACCTACTTCCCCGGCATCGGCGACCAGGACATTCGGCGACCTCATCCGCGGGGCTATCACGTGCCGAAGCCCGGCGATCCGATGCGCGACATCACCGAGATGGACCCGTCCTGGGCGTGGGCCGCCGGACAGATGATCGCCACCCCGAGCGACCTCAACCGCTTCTACTCCGCTCTGCTCGGCGGCAAGCTCCTCAAGCCGGCGCAGCTGAAGCAGATGCGCACCACCGTCCCGGCCTCCGATCTCTGGCCCGGGGCTCGCTACGGACTCGGCCTGATCAGTACCCCACTGAGCTGCGGGGGCCTCGTCTGGGGCCACGGCGGTGACATTCCCGGCTACGAGACCCGCGGCGGCGCCACCGAAGACGGCCGCGCCGTCTCGGTCACCGTCACCGCGCTGCCCAACGCCCTACCCACCGACCAGGCCGGTCAGCAGACCGCCGCGGACCACGTTGTCGACTTCGTCGACACTGCCCTCTGCGGTAAGTGACCCGCCCCACCGGCGTCGGGTCATCTCGCCGATGGCGGCCGTTCGCGGTCGCCATCGGCGGTTCCCCGCCCGTCCGGCCGGGGTGGTGCGCTGAACGTCTCTGCTTCCTCGACCGATCGAGCGCGGAGCGAATATCGCGACGCTGCCCGGCTCTTCCGTGGTCAGCGCGGCATGCGGACGGGTAGTTCGGTGGCACCCCGGAACATCCACCCGCGGACGATGATTTCGTGATCGGGTTCGAGACGGATGCGGGGATGGCGAGCGAGCAACTCCTCCAGCGCGATGCGTGCGATCTGTGGTGCGAAGGCACTGCCGGAGCAGGCGTGGCGGCCGGTGCCGAATGCCAGACGACCATGCGCAGGACGGTCGAAATCGTAAATCTCCGGCCGGTCGAACTCGGCCTCGTCGTGATTGGCCGAGCCGTAGCACAGCCACACCGTGTCACCCTGACGCAGCCGCACGCCGGACAGCTCAATGTCGCGGTTCGGCACCCTGGAGGCCCCGCTGAACAGCGGCGACAACCAGCGCAGCCCCTCTGCGACGGCCTTCGGGAGAGGCGGGATTCTCCACGACCCGACCGAGCCGCTCGGGTCGGGTCGTCAGACCCAAGAAAGTGGACCCGCAAGCGTGGCCCGGCTCCTGGAGCAGTGGCGGGTCGATCACTCGCCGCAGCTCGCCGTGCGTCTGCCCCTCCGCGCTCAGCACGTTGGGCTGACCGAACACGCGTTCCTCGACGACTTCCAGGATCGACTTGCCCGGCGGAACCGTGAGTGTGTGGCCGGACCGTGCCAGACGAACCTCGAACGCCTCAGCACCGCGGACAGGGGAAGCAAGCCCTGCTCGTCCTCCGGGTACACGTGCACCCGGTCCCCGTACCGGGCCAGCTCGTCCAGGAACGCCATGGAGGCGCGACGCCGCCCTCCGTAGTAAAGCTGCCACTCGGCCCCCGAACGCTCCACCTCCGACACCATGGGCAGGATCGGCGTGATGCCGATCCCGCCCGCGATGAACACGTACCGGCGAGCGGGTATCAGCGGGAAGTCGTTTCGGGGCCCATCGATACGACTGCCATCGGGATCGCTCAGTGTCAAGGCGACGACATTCTCAGCGATGCTTTGCTTATGGGTCACCAACAGGTGCATGAGCGGCTTCTCCAGTCCGATCGCGGTGTGACGACGTCGACCGGAAATCTCTACCGATCAGGCAGGAGCACGACCTTGATAGCCCCAAGGTCATGGGAATCCCGCCCGGCGACGCGGATCGCCGAGTTCGCTTCATGAAGGGGGAACCGGTGGATGAAGGGGCTTAAGCGTAGACGCCGTGAAGCGCGCTCGGGTCGAGCAGGCCCTCGGCCTGACGACGGAGCATATCCGCGACATCCGGTGTCGAGGAGAGCAGAAAACGGCCCTCGCGCAGCCCCTCGACGTAGGCCCGGCCGATCTCCTCCGGCTGCTGGATTCCGTAGGGCACCTTGTCCTCGATGGCTGCCGCACCATCATCGCCCTGATCCACCGGAACGCCGTAGAACTTGACGGTGTTATCGAAATTTGTCGCGGTGTGGTCTGGAGCCAGCAGAGAAGCCCCAACTCCTTGAGGCCGCAGCCACTCAGCGAGGCACTGCGTCATACCGACGATCGCGTTCTTGGAAGTGATGTACGGCGCGACCATCGGCGAGATCGGATGCCCGGCGACGACTCCGAGGCTCGATGTCGTGTTGACCACGTGCCCGCGGGTCTTCTTCAGATGGGGCAGGAAGGCCATCACGCCGCGCACCTGGCTCAAGACGTTGAACTGCAACACCCGCTCCCACTCCTCAAGTGGGATCTGGTCAGGAGACCCGGCCACGCCGATACCCGCGTGATTGTGCAGGAGATCCACGCGGCCGAACCGCTCGACCACCTGATCGGCCAGCGCCTGTACATCGCGGTCGCTTGTGACGTCGCAACGGATACCGACCGACTCACGGCCCAGAGCGCGAATCTCCTCGGCAGTCTGCGCGGCGCCCGCGGCATCAATGTCGGCGATCACCACCGTGCTGCCCTGGTGGGCGAGCGCGGCGGCGCACGCACGGCCGATCCCACCGGCTCCGGCGGTTATCACCGCTATCTTGCCTGCGAATTCCATGAGTACTCCTCGTCGTTGAGTGAGACATAGGGTGATGGTTGTGAATCTGTATGAGCGAAGAAGGGGCCAAGCTAGGGGACGACCAGTCCACCGTCTGCCAAGTAGGTCGCACCGGTGACGAAGGACGCGGCGTCGGAGAGCAGGAAGACCGCTACATTGGCGATTTCCTGCGGATCCGCGAGGCGGCCGATCGGGGTCTTGCCAACTATCGCTTCCATCATTTCGTCGGTACTGAGCCAGTCCAACAGCATCCTCGTACGGGTCGCGCCGGGCGCGAGACAATTGACCCGGATGCCGCGGTCCGCGTAGTCGAGCGCCGCAGCCTTGGTCAGTCCGACGACGCCATGCTTGCTGGCGATGTACGGAGAGATGAATTTCTCGCCGATAACGCCACCCACCGATGCCGTGTTGACGATGGCACCACCACCACTGGACAGCATGGCGCTGATCTCGTGCTTGAGGCATATGAATGTGCCACGCAGATTGACGCCGACCACCCGGTCGAAATCCTCGATGGTCAGTTCGTGCAACGGCCCTTCGGCATGCGCTGCGGCGTTGTTGAAGGCGAGATCGAGGCGACCGTATTGGTCGACCGCCGCCTGCACAAGACCCTCCACGGAGTCCGGGTCGGCGATGTCCACACAAACACCAGTCGCCTCCCCTCCCGCCTCCTCGATCTCTTTCACCAGTGCGTCGAGTTCGTCCCGCGAACGCGCTCCGCACACGACCGCGGCCCCTGCCGTGGCGAGGGTCCGCGCCGCGGCAGCTCCAATACCGCGACCGGCCCCAGCGACGATAGCGACACGGTCGCGCAGATCTACCTTGAGCTGACTGGCTCCGGGTGCTCGCTCAGGAATCATGACGATCCTTTCGATGAGGCCATAAGATCGCCGCCAGGTTCGAAGAACGTATTGGTCCGGCGCACCCAGTGTGTGCTTCAATATGCTGGCGCGCTCAGCGACTGGCAGGACGAATAGGCCGTGCAATGTCTTTTTCCAGCATTCTCCGCACTGCGGCCTTGCTCACACCGAACGGTAGGCCCCTGCATACATAAAGGCAATTATCGCTTTTTCTATGCATGCATAAACGACCTCTTATGCCGTCGGCCTGGACAATGGGAGCACACCGAGGGTCATCGGACGTGGGCCCTAAGTAGCGATTCACCCTGCCGTCGACGCGGACCGAGGCACCCAGAGCCGTTCGCCGCGCGAGGGATGCCGCCCATCCATGGAACATATGCCACCAGATTGGACATAATGGATGCAGTGTTCCGGGCAGGTAGCATCGCTAATGAGGAGCGAGATGAACTCCTTCAGCGATCATGAGCGAGGCGAAGCGTTCCCGTTCGGCGACGTGGCGGCCGCCCTGGTCGATGGCAACGGCATCGTGCGGGGATGGTCCCGGACGGCTGCGCGACTGCTGGACCGCTCCCCCGCGGACGTTTGCGGTCACTCGCTCCGGCGACTGCTCGTCCAGCAATCGGATCCGACGTGCGGGCCCGGAAGCGCGGGGCAGGCGCTGCTGCGTCATCGTTCCGGCCGCGCGGTTGACGTCGCCTTCGACGTACTGCCGTTGGACGGCACATCCGACCTCCTCGTCCTGGCCGCGCCCACGCTCCGCGTCACCGGCTGGGGGCGGGACGAGGCTGTCGTGCGCGCGCTTCTGGCGCAGGACCGGGTGGGGCTCGGCATCCACGACATGGACCTGATGACCCTCCACAGCAACGTCACCCCCGATATGTTCGGTGGGATCCGGGTGGTCGACAGCCAACTGCGCGAGATCATCTCTGATCCGGACGCCGCGGCAGCGCTGCGGCGGGTACTGGTCACCGGCATCCCGATGATCGATCGGAAGCAGCGTGTTCGGACGCCCCGCGGGCCCGGTAAAGAATGGTGCTTGTCCCTGTCAGCCTTCAGACTGGAGGATGCGAAGGGGCAGCCCACCGGCCTCGCCACCCTGTTCACCGACATTACCGAGCAGCAGCGCTCCAGCTACCACCTGGATCTGCGCCATGAGGCGGCAACACGGGTCGGCCGTTCCCTCGACGTCCTGCGCACAGCTCAGGACTTGGTTGACGTTCTCGTCCCGGCACTCGGTGACCTGGCCTGGGTCAGCCTCGCCGAAGCCGTGCTCGAGGGTGACGAGCCTCCGAAACTGGCCGGCCCGGGACAGTGGCACCTGCGCAGGGCCGCCGCGGCATCGGTCGCTCCCTGGCCACCCGGGCTCTGGCCCCCCGAACTCGGCGATGAGCCGCCGATGCCGGACGTACCCGTCCTGCGCAGGGTCCAGCACGGCGAGACCGTGGTGGCACCGGACCGGACGGCCTTCATGGCCATGATCGACTTCGACTCGCAACTGGCCGCGTTCTTGATTCCCGAGCACGGGCACTCGTTGGTGGCGGCACCTCTGTTCGCCCGAGGGCTCGTGCTCGGAGCCGTTGTGGTCTGGCGGACCAGTCGGCCTGAGCCATTTGACCAGGCGGACGCGGAGTTGCTGACGGAGATCGCCAGCCGCGGTGCGCTGAGCGTCGACAATGCCCGCCGATACACCCGCGAGCACCGCGAAGCAGTCGTCCTGCAACAGCGCCTGCTTCCCCGCGCCGCCACGGACACTCCAGCGGCCGAAACCACCGGCTTCTACCGGCCCGCCGGAAATGGGGCCGACATCAGCGGAGACTGGTTCGAAGCCATCCCCCTGCCTTCCCTGCGGGTCGCCCTCATCATCGGGGACGTGACGGGTCACGGCCTGCCGGCCACCGCCACGATGGGACGGCTCCGGGCCGCCATCCATACCCTTGCCGACCTGGAAATGGAGCCGGACGAACTCCTCACGCATGTCGATGACCTCGTCCAGCAACTCGGCAACGAGGCGCCTCATGGACAGCAGGACACGGTCGGTGCGACCTGCCTGTACGTTGTCTACGATCCCGTCACCGGACGCTGCACGATGGCCAGCGCGGGTCATCCGCCTCCCATAGTGGTCAGGCCCGATGGCACGGTGCGGGACATCGACGTCACCCCTGGGCCTCCCCTCGGGGTGGGGGGCATGCCCTTCGAGGTCGCCGAGACCCATGTGGCGCCCGGATCCATCCTCGCTCTCTACACCGACGGGCTGGTCGAACACGGAGATCACGATCTCGCTGCCGGAATCCAGCAACTGACCGACGATCTCGCCGCCTTTGGTGGCCCTGGTCGGACCCTGGACGACATCGGCCGCTCCCTGCTCACCGACACAAGCGATGCCCCGGCCCGGGACGACATCGCCCTGCTCCTGGCCCGCACCCGGGCGATCCCGTCGGACAACGTCGCGAGCTGGGAGTTCGCCGCCGACCTGACCCAGGTGGCAAGCGCCCGAGAGGCCACTACCCGCCAGCTCTCGGCCTGGGGGCTGGACGTGGAGGACGTCGCGTTCACCACCGAATTGCTGGTGAGTGAGCTGGTCACCAATGCCATCCGCTACGCCGGCGGGCCGGTAGGGCTGCGGCTCATCCGCGAGGACGTGTTGGTATGCGAGATCTCCGACCCCAGCAACACTCAGCCGCGGCTGCGCCGGGCTCGTACCACCGACGAGGGAGGTCGCGGCCTGTTCCTCGTGGCCCAGCTCGCGTCCCGCTGGGGCTGCCGGTACGGGCATACCGGAAAGACCATCTGGACGGAACAGCCCCTTGCCGCCGCCGGCGCTAGGACTGAACAGTGACGGAGAGCAGTCCGTCGGCATGCAGGCGCCGAAGCTCCTTCTTGTCGAACTTGCCAACCGACGTACGCGGCACCTCCGTCACAAAGGCCCAGCGTTCCGGCAGCTGCCAGCGTGCGATATGGCTGCTGAGAAACTCCCGCAGCTCCTGCGTCGTGACGTCATGGCCCGGTGCCGCGACGACCACGGCCAGCGGCCGCTCGCCCCACCTGTCGTCGGGCACCCCGACCACGGCTGCCTCGGCGACCGCCGGGTGGCCCATGAGGTGATTCTCCAGTTCGACGGAGGAGATCCACTCGCCACCGGACTTGATGACGTCCTTGGCCCGGTCGGTGAGTGTCAGGTAACCGTCCGGCGAGATGCGCCCCACGTCGCCCGTGCGCAGCCAGCCGGAGTCGAACTTGTCAGGGTCGGGTTCCCCGTCGCCGACGTAGGTCGCCGTGATCCATGGGCCTCGTACCAGGAGCTCTCCCACCGATGCGTCGTCCCAGGGAAGTTCGGCGCCGGTGTTGTCGATGATTTTGGCTTCCACCGGTGCCAGGAAGCGGCCTTGGGTCAGCCGGTACGTGCGCTCGGTATCGCCGTGGGCAGTGGCCGGTGGCCGGGCGATGGTGCCCAGCGGCGACATCTCCGTCATTCCCCAGGCCTGCAGCGCGGTCACGCCGTGCTCCTCGGCGAACGCCCGCATCAGGGAGTCGGGCATGGCTGAGCCGCCGACGACGGCTTCCTGCAAGGAAGACAGATCGGTCCCGGGTTGCCGGCGCGCGTACTGCAACAGGCCGCTCCATACGGTCGGGACGCCAGCACCCTTGTTGGGACGAACCGCCTGGATGAACTCGGCCAGTGGTTCCGGCGAGAGGAACCGGTCGGGCATGGCCAGCGAGGCGCCGGTGAGGAATGCCGCGTACGGCAGTCCCCAGGCCATGACATGAAACTGCGGGACGATGGCCAGTACCAGGTCCCGTTCCGAGAGTCCGAAGGCGTCCGGCAGTGAACTCGCCAGCGCGTGCAGGTAGACGGAACGATGGCTGTACACCACTCCCTTCGGGCCGCCGGTGGTGCCCGAGGTGTAGCACATGGCGGCCGGGGCGTTCTCGTCGATGTCGGGCCACGCGTAGGAGAGGGGCGCGTTGGCGGTCAGTTCCTGATACGAGTGCACTTCGACGCCCAGGCCGTCCAGGGGCGAGAGGTCCGCGGGGCCATTGACGATGACGTGCTCGATGGCCTTGCTTCCCGGCAGAATGGACGCCAGCGTCCCGACCAGGGTGTGGTCGACGATCACGACCTTGTCCTGAGCGTGGTCGGCGATGTACTCCACCTGCTCGGGGAACAACCGGATGTTCAATGGGTGCACGATGGCCCCCATCGCCGGCACGGCGAAGTAGACCTCCGCGTGCTCCTGGTTGTTCCACATGAAGGTGGCCACGCGGTCGCCGCCGCGCACTCCGAGGCTGTGCAGGGCATGCGCCAGACGTGCGGCGTTCCGGCCTGTTTCGGCGAAGGTGGCGGACCGCGGGCCGTGCGGGCCCGCGGTGACGATCCGCGAGTCCCCATGGATGCGGGAACCGTGTTCGAGAAGTCTGCGGATCTGGAGCCCGACTCCCTGCATGGTGCTGTGCACTGCGTTTCTCCGATCGGCTTGGGGCCCGCACAGCGGGTCGGCCCGGTGATCACGGGGGCGGGGGCGTCGGCCCTGGCTGGTCACACCGGATCTCTGACGACGTTGAGGCTGATCGGCCGCTCGGACTCCCGCCGGGGATGCGGCAGGAAGACGATGAGCAGCGCTCCGACCGCCGCGGGCAGCGCGAAGGCGTAGAAGTTCCACGCCGACGGCAGGTGGGAGTCCAGCAGCACTCCTCCGTACAGAGGGCCGGCGATCCCGCCCAGGCGGCCCAGGGCGAGGGCGGTGCCGAGTGCGGTCGCCCTGAACTCGGCCGGGTATCTGCCGGCGATGTACACATTGAGCAGGATCTGGGTGCCCAGGCTGCCGATACCGGCGAGGACCACGGCGATGTACACCAGCAGCATCGACAGGGGCTGGCTCAGCGTGGCGACGCCCATGACGGCCGTCATGAAAGAGATGATCACTGCCCGCCGAGAGCCGATCCGGTCAGCCAACTTGCCCATGACGACGGGACCGACGGCTGTGCCCAGATTGAGGACGACGAGGAAGGTCAGTGCCGATCCGAGGGGGTATCCCGCGGTTCGCATGAGGACGGGCAGCCAGGTGGACAGGCCGAAGACCACCAGCAGCGCGCTGAACATCGCCGCGCCGAACGTGATTGTCGTGAGGAGGTAGGGGCGGGTGAACAGGACGGCGAAGCGCCGTGGACCGGAGTACTCGGCCGCCGCCTGCCCGGCTGTGGGCAGATCCGCCGAACGGGGCAGATGGAAGTAGGCGAGAGGCAGCACGATCAGCGCGGCCAGCCCCCCGGCCAGGAACTCGAAGCGGAAGCCCAGGCCGGGTACGAGAGTGGCGGCGATGACGGCGGCCAGGGCGCCCCCGACTCCCGCTCCGGCGAAGGCCAGGGTGGTGTAGAGATTGCGGCGATGGTCGGGGGAATGCTCGTAGACGAGCGCCGCGACGGTGGGCAGTACCCCTCCGACACCGAGCCCGACCGCGAATCGGCTGACGCCGAAGAGCTCCGCGTTCGGCGCCATTCCGCAGGCGAGCATCGCCCCCGAGAACAGGGAGACGCTGATGAGGACGAGCCGTCGGCGGCCGATCAGGTCCGCGGCCCATCCCATGAGGAGAGCGCCGAAGAGCATGCCGATGGGGGTGAGGCTGCCGAGGAAGCCCGCCTGACGGGACGTCAATCCCCAGCCAGAGTCCGCCAGAAGGTGCGGCAGGGTGGCGCCGAAGGCGATGACGTCGTAGCCCTCGAGGACCATGCACACAGCGCACAGCAAGAGGACGGCCGAGGTGCGGGGAGCCGCCTGGGGCATGGCGATCACCAACTGCTCTCGTCGGTCTGGGCCTGTGGCTCGATCCCCAGCCGCGTCAGCGACTCGACGTAGTCGGCGACACCTGACGCCAGGTCGAACTCGGGCCCGTAGCCGAGGTCACGGCGTGCGCGGGTGATGTCCATGACACCGTGCACGGGGCCGATGCCGAGATATTCGAACCCTCGGCCGATGGTGATGTCGGCAGACGGGTACCGGGCGCGCACCGCGTCCGCGAAGTCTTCCAGTGTGGAGCGTGCGCCCGTGCCGATGTTGTACACCCAGGAGCCGAGGTTCGTGCTGGTACAGGCGCGCACGATGGCCTGGGCAACGTCCTTGGCGTACATCATGTCGTCGCCCTGCTGGCCTCCGCGGCCGACTGTGGCGGGAACGCCCAGCATCGCGTTCTCGATGATGCGACTGTGGACTCCGACGGGACCGTGGCGGGCCTTCTTGCCCGGTCCGTAGATCGCGCCGAACCGCAGGGCCACGAAGTCCATGCCGAAACGCTCGGCGTATACCCGTCCGGCCTCCTCACTCAGGATCTTGGAGGCACCGTATGCCCGCAGACCGGGTGTGGGGCCGCGGGGGTAGTCCTCGGTGACCGGCACGTAGGTGGGGTGGGCGAACTCGCCCGTGATCGGGGCGTACACCGCCTTGGAACTGGTGTAGACGACCCGTCGCACCTCCGCCTGGCGCGCGGCTTCCAGTACGCCGACCGAGCCCAGTGCGTTGACTTCGAATGCCCGGTAAGGATCGGACGGCGCCACCACGACGGCGGCGAGATGGGCGACGGTGTCGATGTGTCGGCTGGTCATCAGCCGGCCCAGCCCCTCGACGTCCATCAGATCCTGTTGCACGAACTCGAAGTGGGGTTCCAGGTCGGGCAGCAGGTCGAAGTCCGGACGCACGTCCAGCACTGTGACCTGGTGGCCTTCGGCCAGGAGTCGTCGTACGGCCCAGGCGCCGTTGACACCAAGACCGCCGGTTACCAGAACCTTCATGGTGTCTCTCCGTTCCGTGCGGGCACAGTCTCGGTGAACAGCGCGGTGAAACATCCCGGGCAGAATCCCTGGCGCAGCACGACGTCCACGTCGAGGTAGTGACGAGCGTTGTCGTTGAGGTGGGGGCCGGCGGTGCTCGGGGCGCCCTCGAAGACCTTGGTCAGCCGGTGGCGCCAGTCGGGACCCGCGGGTGCCACGGGAGTGTCGCAGTGCCGGCACACGTAGTGCGGGGAGCCGTCCACCAGGCGCTGAACGAGGTTGTCGTCCACGGCCTGCTCGTCGGCGGGCATCTGATGCGCGGTGTTGGTGTCAGCCTTGGACACGGTTCCTCCTGTCGGCACGGACGGCTTCGCGGCATGCGGCGGTGGCTGTCGCGTTGACGGTGAACGAGTCGTCGAGGACGACGCCGTAGACCGTGCGCGCCGCGTCGGGCGACACCTTCAGTTCACGGACGTCCGTGGCGACCAGTTCGGGGTCGCGGAGCACCGGGTCTCCGTATCCGCCGCCGCCCTGCCACCGCATGACGTAGACGTCGCCCTGCTGAAGGAGACTCTCCTCCTGGTTGGAGGGGAACTCGGGGGTGCCGCCGAGTTCCGCCACCGTGGAAGGCAGCTCGCCCCGGGCGAGCAGCTCCGCCGCGTCGGATCCGCGTACGGCGATGTCCTCCTGTGCGGCTCCGGGGTGGCCTCCGGCCAGGCCGCGATTCATCGAAACGGCCTTCCCCGAACCGGATATGACCTGATAGATGGGCGCCGGGCTGTGGTACGGGGTGAAGGCGACGCTGCCGCTCAGGCCGCCGCGGTAGCGGCCGGGACCACCCGAGTCGGTCTCCTCGCGTCGCCACAGGTAGAGCAGGGGTGTGGTGAACTCGTTCATCTCGACGTCCGGGACCTTGCCCATGGGGATGAACGGCAGGCCGGCCGTGTCGACACCATCGTGGTCGCTGCCCGCGCCGAAGCCACCGGCCATCGGTTCCAGAATGGAGGTCGCGAACGGTGCGCCGTGCTGGTTGAGGCCGGCGACGATACTGAGGTCCCAGCTGCCACAGCAGACGCTGGCCACCGAGGACCGGGTCGACGGATGCGTGTCCAGCATCTGCGACAGGCACTCCATCACCGCGTTGGTGGTCGCCCAGGAGGATGCGACCGAGCCCTTGCCGACGGCCGCCGGGAAGGTGGCGTTGTTCAGGGTGCCGGGTTCGCTGATGATGTCGACGCACCGCATGATGCCGCCGGGCGCCCATGGCAGGTCGCCGCAGAGCAGGGGCATCATGGCCGAGATGATCCCGCCGTAGAGTCCGGTGAAGGTGCAGTTGATCATGCCGGACTGCTCGTCGGTCCCCGTGAAGTCGAACCGCAGGTCGGAGCCGGTCTTGGTGAGCTTCAGCCGGATCGCGTGCGCCTTGCGGTCGCCGGTGTGCGACTGCTCCTGGTGATTGACGGCGGTCCAGGTGCCGTCCGGGACCGCGGCCAGCCTGTCCCGCAACCGCTGCTCGGCATCGCGCATCTGCAACTGCATGACCTGCTGGACGGTATCCGCGTCGAATTTGCGGATCAGCTCTGCGATGCGCTCCTGGCCCAGCTTGTTGGCCCCCACCTTGGCCCGCAGGTCCAGGGCGACCAGCTTGGGGATGCGGGAGCGGCGTACGTACGCGTCCTCGACGTCACATTGGATCACTCCACCGCGTACCACCTTGATCGGCGGCATGGGCAGTGACTCCCAGAAGACGTCTTCCGCGCGCGGGGTCCAGCTGCCGGGGCTCACGCCGCCGACGTCCAGTTGGTGGGCGACGGCCGCGGTCCAGCCGAACAGCTTTCCGTCGTGGAACAGGGGGGCGAAGAGGGCCACGTCGTTCTGGTGGAGGCCACCGCCCACCCACGGGTCGCTGCACAGAAACATGTCTCCCGGCTCGATGCCCGGGTTGTCGGCGCGATTCCGCAGGATCCAGCCGATGGCCAGCCCGATCGACGCGACGAGCTGGGTGTTGTACGGGCCGACCTGCACGATGTGTCCGTAAGGGTCAGTGAGCGCCACATCGAAGTCGTTGCAGTCCGTGACCACGAGGGAACCGCTCATGCGGCGCAGTGCGTCGCCCATCAGGTCGGTGATGGCGAAGATGCGGTTGCGTACGACTTCGTAGGTGAGCGGGTCGACCTCGGCGCCGCTGAGGTCCGTGGGGTACAGCGGCAGGTGCGCGGGAAGGTCCGTACGGATCTCTTCGTTCGTATACGGCCTGCTGGCGAAGATCTCAGAGCCGGGTACGGGCGTCACAGCCATCATGGCCTCCGGTCATCGAGGTGAAGAATGATGTTGCGCAGGGAGTCCACCTGAGCCGAGGCGTCGCGGGGTACGACGACGGTAGTGGTGCCGGCCTCGACGATCGCCGGGCCTTCGAGACGGTGTCCGTGGGTGAGGCGGGCGTAGTCGTAGATCGCCGTCACCTCCCACCCCCTGCGTGAGTCCAGGAAGACTCGCCGGGTGCCGCTGAGCGCAACCCTGGCGTCCTCGCTCTCCGCCTTGGGGGCGATCGGCAGCTCAGGAGTGAAGGCGGTGGAGCCGATGCCGAAGACACGGTGATTGATGAGCTGGAAGCCGGCGTCGGCGTGCCCCGTTCCGCGACCGAACATTTGCTCGTACGTGTGCTCGAAATCGGAGATCACGGTGTCCATGTCGGCGTCGGTGAGCGGGCCCGAGCCCACCGGCGTCGGAACTTCGAACATTTGCGCCGTATAGCGGATGTCGAGCTGCCGGCGCATGCCGATGGAGGTGAACGACACTCCCTGGGCCTCGAGCCGAGCAGTGAGCCCCGCCTCGAGTTCGGCGAATTGCCGCTCGACCCGCGCCGCGTCGAAGGGATAGGTCGCGGGGTTCGAGAGTTCGGCGGACAGCACGACATCGGAGGTGGTGAGGCCGTAAGCCGAGAACGCGTTGGCGTCTCCGAGCGGGATATAGATCTCCTTGATTCCGAGATCGGCGCCGTAGGCGAAGCAGTGCGCGGGACCGCCACCGCCGAAGGCGTAGAGGACGAAATCGCGAGGATCGTGGCCCTGTCCGACCACCACCCGGCGCAGCAGGTCGGCGGTCTGGGCGTTCTGGATCTCGAAGACCGCGGCAGCGGCCTGCTCGGCATCGAGGCCGAGAGGTGCGCCGATCCGGGTCTCCAGGGCCTTGCGCGCCCGATCGACGTCCAGCCTCTTGGTGCCTTCCGCGAACGTCTTCGGATCGAGGATGCCCAGGACGAGGTTGGCGTCGGTCACCGTCGGCTCGACGCCGTCCTGGCCGAAGCAGGCGGGCCCCGGGCGGGCGCCGGCACTGCGCGGGCCGACGCGCAGATTGCCTCCAGCGTCCAGCCAGGCGATCGCACCGCCGCCCGAGCCGATCGAGGTGACGTTGACCATCGGGGTGCTGACGGTGAACTGGTTCAGCGTGGTGGAGCTGGAGTACACCGGTTCCCCGTCGACCACCAGGCCGACCAGGAACGTCGTGCCCCCGATGTCGGAGGTGATGATATTGCGGTGGCCCAGTTTGCGGCCGAGGTTACGGGCTCCGACCACGCCTCCGGTGAGTACTGAGCCGATGGTCGTGATGGCCTGTGCGGGTGCGTCCTGCGCCGAGACCGTTCCCCCGCTCCCTTGCATCACCAGTAGCGCGCCGTTCAGCCCGCGGAGCTCGAGTTCCTCGGTGAGCGGTGCCAGATAGTCCCGCAGGGTCGGACCGACCTGCGCGTTCATGACGGTGGTAACGGTCCGCTCGTATTCGCGGATCTTGGGGCTGAGGTCACTGCTCAGGCATATATAGGTGCCCGGGCTCTCTTCCTCGATAATCTTGCGGAGCCGGATCTCATGCTCCGGATTGACAAAGGACCACAGCAGGCTCACCGCTATCGCGGCTACGCCGTCTTCCAGTAGTTCCCGGATGGCGACGCGCGCCTTGTCCTCGTCGAGACGTACGACGACGTTTCCCTGGTAGTCGACGCGCTCGGTGATCTCCTTCACCATGCGTTTGGGCAGGAGCGGCGGAGGCTTGCGTGTCGCCGCGACGTTCTGGATCTCCTCCGGCCCAAGGCCGGCATACCGGCCCTCGACATTCATGATGTAAATTGAGTCACGGTGCCCTTTTGTGGTCAGCAGTCCAACCCGGGAGACGTTTCCGGTGACCAATGCGTTGAGAGCCGCCGTTGTTCCGTGGCAGATGTAGTCCACATCGGACAGCGTCGCCTCACGGGACCGGCCGAGCTTGCGGCCGATCTCGTCCACGGCGTTGAGAAACCCCTCCGCAAAATCGGGCGGAGTGGATGGAACTTTGGCGGTGGTGATGTTGCCCTGATCATCACCCAGAAATGCGTCGGTGAACGTGCCACCGATGTCTATCCCGAGAATGGCACTCATATTGTCCCTAACTCCAAGCATGGCTAAGCCGATCGGCCACGAAGAGGAGTCAAATACCAGGCGCTTCGTTTGTCGGCCCAGCGGAGGCACTTGACCCGGCGCATTCATCTCAAAAGATGCGGCGTTGCCGGGTAACTCTAGGGGCAACCAAGCCATATGCATAGTAACGCTTGTTCGATGATTCCATAACGGATACCTTATGGAGAACCGGCAATGAGGCCAGGATCTGAACGACCGTGCGGGAGGGTCGCCCCATGGAATCCCAACTTTCACTGCGCAGACTCGAGGTCTTCTGCCTCGTAGTGGAGGAAGGCAGCGTGACGCGCGCCGCCGAGCGGCTCAGAGTCGCCCAGCCGGCGGTCTCCAGCCAGCTCCGCGCACTGGAGCAATGGATCGGGGCGCGGCTGTTCGTCCGGACCTCCGGCCGCATGGTGCTGACCGAGGCCGGCGGCCGGGCCCACCTGTGGGCCCGGGAGATGCTGGCCAGGTGCCTGCAGGTCCGCCGCGACGTGGAGGAGCTGACACTCGGCACGGGAGGCAGTGTCGTGCTCGCCTCCAGCCTGGCCGTCGGCACCTATCTGCTACCGCCCCTGATGACGGCGTTGCGCGCCGAGCGGCCCGGAGCCGACATCACTGTCCATGTCGCCCAGCCGGAACACGCACTGCACGCCGTGGAGATCGGCGAAGTCGACTTCGCCGTGATGACCCGCGACGAACGCGCCCTCCCCACCTCCATCGTCGCCGAGACGCTGCTGGACGAGCCCTTGATCCTTTGCGCCAGTCCCGATGGACCGCCTACGGCGGACTCCGTCTCGCTGAGCGCCCTTCCCAAACTGCCCATAGTGGGAGTGCCCAGGCATGTGGCGTTTCAGAGGAGCATCGACACTCAGCTGCAGGAACTGGGCGTCGGCGAGCTCGACACGGTCATTCGGCTCGGCCATGCCGAAGCGATCAAGACAGCGGTCATCGAGCACGGCTGGGCGGCAATCTTCCCCCGCTACTCAGTGGAACGTGATCTCGCAGAGGGAAGACTTCGAGCGATCGAGTTCACCGATGGAGCCCTGCACGAACGCATCGGGCTGTTCTACCGGACGGACAAGTACTTCTCTCCGCTGCAGGCATCCGCACTGGACGCCATCAGGCTGGCGGGGCGGTAGTCATCGTGAGCACATAAACAATGCGTTATGCAGAACAAAAGAAAACGTTAATGGACTTATGTTCCTTGTTTACCTAGCGTGGTGGGCACAGAGCCGAACAAGGAGCACACCCGATGAAGCTGGCGCGCTTCCACACACCACCTGACGGATCCGGGGCGTCGTTCGGTGTGGTCGACGGAGACGAAGTGGTTGACCTAGGGCACCGCATGGCCTCCTTCGAGGCGATGCTGACCGAGCTCCACAACGCCACGCCACGCCCCGACGACCCGCGCTGGCCCGTCAGCACCGTCACATGGCAGCCCCCCATCGGGACGCACGCCAAGGTCGTGTGCGTCGGGTACAACTACCCGTCCCACGCCGTGGAGTCCCAGGAGGCGCCGCGCGAGTGGCCCACCCTGTTCACCCGTTTCCCCGACTCCTTCGTCGGCGCGGGACGTTCGGTGGTCCGGCCGTACGACACGGATTCCCTGGACTGGGAGGGCGAAGTGGCCTTCGTGGTCGGTCACCCGGCGCGCCGGGTGACCGCCGACCGCGCGGACCGGCATATCGCGGGCTTCACCTGCATGGCGGAGAACAGTGTGCGGGACTGGCAGTTGCACACACGGCAAGCGACCGCGGGCAAGAACTGGTACGCCAGTGGCTCCTGCGGGCCCTGGCTCGTCACCCCCGACGAACTGGGGGACGGCCCGCTGCGGGTGACCACCCGGCTCAACGACACGGTCGTGCAGGACGACTCGACCCACCGGCTGGCCTTCTCCTTCGGCGAACTGCTCGCATACATCAGTGCCTTCACCCCACTGCGACCCGGCGACGTCATCGCCACCGGGACCCCCCAGGGCATCGGCCACCGGCAAGATCCCCCCCGGTATCTGCGCCCGGGAGACGAGCTCGAAGTCGAAGTGTCGGGTGTCGGCGTGCTCCGGAACCCGGTCACCGACGAGGCACGCTCCCTGAACCCCGCGGAGGTACACCGATGAGCCCCTACCAGTGGAGCGACCGGGACGTCGAAGCTCGCGCCGACCTTCCGTCCGTCATCGACGCCGTACAAGGTGTCCTGGAACACGAGGCGACGGGTGCCGCCTGGAACATCGACAAGACCATGGCCACCTGGTCGCCCATGAGCAGCGCCCACGCGCTGGGCGCGATCGACACCGAGGAACAACTCGTCGTCTTCAAGACCTGGGTCAACACCCCGGCCGGAGCGACTGCCGTCCTCACCGCCTTTTCCGCCGCCGACGGCAGTCTGCGGGCCTCGCTGCAAGCCGGGGTGGCCGGTGCCCTGCGTACCGCCTCGGTCTCGGGACTCGCCACCCGCTGGATGAGCCACCCGGACGCCGATGAACTCGCCGTCCTGGGCACGGGGCGCCAGGCCCTGCGCCAGGTGGCCGCGGTCGCCGCGGTCCGGAAACTGCGCAGGGTCCGCGTCTGGAGCCGTACCCCCGAGCGAGCAGTGGGCTTCGCCGCCCAGGTGCAAACGGACCTCGGACTCGCCGCTGAAGCGTTCCCCACGGTTGAGGCGGCGTCCCAGGATGCTCCCATCGTCACGCTGATCACCCGTGCCACTGACCCGTTCTTCGCCCTTGACGCCCTGGCCGAAGGAGCCCACCTCAACGCGGTCGGCGCGATCCTTCCCGCCAACGCGGAGTTCGACGCGGCTCTGTTGGCGTCCTCAGCACTCACCGTGGTCGACAGTGTCTCCAACGCGCGACGAGGCTCGCGCGAACTGGGCGAATTCTTCGGCGACGACTGGACTTCGGTCCACCGGCTCGCCGATCTGGTCACCGGCAAGGTGGCCCGCCCCGAGCAGCCACGCTGCACCGTCTTCAAGGGCATGGGCATGGGACTGTCCGACCTTTCGGTCGCCGCACTGCTGCTCCGCGGCGCCCGACCTTCTCCACAGAAATAGACCAAGGAGCCGTTACCGTGAGCGTCACCTCTTCCCCCTCAGACATCGACGCCCTCCCCGCCGCACGGGATGTGCACGCCCGGTTCGTGGACATCAGCGGACAGGAGCCCGAGCCGATCCGGTCCTGGGCGCCCGTGAAGATCTCCCGGGCCCGGATCGAGGCGGAGATCGAGCGCCTCGCCTCGCTCCCCCGGCCGGCAAACGGCCGTCGATCCACTCTCATCGTGCATCCGGACGCCGTGGGCCTCGGCCCGGGACTCGCTCCCGGCGTTGACGTCACCATCGACGTGCTCAAGCCGGGCGAGCGGACCACACCACTGCGGCGCAACACGGGGCAGGTCGAGATCGGTATCAGCGGCCGCGGCGTTGTCCACGTCGTCGGCAGGTCCACGCGCATGGAGCGCTGGGACGTGTGCAGTATCCCCTCGATGAAGGGCCATTACTTCGAGAACGACGGCGACGAACTCTGGGTTCGGTTGAGCTACTCCAATGCTCCGCTCCTGGCCAAGCTCGGAGTTCTCTACAGTGAGCCGCTCACCGACGAGCAGATGACCGCAGGCCCCAGTGTCCCGCCTTCCGCCGACCGCAGGTCCGAGCGCTACATCCGCGAAACCGCCCCCGACATCGAGCTCAACGACTCCGGCGCCCGGCTGCGGGGCTACGAATACCTCGTGGACATCGAGGTTGTCGAGAACAATCCGCTGCACTGGGCCTGGAACGAGGTCCGCGAGCACCTGTCCTGGGAGGAGGGCGACGGCAAGCGGACGATCATGGCGCTGTACAACCCGGCGACCGAACGCCGCAACGGGGCCACCCACACCTTCTTCGTGACCGCCTCCTCGATGCCGCCCGGCGTCGCGGCACAGCCGTTGCGCCGCGGCCACCGGCACAGCTCCGTCGCCATCAATTATCACTTCCTCGGCTCCGGCAAGAGCGTCGTCGAAGGACACGTCGTCGACTGGAGCGCCGGCGACCTGCTGCTGTCGGCCCCCGGCTGGAGCGAGCACGACCACTACCACGGCCCCGACGGCTTCGGTGTCTTCACCGTCCAGGACCACCCCCTGCACATCGGCATGGAATCGCTGATCTGGCAGGAGAAGATGTCCGGCCCCATCCTCGCCCTCGGTTCCGAAGCCGGCCAGACCGGATATGTCGGCCCCCGTACGACAGGCGCCTGAGGTGCGCGAACGAGCACACGACGAGGTGAGGACCTCATGAAGTTCCGTAGCGATCCGACGCAGATCAAGGGTTCCGTGGCTCCCGTCATCACGCCTTTCACCAGCGACGGCGCCCTGGACCTGCCATCCCTGCGGGGTCTGGTCCGCCGACAGCTGGAGGCCGGCTCACACGGCATTTCGATCGGCGGTTCCACAGGAGAACCGGGAGCCCAGTCCGTCGCGGAGCGGATCGAGGCCATCAAGGCAGTCGCCGAAGAAGTCGCCGACGCGGTGCCGTTCCTCCCCGGCACGGGCTCCGCCAAGCTCGATGAAACCGTGGAGATCACCGCTGCCGCCGAGGCCGCGGGCGCCGACGCCGTCCTGATCATCACCCCCTACTACGCACGCCCCACCCAGGAGGGGCTGTATCAGTGGTATGCGACGATCGCCCGTGAGTTCCCCGACCTGCCACTGATCATCTACAACGTGCCGTCGCGCACCGCGGTCGACATCGCTCCTGACACCGTCAACAGGCTCCACCGCGACTTCGGCAACATCGTTGGCATCAAGGAGACCACCAAGGACTTCGAACACTTCTCGCGGGTTCTGCACAAGACGGGCACCGGCTTTCTGGTGTGGTCAGGGATCGAGCTGCTCGGTCTTCCCCTCCTCGCTCTCGGTGGCCGCGGCTTCATCAGTGCGGTGTCCAATCTGGCTCCGGCCGCCGTGGCCCGCATGTATGAATCGTGGGAAGCCGGCGATCATGCCACGGCGCGCGAACTGCACTACGGTCTGCACCCTCTGGTGGATCTGCTGTTCGTCGAAACCAACCCGGCTCCTTTGAAGTACGTCCTCCATCAGAGGGGCCTCATCTCCTCGGCACATGTCCGGGAGCCGCTCACCCCGCTGACCCCGCAAGGAACCCTGCGCGTCGAGGAACTGCTCAGCGAGGGCTCCGGTCTCCTTGCCTGACATACACGTGCGGATGCTCTCCGAGCTGTGACGATTCGACGACTCACGTCGTCGACGTCGGTTTCCCGCACAAGCGGGTGTCTGCCGCACCGGGCAGACACCCGCCGGTCGGCCGGTCGGGGGGCGCACCCTGCCCCCCCTTCGCCAGGATCTGAGAGCACCGGATGGGAGACGTTGGATACGTGGATCGCAATGAACTCGCACGATGCTTGCGGGACTGGCGGGATCGCCTCACTCCCGCAAGCATCGGACTCCCCGCAAGCAGCCTGCGGCGCGCGCCCGGCCTGCGCCGCGAAGAAGTCGCACACCTCGCCGGACTGTCAGTGGACTACCTCGCCCGCCTTGAGCAGGGGCGCGCCGGCAACCCGTCTCCCTCAGTGCTGGAGGCTCTGGCACGGGCATTGCGACTGACCGATGACGAGAACACGCACCTGTTCCATCTGGCCGGCCACGCGGATCCGCGTATCAGTGGCATGAACCGGCACATGACCCCAGGTGTCCACCGGATCATCGACCGGCTCGCGGATACACCCGTCATCGTCCTGGACGAGGCCTGGCAGCTCGTCGCCGCCAATCCGCTGGCCACCGCGCTGCTCGGCGACATGCTCGGTGAACCGGCACGCCAACGCAACCTCCTGTGGCGGCACTTCACCGACCTGCCGTCCCGGGTCGTCGCCACCCCGGAGGAGGACGCCGCCTTCGAGCGGGCAGCCGTCGCGGATCTGCGCGCCGCGGCTGGACGCCATCCGGACGACAGGCCGCTGCAGGCTCTCATCACCGACCTGCGCAAGGTGAGCCCCCGCTTCGACCAACGCTGGCAGTCCGCCGCTGTCGCACGCCACATGGCGACGCGCAAGACGATCCTCCACCCACAGGTCGGGCCGATGACCCTGGACTGCGACGTCCTCACCGTCGAGGGCAGCGACCTGCGTGTCGTGGTCTACACCGCCGAGCCAGGATCATCCGACGCCCGAACGCTGACGCTGCTCAACACCATCGGCACGCAGACCTTCACCACGCCCACAGCGTTGCGTGAGCCGTCCACAGACGATGCCGCGCCATAGCAGCTGCGGCCCTTCTTCGTCTGAGAGGAACCGGCTTTTACGTCTCTCAAATATGCACCGGCTCGAACCTGGCCGATGTGGGCCGGAGGCGATGCGCACCTGGACCCCCGCGTTGAGCGGGGCCGGGGAACTCCTGGGCAGGTCTGAGCTTGCCTGCCGGGAGGCCGTGCTGAAGATCTGCGGCGTAGGTACGGCGATATATGTTCCGATCAGGCTGCTGAGCTGGGTGTTCCCTGCGGACCGTGAGGCGGCCGGGGTGGCCTCGAGCAGTACTCGTCGAGCAGTCCACCGAGTACCCGGCGGCGCATGACCGTGGCTGCGGGCAGGGGGATGACGTTCGGGTCGTCGTCTGGGGCGTATCCATCGTTCCGCGTAGGCGTTGGACCGCGGGCTTTGTGGCGGAGTCGGGATGACGGCTGTGCCGTTGCCGACGAAGTGCATGAAGTTGCAGGCGAGCAGCGTGTGGGCCTGGGAACGGAGGAAGGAGCGCCGGGTCTGCTGGGAGGCTCGCTGCGGTGCGGGCGGTAGACCGGAGGGGCGTAGAACACGCCGGATCGTGGCGGCGGCAACCCGATAGCCGAGCCGTCGAAGCTCACCTTGGATTCTCACGTATCCCCAGGTGGGACCCAGCAAGAGGAGGCAGCCCAGGAGTCGGCAGAAGATCAGGTAGAGCAGTCGTCCCGAAGTCGGCGCAGCCCGCGGCAAAGAACGCGATCGCGGACATCTACAACGCGGAGGACAAAGACCAGGCCAGCACCGCGATCAAGGTGTTCGCCCAGCAGTACGGCGCGAAGTTCCCCAAAGCCGTTGTGAAGCTCGTCGACGACGAAGACGTGCTGCTGGCGTTCTACGACTACCCGGCCGAACACTGGATCCACCTGCGGACCACGAGTCCGATCGAGTCCACCTTCGTCACGGTGCGGCTGCGCACCAAGGTCACTCGCGGAGCCGGCTCCCGTTCGGCTGCCTTGGCGATGACGTTCAAGCTCATCGAGTCCGCCCAGGAACGCTGGCGCGCCGTCAACGAACCCCACCTGGTCGCCCTCGTGCGGGCCGGAGCCCGATTCCCGCGCGGGGAGTTCATCGAGCGCGAGGTGAGCGCAGCATGACGGACCACGCGCGACGCCCGCTGTTGTTCCGCGATGTCGACGGGCCACTTCTTCCGTTCAGCCAGGCTTCGTGCGCACCAGCAAGACACTCACCCCAGGTCACTGACCTGGGGTTTTGTTTTTCTCGACTTCAGGACTCACCTCGGCGGTCGTGCGGCTGTTCCTCAAGGACGATTTCGCGGTCGAAGGCCGTCGAGGAGGATGTCGAGAAGCCGATCAGCGGTGACGGTGCGGCCGGGCTGGTGTGCGACGGTGAAGATTCCGATCAGGCTTGCCGCGATCTCCTCGGCGGTGACGTCGGGTCGGAGGTCTCCCGCGGCGCGGCCTGCGTCGAGGATCGACGAGATCGCGTTCAGGAGCTCGTCCCTCGTTCGGGCGTGGCCGACGGTGCCGGATTCGATCACCGTCAGTAGCGTGTCGAGCATGCCGTTCTTCGTCGCGATCCAGTCGCCGAACAGGTCCATCCAGCGCCGCATCGCGACGGCCGGAGCCAGGTCGGCGAGCAATTCCTGGGCGCCGTTCGTGAGGCGGACGACTTGGTCGCGGTAGACCGCCTCCACCAGGGATTCGCGGGTCGGGAAGTGGCGGTAGAGCGTCCCGATGCCGACGCCGGCCTCGCGGGCGATGGCGCGCATCGACGTCTCCGCGTCGGTCGACGCGAACACCCGCGTCGCGATCTCAAGCAGCTGGTCACGGTTGCGGGCGGCGTCGGCCCGCTTCGCCCGCGGCTCTGGATTAGGCAAACGGATCACGCTCCGGTTATCGTGGTTCGGGAAACGGAGCATAGTCCGATTCTGGGCGGCGCCGCTCACACCAGGGGACGAGGCAGCATGCAGCAGCACAACGACGGACTTCGAAACGGCACGAGCAGGGCGGTCCGGCTCGAGTCGTTCGGCGGCCCAGAGGCACTCACCGTCCAGGACGTGTCCGAACCCCAGGCGGGTGACGGCCAGATCCGTGTGCAAGTCACAGCAGCCAGCCTGAACCCGATGGACTGGTTCATGACCGCGGACGCCGAGACCGCGGCACGGTTCGGCCTGAGCCTGCCCGCCGGGTTCGGGACCGACTACGCGGGAGTCGTCGACCAGGTCGGTGCGGGCGTGAGCGGTTACGCGGTCGGCAACCGCGTGTTCGGGGCGGCCCTATCCCGAGCGGTCGCCGACTTCGTCGTGGTCGACGCCGACGGGAACATCGCGAGCGGCGTCGCGCACCACACCCCGGACGACATCGATGACCGCACCGCCGCCACGCTCTCGATCGCGGGCAGCACCGCTGCCGCAGCTCTGGCCGTCCTCGACCTCGGCCCGGACGACACGGTGCTGGTCGGCGGCGCGGGCGGCGGGGTCGGTGTGTTCGCGGTCCAGCTGGCGCGGATCGCGGGCGCACGCGTCATCGGGACCGGCTCGCCGTCGACAGCGGAGCATCTGCGAAGCCTCGGCGCCGAACCGGTCGCGTACGGCGACGGCCTGACCGGCAGGGTCCGCGACCTCGACGCGGGCCCCGTCACCGCGGCACTGGACCTCCACGGGACGGACACGGTGCACGTCGCCCGCGAACTAGGCCTCCCGGATGGCCGCATCTGCACCATCGCGGCCGTGGTCGACGGGGTGCCAGCCGCCAACGGCGCGAACGCCGCGCCCGATGCCCTGGATAACATCGCGGCCCTAGTCGCAGCCGGCCGCCTGCGTGTGCCCATCGCCGCGACCTTCCCCGTCGAAGACATCCGCGCTGCCGTCGAACTCCAGGCGGCCCGACACGTCCGCGGCAAGGTCGTGATCGACCTCTAGAGACACCCCGAACCGCTGCGTTCAGCGCTGCCGCCGAACTAGGCCTTGCCATAGTAGAGCTCTGACATGAGGTCAGGTCATGGTGGTCCAGACCAGTTTGCATGGCAGCGCTGCCATCCGGCCACCGACCTCGGGGTCTCGCCGCGCCAGGTCCGAGCTTTGATCCACAGGATTTGACAATTGCTCTCGCCCCGCTGCCGGCGGGCGGCCGAGAGCTCGCTCTGACAGCGATCACCGACCGCACCGGCGAAGGCGACCGCACCGACGTCACCTACGACCCACAAGGCGCCCCCACGGGGATCGTCCACTCCGGTGGCTATCACATCGCGGTCGACACCGATCCAAAACTGCTGCGGATCACGGCCCTGCGCCTGCTGCACGGCGAAGACCATGAGCACAGCACCACTCTGATCTCCTTCGGCTACAACACGGCCGGGGACCTGGCCGAGGTCATCAACTCCACTGGCAAGGCGCTGCGGTACCAGTACGACGACGAACACCGCGTCACATCATGGACGGACCGCAACGGCACTACCTATGCCTATGTCTACGACCACCGAGGCCGTGTGCTGCGCGGCATCGGCCCGGACGGCATCCTCTCCGGCCGCCTGCACTACGACGCGCAGGCCCGGACCACGCGCTACACCGACTCGCAGGGCAACACCACCACCTACGTCTGCGACGAGGCCTACAAGGTCATCGCCGAGACCGACCCGCTGCCACCACCTGCCTCTGAAGACCCGGGAGTCGGGTGGAGCAATCTGGCGCTACACCTACAACGACAGGGGCGCACGCGCCTCCACCACCGACCCCACTGGCGCCACCACCCACTACGCCCACAATGCCTCCGGTCACCTCACCTCCGTCACAGACGCCCTGGGCCACACCACCGAGGTCACCCCGAACGCAGCCGCTCTTCCGGTCGCAGTCATCGATCCCCTCGGCCACACCACTCACTGCCTGGCGCGAAGGCCCGGACGGCTCCCGCGAAGTGTGGCAATGGGACACCGAAGGCAACCTCGCCCGCCACACCGACCAGGCCGGACACACCACCAGCTACACCCACACCCACTTCGACCTGCCAGCCACCCGCACCGACCCCGACATTGCCACCTACGCCTTCACCTACGACACTGAATTGCGCCTCACCGCCGTCACCAACCCCCAAGGCCGACAGTGGCACTACGAGTACGACGCAGCAGGCCGCCTCGTCGCCGAAACCGACTTCAACGGCGCCCAACGCACCTACGAACGTGACGCGGCGGGCCGCCTGACCGCCCATACAAACTCGTTCGGCGAAACACAGCGCTACACGCTCGACACCGCCGGGCGCATCCTCTTAGCTGTGGGTCGTCTGCTCGCCGGTGGTCTCGTCGAGCTGCGACGTTGGAGAGCCAGCCGCGCCGCAGGAGCGGCCAGATCCCTTCGACGGGGTTGAGGTCGGGTGCGTAGGGCGGCAGGTAGTAGATGGTCAGCCAGTCCCGTGCTGCGGCGAACTCGCGCGGGTCGGCGGCTTTGTGGACGCCCAAGGTTGTCCCAGACGAGCACGATCGGGCCGCCGAGCTGCTGATGGGCAGCGATGAGCAGGTCGCGGTGGTCGCGCCAGGAGAAGCTCTTGCGGCCGTCGCGATGGCCGTCGTCGCGGCGAGGCCGGTAGATCAGCCTCGAGCGGTGTCCTGGTTTGTAGCAGGTCAGCGCGGCGATGGAGACACGTCTGCGAGAACGGCCGCGGACCCGCACCACCGGGGTGCGGCCACGTGGTGACCAGGTCTTCGCTTGCGGCGGCGTCATGGAGTCGGCTTCGTCCTCGAAGACGAGCCATGCTCCACGGGCCGCCGCGAGCCTTCCGCGCAGGGCCCGAGGATCGCTCGCCTCCCATGCCTGCCGCCAGCGCTGGACCGACCGGAGCTGACACGCAGGCCCTCGGCGATCGCCGAGCTGCCCTCACCCTGGACGAAGCGCTCCGCGGCCTGGCTCCGTAACTCCTCGCGGAACTGGCGTCGTTCGGCGGTCAGCCCGCCACCCTGTGGATACCGCATACATCGGCCATATACGCAAAGGGTCGGCACCCCAACAGCCCCCATGACACTGCGGAGTTCAACCTCAGTAGCAGGTCTTATGTGAGCAGGGGGAGGAAGATCGTGTCGACGATCTCCTGGATGGCGTGCGCAGACATTGGCGCCAGGTCCATGAGCACTTCGTGTCGGAGCAGGTCAAAGGGCAGCCGCACGATTCGCGGAGTCAGCTTCGAACCATCGATCTCTCCTCGCTCGACGGCGCGCTGCACGACGGACTCGATCAGCGCCCACCTCTCATCGATCAGGGACGCACGCAGCTCAGCGGGCTTTGTTCCCGTCTCTTCGAAGTAGGCGGCCAACTGTGCGGTCATGGCGACAGCGAACACAGTGAACGCCCCGTTGAGCTGTTCGAGCAGCCCGATCGTGTCATCGCGCAGGGATCCGGTGCCGGGATCGGTGAGCGAGAACTTATCGCTGGCACGGCCGATGGCATCACGGACCAGCATGGCCTTGGTCGCCCAGTGACGGTTGACGACCGGGCGACTGGTGCCGGCGCGGTCCGCTACCGCGGCGAAGGTGAGGCCCGCGTAGCCGCTTTCCATCAGCTCTTCCCAGGCCGCATCAAGTAGAGCGGCCTGCAGTTCTACGCCGCGCCGACGGCGGCGGGGGGCGGGGCCCGGGCTTGCAAGGTGCATGAGTGCATCTTGTTGTGGATTTGGGCGGGCAGCAAACGGGCTGGCGCATTCCGTGTACACAGCTGGGCTGTCGCCGCAGCTGCATTGACCGCCTCCTGCCATGAAGGGAACCACACGTGAACACCCACACCGAAGCACCGCAGTCCCCCCTCGTGACCGTCGATGTACACACCATGGGCCGCACCTTCGACGAGACCGAAGTCGACCGGTGGGAGCTCAAGGCCGCACGCCGGGCCTTGAGGAACCTGAAGAGCGTGGCAGGCGGCCAGGTGATGATGGACCTGCTCGCCGGGCAGATCGACGCCGGCGACCGCTATCACAAGGAACTCGTCGCGGCCTCGGGCGGCACCTTCCGCGAGTCGAGCACCGAGTTCACCGTCCGCGGGCTCAGCGGCACCGACCTGGCCGACTGGTTCGCCGCGCAAGCCGGCACCGGCCGCTTCCAGGACAAGTCACTGCTCGTCAACGCCCACCCCGAGCACTACGTCGAACCGCCCACCTACACCGGCGGCATGGTGGAGACGATCGGCGGCCACCTCACCCGGTTCAAGTCTCGGTAGCGCGCGAACTGCCCGCCACCGTCAGCGCCTTCCTCGACACGTCCTACCCGGTGACGCTGATGAACGCCCTGCTCAGCCTGGACGACGGTACTCCCTTCGCGTACTGCCTGCACCGGGCGCGGGACACCGGGACCGGCGCGAACGTGGTGGTACGCGTCGTCTATCCGTCGGCCGCCCCGGACTCGATGATCGAGGGACACTGCGAGCACCTGGCGATCGAATTCCGCAACTGGATCCGTAACGCGGCCGCCGCGGCGCGCTGACCCGGCGAAGGCCACGCCCATGGATTTCAAGGGAAAGAACGCACTGGTCACCGGCGCCGGTGCAATCGGTGGGCTGGGGTACGCGGTGGCGCGGGTCCTCGCCTCCGGCGGTGCTGATGTCACGGTCACCGGACGGGACCCGCGGCGCGGCGCCCAGGCCGTTGAGAATCTCGGCGGGCGAATCCGCTTCCTGCCGGCTGATCTGAGCGAGGTCGAGGACGTGCGGCGGCTCGCCGACGCGGCCGGCCCCGTCAACATCCTTATCAACAACGCCGCGGTCCTGCTCGGCGCGACGCAGGAACTCGCCGCCTTCGACGAGGCGTTCGCTGTCAACGTGCGGGCTCCCTTCGCGCTCACCACGGTGCTGGCACCGCGGATGGCCGCGAACGGGGGCGGCAGCATCGTCAACATCTCCTCCACCGCCGCAGGCATCGGCATGCCCGCCATGGCCGTCTACGGCGCGACCAAGGCGGCGCTGGAGTCCCTGACCCGCGCCTGGGCCGCCGAGTTCGCCCAGGCGAACGTCCGCGTCAACGCCGTCTCGCCGGGGCCGATGCGCTCGGCGAAGGCGGTCGAGTCGCTCGGCCAAGATGTCGGTGGATACGGCGACACGGTGCCGCTGGCCCGGGTGGCCGACCCGGCCGAAGTCGCCGAGGTGGTCGCCTTCCTGGCCAGTGACCTGGCCAGCTTCACGACCGGGGCGATCGTCGCCGCCGACGGCGGCCGTTCCGCAATCTGACCCGGCTCCCCTGCCCCACATGAGCCGAGCAGCAGCCCCATCGCAAACAGGCCTCCATCCTCCAGTTGAGCCTGGCGGCGGGCCAAGCGGGTGTGACCGTCGACGGCGGACGGATCCAGTCGAACCCGCAGGGCAGCCGCCAGGTCGGCCCGGCCATCCGATCACACCGTCCGCGGAGTCATTGTCGCTGGTCAAACGCCCCATCCGGCCTGCACAGAGCTGCGACGGGATGATCGTGTCGCTCCTGTACCAGGTGACTCGACGCCTCCTCGCCGTCCCGACAGTGCCTCTGCAGCGGGGCACCTCGAAGGAGGCCGAACTTCTCGTCCTGCGCCATGAAAACGCCGTGCTACGACGCCAACTACAATGCCCGTGCCGACGCAGTCCAGGGCGAGATACTCAACGAGTTCCCGCTATGCCGCCTGAAGTGCGGCGATGAAGTGCGGCGATGAATATTCGAGCCCCACAAGGTGTCTACGGCGGGGCGGACGACTCTCACCTCGGGGTGTGCCCGCGGACCGTGCCGCGGAAGGCAATCGGGGTCTGTCCGGTGCGCTGGTGGAAGTACTTGCTGAAGTGAGTGGCGCTGGAGAAGCCGAGGCGGTCGGCGATTCGGGCGGCTGTCTGATCGCTGTGAGCCAGGAGCCGCTTGGCTTCGAGGACGACGCGGCGGTCGATGAACTCCTTGGCGCCGAGCCCGGCGGAGGCAAGGGTGGCGCGGGAGAGGGTGCGGGCCGAGTAGCCGAGTGCGTCGGCGTAGTCCTCGACCCGGCGGGTGCGGGCGAAGTCCTTTTCCACCGCGTCGCGGAAGCGCAGGTAGGTGGCGTCGGGCTCGGGGACGGGGCTGCCGAGGGGGGCGGTGAGGTGGGCCAGTCGCAGGACGAGGACGGCCAGCAGGTGGCGCAGGGCCGCGGTGTGGATCTCCAGGGGCAGGTGTCCGAGTGCGTCGAACTCGGCGGCGAGATGGTCGACGGCGAGTCGCAGGGCCTGGGCGTCCTCGGACAGGGGCCGACGCAGGATCGGCGCGTGCGGGTCTTCCATGCGGGCGCCGGCACTGGTGGCCGGGTCGAGGAAGTCCTGGCGGAACAGAATCACGGTGCCCTCTGCGTGGGTGAGGTCGCCCCACTGCTGAACCTGGCCGGGGCGAACCCACAGCCATGAGCCGGGGTCGAGGGCGTAGGCGGTGAAGTCGACCGTGTGCCACAGGGTTCCGCTGGTCACGGTGATCAGGTGATGGAAGTCCGGGCGCTGGGGGACCGTGAGCCGCGCGCCTGGTACGCGGTGGCACAGGTCGGCGAGGGACAGCACTTCGACACCGGCGGGGGTGCCGGCGGGCGCCGCGAAGGAGACCGCCGGGATCCCCGGGTCGGAATCATGTCGGTTTTTGACCATCACTAGTCGCCAGGGTATCCGATTCAGCCTGTTCAACAACCATAGCTTTGAGATGTCGGCGCCCTCCGACATCGATCGATGTCGGAAAGCAGTAAGGGAGGAGGAGGGTGATGCCTTCGGCGGAACAAGCCTCGTTGACGTATGCGTTCGACGCGTACTGTGCCTGGTGCTACGGCTTCGGCCCCACCGTGCGGGCCTTCGCCGAGGACAACGCGCACCGCATCCGGCTCAGCGTCGTGTCGGCCGGCCTCTACACCGGTGCCCGGGCGCTGCCGGTGGCGGCCTATCCGCACCTGTCGGCCGAACGCGGCCGCATCACGCAGTTGACGGGGGCCGCCTTCGGCGTGGGCTACGAGCATGCGCTGTCGCGGGGGACGACCGTGCTCGACTCCGCTGCCGCGGCGGCGGGGCTGGCCGCGCTGCGCGACCAGCCCGGAGTCAGCGAACTGGACGCGGCCGAGGCCATGCAGCGGGCGTGGTTCGTCGACGGCCGCGGCCTGTCCGACGTGGACGTCTACCGGGACATAGCCGACGAGCTCGGACTGGACGCGGACGCCGTCACCTCGGCGTACAGCGCCCCGGGCGGCCGGGTGGAGGCTCGCGCCGCCTTCCGGGCGCTGTGCCTCCTTCGCGTCACCTCCTCCCCGGCGCTGTTGCTGCACACCGCACACGGTGCCGACCAGATGGGCGGCGCGGCCTCCAGGGTCGCTTCCCTGACCGCCGCCCTCGACCAGCGCCTGCCTGCGGGCCATCCCCCAGGCCTCCATCCACAAGCTGTCCTCGCGAGGAGAACCATCATGAGCAACGCCAAGAACACCGTTCTGACCGCAGCCGGTGAGCTGTTCGGCCAGAAGGACCCGAGCGCGGTGGACCGCTGGGTCGCTGCCGGCTACACCCAGCACAGCGCGCTGGCCGCCGACGGCCCCGAGGCCCTGCGTCAGCTTGTCGCCGGCCTGCCGGACGGCTTCCGGTACGAGGGTGCCCGGGTGATCGCCGACGGCGGCCTGGTCGCCCTGCACGGCACGTACCACGGCTTCGGCCCGGACCCGCTGGTCGCCTTCGACATCTTCCGCGTCGATGCCGACGGCAGGCTCGCCGAGCACTGGGACGCCCTGACCCCTCTCGTACGGGAGACGGCGTCGGGCCGCTCGCAGACCGATGGCCCCTCCCAGGTCACCGCGCCCGAGGAGACCGAGGCCAACCGGGCCCTGGTCTCCGGGTTCGCGCAGAAGGTCCTGGTCGGCGCCGACTACTCGGCGCTCACCGACTACATCTCCACCGAGACCTACCACCAGCACAACCCGGAGGCCGCCGACGGCCTCGACGGCTTCGGCGCCGCCGCCGCGCAGTGGGCGGAGCAGGGCAAGAACCTCGTCTACAAGACCGTCCACAAGGTCATCGCCGAGGGCGAGTTCGTGCTGCTCCAGTCCGAGGGCGAGTTCGGTGTCCCCGTGGCGTACTACGACCTCTTCCGCGTCCAGGGCGGCAAGATCGTCGAGCACTGGGACGTCGTCGCCCCGATCCCGGCCGAACTGCCCCACGACAACGGCCTGTTCTGAGGCTTCGCGGCACCTGCAAGGAGCAATGCAGTGAGTGGGCTCACCTGCGCCGGGAAGACGTTCGTCTTCCGCGTCGACAACGGCGTCGCCTTCCGGTACACCTGCACGGCCGACGGCACCAGCCTGCGCTACGAGACCCTTCAGGGCCCGGCCAAGGGCACCGAGGAGACCGTCACCCTCCACACCGCCGAGGTGGCCCCGGCCTGTTCACGCTCAGCTGGGTCGGAGCCTCCGGCATGACGATCACCCACCTCATGAACCTCAATACCTGGACTGTCCACGCCGTCTGGACCTATGAGACGGGCGACGGCCGCGTCGCCGAACTCCATACCGGAACCCTCGAACCCGCCTGAAGGCTGCCCTCACACGCCCGGAGGACCACCGTGTACGCGACCGCGCTGCCGCTCGCCGCCTACAGCGCCGCCATCGCTCTCGACGAGCCTTTCCGGTTCGACGTCGGTCATGTCCCAGGGGATCGGCCCGCCGACCTGGCCCGCGAGGCGCTCGGACTGCTGGGCGACGACCCGGTGGCCGTGAGGGCCGGGCTGCGCCCCGGTGCAGCGGACCGGCTCGACGATGCCGCCGCCCGGCAGCTCCTGCGCGCCGTGTTGACGGTCCGGGAGCCAGGCCCGCTGTCCACCGGCACCGCCCGCGTACTCGACGCGTTTCTGGTCGGCGAACGCCTGGCACGCGACACCGTCGACGCCACCTCTCTGCCCACCGTCCGCGACACGATTCCCCACACCACATACCGGGCCGACGACCGGACGGCGCTGTGGCAGGGCGACATCACCACCCTCGGCGCGGACGCCGTCGTGAACGCCGCCAACAGTGCCCTGCTCGGCTGCTTCGCCCCGATGCACCCGTGCATCGACAACGCCGTCCACGCCGCCGCCGGCCCCCGCCTGCGTGCCGACTGCCACACGATCATGTCTCTGCAGGGGCACCCGGAACCGACCGGCACGGCCAAGATCACCCGGGGCTACCACCTGCCCGCCCGCTACGTCCTGCACACCGTCGGTCCGATCGTCGACGGCCCCGTGCTCACGCTCCACCAGCGGGCACTGGCGTCCGCCTACCGTGCCTGCCTCGACCTCGCCGCCGAAGTGGACGGCATACGCAGCGTCGCGTTCTGCGGCATCAGCACCGGCGTCTTCGGCTACCCCAGGACACCGGCCGCCCGCATCGCCCTGGACACCGTGGCCGACTGGCTCGACCTCCACCCGGAACGGTTCGACCGCGTGATCTACAACGTCTATACGGACGACGACCTCGCCGCCTATCGCCACGCCCTGACCGAAGGAACCCGGCCCCGATGAACCACCCCGCTTTCGAAGTGGCAGCCGCCGCCGACACGATACGCACCTGGCTCACCGAGGCCGACCGTGTCCTGATCACCGCCGGGGCCGGACTCAGCGCCGCCGCGGATACGACTACGGAGACGAGGACCGCTTCAAGGAGCTCTTCCCTGCCCTGCACCGCCTCGGCCTGCGCTCCCGCTACCTCGTCGGCGTCCCTCTGCCGCCCGCCCTGCTGTGGGGCTACTGGGCCGTCCACATCCACGACATCCGCTTCTCCCCGGACCCCAACCCCCTCTACCAGCGTCTGCGCTCCCTCGTCGGCGACAAGGAACACTGGGTGATGACATCCAACGTGGATGCCCTCTTCGCCCGGGGCGGCTTCGCCCCCGACCGGGTCTTCACACCACAGGGCGACTACGGCCGCTACCAGTGCGCCACCCCCTGCATCCCCAGCACCTGGGACAGCCGCCCCCTCATCACGCGGCTCCTCGCCGCATACGACCCGGCCACCGGTGCCGTAACGGACCCGAGCGCCCTGCCCCGCTGCCCGAACTGCGGCGGGGAGGTCGAGATCAACGTCCGTATCGGCCCAGAGTTCGTCGACACCCCCTACCTCCCGGCGGGCCGTCGCCTCCAGCAGTGGCTGGGAACGGCTCACGTCGACACCCGCCTGCTCATCCTGGAATTCGGCGCCGGGTTCAACACCCCCGGGGTGGTTCGATGGCCCGGTGAACACCTGACCCGCCACTTCCCCCACGCGCGCCTCGTACGCGTCAACTCCACCCACCCCGAAACCCCGGCGGACCTCTCCGGCCGGACTCTGCCCGTCCCGGTCGAGGCCGGCGACCTGCTCGACGCACTCACCCTGCCGCACCTGACACCCGACCCTACGGAGACACCATGAGCGACCCGGAGACCAAGAAGGCCACGGCCAAGGCGTTCTACGACCTGATGTTCAACCAATGCCGCCCCGCCGAGGCCATCAACCGGTACGTCGGCGACACCTACATCCAGCACAATCCCCACGTCGGCGATGGCAAACAGGCGTTCATCGACTACTTCGAGCGCATGGCCGCCGAGTACCCGGGCAAGCGGGTGGAGGTCAAGCGAGCCTTCGCCGAGGGCGACCACGTGATCCTGCACTGCCACCAGACCTGGCCCGCCGAGGAGTACGCCGGCATCGACATCTTCCGTTTCGACGCGGCCGGCAAGATCGTCGAACACTGGGACGTCCTCCAGCTCATCCCACCGACCTCCAAGAACGACAACACCATGTTCTGACCGATGAGGATCGGATCATCATCACTCCTGGTCAAACGGCATATCTGTACTCGTTGATCACAGCGTCGAGGACGCGGGTGCGCAGGAGCGAGTCCATGCGCGCGCCCAGGTCAGTGGCGAGATTGCAGGCTCGCTGGGTGGCCCAGGCAGCCGTCGGGTGTGCGGTGACGCCGGCGATGTGCAGGCGGCGCGTGCCGTGCTTGAGGAAGACCAGCGCATAGACCCGGCGGAGATTCACCAGATCGATGTGCAGGAAGTCGCAGAAACGATGATGCTGTCGGCCTTCATCGTGAGGAACTCACGCCATGTCGGTCCGGCTCTGCGAGGCGCAGGGCCTACGCCGGCAGTGGCCAAGATCTCCCAGACTGTGGAACCGACCCGATGCCCGAGCTGAGCCAGCTCGCCTTGGATCCGGCGGCAACCCCATCGCGGATTCTCGCGGGCCTTCCGCAGTACGAACTCCCTGATCGCCTTCGCCGGCCGTGGTCGGCCAGGCCTGCTCCGACGCCTGCTGTAGTCCCAGCCGCATGTGACGAGCCTTCGGTGCCACGCGAGCAAAGTCCCTGGAGTCACCGGGAAGACCTGCGCCCATCGCCGCCGGGGTATCAGGGAGGACAGCGCGGCGAACCACAGTCGGTCCACCGGCTCGTAGCGCACCGGACGCGCGAGATGTCTGCGCAGCACCGCGTTCTCGTGTCGGAGTACCAGTAGTTCTGCGTCCTTGGCTGCCTGTTGGCGGAGCAGTACAACCGGGACGGATAGCAGCTTCCGCGTTGGCTGATACCTCAGGGAGATGATCACCCGCGGAATCGCCCCAGGCGACCCCGGGTATCACCAGACCCCTACGACCTGCAACGACGCATCGCTGAACGGCACAGGAACAGTCATGCCGGGCCCGTAGGCCAGCGGCCCTCTTGCAGGACCGCGAAGAACATAACTCGGGGGCAACCTGCGGTGGTCCCGGCAACCGGCAAACATGACCGCGCACAGTCGATACCTGCCGGGTACTGCTGTGATGCCGGAGTCGTCATTGTTCCCGCTGGTGAGCGGTGGTGGACTCGGTGTCATGGGTCAACTCGACAACAAGGTCGCGGTCATCAGCGGCGGCAGTTCAGGTATCGGTCTCGCCACGGCGCAGCGGTTCGTCGAAGAAGGTGCGGTGGTGTACGTGACCGGTCGCAGGGAGCAGGAGCTGACGGCCGCCGCGGAGAAGGTGGGTGCGATCGCCGTGCAGGGCGACACGTCGAACCCCGCGGATCTCGACCGGCTGTACGACACCGTGCGCGCCGACGGCCGTCAGATCGACGTTGTGGTGGCCAACGCCGGCACTGCCAAGTTCGCGATGCTCGAAGACGTCACCGACGAGCACTTCGACCTGCACTTCAACACCAACGTCCGGAGCACGCTGAACACGGTCAAGAAGGCTCTTCCGCTGCTCAGCGACGGCGCGTCGATCGTGCTGGTCAGCTCGGTGTCGGGGAGTGGCGGGACGGCGGGGTACAGCGTGTACAACGCGTCGAAGGCCGCGGTCCGCTCGTTCGCTCGGAGCTGGGCGAACGAACTCAAGGGGCGGAAGATCCGGGTCAACGCGCTGTCACCGGGAATCGTGGACACTGCCGGGATCGAGGATGCGCTCGTCGCGGCCGGGCTCGACGAGGCCGGCAGGCGCGAGTGGAAAGCGAACTACGCGTCGGCCGTCCCGCTGGCCCGGTGGGGGCGACCGGAGGAACAGGCGAACGCGATCCTGTTCCTCGCATCGGAGCAGAGCAGCTACATCACCGGCTTTGAACTGGTCGTTGACGGCGGAGCCACCCAGCTAGGCACCTGGTCCTGAGTGGCCCAGGTGCCTGGTTGCCACGTTCCTGGCGGTGTAGACGAATGCGTCGCGCGTCGCGGTAGGGATGTCCGGCCGCCAGGTCAGCACCAGCCAGGTCGGTGGCGCGTCGAGGACGGGAACAGCCACGACGGCGGAGCCGATCCGGTCGGTTGCGCTTGCCGCAGCCGTCACAATCAGTTCGCCCATGGCGACCTGATCGATAATCTCGTCGAGTGTGTTTTCCGGCCACTGCGGACGGAAAAGCGCGTCCTGCGCGATATCGGCAGCCGTCACAGCCGGTTTCGCCGCGAGGAAATGGTCCCGCGGTAGCAACGCGACTGTGTCGTCTTCGGCGAGCTCGGTGAACTCCAACCCGGCAAGACCGCTGTGACCGCACGTCAACGTGAGGTCTGCCGAACCGGTGCGCACGAGGTCGACGTGGTCCTGGGTGAACACCACGTCGACGTCGGCGGCACCGGGCTGGCGGCGGTAGTCCCGCAACATGCCGGCCAGCAGCCCGGACCCGGTGCCCTGCAGCGCGGCCACCACCAGCCGGTGCGGATGAATGCTGCGTTGGGCGCGTGACACCGCGTCGTCCAGTGCGGTCAACGCCTTGCGGCCTTCGGTCAGGAAGACCGCACCGGCCGCGGTGAGACCGACATGACGGCTGGTGCGCTCGAACAACTGCACACCCATCCGGCGTTCCAGCCTGCGGATCGCTCTGGACAACGGTGGCTGGGCGATCCCGAGTCGTTCCGCGGCCCGCCCGAAATGCAGTTCCTCGGCGAGGGCGACGAAGTACTCGAGCTCACGTGCTTCCACTCGGTCCATACCCCCAGAGTAAGGAGTAGTAGCCGTGACGGCGTCCCGGCCTGTGCCCCCGTACACAAGGGAACATCCAGAGAACACACCCCTGGACCCTTCTCCGTGCTAGGCCGAACTGCGGGTCGAGCAACCGATCATCAGGGTTACGAAGTAGCACGGCAAGCTCAGCTCTTGGCTTGTGACGCGGTAGGAGAACAACACTGCGGCGCCGTCGCGATCGCCGGCGCTCGCCGGGTTCACGCAGGCCATGGGGCATCCGGAACTCCAAGAACCACATGATCCTGTGCCGTTCAGAAACGCGTCACCGCTGGTCATGCCACGTACCTGTACTCATTGATCAGGCCACCAAGGACACGGGTCCGGAGCAATCGTCGTGGGGTTTTCAGGTCGGTCAGCGGCGCCGTGTGGTGGTCGGCGAGGGGAGGCAGTTGCTCCCGGGCCTGATGCGGTCGATGTCCGTTGTAGTGTCCGGCGTAGGTGCTGAGAACACGGAGAGCGTGGCGCTCGCTCCAGAGCGCACGCCCGACTCAAGAGCGAGGTTCCGGGCCTGCTGGGCTGTCCACTGTGCGGTCGGATGAGCGGTGACGCCGGCGATGTGGAGGCGGCGTGTGTCGTGCTCGATGAAGACCAGCGCGTAGACCCGGCGAAGATCCACCAGGTCGATGTGCAGGAAGTCGCAGGCAATGATGGCTTCGGCCTGGGATGTCAGGAACTCGCGCCATGTCGGCCCGACGCGGCGGGGAGCCGGGCCGACACCGGCGGCGGTCAAGATCTTCCAGAGCGTGGAGGCGCCGATCCTGTGGCCCAGCCGGGCGAGCTCCCCCCTGGATCCCGCGGCAGCCCCAGCGCCGGATCTCCCGTGCCGGCCGCAGCACCAAGAAGCTTCCTCGTGACCTGATACACCAGTGACACGATCACCTGGACATGGTCCCAGCGCGCCCGCTGATCCCGCCAGACCACCTACGACACGCAACGACGCATTTCTGAACGGCACAGGCTCGAAAAGTCGTCGCGGCAGGTGACGTCAGGGATCCGGTCTCGGCTGGCAGCATGTCCGCATGGCGGTCTCACTGGTGTATGAAGCGCGCTCTCCAGCGAGCTGCTCGCTCATCCGCTCGAGGACCTTCTCGGCGACAGCGGGCTCGTCCCGCTCGGCCCGCACCTCGGCCAACTGCTTGGCCAGCCTTTCTCCGAGTTCGTCCAGTTCCGCGCTCCGCGCGGTGGTCCGCTCCAACAGCTCGGGATCCAGCATGCACCGGATCGTAGGGATCTGGTTGTGGGGCCGTTCGCGGGTGGGGCTGAGCTGGGGCTTTGACAGAACTCAAACCGCCGTGCCCAATCGCGCGAGACCATTCCCCGACTGCGTGCATAGTGCAATCATATGGGCCTCCGGGCCCGCCGAAGCAGTGCCGTCCGTCGGCCTGATCGGCTGCAGCGTCATGGGTTTTCTCGTCACTCCACAGCGCGACCGATGAGTTTGTGGCTCCCGGCCGGTCCAAGCTCGTGACACCCCAGGAAAGGACACCGCCATGTCGGAGCTTCTCGTCGACTTCATCACCTCCCTCGACGGCCACGCATCGGGAGAGGGATGGCCCGGGTTCTGGGGCCTCGAGGGCCCGGAGTACCTCGCATGGCTCGGCGAGCAGCCCGAGGCCACCTATCTGATGGGAGCGAACACCTACCGCCTGATGTCCGGCTTCGCCGCAGGCGAGGTCCCGAATGGCCAAGACGAGTTCAGGCCCGAGGAAGAGGCGTCCGTCGACGAGCTCACGCAAGCGTCCAAGGTGGTGTTCTCCTCCTCACTCGAGGAGCCACTGGCATGGGCCAACTCCACGCTCATCCGCGACGACGCCGTCGAGGCGGTCCGCGCCATGAAGTCGAGTGGCTCGGGACTCCTCAGCACGATCGGCAGCCTCAGCCTGTGCCGGTCCCTGCTACGAGCCGGACTCGTCGACCGCTTCCGGGTCGTGATGTTCCCGGTGATCACCGGGGCCACGGGCGAAGAACGCATCTACGACGGCTATCCGGACGTTGCCCTCGAGATGATCGAGCACCGCACCTTCGACGGCCGCATCCAGCTGGTCGAGTACAAGCCCCGCGTGCTCGAGCACCCGCCGCTCGGCGTCCCCGCATGACATCGCCCCGTCCGCCGGTCTGGACCGCCGCCAGGCCGGCGCCGGCGGGCGCGGAGCAAGACCTGATAGGGGGCGAACGGCCAACGTCAGGACGCCCGATCCAGGTCGTGGCCGCGTGAGGGTGTCGGCATGATGGCCGACATGCCGCCCATCGACGCCGAGGACACCCTCGACGACGAGATGTGCGCCCCGGTCGTCAACGAGGCGACTGGCGAGGTGCGGGTGCTGGCCGATGGCGAGGTGCGGTGCTGGCCGAGCGGTGTGCGACGTTGTGGGTGCCGGAAAATATGTCACCCGAGGTGACCTGCGACTTCGGATCTGCCAGAGCGCTGGAGCTGACGGGTGCTGCGGCATCATGCTGGGTCGTGGCGATACGCCTGATCTATCAGCTCGCGTGTCAGCTCTTCCGATGGCTTGCGCTGCTGGCCCGGTCGAGTGCGGCGAAAGAAGTCGAGATCTTGATGCTCCGGCACCAGCTCGGTGTCGCGCAACGCATCCAGCCACGACCTCAATTTCCTGGAGTGATCGGGCTGTCATGGCAGCGCTGCTCCGGATGGTGAACAAGCAGCAGCGTGCACGGCTGGTGTTGCTGGTCACTCCACGGTCGGTCCTGCGCCGGCACGCACGTCTCGTGGCCCGGAAGTGGACCTATGCACACCGCCGTCCGGGCCGACCACCGACGCCGGAAGCACTGCGGCAGTTGGTCCTGCGCCTCGCGCGGGAGCACCCCGGGTGGGGATATCAACGGATCCGCGGCGAACTGCTCGGCCTGGGACGCAAACTCGGCGCCTGGACCGTCTGGGAGATCTTGCAGAAGGCCGGGATCGACCCCGCACCCCAGCGCACCAACCAGTCCTGGCCCGCCTTCCTCAAAGCCCAGGCCTCCGCCATCATGGCCACCGACCTCTTCCACATCGACACGGTCTTCCTGCGGCGCTGGTTCATGCTGTTCTTCATCGACCACGGCACCCGACACGTGCACATCGCCGGCATCACCCGGCACCCGACCGGCCCCTGGATCACCCAGCAAGCACGGAACCACCTCGTGGACCTCGCTGACCGCGCAGAGTCGATCAGCCTCCTCATCCGGGACCGCGGCACCTACTTCACCGACAGCTTCGACGCCGTCTTCCAGGCGATCGGCGTGCACGTCATTCCGACACCGCCCCAGGTGCCCCGAATGAACGCCATCGCGGAACGCTGGATCGCATCATGCCGACGCGAGGCACGTCAAACGCAACGCAACGCGTCAGGCCGGGGAGTCCTCCTCCATGGGCGGCATGAAGGCGCGCAGCCATCGCTCCGTCTGGGCGACATGGGCCTCGGCCGCTCCGGCGGCGGCGCGCGGATCGCGGTCGGCGATCGCGGTGGCCAGCACGCGGTGATCCTCGTCGCTCTTGCGCCGCATCTGCTCGCCCTCGGGGAGGGTGAAGATCTGGTACTTGCGGGAGCGGGCGCGGAAGACCGAGAGCAGGGAGCCGAGGGCGGGGTTTCCGGCCGCGGTGGCGATCGCGGCATGGAAGCGGTGGTCGAGGTCCGATGCCTCGGTGGGGTCGTCGGTGGCGTCCATGGCCTCGATGAGCGCGAAGAGTTCCCGCACCGTCTCCGGGGTGCTGCGGGCCGCAGCCTGCGCCGCGACGTGGGACTCCAGGACACGCCGGATCTCGTACACCTCCAGCAGACCGGAGAGCGGCAGCAGTTCCAGGGTGAGCGACAGGCTGCCTATGATGTCCTCCGGCCTGAGCTGGGAGACATAAGTACCGGAGCCGTGCCGCGGCTCGATCACCCCCAGGGCCGCGAGCATCCGTACGGCCTCGCGCAACGACCCCCGGGACACGCCGAGTTCCTCGCACAGCTCGCCCTCGGGCGGAATGCGCCCTCCGGCGCTGAGGCGCCCGGTGGCGATCATGTGGCGTAGGCCGTGGAACGCCTTGTCGACTGCGGACATCCGATTCCTCCCGAACGGGCGGGGCGCGGTCCCGCGCCCTTCATCGCACTGTACCGATTCATCAGATATCTCAGAGGTATCGATCAGAAGTCATCTGATGATCCACGCTGCTACACCCCTTGATTGCATGGAATCCATCATGCAGGATGCCGAGTCATCATACGTGTTCTGGTTGCGATCAGATCTCTCTCGTTTCTGACGCCCCTCGGAACATCCGGACCCCGGCAGATCGGCACTCATGTGAGCGAGACCGATGTCATCGCGGCGCCACGCCCCCTGTTGCTGGCCGACGGCCGTCCCGCCGACCGGGCGTGGACGCTGGACCCCGCCATGAGACACCTGAACCACGGTTCCTTCGGCGCGGTTCCCCTGGTGGCACAGGAGCGGCAGAAGCAGCTGCGGGTGGAGATGGAGTGCTCCCCGGTGGTGTGGTTCCCGGCGCTGCCTCAGCGGATCGCCGACACCAGGGTCGAGATCGCCGACTTCTTGGCGGTGGCCGCCGACGACCTGGCCCTGGTGCCGAACGCGAGCGCGGGCATCAGCACCGTGTACGCCGCCCTCGACCGTCGCCGCGGCGGGGAGATCGTCGTCACCGACCACGGTTACGGCGCCGTGACCATGGGCGCCGAGCGGCTGGCGCGCGACCGCTGGGATGGCGGGGTCCGCACCGCGCGGGTACCCCTCGACGCAGATGAGGAGCAAGCGTGCGAGGCCGTGTTCGCCGAACTGTCCGAGGCGACGGACCTCATCGTGGTGGACCAGATCACCTCGGCGACCGCCCGCCGGCTGCCGGTGGAGCGGATCGGAGCGGAGGCCCGGCGGCGCGGGATCCCGCTGCTCGTGGACGGTGCGCACGCACCTGGTCTGCTCCCCGCCCCGCTCTCGGGGCTGACCTGCGATTTCTGGGTCGGAAACCTGCACAAGTGGGGATGCGCGCCCCGGGGCACCGCAGCGCTCGTCGCCCGCGGTCCACTGCGTGAGCGGCTCTACCCACCGATCGACTCATGGGGTGCAGAGGATCCGTACCCCGACCGCTTCGACCAGCAGGGCACGGTGGATGCCACCTGCTATCTGGCGGCACCGACGGCGCTCGGCTTCATAGAGCACACCTGGGGCTGGAGGCACGCCCGCCGCTATATGGACCACCTGGCCGGTTACGCCGCGCAGGTCATCGGTGCCGCGTTCACCGAGCTGACCGGCGCCGACAGCAGCGTCGACGTCGGCATGCCGGTCCCCGGGATGCGTCTGGTGCGGCTGCCCGAGGGGCTCGGCGCCACCCGCGTCGAGGCCGACGCGCTGCGCGACCGGGTCGCCGGGGAGCTGGGTGTCGAGGCGGCCTTCACCAGCTTCGGCGGCATCGGCTATCTGCGGGTGTCCGCCCACGTCTACAACACCGCCGCCGACTACGAGTACTTCGCCGAGACCTGCGTCCCCGTCCTCGCTGAGTGGGCCCGCGCGGCTCGCGGGCGGCACGGCGCGCCATAGCGGCGCGACACCGTACTCCCCTCCCCACCCCCGACTCCCCAAGCCGCTCCGAGCGCGGCCCGCACCCAAGAAAGAGGTCAGCACGATGAGGAGAAGGACGGTAGCCCTCGCCCTCGGCACCGCCGCGGCGATGGTCCTGACCGGCTGTTCCGCCATGAGTCCGAACGCGAACGGCACGGTCACGCTCAACATGGTCGAGAGCCTGACCAACCCCTCCCGCACCGATCTGCTCAAGGGGCTCATAGCCGACTTCGAGAAGCAGAACCCCAAGATCAAGGTCAACCTGATCTCGCCGCCCACCGAACAGGCCGATCAGAAGATCCAGCAGATGCTCCAGTCCGGCAGCGGCGTGGACGCACTCGAGGTACGGGACATCACGGTCGGCCCGTGGTCGAACAACGGCTGGCTGTACGACATGGCGAAGGACCTCAAGGGCTGGCAGGGCTGGAATGCCATGACGGAGAACGCCGTCAAGGCGTCCGAAGACGCCAAGGGCCGTACCTTCTTCGTCCCCTACGGCTTCTACGGGCTGAGCCTCTTCTACCGCAAGGACCTGATCAAGGACGCCGGGTTCAGCAAGCCCCCGGCCTCCTGGGACCAGCTGCTGAAGCAGGCCTCCGCCATCAACGACCCGGCGGAGCGCCGCTACGGCTACGCGTTCCGCGGCGGGGCCAACGCCAACAGCAACGCCACTGCCATCATCGAGGCGTACGTGGCCGACAAGGTCGACCTCGCCAACGGCTACAAGCTGAAGAACGGGCGCACGATCTTCTCCGCGCCCGAGGCCCTGGACGCCCTCAAGACCTACCTCACGCTCTTCAAGAAGGCATCGCCCAAGTCATCCGTGTCCTGGGGCTATCCGGAGATGGTCGAGGCGTTCTCCAACGGCTCCACGGCCTTCCTGCTCCAGGATCCGGAAGTCATCGCCACGGTCTCCGAGTCCAAGTCGATCTCGAAGGAGCAGTGGGACACCGCTCCGCTGGTGGCCGGACCCAGCGGGAAGACCGTCCAGCCGCTGGCCACCGCCGGGTGGGGCGTCGCGAAGGGCAGCAAGCACAAGGCCGAGACCGTCAAGCTGATCAAGTTCCTGTCCCAGGGCAAGGCGTCGACGGACTTCACCAAGAAGAACAGCCTGGTGCCGATCCTCAAGTCGGCGACCGAGGACCCGTTCTACAAGACCGGCCCGTGGTCGTCCTACGTCACCATGACCAAGCACCCCGACACCTATCTCAACGTCAGCCAGCCGCGCGGCGTGACCTGGTGGCGCGAGTGGGAGCAGAAGTCCGACGCCGACGTGCAGAAGATGGTGACCGGCAAGATGTCGCCCAAGGAGCTGCTGACGGGCTGGGACGCGTACTGGACCGAGAAGTGGGAGCAGGAGAAGTAGGGATGCCCGCCACGTCCGCAACGACGACCGGGCCGAAGACTTCGCGCCCCGTCCGGAAGCAAGCGGCCCCGCGGGCCCGGAACGGGCCGCGGGGCGGCCGGAAGCGGGAGTTCACGACCCGCCGGGGCCTGCTCATCGCCGCCTTCATGGCGCCTGCCGCGATCTTCGTGGCGGTGTTCACGTACTACCCCATGATCGCGGGCAGCCAGATGGCCTTCCGCCACTGGGATCTGAACGATCTCACCGACACCTCCTGGGTGGGCCTGGACAACTTCCACCGTGTCTTCTCCGACCCCAACTGGGGCACCGTGCTGGGCAATACGGGCGCCTGGGTCATCGGATCGATCGTGCCCCAGCTCGTGATCGGTTTCGCGCTCGCCCTGTGGCTGCGCCGCCGGTTCCGCTTCCGCGGCGTCTACCAGGCGCTGATCTTCTTCCCCTGGGCGATCTCCGGGTTCCTCATCGGCATCCTGTTCCGCTGGATGTTCAACAGCGAGTTCGGCGTCGTGAACGATCTGCTCCAGAAGGCGGGGCTGATCGACGAGCCCGTGGCGTGGCTGGCCGATCCGCACAAGGCGATGATCGCCGTACTGATCGCCAACATCTGGTACGGCGTCACCTTCTTCACCATCATGATCCTGGCCGCGCTCCAGTCGGTCCCCGACGAACTGTACGAGGCCGCGGCGCTGGACGGGGCCGGGAAGGCACGCACGCTCTTCCAGATCACCATCCCCTATATCCGGGTCACGCTGGTGCTCACGGTGCTGCTGCGGGTCATCTGGATCTTCAACTTCCCCGATCTGATCTTCGGGATGACCGGTGGCGGGCCGAACAACCAGACACACATCGTGACCACCTGGATGATCAAGATCACTCAGCAGGGCGACTACGGCAAGGCCTCGGCGCTCGGTCTCCTCGTGGTCGCGGGGCTGCTGCTTTTCACGGTGTTCTTCCTGCTGGCCACGCGTGAGAAGCGAGAGGTGAGGTCGTGATCGGCAAAGAGACCACGGCGGGCCGGGCCGTCCGGGTCGTCTTCCTGGGGCTGTGGCTGGCCTTCACCGTCTTCCCGCTCTACTGGATCACCATCACCTCGCTGAAGGCGCCGGGCGACATCTTCTCCTTCCCCCTCGCCTACTGGCCCGAGCACTTCTCGCTGGAGAACTACAGTGAGCTGTTCAACAAGGCCGACTTCGGGACCTATCTCACCAACAGCCTCATCGTCGCGACCGTCGCGGGCGCGGTCGCCACCGCCATCTCGATGCTGTCGGCGTATGTGCTGGCGCGCTTCGAGTTCCGCACCAAGTCCGCGTTGCTGACGGCCGCCCTGGTCACCCAGATGATCCCGGCCTTCATCGCGCTGGGCCCGCTGTATCTGCTGATGACCGACCTGAAACTGGTCGACAACCGGCTCGGGCTCATCCTCGTCTACATCGCCGTGTGTATCCCCTTCTGCACGGTGATGCTCCGCGGCTTCTTCGAGAACATCCCCGACGCACTGGAGGAGGCCGCGATGATCGACGGCCTCTCCCGGTTCGCGGCGCTGTTCCGGGTGCTGCTCCCGGTGATGCGTCCGGGGATCGTGGCGGCGTTCATCTTCAACTTCGTCAACTGCTGGAACGAGCTGTTCCTGTCGGTGACCCTGATGAACAGCGACGCCAACAAGACGACCCCCACGGCCCTCAACGGATTCATCTCCAGCTTCAACATCGACTGGGGCTCGATGTCCGCAGCGGCCGTGTTCACGATCCTGCCGACCATGGTGCTCTTCGCCTTCGCGAGCCGCCACATCGTGCAGGGGCTCACCTCCGGCGCCGTGAAGGGGTGAGGCCGATGGCCGCGATCGACGTTCCGCTGCCCGACTCCGTCCATGTGATCACCGGTCCGTCCGGGGACCCGCGCACCGCCGCACCGGTGGGGACGGGCCGCTGGACCGTGCCCGGCGCCGAGGTGACGGCGCGGCACGATCCATACGGCGCCCTGCGGCTGGTGCTCGCCGCGCCGGGTCCGGAGGGCCTGTCGACAGTGGCGCTGCGCTGGCGCCACCACCCCGGCGGTCACCGCCCCGCCCTGGTACTCGGCGATGCGTGGGAGCGCTCGTACGGCGAGTTGCAGTGGCGCAGCGTCCAGCCGGAACGCCCCCTGCCCTGGTACTGGCTGAGCACCGACCCGGCGACCGGTGGCTGCACCGGGCTAGGCGTACGGACCCGCGCCGGGGCGCTGTGCTGCTGGACGGTGGACGAGGAAGGCACCACGCTGTGGCTGGACGTACGCTCCGGCGGCCTGCCTGTGCTGCCGGGCGACCGGGAGATCGCCGCCGCCACGGTGGTCGGGGTGGCGACGGGTGCGGACACCACCCCGTACGCGGCGCTCCAGGAGCTGTGCGCCGCCATGTCCCCCGATCCGCTGCTGCCCGCGCAGCCGGTGGTCGGCTGCAACAACTGGTACTACGCCTACGGCCAGGACTTCGGCCCGGACGCCGTACTGCGCGACGCGGCCACCATCGCCGAGTTCGCCGGGGACCATCCAGTGCGGCCGTTCTGTGTCGTCGACGACGGCTGGACGGAAGGCGGGGGAAGCGCCCCGGGAGGGCCGTGGGACACCGGCCTGCCCGGGCTGTTCGACGACATGGCGGGCCTGGCCGCGGGCATCGCCGACCGTGGCGCCCGGCCAGGCCTGTGGTTCCGGCCGCTGCTGTCCCGGGTGCCGACGGAGGGGATGCGCACGGACACCGGCGCTCCCGGCCGGATCCCCCTGGACCCGTCGCTGGACGCGACGCTGGCGACCGTCGCCGCCGATGTCGCCCGCTTCCGCTCCTGGGGTTTCGAGCTGATCAAGCACGACTTCAGCACGTACGACGTCTTCGGCCGCTTCCACCCGGACACACCGCACGAAATGGCCGGTGCCGGATGGCGGCTCGCCGACCGCACCCGCACCACCGCCGAAGTGCTGGTGGGCCTCTACCGGACCATCGCCGAGGCGGCCGGGGACGCCGTGGTGCTTGGCTGCAACACCGTCGGACATCTGGCGGCGGGTCTGGTGCAGGTGCAGCGAACCGGTGACGACACCTCGGGCCGTCACTGGGAGCGCACCCGACGGATGGGCATCAACACCCTCGCCTTCCGGCTGGCCCAGCACAGCCGCTTCTACGCGGTGGATGCCGACTGCGTGCCCTGTACCCCGGCCACCGAGTGGCGGCTGAACCGTCAGTTCCTGGACTTGGTGGCCCGTTCCGGCACCGCGCTGTTCGTCTCCGTCGCCCCGGCCGCCCGTACCCCGCAGACCGATGCCGACCTCGGCGCGGCCGTCCGGCTCGCGCTGGACGGCGGGTCGCCCGGCGGCGTCGAACCGCTGGACTGGCTCGGGACCACGGCCCCGCGCCGCTGGCGGACGGGCAACGCGGAACGCACGTACACGTGGTCCCAGCCCTGGGGTGCGTGGCCGCCGCTTCCGCTCTAGACAGCTGTAGACGGCCCTGGCCATTGGTCAGGCGCGGGTGGATTCGCGACACCGCCGGACGGGTGGATGGCTTCGTTCACTTCAAGCAGCAGCGTTTGTCTGCCGGTTTGGGCAGCAGTTTGTGATCTTGAGGCTCATGGATGTTCACGAGAAATAGCAGCAGTGCATGGGGGCGGGCCGCTGCCCGTGAGGGCGAGGGATTGCTTCACCCTGCGTCATCCGGGACCTGCTCGCGGAGGTGCTGCTGGAACAGCAGGCCGTAGCGGTCGATTCGCCATAGCTGGGCGAGCACGACCATGACCGTGCCCAGTATGAGCGGCCAGATGTTCAAGGCGGTCAGCCCCCAGGCGATCAGTGCGAAGCCGGTCAGGCCGGATGCGATCAGCCAGTTGGCGGTCGTCTTGTGCTCGGCTGGAACCTTGCCGTCGACGTGGAGCTGCTCACCGTAGATGCCCCTGGCAGCCCAGCTGGTGGGCTCCACCGGCTGGAACAGGTGCACGTTGAGCCAGAGCCAGACAACGACGGTGAGGACGGCGGCCAGGCACCACCAGCCGAGCCATTGCCGGCTCCACACAGCCAGCTCGAAGGCCGGGATGGCGGCGAAACGAGTCCACACGCTCCACGGGTTGGCGTGCCTCTTCCAGGTTTCGTCGGACATCCCGTGGACGGCGGCTGCGGCGTTCTTGCGAGTCATGGGCGGGTGGGGCCTTTCTGCTCGACGTATTCGGCGCTCATCGGGCGCGATGCTCAGTCGCGTCCGCAGCCTCGACCATATGTAAGTTTCAGAAATCTTTGAATACTCTGAGCAAAGGGAGCTTTCGGTTAGGGTGTCGGCATGAGCTACGACAAGCAGCTGCGGGACGTGGCGGAGAAGCTGGCGCTGATCCTCGCGCAGGGCGGGATGCAGAAGACCACCGCGCGGGTGATGACCTCCCTGCTGTTCAGCCAGCGGGAAACAATGACCGCCGCCGACCTGTGCGAGGAGCTGCAGATCAGTTCCGGTGCGGTGTCCGGCGCCGTGAAGCAGCTCACCCAGAGTGGCCTATTGGAGCGGGTCCCGGCGCCGGGCAGCCGCCGGGACCACTACCGTTTCCCGGATGGTGCCTGGGCAAAGCTCATGTCGCAGCAGAACCAGCTACTGGCCACCATGGGTGAAGTCGCCGAGCAGGGGCTCGCAGCGGCCGGCGGCCCATCCACCCCGGCTGGGCGGCGACTGGCGGAGATGGAGGACTTCTATGCGTTCATACTGCGCGAGCTGCCCCCGCTGATCGACCGGTGGCGTACGAACTTCACAGCGAAACGAGAAGCTGACCACGACTGAGCGTGTGCCTTCGAAGGCGCTGGTCAAAGGCGGCAGACTGTCGAGGTGTGGCGTGTGGAGGTCAGCTGGCCTTGACAGGCTGTTCGGTTCGGGCCCGGGTACTGGCGAGGCGATAGGAGTCGGTGCCGGTCTCGATGATGGTGCCGTTGAAGGTGAGCCGGTCGACGATGGCCGCGCAAAGGCGGGGATCGGTGAAGGTCTTCGTCCACCCGCCGAATGACTCGTTGGAGGCGATGGCGACGCTGTTCTTCTCCTCGCGCTCGGTCAGGACCTGGAACAGCAGCTCAGCACCGTGCCGGTCCAGCTCCATGTAGCCCAGCTCGTCGATGCAGAGGAGGTCGACGCGGCCGTAGCGGGCGATGGTCTTGTTCAGTTGCTTCTCGTCGGCGGCCTCGACCAGCTCGTTCACGAGTTTGGTGGCGAGGGTGTAGCGGACGCGGTAGCCCTTCATCGCGGCCTCGGTGCCCAGCGCGATGAGCATGTGGGACTCTCCGGTGCCGGAGTCGCCGATCAGGCAGAGCGGCTGGCTCTTCTTGATCCACTCGCAGTCGGCGAGGGTGTTGATGGTGGCCGGATCGATGTTGGGGTTGGCGTCGAAGTCGAAGGTCCGCAGCGACTTCTCCCGGGGGAAGCCGGCTGCCTTGATCCGTCGTTCCGAGCGGCGGCGGGCCCGGTCGTCGCACTCGGCCATCAGCAGTTCGGCGAGGAAGCCGCGGTAGGTCATCTGATCCTTGGCGGCCCGGTCGGCGATGTCGGCGAACTCGCTGCGGATCGACGGCAGCCGCAGCAGACGGCAGGCGGTGTCGATGGCCGTGGTGGCGGCCTGCATCAAGAACAGTCGTCTGGCCGCGAGTGGGCGGCACTGGGCGTCCTCCGCACTGACCGCCTCACCCGGGGCTCACGCCCACTACAACCGGTGACGCGACACCGGCGACCGCTACCACGCTGCCCTCCGCCATCTGTTCAACCGCATGCTCGGGCAGCTCCACCACTGCCTGACCGACCGCCAGAGATTCGACGAAACAATCGCCTTCACCCGTCTTGAGCCGTCCTCGCTCGCGGCAGCTGCTTGACCCCATAACCGCATGGAGTGTCTTGTCGGCGCGCACCTTGTCCGGCCGGGTACGCGGACGGCCCGGCCCGAGCCGAGGCACCCGGATACGGCCCAGGACCACCTGGAACTGCGGGGAGTCACCGCGCTGTCCGGCCGTGATCACCAGCGACATCGGCTTCTGGGCCTGCTCGACCGCCAGGTGCAACTTGGTGGTCAGCCCACCCCTGGAGCGTCCGAGACCGTGGTCGTCCGGCTCGGTGAACAGACCACCGGGCGGCTCGATCTGCAGATCCCCCTTTTGCGGGCACCGGCCGCATGCTGGTGGGCGCGGGCGATGGTGGAGTCCACCGAGACGTCCCAGGTGATCAGTCCCTCGGCATCGGCCCGGGCCTGCAGTTGCTCGAAGATGCGGTGCCAGGTGCCGTCCCGCTGCCAACGGCGGAACAGTCCGTACACCGTCCCCCATGGGCCGTACCGCTCGGGCACGTCCCGCCACGGAGCACCGGCGCGGGTGCGCCAGCGCATGCCGTCTATCAGCTGCCGCTTGGTGTGTACCGGCGGTCGTCCGGACTTCTTCCCAGCAGGGAGCAGGGGCTCCAGCTTCGCCCACTGCGCATTCGTCAGATCGTGCCTCCCCATGAAGTGGATCTTGACATATCAAGATCCACTTCTGAAATACGCCCTAATACTCCAGTGCGGTTTCGTGATCTACCCAGTGGGTTCGCTGCGTAGATCACGAAACCGCACTGGAGTACTAGGAGCGGATAAGCACGAGGCTCACCGCACCAAACGATCTCAAGGCGCTCGCACCCGACGGCAGCCCGCTACACCGAAGACTCGGCAGGAGCGGCAACCAGGTGGCGGGTTGCCGGAGATCAGTAGCCCTCTCCAGCGGCTGCCTGGCGGAAGATGACAGCTGTCCTCTCGGCAGCTGTCCCCTGCACCAGTCGGCGCACGAGCGTGAGCACTCCCTCCAGCTGACAATCGGTCAGTCGGTCAGTCGAGAGCGTGGGCGCGGCAGGTCCGCAGAATCTCGTCGGACAGTTCAGGCCGGACGTGGCTCACTGCGCGGGCGAGGGCCATTGCCCCTACGAGTCGGCTGAACAGCAGCACCGCACGGTCCCGTGCTTCCCGTGAGGTGATCTCCCCTTCGTGCTCGCGGGCGAACTCCTGGGCGAAGCCGGTGAGGTATCCCTCCACGCCGCTCGCGTAGGCGCGCTGGACCGTGTCGCTGTGCCGTCCGGCGTCGGTGACCAGGGAGGCGGAGGGACAGCCGCCGTCCGAGGCATCGCGGTGGGCGGCCGAAAGATAGTTGTCCACCACTCGTTTCAGCGGTGGGCCGGTGGGATCGACGCCTTCCTCAAGGATGTGCTCCAGGGAGCCCAGAGAGGCTTGGAACGAGGTGCCGCACGCCTCGACAGCCAGATCGTCTTTGGACGCGAAGTGGTTGTAGAAGCCGCCGTGGGTCAGGCCCGCTTCCTTCATCAGTTCGGCGATCCCTACGGCATCGACGCCCTGCGAGCGGAACATGCGCCCAGCCGCCTCGACGATGTTCTGCCGGTTCCTGGCCTTGTCTTCCCTGGTGATCCGCGGCATGGCCGCCCTCCTGTGTCGGCAGTGCTTGACGTTTTCAATGTTACCCCTCATCATTCTTTTAAGGATGGATATCATCAAAGAGCGAGGGGAGGCGCCTATGCGCACCGTGGAGTACACGCGGCAAGGGGATGCCGCACAGGTACTGACGCTTAGGGAAGAGGCCCGCCGGCCGGCTCCCGGCAGCGGAGAGGTTCTGGTTCGGATGCTGGTCCGGCCCGTCCATCCGGGGAACCTGATCGGTGTGGAGGGTCTGCCGGGGCAGCCGGAACAGCAGTCGGGGGCCCGGACTCCCGGAGAGGAGGGGATGGGCGTCGTCGAGGGCGTCGGAGCAAACGTCCGCGCGCCGCGCCTGGGGGCAGCGGGTGGCGGTTTTCCCGGCGCCGGGAACGTGGAGCGACTTCGTCGTGGTCCCGGCCGATCTGGCAGTGCCGGTGCCGGACGGAGTCAGCGACGAGACCGCGGCCCTGATGCTGGTCAACCCGCTGACGCTGTGCATGCTGTACCGCGGGGTGGAGGAGGCCCTGCGCGGGCAGGCGGGTCCGGTGCTTCAGACCGCCGCCGGCTCGTCCGTCGGCAGGCTGGTCAGCGCGGCTGCGGTCCGGCACGACCTGCAGTTGATCAACCTCGTGCGCAGCACCTCCGGTGCCGAGAAGGTGCGGACGTTGTACCCCTCCCAGCCCGTGATCGCGACGTGCGACGACGACTGGCGGGAACAAGTCCGCCTGCATGCCGGTGAGCGGGATGTCCAGGTGGTCCTCGACTGTGTCGGTGGTGCCATGACCCAGGACCTTGCCGAACTGCTCGCCGACGGCGGCACCCTGATCTCCTACGGGCATCCGGGTTCCGGCACGACATCGTTGGAGGCGCTGCCTCTCATGGCGCGGGCGCTGACGGTGCGGGGGATGTCGATACTGCGCTGGATGAGCCGCACCCCCGGGGAGCGGGCCCAGGATGTCGCCTTCGCCCAGGATCTGGCGCAGAACACGCCGGACCTGCTCGAAGTCGCGGCCAGCTACGACCTCGCCGACTTCAAGCCGGCCATCGAGCACGCCCGCCGCCCGGCCAAGAGCGGAACCGTCCTGCTCACCACACCGCGGACGGCCGACTCCGGACACGGGGCCGCCCGATGAGGATCGGAATGCTCGGAGCCGGAGCGATAGCCCAGGCCATCGCCCAGCACGCGATCCGTCACGGCCACGAGGTCATGCTCAGCAACAGCCGAGGACCTGCCTCCCTGGCCCCGCTGGTCAAGGACCTCGGCGCGCTCGCGGCAGCCGCGACCCCTGCGGAGGCCGCCACCGCGGACCTCGTCGTGCTCGCGGTCCCCTGGCCGCGGATTCCTGACACCGTCGCCGGGCTCCCCCGCCTGGACAAGACCGTCGTCATCGACACCACCAACCAGTTCGCCTCCCTTTCCCCGACCCCGGAGATCGCCGATCTGGGCGACCTCACCGGGAGCGAATACGTGTCCTCCCTGCTTCCCGGCGCGCGCGTGGTCAAGGCGTTCAACTCCCTCTACGCGCAGTTCATCGCACCCGATCCCCGCCACGAGGCAGGGCGGCAGGTGCTGTTCCTCGCCGGCGACGACGCCGATGCCAAGAACACCGTGAGAGACCTGACCTCCGAGTTCGGCTTCGCTCCCGTCGACCTCGGAACGCTGCGCGAGGGAGGACGCCTCATCCAGCTCGGCGGCCCCCTGTCCGCCCTCCACGCCCTCAAGCAGGACTGATCCCACCGACCCGCTCGTGCTCCTCAAGTCCACGAGGAGCGCCTTCCGCCACGAAAGAGATCCTTCATGCCCCACCAGACCTCAGTACCCAGCGCCCAGCCCCTCCTGCAGCCCGTTCAGCTGGGCGCGCTCAAGCTGCCCAACCGCGTCGTCATGGCTCCCATGACGCGCTCCCGGGCCAGCAACGAGGAACTGGCCCCCACCGCCCTGCACGCCACCCACTACACGCAGCGCGCCGGCGCCGGCCTGATCATCAGCGAAGGGACCTGGGTCAGCACGGACGCGATCGGCTTCATCAACGTCCCCGGCATCTACACCGACGCCCAGACCGTCGGCTGGACCAAGGTCACCGAAGCCGTGCACTCCGCGGGAGGCAGGATCGTCTCGCAACTCGGTCACGCCGGCGCCGCCTCCCACCCGGATCACCACGGCGGCAGGCTCCCCGCCGGCCCTTCGGCGATCAATCCCCACGAGATGTCCTACACCCCCGACGGCCCGAAGGACTCCCTCACGCCCCGCGCCTTGACCGCGGCGGATATCGCCACCACGATCGACACCTACCGGCAGGCAGCCGCCAACGCTCTGCGCGCCGGATTCGACGGCCTGGAGATCCACGCGCAGGCATCCCACCTCGTGGCCCAGTTCCTCAACCCCCGCCTGAACCAGCGCACCGACGCCTACGGCGGCAGCAGTGAGAAGCGGGCCCAGTTCCTGTTCGACGTCGTGGATGCCGTCGGCAGCGTGTGGGGCAGCGACCGCATCGGCGTCAAACTCTCGCCCTACTGGAATCACGGGCCTGCCTTCACCGCAGATTCCGAGACGCTGGCCGAGTACGACCTGCTCCTCAAGCGCCTCAGCGACACCGACCTGGCCTATCTCCACCTCGTGGGGCCGGAACCCGACACGGGAACTGACGACACCTTCACCGCATTCACCCACTACCGCGCCCACTACCACGGCGCCGTCATCGCCAACCTCGGCTTCACGCAAGCGAGCGGCAACGAGCTCCTCGAGCGGCAGCTGGCCGACGCGGTTTCCTTCGGCGCTCCCTTCATCGCCAATCCAGACCTCGTCGATCGATTCACCCACGGCCACCCTCTCGCCGCGGGCAGCCGCGACACGTACTTCGCGGGTGGCGCGGAGGGATACACGGACTACCCCGCGGTGGCCGGCTCCTAATACTCCAGTCTTGTGGCCGTACCCGGCCGGGAACGGGTACGGCCACCGCGTGATCATCGGTTGGTGTGTGGACAAACGAAGATCGTGCGGTGGCCGCTGGCCGTAGCGTAGACCCCGCCCGCTGGCGGGCGATGTTCGACCAGGCCATGGCCCGGATCGCGGGACATTTCGGCCGGGTTGAACCCCGGGCGAGTGCCCGCTCCTATCTGCTCGGGCTGCTGTCGCGTGCCGAGCGGAAGAACTGCTGGCAGCTGGCCGAACAGGCCGGCCTGGCCCGGCCCGGGCCGATGCAGCGCCTGCTGCGCTACGCCCGCTGGGACGCCGACGCTGTCCGCGAGGACATCCGTGCTTACGCCGTCGAACACCTCGGCGCCGACGGCGGTGTGCTCATCGTGGACGAGACCGGCTTCGTGAAGAAGGGCCGGGCTTCGGCGGGCGTCCAGCGCCAGTACACCGGCACCGCGGGCCGCATCGAGAACTCCCAGGTCGGGGTCTTCCTCGCCTATGCCACCAGCCGGGGCGGACGCTGATCGACCGCAGGCTCTACCTGCCCGAGCACTCCTGGTGCGCTGACGCCGAGCGCCGCCACGCGGCGGGGATACCCGAGGAGGTGCGGTTTCAGACCAAACCCCGCCTGGCCTGGGAGATGATCGCCGCCGCGCTGGACGCCGGGGTGCAGGCATCGTGGGTGACCGGCGACGAAGTCTACGGACAGGACCCGCAGCTTCGTGCCGCCCTGGAGGCACGTGGGACCGGCTACGTGATGGCCGTCGCCTGCTCAACGCGGGTGCGGATCAACCACGGCCGCACCACCATCCGCGCGGACACCGTCGCCAGCCGCCTGCCCGCCACCGCCTGGCAGCGGCACAGAGCAGGCAACGGTGCCAAGGGCCCGCGCCACTACGACTGGGCCTGGATACACCTCGGCACCGACGGCCACCACCACCTGCTCATCCGCCGCAACCACATCACCGGCGAACTCGCCTTCTACCTGTGCTGGTCACCCACCGAAGTGCCCCTGGCCGAACTGGTCCGCGTCGCCGGCGTCCGTTGGAGCGTCGAGGAGTGCTTCCAGGCCGCCAAGGGCCAGGTCGGACTCGACCACTACCAGGTCAGGCACTGGACCTCATGGCACCGGCACATCACGCTCGCCATGCTCGCCCTGGCCTTCCTGACCGCCCTCGCCGCCGACGCTGCCCCCGATCGGACCGCCAGCACGCACCACCTTGCCCACAGCCGCGATCCGATCACGCTGACCGTCCCGGAAATCCGCCACCTGCTCGCCGCCGTCTTCACCCCACCGGGGGTGACAGCGGCCAGGCTCCTGCACTGGTCAATCCGGCGCAGACGCCACCAGGCCACAGCCCGGCGCAGCCACTACCGACGACGGACCACCAGCGAACCCACTGGGTAGATCACGAAACCGCACTGGAGTACTAAGAGGTCATCTCATTTGGCGAGTCTGCGGTAGCAGATGAGGGTACAGGCGATGCTGGTGAAGGCCAGGAAGTGGGCGGCCTTGCGTTCGTAGCGGCGGTGCAGGCGGCGGGATCCGGCGAGCCAGGCCATGGTCCGTTCGATGGTCCAACGGTGCCGTCCCAGGCGCTTGGAGGACTCGATGCCCTTGCGTGCGATGCGGTGCCGGACACCGCGCTGGCGTAACCATCGGCGCAGGTGGTCGTAGTCGTAGCCCTTGTCGCCGTGGAGCTTGGCAGGCCGTCGTCGGCGGGGTCCGCGGCGGGAGCGGATGGGCGGGATGCCGCGTACGAGCGGTTCGAGGGCCTGGCTGTCGTGCAGGTTCGCGCCGGAGATCCCGACAGACAGGGGCAGTCCGGTCCGCTCTGTGATCAAGTGGATCTTCGAGCCGTACTTGCCCCGGTCAACAGGATTCGGGCCTGTCAGGTCCCCCTTTTCAGGGCCCGCATGTTCACCGAGTCGATCGCACAGCGGGACCAGTCCAGTTCGCCGCGGGAGCCGAGTTCATCGAGGACCAGGCGATGGAGCTTCGCCCACACCCGGGCCTTCGACCACTCGGCGAAGCGACGGTGGGCCGTGGCTCCCGACGGCCCGAACGAGGCGGAGGGCAGTTGCTGCCACGTGCAGCCCGACGTTGCCACGAACACGATCGCAGCCAGCACCTCCCGGTCGCCATGTCGGCGTCGGCCACCTCCTTGAGGCCGGGTCGGCGCTTCCGGGAGCACGCGTTGGAACAACTCCCACAGCTCATCCGGCACCAGCCGCTCAACGATTCCCACGTCAGCAGGCTATCGAACGGTCCAAATGAGATGACCTCTTAGGCAAGACATGGACCGCGCCACGCCGACCGGCTGCCTGAGCTCGGCGCCTGCGGCCTAGCAGGTGTCACGGCTGCGCCACCAGAACAACGCTGCTCACCTCATGCACCTACCCGGCATTCACCGGATCCCCCACCGTCAACCGCCAGGTTCCCGGGCCGGGCAGCATGAGGTGAGTGCCGTAGCGGCCGTGCCCGTGATTGCGCAGAATTTTGCGGCCGGTGCTACCCATTTCCACATCCACGGCGCTGGCTGGCAGCAGCAGCCTGCCGTCATGACCGCCACTTCCATGTGCCAGTCCGTCCCGTCGACAACCGCGGGCACGTCCACAGTCACCTCTTGCCCACCGTTGAGGAACTCCCGTGGATCGCGCACAGTGAGCAGGGCTTCCACCTGGTTGAGCAGTGCCCGTTCGTTCTGTAGCACCCCATGCTTCTGGGTGAAGGAGCGCACGCTGGAGTCGTCCGTCAACTGGGCCGGGAAGCAAGAGAACCGAGGCAGGAGCTTGCGGGCGCCGGCGACCGGATCGTCAAGAGCGGCAGCGGTCCGGACTTGGAGAAGTGGCCGTCCCGCGTCGCCGCGGCACGTAGGTCCGGAAGGGTCCCGGAGACGAAGGAGCTATACGGGAGTTGGTGCCGTAGCGGGTACGAGATCAAGCTCGTCGACACCCCCCGCCTGGCCCCTTGCCGTCCTCAAACCCATCTCCGTGCCGTCGCGGCTCGCGCGTCCGCACACCGTGGTACAGACCATGCAGAGCGAAACCCAACCGCTGGGCCTCACGAAGCCCGTCCAAGGACGTGCCCTTCGGCTCATCCAGGCGCTCATCACCGCTGCCGAGGCCATAGGACATTCCACTTCTGCTGGACGGACCGGCTTCACTCTGCGGGTGCCGATAAATCATCCACGCAGGTCGGGATCCTGATCACGGATCTTCGGTTCTCCTCGACATTCGCCCAAGTGTCTTCACCTGCGCAGGGACCCGGCGGCATCATGGTCTGTCGTGCTGCTGCGCCTGGCCTACCTCGCCGCGACCAACGCCCTGGCATTCCTACGCCTCCTGCCGATGAGCGACAGAGACAAGGACATCGAGATCCTCGTACTCCGGCACCAACTGCTGGTCCTACAGCGCCAGGTTGGCAAGCCGACCTTCACCGACAGCGACCGTGCCATCCTCGCCGGCCTGCTCCACCACCTCCCCAAAGACAGACTCCGGCACCTTCTGCTGCTGGTCCGCCCCGACACGGTGTTGCGCTGGCATCGCGACCTGCTCAAGCGGCGCCATGCCGCGTCCTACGTACCCAGGCGACGTGGACGCCCACGCACCATCCGATCGATACGCGCCCTGGTCCTGGGCCTGGCCAGGGAGAACACCTCATGGGGATACCGACGGATCCACGGCGAACTCACAGCGCTGGGAATCAAGATCGCCGCCTCCACGGTCTGGGAGTCTCAATGGCCGTTGAGTGCTGGAGTCGTACGATGGGGATGGTGGGGAGTCGGCTGCCGTGCGACTGCCGTGCGATCGGGCGCGTTCACACCAGGAGCGAAGGGAGCACCGTCGGGGCAGGGTGACCAAATGGGTCCCCTGCCCCGACGGAGCTCGGTCGGCCGGGCGGCGGGTTGCCGGCGCCCGGCAGAGACCGGTGCCGTGTGCGGCGCTCCCCTGCTCAGCCGAAGTTCACGTCGCTGCACCACATGTAGGCCTGGTCGAGGTGCGAGGCCTGCCAGATCACGAACAGGATGTGGTGTCCGGTGTAGCCGGAGGTGCTGACGTTGAACGTGTAGTCCGCCGCCGGGCCGAAGCGGCCGGTCTGCGTGATGAAGTCGAGGTTGCCCCAGCCCAGGGTCTGGGTCTTGGGGTCGAAGCCCTGCTTGCTCACGTAGGCCGTGAAGTAGTCGGCACCGTGGGACGCCTGGTCGTGCACGTGGACCGAGAAGTTGTTGCCGACGGTGGTCGTCTTCCACTGCCCGGGCTTGTTCAGACTGGCGTTCCTCGAGAGGTTGTTGCTGCAGAGCGTCCCGTTGGGGGTCTGCGACTGGAACTGGCCACCGAGGCCGTCGCGGAGCGCGCTCATCCAGTTCCACATGGTGTCGGGGTTGGCCTGGAAGGCCTGCCAACACATGGGGTCTTCGGTCTGCATGGCCGGGTTCATGTGGTCGTTACCCCACCTTTCCCAGCAGTGGTACGCGCGGGACGCGGGGCCGACGACGGAGCCGTGAGCCTGGGCGGGGGCCGACCAGGTCAGTGCGCCGACAACCACGGCGAACAGCATGGCGAGCGACTGGAGAGGCCGGCGGAAGGCCGACCGGGAACGCCCGGTTAATGGGCTCTGTTTGCGCATGTGGGGGAAACTCCTTCCAGTTGAAAGGCACCATGGGAGCGCTCCCAACGTACGACTTCTGAGTGAAATGTCAATGAAACAGAGGGAGTTGATTACAGGGGTGGTGGGCGGCGATCAGGGAATCTGCCGTGAGCCGGGAGTCACGGGAGGCTTCGGCGACTTCGGTGGCACGACGGTCAGAACCCTTCTCGAAACCGGAAAACGAGGGTGCGGCCTACCTGCGTTCCGCGTAATTCGGAGCTCAGAGAGCCACGACACTGCGGGTGCCGATGAATCATTCACGCAGGTTGGGAGCCTGATCACGGATCTTCGGTTCTCCTCGACATTCGCCCAAGTGTCTTCACCTGCGCAGAGACCCGGCTCGTCCAGATCGCACTCGACCTCCCCGCCTGGATGCCGATGCTTGCTCTGACCGGCGAGACCCGCCGCTGGAAACCCAAGAAGCTCCGCCTGCGGCTGTTCTCCGCCGCCGCCCGGCTCGTCACCACCGGCCGCCGCCACCGACTCCGCATGCCCGACCGATGCCCATGGACCCACATCATCACCCGGGCAGCCGACCGGCTCCACGCCCTGCCGAACCCCGGCTGACCAGCCACTTTCGACCATCCCAACAAGCCGCACCACCCCACCGGGCAGTGGAACCCGGCGCCCACCCAACACGACAGCCGGGCCCTCAACACAGAGTCCCCGTCAGCACACCGACCAGGACTCACGAACGATCGAGGCTAGGGCGTAAAGGGCAATACGCCTAGATCAAACGCCCTCGCAGATAATCCGGAAGCTCGTCTTCCTCGGACATGTGTTCCGTTACTCCTCGTTTGGCGGCGGACGATTCAGCTACTTACCGAACCCGCGCTCGATGATCTGATAAAGATCCTCGTTCGTGGCCGAGTCCAGGTCGACCTCGTCGTTCGCCTCTGATCCCTGCGCTCGCCAGTCCGCCATGAGGGCATACAACTGTTCGGTGATCCGCTGGCGATCGACGTCATCGAGGGTCACAGCCGACAACACAGCGCGCAGACCGTCCAGATCTGCCAGGGCAGTCTCAATGGCGCCGGCTTCGCGCGGTACCAGCTGGTCGTGCAGGTGCCGGGCGAGTTCCAGGGGGACGGGGTGGTCGAAGACCAGGGTGGCGGGCAGGCTCAGGCCGGTCTCGGCCGAGAGCCGGTTGCGGAGCTCCAGCGCCGTCAGGGAGTCGAGGCCCAGCTCGCGGAAGGCCCGCTGGGGATCGATGTCCCCGGGTCGGGCATGGCCCAGGACCACGGCCGCAGCGGCCCGGACGGTCTGCAGGACCTCCTGCTCGCGATCGGCGGGCGGAAGCGCGGCCAACCGGGCCGCCAGGCCACCCGCATCTGCGGCCACGGCCGCCGTCGGGCGCTCGGTGACACCACCAGCGGCCAGACCCCGCAGCAGCGCGGGCACCGGCCTTCCGCCACGGGACAGCCCCGTCACTTCCAGTCGGGCCGGGACCGCCAAGGGCGAACCCAACACGGCGGCGGCCTCGAACAGCGCCAGCCCCTGCTCCGTCGACAGCGGTTGAACACCACCGCGACGCAGGCGCGACAGACCCGCACCCTCCAGATGCCCGGTCATCCCCGACGCCTGGGCCCACAGGCCCCAGGCCAGCGACTGACCGGCCAGGTGCCGGTCGCGACGGTAGGCGGCGAGCGCGTCCAGGAACGCGTTCGCGGCGGCATAACTGCCTTGGCCCGCACTGCCCATGACGGCCGCGGCCGAGGAGTAGAGCACGAAGCCGGCCAGGCCCGCGTCTTCGGTCAGCTCGTGCAGGTTCCACGCCGCATCCGCCTTGGCGGCCAGCACCTTCGCCATCCGCTCGGGCGTCAACGACTCCACGGTGGCGTCGTCAATCACACCGGCGGCATGGACCACCGCCGTCAGCGGACGGTCGACCGCGTTCTTGGCCAAGACAGAGGCGAGGGCGTCGCGGTCGGCGGCATCGCCAGCCTGGACCTGCACACTCGCACCCGAGGCGGCCAACTCGGCTGCCAGGTGCGCGACTCCCGGCGCGACCGGGCCGCGCCGGGACATCAGCAGCAGGTGCCGCATGCCACGGACGTCGACCAGGTGCCGGGCCAGTTCCCCGCCCAGCGTTCCGGTGCCACCCGTGACCAGGACGGTGCCCTGCGGGTCCCACTGGGCCGGGACGTTCACCACGACCTTGCCGATGTGCCGGGCGGCCTGGAGGTGCCGAAGCGCCGCCACCGCCTGCGACAGCTCGAAGCACGTCACAGGCGGCGGAGTCAGTGTCCCAGCCTCGAACATGCCGCCGAGTTCGGACAGCATCTCCGCGACCCGCGGTACACCGGCGTCCATCAGGTCGAACGCCCGGTAGACGACCCCGGGGTGGGACTCGGCGACCTGCTCGGGGTTGCGGATGTCGGTCTTGCCCATCTCGACGAACCGGCCGCCGCGCGGCAGCAACCGCAGTGAAGCGTCCGTGAACTCCCCGGCCAGCGCGTTGACCACCACGTCCATGCCCTCGCCACCCGTGACGGCCAGGAACCGCTCGCAGAAGGTGAGATCGCGAGTGGAGGCGATGTGAGTGTCCGCCACACCCATGGCTCGCAGCGCGTGCTGCTTGGCCGGGCTCGCGGTCGCGAAAACCTCAAGCCCCCATTCCTTGGCCAGCTGCACCGCGGCCGTGCCCACGCCGCCTGTGCCAGCGTGGATGAGCACCCGCTGACCGGGCTGGGACTGGGCCAGGTCCCGCAACGCGTAGAACGCGGTGAGGTACCCGACCGGGACTGCCGCAGCCTGCTGGAACGACCAACCCTGCGGGATGGCAGCCACCAACCGGCTGTCCACAACCCCGACCGGACCCCAACCCGGCAGCAGACCCATCACCGGCTGACCCACCGTCAGATCGTTTACCCCGGGGCCGGTCTCCAGGACGATCCCGGCCCCTTCCCCGCCAAGGATCCGGCCGTCGGAGACCATCCCCAGACCGGCGACCACGTCGCGGAAGTTCACACCCGCCGCACGCAGCCCCACCCGCACCTGACCCGCCAGAAGCGCCGCATCCGCCTCGGGAGCATCGACGACAGCGGCGCTGCCCAGGTCACCAGGCTGGGCAACCTCGACCCGCCAACCCGAACCAGTGGGAAGCATCAACTCCCCGGACGCACCGGTCCGGACCAACCGCCGACCGAACGCCGCGACTCCCCCGCCGTCAGCAGCGAGACGCACGCGGACCTCGGGCTCGTCGGCATCCAGCGACACGGCCAGGACGGTGTCCACGTCGGCGTCACGGTCCGGGTCCAGGCCGGCTGACGGGTCGACGTCGACCAGCAGCAGCCGACCCGGGTGCTCGGACTGCGCCGAACGGACCAAGCCCGCCACCGCAGCTCCCGCCAGGTCCTGTCCGGCGGCCGCGCCCTGGGTCCAGACCACCAACCGCGAATCGTCGGTCTCGGGATCGGCCAGCCACTGCTGCACCCAACCCAAGACCCTCGCGGCAGCCAGCTGAGCCGCCTGCGGCGCCGACGCCCCGGGCTCGGCAGCCGGAACCGCGGCAACAACAACCGGCGCCAGCTCTGCCCCGCCGTGCCGCACCCACCGCACTTCGGCGTCAGCGACCTGAGGTGCCGACAGCGGGACCCAGTCGACGGTGAACAGCGACTGCCGCACCTGCCGGCCCGGCCCGGCGGACTGACCAGCCGGAATCTCACGCAGCGCCAACGACCGCGCCTGCAGCACCGGCTGACCGGCACCGTCGAACGCGGTGACCGAGACACCACCCTGTGTGGGGGCCAGGACGACCCGCAGGTGGCGGGCACCGTCGGCCAGCAGCCGCACCCCCGACCACGCGAACGGCAACCCCGTCCCGCCACTGCCATTGCTGGTGCTGTTGCCGACGGTCAGGAGACCGTGCAGCGCGGCGTCGAGCAGAGCCGGATGCAGACCGAACCCGGCAGCATCGGCCTCCGCGGCCTGGGGCAGCTCGACGTCGGCGTAGACGGTGTCCCCGGCACGCCACACCTGACGCAGGCCCTGGAACGCCGGACCGTAGCCGTAGCCGCGCTGGGCGAACTTCTCATAAGCGTCATCGACCGGAACCGACTCCGCACCGGCAGGAGGCCAGGCACCCAGCGGCGCCGGGGCAGGCTCACCATCGGCTGCGGCCAGCACACCGACCGCGTGCCGGACCCATTCGCCCTCGCCCTCGCGGGAGGAGACGGTGACGGTTCGCCGACCACTGTCGTCGTCGCTGTCGCCGACCTGGACCTGAAGCTGCACGCCACCGGAGCCGGGAAGGATCAGCGGTTCCTGGAGCGTCAGTTCTTCCATCGTGCCGCAACCAGCAAGGTCCCCGGCGTGGATCGCCAGGTCCACGAACGCCGTGCCGGGCAGCAACACCGTGCCGTGGACGGTGTGGTCGGCCAGCCACGGCATCGCGGCCAGCGACAGGCGACCCGTCAGCACGAGCCCGTCGCCCTCGGCCAGCCACACCGCAGCGGCCAACAACGGATGCCCGCTCTGCTGCTGCCCAGCCGACGAAACATCCCCACGACCGGCCATCGCCTTGGGCCAGTAACGCTCCCGCTGGAACGGATACGTCGGCAGAGCAACCGTCTGCGCGCCCTCGCCGGCCACCGCGGCCCAGTCCACCTCGACACCGGCGGCGTAGGCACCGGCCAGCGCGGCCAACCAGCGGCTCCGGCCGCCATCGCCGCGCTGCAACGTGCCCGCCGCGACCAGGTCCTCACCCGCCTGCACGATCGCCAAACCCAACACCGGATGCGGGCTCACCTCCACAAACACCCGGTGACCCTCCGCCGCCAGCCCGGCAATGACCTCACCGAACCGCACCGGCTCACGCAGATTCCGGAACCAGTACCCGCCGTCCAACTCGGCGGTGTCCAGCACACGCGCCTCAAGCGTGGAGTAGAACGGCACCGAACCAGAAACCGGAGACACCCCCGCCAGGTCCTCGGCCAAACGGTCCTGGACGGCTTCGACGTGCGCGGTGTGCGAGGCGTAGTCCACCGCGATCCGCCGCGCACCGCGATCCGCGTAGGCGTCCACGAACTCCGCGCACGCGCTCGCGGCACCGGCCACCACCACCTGCCGGGGGCCGTTCACCGCCGCGACCGACAAGTCCACGCCCCAGCGGGAGATCCACTCCCCCACCTCATCCAGACCAGCGGGCACCGACACCATCCCGCCCGTACCCGCCAGACCCGCCAACGCCCGGCTGCGCAACGCCACAACCCGCGCGCCATCCTCCAAAGACAACCCGCCGGCGACACACGCCGCCGCGATCTCACCCTGACTGTGACCCGCCACCGCCGCAGGCTCCACGCCATACGCGCGCCACAACCCGGCCAAGCTGACCGCTACCGCCCACGACGCAGGCTGAACCACATCCACCCGCGCCAACAACTCCGCATCGCCCAACACATCACGCAGTTGCCAGTCGACGAACGGCTCCAAGGCCGCCGCGCAGCGCTCCATCACCGCCGCGAACACCAACTCCTCATCCCACAGTTGCAGACCCATCCCGACCCACTGCGCACCCTGACCCGCAAACACAAACACCGGCCGCGACACCGACGCCGAACCAACACTCCCAGTCACCACACCCGGAGCCTCCTGGCCCGTTGCAACGGCAGCCATACCCGCCACCAGTTGGTCGCGCTCATCGCCGATCACCGCCAGGCGGTGCGAGAAGCCCGTGGTCCGGGTTGCGGCCAACGAGAACGCCACATCCTTGGCCGCTACCTCCGGGCGCGCCGCCACGAACTCCGCCAGCCGACCCGCCTGCCCGGCCAACGCCGCACCCGACCGCGCCGACACCACCCACGCCACCGAACCCGCAGACACCAACCCATCCAGAACGGGGGCGTCCAGCGCAGACGCGTCCTGAACAGACGCATCCTGCGCGGGCTGTTCCAGGATCAGGTGAACGTTGGTGCCGCTGATCCCGAAGGCCGACACACCCGCACGCCGCGGACCGGAACCCGCCGGCCACTCCCGCGACTCGGTCAGCAGCTCCACCGCTCCAGCCGACCAGTCCACATGCGACGACGGAGCATCCACATGCAAGGTCTGCGGCAGCATCCCGTGCCGCATCGCCTGCACCATCTTGATCACACCCGCCACACCAGCAGCCGCCTGCGTGTGACCGATGTTCGACTTCACCGACCCCAACAGCAACGGCCGACCCTCCGGCCGACCCTGCCCATAAGTCGCCAGCAACGCCTGCGCCTCAATCGGGTCACCCAACGCCGTACCGGTACCGTGCGCCTCCACCACATCAACGTCAGCCGACTGCAACCCCGCGCTCGCCAACGCCGCCCGGATCACCCGCTGCTGCGACGGACCATTCGGCGCCGACAAACCATTGCTCGCGCCATCCTGGTTGATCGCACTACCCGCAACCACCGCCAACACCCGGTGCCCACGCTCACGCGCGTCCGACAGCCGCTCCAGGACGACCATCCCGACGCCTTCGCCCCACCCGGTGCCATCAGCGGCGTCCGAGAACGGCTTGCACCGCCCATCGGCAGCAAGTCCTCGCTGCCGCGCGAACTCCAGGTACGCGCCCGGGGTGGCCATGACCGTGACGCCACCGGCCAGCGCGATTCCGCACTCACCGGACCGCAACGCCTGCGCCGCAAGGTGAATCGCCGTCAGCGACGAGGAACACGCCGTGTCGATCGAGACGGCCGGACCCTGCAACCCCAGTGAGTACGCGACGCGTCCCGACGCCACACTCGCCGTCGTCCCGGTCATCCCGTAGCCGCCGGCGCCGTACTGTCCCCCGGCTCGGTAGCCGGATGTGATGATGCCGGCGTAGACACCCGTGTCGGTGCCGCGCAGCGAACCCGGGGTGATGCCCGCGTCCTCCAGCGCCTCCCAACACGTCTCCAACAGCAACCGCTGCTGCGGATCCATCCCCAACGCCTCACGCGGACTGATCCCGAAGAACTCCGCATCGAACTCACCAGCGCCGTCCAGGAAGCCACCCACCGGGGCGTAACGCGCACCCTCGTCATCGCCCGGCTCAAGGTCCGGCAGGCCTGCCAGGTCCCAGCCGCGGTTCGACGGGAAGCCTGCCATCGCGTCGGAGCCACCGGCGACCAACCGCCAGAAGCCCTCCGGCCCCTCGGCTCCACCCGGGAACCGGCAGCCGATTCCGACGATCGCCACCGGCTCGTCCGTGCCGACACGGACCGCCGGCACGGCGCTCTCGCCGAGGGGCTCGGCCGTTCCGCACGCCTCTGTCACCAGGTGCCGGGCGAGTTCCAGCGGGACGGGGTAGTCGAAGACCAGGGTGGCGGGCAGGCTCAGGCCCGTCTCCGCGACCAGTCGGTTGCGCAGCTCCAGCGCGGTCAGGGAGTCGAGGCCCAGCTCGCGGAAGGCCCGCTGGGGATCGATGTCACCGGGGCCGGCATGGCCCAGGACAGCCGCCGCAGCCGCCCGGACGATCTGCAGGACTTCCTGCTCGCGATCGGCGGGCGAGAACTCTGCCAACCGGGCCGCCAGGCCGCCCGCGTCCGGAGCCGCAGTCGCGGACCCGGCCGCGGTCGGGCGGGCGGGGGCACCGGCGACCAGGCCGCGCAGCAGCGGCGGCAGCGGCCTTCCGGGGCGGGACAGCGTCGTCAAGTCCAGCAGAACCGGAACGGCCAAGGGTGCACCCAACGCGGTAGCGGCGTCGAACAGTGCCAGGCCCATCTCGGTCGTCATCGGCTGGACGCCACCACGGCGCAGGCGGGACAAACCAGTGCCGTTGAGGTGCCCGGTCATCTCCGAGGACTGGGCCCACAACCCCCACGCCAGCGACTGACCGGCCAGCTGCCGGCCGTGCCGGTAGTCGGCGAGCGCGTCCAGGAATCCGTTCGCGGCGGCGTAACTCCCCTGCCCCGGGCTGCCCATGACAGCCGCGGCCGAGGAGTACAGCACGAAGCCCGCCAGGCCCGCGTCTTCGGTCAGCTCATGCAGGTTCCACGCCGCATCCGCCTTGGCGGCCAGCACCGGCGCCATGCGCTCAGGCGTCAGCGACTCCACGGTCGCGTCGTCGATCACACCGGCGGCATGCACCACCGCCGTCAGCGGACGCTCACCCGCGATCCTGGCCAGGACGGAGGCGAGGGCGTCGCGGGCAGCGGCATCGCCCGCCTGCACGCGAACACTCGCCCCCGAGGCCGCCAACTCGGCGACCAGGCGAGCCACTCCCGGCGCGGCCGGGCCGCGCCGGGACATCAGCGCCAGGTGCCGCATGCCACGGGCATCCACCAGGTGCCGCGCCAACTCCCCACCCAGCGCCCCTGTTCCGCCGGTGATCAGCACCGTGCCCTGCCGGTCCCACTCGGCCGGCGCGGTGTCGGGCTCCTCTGTCCCAGCCCGGGCCAGTCGGCGGCCGAACGCCACCACGCCGCCGCCGTCGGCAGCGGGACGGACCCAGACCTCCGGTTCGTCGGCATCCAGCACAGCAGCCAGAACGGTCTCCACGTCGGCGTCGTAGCTGGGGTAGAGCCCGGCTGACGAGTCGACATCGACCAGCAGGAAGCGGCCGGGGTGCTCGGGCTGGGCCGAGCGGACCAAGCCTGCCACCGCCGCGCCGGCCAGGTCCTGTCCGGCGGCCGCGCCCTGGGTCCAGATCACCAAGCGCGCGTTGTCGGTCTCGGGATCGGCCAGCCACTCCTGCACCCAACCCAGCACCGTCGCAGCGGCCGACTGGGCCGCCTGCGGCGCCGACATCCCGAACGGGGCAGCCGGCACGGCCGCGACAACCACCGGCGCGGAGCCGACCGGCTGGCCGTGCCGCACCCAGTGCACCCCGAGGGCCGAAGCCTGCGCAGTCAGCGGGACCCAGTCGACGGTGAACAGCGACTGCCGCGCCTGCCGACCGGAGCTGGTGAGCTGACCAGCCGGAATCTCACGCAGCGCCAATGACCGCGCCCGCAGCACCGGCTGACCGGCACCGTCGAACGCCGTCACCGAGATCCCGCCTGCCCCGGGGGCCAGGACGACCCGCAGGTGGCGGGCACCGTCGGCCAGCAGCCGCACCCCCGACCACGCGAACGGCAACCCCGTCCCACCGCTGCCGTCACTCGCGGCCAGCAGACCGTGCAGCGCGGCATCAAGGAGTGCGGGATGCAAGCCGAACCCGGCCGCATCAGCTTCCGCGGCCTGGGGCAGCTCCACCTCGGCGTACACGGTGTCCCCGGCGCGCCAGACCTGACGCAGACCCTGGAACGCCGGCCCGTAGCCGTAGCCACGTTGGGCGAGCTTCTCGTAGGCGTCGTCGACCGGAACCGGCTCCGCACCGGCGGGCGGCCACGCACCCAGCGGGGCCGGGGCGGGCTCACTGCCGGCCGGGGTGAGCACGCCGACCGCGTGTCGGACCCATTCGCCCTCGCCCTCGCGGGAGGAGACGGTGACGGTTCGCCGACCACTGTCGTCGTCGCTGTCGCCGACGTGGACCTGGAGCTGGACGCCGCCCTGGCCCGGCAGGGTCAGCGGTTCCTGGAGCGTCAGTTCCTCCAGCGTCCCGCAACCAGCAAGGTCTCCGGCGTGGACCGCCAGGTCCACGAACGCCGTACCGGGCAGCAACACCGTGCCGTGGACCGCGTGGTCGGCCAGCCACGGCATCGCGGCCAGCGACAGACGCCCCGTCAACACCAGCCCGTCGCCCTCGGCCAGCCACACCGCAGCACCCAGCAACGGATAACCGGAGCGCTGCAGTCCGATCGACGAGGCGTCCCCGCGAGTGGCGACGGCCTTGGGCCAGTAACGCTCCCGCTGGAACGGATACGTCGGCAGAGCAACCGTCTGCGCGCCCTCGCCGGCCACCACGGCCCAGTCCACCTCGACACCGGCGGCGTAAGCTCCGGCCAGCGCGGTCAGCCAGCGGCTCCGGCCGCCATCGCCGCGCTGCAACGTGCCCGCCGCGACCAGGTCCTCACCGGCCTGCGCGATCGCCAAACCCAACACCGGATGCGGGCTCACCTCCACAAACACCCGGTGACCCTCCGCCGCCAGCCCGGCAACGACCTCACCGAACCGCACCGGCTCACGCAGGTTCCGGAACCAGTACCCGCCGTCCAACTCGGCGGTGTCCAGCACACACGCCTCAAGCGTGGAGTAGAACGGCACCGCACTGCTGCCGGCAACCACTGCGGCCAGGTCCTCGGCAAGACGCTCCTTGACGGCTTCGACGTGCGCGGTGTGCGAGGCGTAGTCCACCGCAATGCGGCGCGCACCGCGATCCGCGTAGGCGTCCACGAACTCCGCGCACGCGCTCGCGGCACCGGCCACTACGACCTGGCGGGGACCGTTGACGGCCGCGACCGACAAGTCCTCACCCCAGCGGGAGATCCACTCCCCCACCTCATCCAACCCAGCGGGCACCGACACCATCCCGCCCGTGCCCGCAAGCCCCGCCAACGCCCGGCTGCGCAACGCCACAACCCGCGCGCCATCCTCCAAAGACAACCCGCCGGCGACGCACGCCGCCGCGATCTCACCCTGACTGTGACCCGCCACCGCCGCAGGCTCCACGCCATACGCCCGCCAGAGCTCAGCCAAGCTGACCGCTACCGCCCACGACGCCGCCTGAACCACATCCACCCGCGCCAACAATTCCGCATCCGCGAGCACATCACGCAACTGCCAATCCACAAACGGCGCCAACGCCCGCTCACAGCGCTCCATCACCGCCGCGAACACCGGCTCCTCATCCCACAGTTGCAGACCCATCCCGACCCACTGCGCACCCTGACCCGCAAACACAAACACCGGCCGCGACACCGACGCCGAACCAACACTCCCAGTCACCACACCCGGAGCCTCCTGGCCCGTTGCAACGGCAGCCATACCCGCCACCAGTTGGTCGCGCTCATCGCCGATCACCGCCAGGCGGTGCGAGAAGCCCGTGGTCCGGGTTGCGGCCAACGAGAACGCCACATCCTTGGCCGCTACCTCCGGGCGCGCCGCCACGAACTCCGCCAGCCGACCCGCCTGCCCGGCCAACGCCGCACCCGACCGCGCCGACACCACCCACGCCACCGAACCCGCAGATACCAACCCATCCAGAACGGGGGCGTCCAGCGCAGACGCGTCCTGAACAGACGCATCCTGCGCGGGCTGTTCCAGGATCAGGTGAACGTTGGTGCCGCTGATCCCGAAGGCCGACACACCCGCACGCCGCGGACCGGAACCCGCCGGCCACTCCCGCGGCTCGGTCAGCAGCTCCACCGCTCCAGCCGACCAGTCCACATGCGAGGACGGGGCATCCACGTGCAAGGTCTGCGGCAGCATTCCGTGCCGCATCGCCTGCACCATCTTGATCACGCCCGCGACACCAGCAGCCGCCTGCGTGTGACCGATGTTCGACTTCACCGAACCCAACAGCAACGGCCGACCCTCCGGCCGACCCTGCCCATAGGTCGCCAGCAGCGCCTGCGCTTCAATCGGGTCACCCAGTGCGGTACCGGTACCGTGCGCCTCCACCACATCAACGTCAGCCGACTGCAACCCCGCGCTCGCCAACGCCGCCCGAATCACCCGCTGCTGCGACGGACCATTCGGCGCCGACAAACCATTACTCGCACCATCCTGGTTGACCGCACTACCCGCAACCACCGCCAAAACACGGTGCCCACGCTCACGCGCGTCCGACAGCCGCTCCAGGACGACCATCCCGACGCCTTCGCCCCACCCGGTGCCATCAGCAGCCTCCGCGAACGGCTTGCAACGGCCGTCGCCGGCCAGTCCTCGCTGCCGCGCGAACTCCGTGAACGCGCCCGGGGTGGCCATGACCGTGACGCCACCGGCCAGCGCGAGCCCGCACTCACCGGACCGCAGCGCCTGCGCCGCAAGGTGAATTGCCGTCAGCGACGAGGAACACGCCGTGTCGATCGAGACGGCCGGACCCTGCAACCCCAGCGAGTACGCCACCCGGCCCGACGCCACACTCGCCGTCGTCCCGGTCAGGCCGAAACCACCAGCGCCGTCCTGCTCACCGGCCCGGTATCCGGAGGCGATGATGCCGGCGTAGACACCCGTGTCGGAGCCACGCAGCGAACCCGGGGTGATGCCCGCGTCCTCCAGCGCTTCCCAACACGTCTCCAACAGCAACCGCTGCTGCGGATCCATCCCCAACGCCTCGCGCGGACTGATCCCGAAGAACTCCGCATCGAAATCGCCAGCGCCGTCAAGGAACCCACCCATCGGGGCGAAGGCGGCGCCCGCGTCACCGGGATCCGGGTCGGACAGCCCGTCCACGTCCCAGCCGCGGTCCGCCGGGAAGCCCGACATCGCGTCGGAGCCTCCGACGACCATCTGCCAGAAGCCCTCCGGATCCTCCGCCCCGCCCGGGAACCGGCACCCCATGCCCACGATCGCCACCGGCTCATCCGTACCGGAGCGGACTGCCGGCGCGGACGGGGTTCCGGCGGCCTCGGCAGTCCCGCACACCTCTGCCACCAGGTGCCGGGCGAGTTCCAGCGGGACGGGGTAGTCGAAGACCAAGGTGGCGGGCAGGCTCAGGCCCGTCTCGGCCGCCAGCCGGTTGCGCAGCTCCAGCCCGGTCAGAGAGTCGATGCCCATCTCACGGAACGCCCGCTGAGGATCGATGTCCCCAGGGCGACTGTGCCCCAGGACAACGGCGGCAGCGGCCCGGACGATCTGCAGGACCTCCTGCTCACGATCGGCGGGCGAAAGCGCTGCCAACCGCGCCGCCAGGCCACCCGCGCCCCCAGCCACAGCCGCGGTCGGGCGGACGGACGTGCCGACTGCCAGCCTCCGCAGCAGCGGAAGCAGCGGTCGTCCCGGGCGTGACAGGGCGTTCAGGTCCAGTCGGGCCGGGACGGCCAACGGCGCACCCAGCGCGGTGGCGGCCTCGAACAGCGCCAGGCCCTGCTCGGTCGACAGCGGCTGGACGCCGCCACGGCGCAGACGGGAGAGGTCGGCGCCGGCCAACTGCCCGGTGATCTCGCTGGCCTGGGCCCACAGCCCCCACGCCAGCGACTGGCCGGCGAGGTGCTGTTCCCGGCGGTAGGTGGCGAGTGCGTCCAGGAACGCGTTGGCGGCGGCGTAACTGCCTTGGCCCGGGCTGCCCATGACGGCCGCGGCCGAGGAGTAGAGGACGAAGCCGGCCAGGCCCGTGTCTTCGGTCAGCTCGTGCAGGTTCCACGCCGCATCGGCCTTGGCGGCCAGCACCGGCGCCATGCGCTCGGGCGTCAGCGACTCCACGGTCGCGTCGTCGATCACACCGGCGGCATGCACCACCGCCGTCAGCGGACGCTCACCCGCGATCCTGGCCAGGACGGAGGCGAGGGCGTCCCGGTCGGCGGCATCGCCCGCCTGCACGCGCACCTCCGCACCCGACTGCGCCAGCTCCGCCACCAGACGAGCCGCCCCCGGGGCCGCCGGGCCCCGCCGGGACATCAGCAGCAGGTGTTTCATCCCGCGGACGTTCACCAGGTGCCGGGCCAGTTCCCCGCCCAGCGTTCCGGTGCCACCCGTGATCAGGACGGTGCCCTGCGGGTCCCACTGGGCCGGGACGTTCACCACGACCTTGCCGATGTGGCGGGCGGCCTGGAGGTGGCGCAGCGCCGCCACCGCCTGGGACAGCTCGAAACACGTCACCGGCGACGGGACCAGGGTGCCCGCGTCGAACATTGCCCCGAGTTCGGCCAACATCTCCGCGACTCGCGGCGCACCGGCGTCCATCGTGTCGAACGCCTGGTAGACGACGCCGGGGTGGGACTCGGCGACCTGCGCCGCATCGCGGATGTCGGTCTTGCCCATCTCGACAAACTGACCGCCGCGCGGCAGCAGCCGCAGGGAGGCGTCCGTGAACTCCCCGGCGAGGGCGTTGACGACCACGTCCATGCCCTCGCCACCCGTGACACCCAGGAACCGCTCACAGAAGGCCAGGTCGCGGGTGGAGGCGATGTGGGTTTCCGCCACACCGATGGCCCGCAGCGCTTGCTGCTTGGCCGGACTCGCGGTCGCGAAAACCTCCAAGCCCCAGGCCTGGGCGAGCTGCACCGCAGCCGTACCCACACCACCGGTACCGGCATGGATGAGGACCCGCTGACCGGGCTGGGCCTGGGCCAGATCCCGCAACGCGTAGAACGCGGTGAGGAACCCGACCGGCACCGCCGCGGCCTGCTGGAACGACCAACCCCGCGGAATCGGGGCAAGCAGCCGACTGTCCACGATCCCGACCGGACCCCAGCCGGGCACCAGACCCATCACCGACTGGCCCACCGTAAGACCGGTTACGCCGGGGCCGGTCTCCAGGACGATCCCGGCACCTTCGCCGCCGAGGCCTCGGTTGTCCGCGACCATTCCGAGCCCGGCGACCACGTCGCGGAAGTTCACGCCCACCGCACGCAGGCCTACCCGCACCTGACCCGCCGACAGGACCACGCCCGCGTCGGGGGCGTCGACGACAGCGGCGCTGCCCAGGTCACCAGGCTGGGCCACCTCGACCCGCCAACCCGAACCACAGGGCAGTGCCAGCTCACTGGCGCGGGCCAAGCGCCGACCAAAGGCAACCATGCCCCCGCCGTCAGCAGCCGGAGAGATGCGGACCTCGGGCTCGTCGGCGTCCAGTGCCACGGCCAGGACAGCGTCCACATCAGCGTCGCGACCAGGGTCCAAATCGGCTGACAGGTCGACGTCGACCAGCAGCAGCCGGCCCGGGTGCTCGGACTGCGCAGAACGAACCAGACCCGCCACCGCAGCGCCCGCCAGATCCTGCCCGGCAGCCGCACCCTGGATCCAGACCACCAACCGCGAATCGTCCGTCCCGGGATCGGCCAGCCACTGCTGCACCCAACCCAACACCCTCGCGGCAGCCAGCTGAGCCGCCCGCGGCGCCGACACCCCGGGCTCGGCAGCCGGAACCACCGCCACCACCACCGGCACGGAGCCGACCGACTCACCATGCCGAACCCATTGCACCGGGGCGGCCGGGACCTGCGGAAGCGGGACCCAGTCCACGGTGAACAGCGACTGCCGCACCTGCCGGCCAGGCCCGGCGAGCTGACCGGCCGAGGCCTCCCTCAGCGCCAACGACCGCACCTGCAAAACCGGTTCACCAACACCGTCGAACGCCGTCACCGAGACACCACCCTGTGCGGCGGCCAGGACCACGCGCAGGTGGCGGGCACCGCCGGCCAGCAGCCGCACTCCCGACCAGGCGAACGGCAACCCCGTCCCAGTACCACCATCACTGGCGACCAGCAGACCGTGCAGGGCGGCATCAAGGAGAGCGGGATGCAAGCCGAACCCGGCCACATCGGCTTCCGCGGCCTGGGGCAGCTCCACCTCGGCGTACACGGTGTCCCCGACCTGCCAGACCTGACGCAGACCCTGGAACGCCGGACCATACCCATAGCCCCGCTGAGCGAACCTCTCATAGGCGCCGTCCGTCTGAACAGGCTCCGCACCCGTCGGCGGCCAAACATCCAGCGGAGTGGGGGCCGTCTCCCGATCGGCTGTGGCCAGCACACCGACCGCGTTCCGGACCCACTCGCCCTCGCCTTCACGGGAGGAGACGGTGACCGTTCGCCGGCCACTGTCGCTGTCGCCGACGTGGACCTGGAGCTGGACACCACCGGAGCCGGGAAGGATCAGCGGTTCCTGGAGCGTCAGTTCCTCCAGCGTCCCGCAACCGGCCAGGTCCCCGGCGTGGATCGCCAGGTCCACGAACGCCGTGCCGGGCAGCAAAACGGTGCCATGCACCGTGTGGTCGCCGAGCCACGGCATCGCCGCGAGCGACAGGCGACCTGTCAGCACGAGCCCGTCGCCCTCGGCCAGCCACACCGCAGCGGCCAACAACGGATGCCCGCTCTGCTGCTGCCCAGCCGACGAAACATCCCCACGAGTGGTGAAGGCCTTGGGCCAGTAGTGCTGGTGCTGGAACGGATACGTCGGCAGCGCGACCTTGCTGGCGCCGGCAGCCGTTACCGCGGCCCAGTCGACCTCGACACCAGATGTGTAGAGACCGGCGAGCGCGCGTAGTGCGGTCTCGGGTTCGTCCTGGCCCTCGCGCAGCGCCGGAATCCATATCGCGCTGCCATCGTCGTCCATCGCCGACAGCGCACCGTCCGGGCCCAGTTCGGCGAAGACCCCGACACCCTGAGCCCGTATCGCCTGCACCACATCGTGGTGGCGGACCGTCTCCCGCACATGCGACACCCAATACGCCGGATCCGTCACATCCGCACCCGGCGTCCCCAACACCATGGCAATCTGCGGCTCACGACAGACCACCCCCTCCAAAACCGCCCCGAACTCCTCCAACATCGGATCCATCAACGGCGAATGGAACGCATGACTCACCCGCAGCCGACGCGCCCTCCCACCACCCTCACACCACACCCCGGCCAACTCCTCCACCACGGACTCAACACCCGAAATCACCGTCTGACGCACACCGTTGACCGCCGCAACCGCCACACCCGACCGCCCGGCAACCAACCCATCCGCCTGCGCCCACGACGCATCCAACACCGCCATCGCCCCACCCGCCGGCAACGCCTGCATCAGACGACCCCGCGCCGCCACCACCGCACACGCATCCGCCAGATCCCACACCCCCGCCACATACGCAGCCGTCACCTCACCGATCGAATGACCCGCCACACACTGCGGCACCACACCCCACGACGACCACAACCGGAACAAGCCCACCTGCACCGCGAACAACCCCGCCTGCGCAAACACCGTCCGATCCAACCCCGCACCACCAGCCGCGATCACCTCACGCAAAGACCCCGGCAACAACCCCTCGAACTCCCCACACACCTCATCAAACGCCTCAGCAAACACCGGAAACACCTCATACAACCCAAGACCCATCCCCACACGCTGCGAACCCTGACCCGAAAACACCACCGCAACCCCACCACCACCAGCAACACCAGACACCACACCCGGCACCACCCCACCCACACCAGCAGCAGCCACCGCCCTCAAACCCTCCAAAAGCCGATCACGACCCCCACCCACCACCACCAAGCGATGCGCAAACCCCGTCGTCCGGGTCGCGGCCAACGAGAACGCCACATCCCGAACCGACACCTCCGGACGAGCCACAACGAACTCCGCCAACCGACCCGCCTGCCCGGCCAACGCCACATCAGAACGCGCCGACAACACCCACACCACCGAACCCGCAGACACCAACCCATCCAGAACAGGGGCGTCCACCGCAGACACGTCCTGGGCAGTGGCCTCCAGGGCCTCTCCGCCGTCGCCAGAACCGTCCAGCGCAGGGACGTCCTGGGCAGGCTGCTCAAGAATGACGTGGACGTTGGTGCCGCTGATCCCGAAGCCCGAGACACCAGCCCGCCGCGGACCAGTACCCGCCGGCCACTCACGCGACTCGGTCAGCAACTCCACCGCTCCGGCCGACCAGTCCACATGAGAGGACGGAGCATCCACATGGAGCGTCTGGGGCAGCACGCCGTTCCGCATGGCCTGCACCATCTTGATGACGCCCGCGACACCCGCCGCCGCCTGCGTGTGACCGATGTTCGACTTCACCGACCCCAACAGCAACGGCCGACCCTCCGGCCGACCCTGACCGTACGTTGCCAACAGCGCCTGCGCCTCAATCGGGTCACCCAACGCCGTACCCGTACCGTGCGCCTCCACCACATCGACATCGCCCGGCTGCAACCCCGCACTCGCCAACGCCGCCCGAATCACCCGCTGCTGCGACGGACCATTCGGCGCCGACAAACCATTACTCGCACCATCCTGGTTCACCGCACTACCCGCAACCACCGCCAACACCCGGTGCCCACGCTCACGGGCAACGGACAACCGCTCCAGCACCACCATCCCGACACCTTCGCCCCACCCGGTGCCGTCAGCGGCGTCCGAGAACGGCTTGCACCGCCCATCGGCAGCGAGTCCTCGCTGCCGCGCGAACTCCGTGAACGTTCCTGGGGTGGGCATGACGGTGACGCCACCGGCCAGCGCGATCCCGCACTCACCGGAGCGGAGCGCCTGCGCGGCCAGGTGGATGGCCGTCAGCGACGATGAGCAGGCAGTGTCGATCGAGACGGCGGGACCCTGCAACCCCAGCGAGTACGCCACGCGTCCCGACGCCACACTCGCCGTCGTCCCGGTCATCCCGAAACCACCGGCACCGTCCCGCTCACCGACCCGGTACCCCAACGCGATGATGCCGGCGTAGACACCCGTGTCGGAGCCACGCAGCGAACCCGGCTCGATCCCCGCGTCTTCCAGCGCCTCCCAGCACGTCTCCAACAGCAACCGCTGCTGCGGATCCATCCCCAACGCCTCACGCGGACTGATCCCGAAGAACTCCGCATCGAACTCACCAGCGCCGTCCAGGAACCCGCCCATCGGAGTGTAGGCAGCGCCCTCGTCACCGGACTCGGACAGGTCGGGCGTCTCCCAACCGCGGTTCACCGGGAAGCCCGACATCGCATCGGTCCCCGAAGCAATCAACCGCCAGAAGCCCTCCGGGTTCTCCACCCCGCCCGGGAACCGGCACCCCATGCCCACGATCGCCACCGGCTCATCCGTACCGACACGGACCACCGGCACAACCGCCGCACCGACAGCCTGCTCAGCCCCGCACACCTCTGCCACGAGGAACCGGGCAACCTCCAACGGTGTCGGCTGGTCGAAGACCAAGGTGGCGGGCAGGCTCAGGCCCGTCTCGGCCGACAGTCGGTTGCGCAGCTCCAGACCGGTCAGCGAGTCGATACCCATCTCACGGAACGCCCGCTGAGGATCGATGTCCCCAGGTCGACTGTGACCCAGGACAACGGCCGCAGCCGCCCGGACGATCTCCAGAACCTCCTGCTCACGCTCGACGGGGCCGAGCGCGACCAGACGCGCCGCCAGGCCACCGGCAGCCACGGCAACGGCTGCGGTCGGGCGGGCCAGCGCGCCGACGGCCAAGCCGCGCAGCAGTGCGGGCACCGGGCGGCCGCCACGAGACAGACCCGTCAGGTCCAGCCGGGCCGGGACGGCCAAGGCCGCACCCAGCGCGGCAGCGGCCTCGAACAGCGCCAGGCCCTGCTCGGTAGTCAGCGCTTGGATGCCGCCACGGCGCAGGCGCGACAGACCCGCACCCTCCAGGTGCCCGGTCATCCCCGACGCCTGGGCCCACAGGCCCCAGGCCAGCGACTGGCCGGCCAGGTGCCGGTCTCGACGGTAGGTGGCGAGTGCGTCCAGGAACGCGTTGGCGGCGGCGTAACTGCCTTGGCCCGGGCTGCCCATGCCCGCTGCGGCCGAGGAGTAGAGGACGAAGCCGGCCAGGCCCGCGTCTTCGGTCAGCTCATGCAGGTTCCACGCCGCATCCGCCTTGGCGGCCAGCACCGGCGCCATGCGCTCGGGCGTCAGCGACTCCACGGTCGCGTCGTCGATCACACCGGCGGCATGAATCACGGCGGTCAACGGCCGATCCGTCGAGATCCTGGTCAGCACCGGGGCCAAGGCGTCACGGTCGGCGGCGTCGGCCGCCTGCACCCGAACCTCCGCACCAAGCTCAGCCAACTCGGCGACCAGGCGAGCCACTCCCGGCGCCGCCGGACCCCGCCGCGACAACAGCACCAGGTGCCGCATGCCACGCACGTCCACCAGGTGCCGGGCCAGTTCCCCGCCCAGCGTCCCGGTGCCACCCGTGACCAGCACCGTGCCCTGCGGGTCCCACTCAGCGGGGACGTTCAACACGACCTTGCCCACGTGCCGGGCGGCCTGGAGATGGCGCAGCGCCGCCACCGCCTGCGACAGCTCGAAACACGTCACAGGCGGCGGAGTCAGCGTCCCAGCGTCGAACAAGCCACCGAGCTCGGACAGCATCTCCGCGACCCGTGGCTCGCCCGCATCCATCAGGTCGAACGCCTGATACACCACACCGGGGCAGGTCTGGGCCACTTGCTCGGGGTTGCGGATGTCGGTCTTGCCCATCTCCACGAACCGGCCACCGCGCGGCAGCAGCCGCAGGGAGGCGTCCGTGAACTCCCCGGCGAGGGCATTGAGGACCACGTCCATGCCCCCGCCACCGGTCACGGCCAGGAACTGGTCGCAGAAGGCCAGGTCACGGGTGGAAGCGATGTGGCTCTCCTCCACACCGATGGCCCGCAACGCTTGCTGCTTGGCCGGGCTCGCGGTCGCGAAAACCTCCAAACCCCACGCCTTGGCCAACTGCACCGCAGCCGTACCGACCCCACCGGTCCCGGCGTGGATGAGGACCCGCTGACCCGGGCGGACCCGGGCCAGGTCCCGCAACGCGTAGAACGCGGTGAGGAACCCGACCGGCACCGCCGCGGCCTGCTGGAACGACCAACCCCGCGGGATGGCAGCCACCAACCGGCTGTCCACAACCCCGACCGGACCCCAACCCGGAACCAGACCCATCACCGACTGACCGACGGTCAGACCGTCCACCCCGGGACCGATCTCCAGGACGACCCCGGCACCTTCGCCGCCGAGGCCTCGGTTGTCCGCGACCATTCCGAGCCCGGCGACCACGTCGCGGAAGTTCACACCCGCCGCACGCAGGCCTACCCGCACCTGACCCGCCGACAGGGCCACGCCCGCGTCGGGGGCGTCGACGACAGCGGCGCTGCCCAGGTCACCAGGCTGGGCGACCTCGACCCGCCAACCCGAACCACGGGGCAGTGCCAGCTCACTGGCGCGGGCCAAGCGCCGACCAAAGGCAACCATGCCCCCGCCGTCAGCAGCCGGAGAGATGCGGACCTCGGGCTCGTCGGCGTCCAGTGCCACGGCCAGGACAGCGTCCACATCAGCGTCGCGACCAGGGTCCAAGTCGGCTGACAGGTCGACGTCGACCAGCAGCAGCCGGCCCGGGTGCTCGGACTGCGCAGAACGAACCAGACCCGCCACCGCAGCGCCCGCCAGATCCTGCCCGGCAGCCGCACCCTGGATCCAGACCACCAACCGCGAACCATCGGTCCCGGGATCGGCCAGCCACTCCTGCACCCAACCCAACACCCTCGCGGCAGCCAGCTGAGCCGCCCGCGGCGCCGACACCCCGGGCTCGGCAGCCGGAACCACCGCCACCACCACCGGCGCCACGTCGGACCCGCCGTGCCGCACCCACCGCACTTCGGCGTCAGCGACCTGAGGCGCCGGCAGCGGAACCCAGTCGACGGTGAACAGCGACTGCCGAACTTGCCGGTCCGAGCCGCTGAGCTGACCGGCCAAGGCCTCACGCATCGCCAGCGATTGTGCCTGCAAGACGGGCTGACCAGCACCGTCGAACGCCGTCACCGAGACGCCGCCCGCGCCGCGCGCCAGGACGACCCGCAGGTGTCGGGCACCGTCGGCCAGCAGCCGCACTCCCGACCAGGCGAACGGCAACCCCGTCCCAGTACCACCATCACTGGCGACCAGCAGACCGTGCAGGGCGGCATCAAGGAGAGCGGGATGCAAGCCGAACCCGGCCACATCAGCTTCCGCGGCCTGGGGCAGCTCGACCTCGGTGTAGACGGTGTCCCCGACCTGCCAGACCTGACGCAGACCCTGGAACGCCGGACCATACCCATAGCCCCGCTGGGCGAACCTCTCATAGGCGTCATCGACCGGAACCGACTCCGCACCGGCCGGCGGCCAAACATCCAGCAGCGCCGGGGCCGTCTCCCGATCGGCTGTGGCCAGCACACCGACCGCGTGCCGGACCCACTCGCCCTCGCCCTCACGAGAGGAGACGGTGACCGTTCGCCGACCACTGTCGCTGTCGCCGACGTGGACCTGCAACTGCACTCCACCGGAGCTAGGCAGAAGCAACGGCTCCTGGAGTGTCAACTCCTCCAACGTGCCGCAACCGGCCAGATCTCCGGCGTGGATCGCCAGGTCCACGAACGCCGTGCCGGGCAGCAAAACGGTGCCATGCACCGTGTGGTCGGCCAGCCATGGCATCGCCGCGAGCGACAGGCGACCTGTCAGCACGAGCCCGTCACCTTCGGCCAGCCACACCGCAGCGGCCAACAACGGATGCCCGCTCTGCTGCTGCCCAGCCGACGAGACATCTCCCCGACCAGCCATCGTCTTGGGCCAGTAGTGCTGGTGCTGGAACGGATACGTCGGCAGCGCGACCTTGCTGGCGCCGGCAGCCGTTACCGCGGCCCAGTCGACCTCGACACCAGATGTGTAGAGACCGGCGAGCGCGCGTAGTGCGGTCTCGGGTTCGTCCTGGCCCTCGCGCAGCGCCGGAATCCATATCGCGCTGCCATCGTCGTCCATCGCCGACAGCGCACCGTCCGGGCCCAGTTCGGCGAAGACCTCGACACCCTGAGCCCGTATCGCCTGCACCACATCGTGGTGGCGGACCGTCTCCCGCACATGCGACACCCAATACGCCGGATCCGTCACATCCGCACCCGGCGTCCCCAACACCATGGCAATCTGCGGCTCACGACAGACCACCCCCTCCAAAACCGCCCCGAACTCCTCCAACATCGGATCCATCAACGGCGAATGGAACGCATGACTCACCCGCAGCCGACGCGCCCTCCCACCACCCTCACACCACACCCCGGCCAACTCCTCCACCACGGACTCAACACCCGAAATCACCGTCTGACGCACACCGTTGACCGCCGCAACCGCCACACCCGACCGCCCGGCAACCAACCCATCCGCCTGCGCCCACGACGCATCCAACACCGCCATCGCCCCACCCGCCGGCAACGCCTGCATCAGACGACCCCGCGCCGCCACCACCGCACACGCATCCGCCAGATCCCACACCCCCGCCACATACGCAGCCGTCACCTCACCGATCGAATGACCCGCCACACACTGCGGCACCACACCCCACGACGACCACAACCGGAACAAGCCCACCTGCACCGCGAACAACCCCGCCTGCGCAAACACCGTCCGATCCAACCCCGCACCACCAGCCGCGATCACCTCACGCAAAGACCCCGGCAACAACCCCTCGAACTCCCCACACACCTCATCAAACGCCTCAGCAAACACCGGAAACACCTCATACAACCCAAGACCCATCCCCACACGCTGCGAACCCTGACCCGAAAACACCACCGCAACCCCACCACCACCAGCAACACCAGACACCACACCCGGCACCACCCCACCCACACCAGCAGCAGCCACCGCCCTCAAACCCTCCAAAAGCCGATCACGACCCCCACCCACCACCACCAAGCGATGCGCAAACCCCGTCGTCCGGGTCGCGGCCAACGAGAACGCCACATCCTTCGCCGCGACCTCCGGACGCCCGGCCACGAACTCCGCCAACCGACCCGCCTGCCCGGCCAACGCCACATCAGAACGCGCCGACAACACCCACACCACCGGACCCGCAGACACCAACCCATCCAGAACAGGGGCGTCCACCGCAGACACGTCCTGGGCAGACTCATCCTGCACGGGCTGTTCCAGGATCAGATGAACGTTGGTGCCGCTGATCCCGAAGCCCGAGACACCAGCACGCCGCGGACCAGTACCCGCCGGCCACTCACGCGACTCGGTCAGCAACTCCACCGCTCCGGCCGACCAGTCCACATGAGAGGACGGAGCATCCACATGCAGCGTCTGCGGCAGCACACCGTTCCGCATGGCCTGCACCATCTTGATGACGCCCGCGACACCCGCAGCCGCCTGCGTGTGACCGATGTTCGACTTCACCGACCCCAACAGCAACGGCCGACCCTCCGGCCGACCCTGACCGTACGTTGCCAACAGCGCCTGCGCCTCAATCGGATCACCCAACGCCGTACCCGTACCGTGCGCCTCCACCACATCAACGTCAGCCGGCTGCAACCCCGCACTCGCCAACGCCGCCCGAATCACCCGCTGCTGCGACGGACCATTCGGCGCCGACAAACCATTACTCGCACCATCCTGGTTCACCGCACTACCGGAGATCACCGCGAGCACCCGGTGCCCACGCTCACGCGCATCGGACAGCCGCTCCAGCACCAGGACACCGACGCCCTCGCCCCACCCGGTGCCATCAGCGGCCTCAGCGAACGGCTTGCACCGCCCATCGGCAGCCAACCCCCGCTGCCGCGCGAACTCCGTGAACGTCCCAGGCGAGGCCATCACCGTCACACCACCGGCCAGCGCCATCCCGCACTCACCGGAGCGGAGCGCCTGCGCGGCCAGGTGAATCGCCGTCAGAGACGACGAGCAGGCAGTGTCGATCGAGACGGCCGGACCCTGCAACCCCAGCGAGTACGCCACCCGGCCCGACGCCACACTCGCCGTCGTCCCGGTCATCCCGAAACCACCGGCACCGTCCCGCTCACCGACCCGGTACCCCAACGCGATGATTCCCGCATAAACCCCGGTATCAGTGCCCTTCAGCGAACCCGGGGCAATGCCCGCGTCCTCCAGCGCCTCCCAACACGTCTCCAAAAGCAACCGCTGCTGGGGATCCATCCCCAACGCCTCACGCGGACTGATCCCGAAGAACTCCGCATCGAAATCACCGGCACCCTCCAGGAACCCGCCCACCGGGGTGTAGGCAGCGCCCTCGTCACCGGACTCGGACAGGTCGGGCGTCTCCCAACCGCGGTTCACCGGGAAGCCCGACATCGCATCGGTCCCCGTAGCAACCAGCTGCCAGAAACCCTCCGGGTCCTCGACCCCACCCGGGAACCGGCACCCCATACCGACGATCGCCACCGGTTCCTGTTCGCGTGCCTCGATCTTCCGCAGGCGTTCCTTGGTCTCGTAGGAGTCGGCCGTGACCTTCTTCAGGTAGCTGAGGAGCTTCTCGTGCTCTGTCATCTCAGTCATTGGATTAGGAAACTCCTAGCTCTTTAGCAATAAAGTCAAAGACTTCATCAGCCGAGGCCGACTCGAGTTTCTGTGCCGCGGTGTTCTCCGCCGCCGGCTCCTGGTTGCGCATCCATTTCAACAGCACCGTCCGCAGCCGGGCCGTGATGTCGGAGCGCATTTCGCTGTCCGCGGGTACTTCGGAGAGGATTGATTCCAGCTGGGTGAGCTGGGTGAGGACCGCCGGTTCCACCACCACGTCCGCAAGGATCTCCGGGCACAGGAACCGGGCAACCTCCAATGGTGTCGGCTGGTCGAAGACCAAGGTGGCGGGGAGGGTGAGGCCGGTCTCGTTCGCGAGCCGGTTGCGCAGCTCCAGCCCGGTCAGGGAGTCGATGCCCATGTCCCGGAACGCCCACTGGGGATCAATGTCCCCGGGGTGTGCGTGGCCCAGCACGACGGCGACGGAGGCCCGGACGATCTCCAGGACTTCCTGCTCACGCTCGGCAGGACTCAAGGCGGCCAACCGGGCCGCCAGGCCACCGGCAGCCACGGCAACGGCCGCGGTCGGGCGTGCGGCGAGGCCACCAGCGGTCAGACCCCGCAGCAGCGCGGGCACCGGCCTTCCGCCGCGAGAGAACGCTGCCAGGTCCAGTCGGGCCGGGACGGCCAACGGCGCACCCAGCGCGGTGGCGGCCTCGAACAGCGCCAGGCCCTGCTCGGTCGACAGCGGCTGGACGCCGCCACGGCGCAGACGGGAGAGGTTGGCGCCGGCCAACTGCCCGGTGATCTCGCTGGCCTGGGCCCACAGCCCCCACGCCAGCGACTGGCCGGCCAGGTGCCGGTCTCGACGGTAGGTGGCGAGTGCGTCCAGGAACGCGTTGGCGGCGGCGTAACTGCCCTGGCCCGGGCTGCCCATGCCCGCTGCGGCCGAGGAGTAGAGGACGAAGCCGGCCAGGCCCGCGCCCTCGGTCAGCTCGTGCAGGTTCCACGCCGCATCCGCCTTGGCGGCCAGCACCGGCGCCATGCGCTCGGGCGTCAGCGACTCCACGGTCGCGTCGTCGATCACACCGGCGGCATGCACCACCGCCGTCAGCGGACGTTCACCCGCGATCCTGGCCAGGACGGAGGCGAGGGCGTCGCGGTCGGCGGCATCGCCGGCCTGTACCCGAACCTCCGCACCAAGCTCAGCCAACTCGGCGACCAGGTGCGCGACTCCTGGGGCCGACGGACCGCGCCGGGACATCAGCAGCAGATGCCGCATGCCACGGACATCCACCAGGTGCCGGGCCAACTCCCCGCCCAGCGTTCCGGTGCCACCCGTGACCAGGACGGTGCCCTGCGGGTCCCACTGGGCCGGGACGTTCACCACGACCTTGCCGATGTGGCGGGCGGCTTGGAGGTGGCGCAGCGCCGCCACCGCCTGGGACAGCTCGAAGCTCGTCACCCGCGGCGGAACCACCGTGCCCGCGTCGAACATGACACCGAGCTCGGACAGCATCTCCGCGACCCGCGGCTCGCCCGCATCCATCAGGTCGAACGCCTGGTAGACGACCCCGGGGTGGGACTCGGCGATTTGCTCGGGGTTGCGGATGTCGGTCTTGCCCATCTCCACGAACCGGCCACCGCGCGGCAGCAGCCGCAGGGAGGCGTCCGTGAACTCCCCGGCGAGGGCATTGACGACCACGTCCATGCCCTCGCCACCCGTGACGGCCAGGAACCGCTCGCAGAAGGCCAGATCGCGGGTGGAGGCGATGTGGCTCTCCTCCACACCCATCGCCCGCAACGCGGGCTGCTTGGCCGGGCTCGCGGTCGCGAAAACCTCCAAACCCCACGCCTTGGCCAACTGCACCGCAGCCGTACCCACACCGCCAGTACCGGCGTGAATCAGAACCCGCTGACCGGGCTGGGCCTGGGCCAGGCCCCGCAACGCGTAGAACGCGGTGAGGTACCCGACCGGGACTGCCGCGGCCTGCTGGAACGACCAACCCCGCGGAATCGGGGCAAGCAGCCGACTGTCCACGATCCCGACCGGACCCCAACCGGGCACCAGACCCATCACCGACTGGCCGACGGTCAGACCGTCCACCCCGGGACCGGTCTCCAGGACGATCCCGGCCCCTTCCCCGCCAAGGACCCGGCCGTCGGATACCATCCCCAGACCGGTCACCACGTCGCGGAAGTTCACGCCCACCGCGCGCAGGCCCACCCGCACCTGACCTGCCGACAGGGCCACGCCCGCGTCGGGGGCGTCGACGACAGCGGCGCTGCCCAGGTCACCTGGCTGGGCGACCTCGACCCGCCAACCCGAACCACGGGGGAGCTCCAGTTCGCCGGCCGCACCGGCCCTCACCAACCGCCGACCGAACGCCGCGATCCCCCCGGCCTCGGGGCGGATCCGGACCTCGAACTCGTCGGCGTCCAGTGCCATGGCCAGGACAGCGTCCACATCGGCGTCGCGACCGGGGTCCAAGTCGGCTGACGGGTCGACGTCGACCAGCAGCAGCCGGCCCGGGTGCTCGGACTGCGCAGAACGAACCAGACCCGCCACCGCAGCGCCCGCCAGATCCTGCCCGGCAGCCGCACCCTGGATCCAGACCACCAACCGCGAACCATCGGTCCCGGGATCGGCCAGCCACTGCTGCACCCAACCCAACACCCTCGCGGCAGCCAGCTGAGCCGCCCGCGGCGCCGAAAGCCCGGACGGTGCAGCCGGAACCACCGCCACCACCACCGGCGCCACCTCGGACCCGCCGTGCCGCACCCACCGCACTTCGGCGTCAACGGCCTCAGGCGCCGGCAGCGGAACCCAGTCGACGGTGAACAGCGACTGCCGAACTTGCCGGTCCGAGCCGCTGAGCTGACCGGCCGAGGCATCCCTCAGCGCCAACGACCGCACCTGCAACACCGGTTCACCAACACCGTCGAACGCCGTCACCGAGACACCACCCTGTACGGGGGCCAGAACCACGCGCAGGTGTCGGGCACCGCCCGCCAGCAGCCGCACCCCCGACCAGGCGAACGGCAACCCCGTCCCACCGCTGCCCTCACTCACGGCCAGCAGACCGTGCAGACCAGCGTCGAGCAGAGCCGGATGCAGACCGAACCCGGCCACATCGGCTTCGACAACCTCGGGCAGCTCGACCTCGGCGTAGACGGTGTCCCCGACCTGCCAGACCTGACGCAGACCCTGGAACGCCGGACCATACCCATAGCCCCGCTGAGCGAACCTCTCATAGGCGCCGTCCGTCTGAACAGGCTCCGCACCCGTCGGCGGCCAAACATCCAGCGGAGTGGGGGCCGTCTCACTGCCGACTGCGGCCAGCACACCGACCGCGTTCCGAACCCACTCGCCCTCGCCCTCACGGGAGGAGACGGTGACCGTTCGCCGACCACTGTCGCTGTCGCCGACGTGGACCTGCAACTGCACTCCACCGGAGCTAGGCAGAAGCAACGGCTCCTGGAGTGTCAACTCCTCCAACGTGCCGCAACCGGCCAGGTCCCCGGCGTGGATCGCCAGGTCCACGAACGCCGTGCCGGGCAGCAAAACGGTGCCGTGGACGGTGTGGTCGCCGAGCCACGGCATCGCGGCCAGCGACAGACGGCCCGTCAGCACGAGCCCGTCGCCCTCGGCCAGCCACACCGCAGCGGCCAACAACGGATGCCCGCTCTGCTGCTGCCCAGCCGACGAAACATCCCCACGAGTGGTGAAGGCCTTGGGCCAGTAGTGCTGGTGCTGGAACGGATACGTCGGCAGCGCGACCTTGCTGGCGCCGGCAGCCGTTACCGCGGCCCAGTCGACCTCGACACCAGATGTGTAGAGGCCGGCGAGCGCGCGTAGTGCGGTCTCGGGTTCGTCCTGGCCCTCGCGCAGCGCCGGAATCCATATCGCGCTGCCATCGTCGTCCATCGCCGACAGCGCACCGTCCGGGCCCAGTTCGGCGAAGACCCCGACACCCTGAGCCCGTATCGCCTGCACCACATCGTGGTGGCGGACCGTCTCCCGCACATGCGACACCCAATACGCCGGATCCGTCACATCCGCACCCGGCGTCCCCAACACCATGGCAATCTGCGGCTCACGACAGACCACCCCCTCCAAAACCGCCCCGAACTCCTCCAACATCGGATCCATCAACGGCGAATGGAACGCATGACTCACCCGCAGCCGACGCGCCCTCCCACCACCCTCACACCACACCCCGGCCAACTCCTCCACCACGGACTCAACACCCGAAATCACCGTCTGACGCACACCGTTGACCGCCGCAACCGCCACACCCGACCGCCCGGCAACCAACCCATCCGCCTGCGCCCACGACGCATCCAACACCGCCATCGCCCCACCCGCCGGCAACGCCTGCATCAGACGACCCCGCGCCGCCACCACCGCACACGCATCCGCCAGATCCCACACCCCCGCCACATACGCAGCCGTCACCTCACCGATCGAATGACCCGCCACACACTGCGGCACCACACCCCACGACGACCACAACCGGAACAAGCCCACCTGCACCGCGAACAACCCCGCCTGCGCAAACACCGTCCGATCCAACCCCGCACCACCAGCCGCGATCACCTCACGCAAAGACCCCGGCAACAACCCCTCGAACTCCCCACACACCTCATCAAACGCCTCAGCAAACACCGGAAACACCTCATACAACCCAAGACCCATCCCCACACGCTGCGAACCCTGACCCGAAAACACCACCGCAACCCCACCACCACCACCACCAGCAACACCGGACACCACACCCGGCACCACCCCACCCCCCGCAACCCCACCCAAGCTCTCCAACAACTGCTCACGACCCCCACCCACCACCACCAAGCGATGCGCAAACCCCGTCGTCCGGGTCGCGGCCAACGAGAACGCCACATCCCGAACCGAAACCTCCGGACGAGCCACAACGAACTCCGCCAACCGACCCGCCTGCCCGGCCAACGCCACATCAGAACGCGCCGACAACACCCACGCCACCGAACCCGCAGACACCAACCCATCCAGAACAGGGGCGTCCACCGCAGACACGTCCTGGGCAGACTCATCCTGCACGGGCTGTTCCAGGATCAGATGAACGTTGGTGCCGCTGATCCCGAAGCCCGAGACACCAGCACGCCGCGGACCAGTACCCGCCGGCCACTCACGCGACTCGGTCAGCAACTCCACCGCTCCGGCCGACCAGTCCACATGCGACGACGGAGCATCCACATGCAGCGTCTGCGGCAGCACGCCGTTCCGCATGGCCTGCACCATCTTGATGACGCCCGCGACACCCGCCGCCGCCTGCGTGTGACCGATGTTCGACTTCACCGACCCCAACCACAAAGGCCGACCCTCCGGCCGACCCTGACCATAAGTGGCCAACAGCGCCTGCGCCTCAATCGGATCACCCAACGCCGTACCCGTACCGTGCGCCTCCACCACATCAACGTCAGCCGACTGCAACCCCGCACTCGCCAACGCCGCCCGAATCACCCGCTGCTGCGACGGACCATTCGGCGCCGACAAACCATTACTCGCACCATCCTGGTTCACCGCACTACCGGAGATCACCGCGAGCACCCGGTGCCCACGCTCACGCGCGTCCGACAACCGCTCCAGGACCACCATCCCGACGCCTTCGCCCCACCCGGTGCCATCAGCGGCCTCCGCGAACGGCTTACACCGCCCATCGGCAGCGAGTCCTCGCTGCCGCGCAAACTCCCTGTATGTCCCTGGGGTGGCCATCACGGTGACACCGCCGGCGAGCGCGATCCCGCACTCACCGGACCGCAGCGCCTGCGCCGCCAGATGGATGGCCGTCAGCGACGACGAGCAAGCTGTGTCGATCGAGACGGCAGGCCCCTGCAACCCCAGCGAGTACGCCACCCGGCCCGACGCCACACTCGCCGTCGTCCCGGTCATCCCGAAACCACCGGCACCGTCCCGCTCACTGATCCGGTACCCCGAGGCGACGATCCCGGCGTAGACACCCGTGTCAGTACCCTTCAGCGAACCCGGAGTGATGCCCGCGTCCTCCAGCGCCTCCCAACACGTCTCCAGCAACAACCGTTGCTGCGGATCCATCCCCAACGCCTCACGCGGACTGATCCCGAAGAACTCCGCATCGAACTCACCAGCGCCATAGAGGAATCCACCCACCGGGGCGAAAGCGGTACCTTCATCGCCGGACTCGGACAGGTCGGGCGTCTCCCAACCGCGGTTCACCGGGAAGCCCGACATCGCGTCGGTCCCCGTAGCCACCAGCTGCCAGAAGTCCTCCGGGTCCTCCACCCCGCCCGGGAACCGGCACCCCATACCGACGATCGCCACCGGCTCATCCGTGCCAACACGGACCACCGGCACGGCGCTCTCGCCGACAGGCTCCTCCGGCCCGCAGGCCTCGGCCACCAGGAACCGGGCAACCTCCAACGGTGTCGGCTGGTCGAAGACCAAGGTGGCGGGCAGGCTCAGGCCCGTCTCGGCCGCCAGCCGGTTGCGCAGCTCCAGACCGGTCAGCGAGTCGATACCCATCTCACGGAACGCCCGCTGAGGATCGACGTCCCCAGGGCGACTGTGACCCAGAACAACCGCCGCAGCGGCCCGAACGACCTCCACGACGTCATGCTCACGCTCAGCGGGACTGAACGCGGCCAACCGCGCCGCCAGACCGCCGGCAGCCACGGCAACGGCCGCAGTCGGGCGTGCGGAGACCTCACCAGCGGTCAGACCCCGCAGCAGCGCAGGCACCGGGCGCCCGCTGCGGGACAGCCCCGTCACTTCCAGCCGGGCCGGGACCGCCAACGACGCACCCAGTGCGGCAGCAGCCTCGAACAGCGCCAAGCCCTGCTCCGTCGACAGCGGCTGAACGCCACCGCGACGCAGGCGCGACAGACCCGCACCCTCCAGGTGGCCGGTCATCTCCGAGGTCTGGTCCCACAGTCCCCACGCCAGCGACTGACCGGCCAACTGCCGATCGCGACGGTAGGCGGCCAGCGCGTCCAGGAACGCGTTGGCAGCTGCGTAACTTCCCTGACCCGCACTACCCATGACCGCTGCAGCCGAGGAGTACAGCACGAAGCCCGCCAGGCCCGCGTCTTCGGTCAGCTCGTGCAGGTTCCAGGCCGCATCGGCCTTCGCCGACAGCACCGGCACCATCCGCGCGGGCGTCAACGACTCCACCGTCGCGTCGTCGATCACACCGGCGGCATGAACCACGGCGGTCAACGGCCGCTCAACCTGAATCCGCGCCAACACAGACGCCAGGGCGTCGCGGTCGGCGGCGTCGCCGGCCTGTACCCGAACCTCCGCACCAAGCTCAGCCAACTCGGCTGCCAGGTGCGCGACTCCCAGCGCCGCCGGACCCCGCCGGGACATCAGGAGCAGGTGTCGCATGCCTCGGACGTCGACCAGGTGCCGGGCCAGTTCCCCGCCCAACGTTCCGGTGCCACCCGTGACCAGGACGGTGCCCTGCGGGTCCCACTCAGCGGGGACGTTCAGCACGACCTTGCCAATGTGGCGGGCGGCCTGGAGGTGGCGCAGCGCCGCCACCGCCTGCGACAGCTCGAAGCACGTCACCGGCGGCGGAGTCAGCGTCCCAGCCTCGAACATGCCGCCGAGTTCGGACAGCATCTCCGCGACCCGCGGCTCTCCCGCGTCCATCAGGTCGAACGCCTGATACACCACTCCCGGGTGGGTCTGGGCGACCTGCTCGGGGTTGCGGATGTCGGTCTTGCCCATCTCCACGAACCGGCCGCCGCGCGGCAACAAACGAAGGGAGGCGTCCGTGAACTCCCCGGCCAGCGCGTTGACGACCACGTCCATGCCCTCGCCACCGGTCACGGCCAGGAACCGCTCACAGAAGACCAGATCACGAGTGGAGGCGATGTGGGTGTCCGCCACGCCCATGGCTCGCAGCGCGGGCTGCTTGGCCGGGCTGGCAGTCGCGAAAACCTCCAAACCCCACATCTTTGCCAGCTGCACCGCGGCCGTGCCCACGCCACCGGTCCCGGCATGGATGAGCACACGCTGACCGGGCTGGGCCTGGGCCAGATCCCGCAATGCGTAGAACGCTGTCAGGAACCCTGCCGAGACCGATGCGGCCTGCTGGAACGACCAACCCCGCGGGATCGGGGCAAGCAGCCTGCCGTCGACAACCCCGACCGGACCCCAACCCGACACCAGACCCATCACCGACTGGCCAACGGTCAGGCCGTCCACCCCGGGACCGATCTCCAGGACAACCCCGGCACCTTCCATACCCAGGACCCGGCCATCCACGACCATCCCCAGCCCGCCGACGACGTCATGGAAGTTCACGCCCGCCGCACGCAGACCCACCCGCACCTGACCCGCCGACAACGCCACGCCCGCCTCGGGAGCATCGATCACAGCCGCACTGCCCAGGTCACCAGGCTGGGCAACCTCGACCCGCCAGCCCGCACCACCGGGCAGCACCAGTTCCCCGGACACACCGGCCCGGACCAGCCGTCGACCGAACGCCGCGATCCCCCCGGCCTCGAGGCGGATGCGGACCTCGGGCTCGTCGGTGTCCAGTGCCACGGCCAGGACAGCGTCCACATCAGCGTCGCGACCGGGGTCCAAGTCGGCTGACAGGTCGACGTCGACCAGCAGCAGCCGGCCCGGGTGCTCGGACTGCGCAGAACGAACCAGACCCGCCACCGCAGCGCCCGCCAGATCCTGTCCGGCGGCCGCACCCTGGATCCAGACCACCAACCGCGAATCGTCCGTCCCGGGATCGGCCAGCCACTGCTGCACCCAACCCAACACCCTCGCGGCAGCCAGCTGAGCCGCCCGCGGCGCCGAGACTGCGGGCTCGGCAGCCGGAACCGCAGCAACAACAACCGGCGCCACCACGGACCCGACCGACTCGCCGTGCCGCACCCACTGCACTCCAGCGGCCGGGACCTGCGGCAGCGGGACCCAGTCGACGGTGAACAGCGACTGCCGCACCTGCCGTCCCGGCCCGGCGAACTGACCAGCCGGAACCTCACGCAGCGCCAATGACCGCGCCTGCAACACCGGTTCACCAACACCGTCGAACGCGGTGACCGAGACACCACCCTGTACGGGGGCCAGAACCACGCGCAGGTGGCGGGCACCGTCGGCCAGCAGCCGCACCCCCGACCACGCGAACGGCAACCCCGTCCCACCGCTGCCGTCACTCGCGGCCAGCAGACCGTGCAGCGCGGCGTCGAGCAGAGCCGGATGCAGACCGAACCCGGCCGCATCGGCCTCCGCGGCCTGGGGCAGCTCCACCTCGGCGTACACGGTGTCCCCGGCACGCCAGACCTGACGCAGACCCTGGAACGCCGGCCCGTAAGCGTAACCGCGCCGGGCGAGCTTCTCGTAGGCGTCGTCGACCGGAACCGGCTCCGCACCGGCGGGCGGCCACGCACCCAGCGGGGCCGGGGCGGGCTCACTGCCGGCCGGGGTAAGCACGCCGACCGCGTGTCGGACCCATTCGCCCTCGCCCTCGCGGGAGGAGACGGTGACGGTTCGCCGACCACTGTCGTCGTCGCTGTCGCCGACGTGGACCTGGAGCTGGACGCCGCCCTGGCCCGGCAGGGTCAGCGGTTCCTGGAGCGTCAGTTCCTCCAGCGTCCCGCAACCAGCAAGGTCCCCGGCGTGGACCGCCAGGTCCACGAACGCCGTGCCGGGCAGCAAAACCGTGCCGTGGACCGCGTGGTCGGCCAGCCACGGCATCGCGGCCAGCGACAGACGCCCCGTCAACACCAGCCCGTCGCCCTCGGCCAGCCACACCGCAGCACCCAGCAACGGATAACCGGAGCGCTGCAGTCCGATCGACGAGGCGTCCCCGCGAGTGGCGACGGCCTTGGGCCAGTAACGCTCCCGCTGGAACGGATACGTCGGCAGAGCAACCGTCTGCGCGCCCTCGCCGGCCACCACGGCCCAGTCCACCTCGACACCGGCGGCGTAAGCTCCGGCCAGCGCGGTCAGCCAGCGGCTCCGGCCGCCATCGCCGCGCTGCAACGTGCCCGCCGCGACCAGGTCCTCACCCGCCTGCACGATCGCCAAACCCAACACCGGATGCGGGCTCACCTCCACAAACACCCGGTGACCCTCCGCCGCCAGCCCGGCAACGACCTCACCGAACCGCACCGGCTCACGCAGGTTCCGGAACCAGTACCCGCCATCCAGCCCGGCGGTGTCCAGCACACGCGCCTCAAGCGTGGAGTAGAACGGCACCGAACCAGAAACCGGAGACACCCCCGCCAAATCCCCGGCCAAACGATCCTGGACGGCTTCGACGTGCGCCGTGTGCGAGGCGTAGTCCACCGCGATCCGCCGCGCCCCCCGATCCGCGTAGGCGTCCACGAACTCCGCGCACGCGCTCGCGGCACCGGCCACCACCACCTGCCGGGGACCGTTCACCGCCGCGACCGACAAGTCCACGCCCCAGCGGGAGACCCACTCCCCCACCTCATCCAGACCAGCGGGCACCGACACCATCCCGCCCGTACCCGCAAGCCCCGCCAACGCCCCGCTGCGCAACGCCACAACCCGCGCGCCATCCTCCAAAGACAACCCGCCGGCGACACACGCCGCCGCGATCTCACCCTGACTGTGACCCGCCACCGCCGCAGGCTCCACGCCATACGCCCGCCAGAGCTCAGCCAAGCTGACCGCTACCGCCCACGACGCCGGCTGAACCACATCCACCCGCGCCAACAATCCCGCATCCGCGAGCACATCACGCAACTGCCAGTCCACAAACGGCTCCAAGGCCGCCGCGCAGCGCTCCATCACCGCCGCGAACACCGGCTCCTCATCCCACAGTTGCAGACCCATCCCGACCCACTGCGCACCCTGACCCGCAAACACAAACACCGGCCGCGACACCGACGACGAACCAGCAACCCCGGTCACCACACCCGGAGCCTCCTGACCCGTTGCAACGGCAGCCAGACCCGCCACCAGTTGATCGCGCTCATCGCCGATCACCGCCAGACGGTGCGAGAAGCCCGTCGTCCGGGTTGCGGCCAACGAGAACGCCACATCCCGAACCGAAACGTCCGGACGCGCCGCCACGAACTCCGCCAGCCGACCCGCCTGCCCGGCCAACGCCGCACCCGACCGCGCCGACACCACCCACGCCACCGAACCCGCAGACACCAACCCCAACTCCGAGGCCGGCCCCACCCCATCCAGGACAGGGACATCCAATACAGGGGCGTCCTGGGCAGGCTGCTCAAGGATGACGTGGACGTTGGTGCCGCTGATCCCGAACGCCGACACACCCGCACGCCGCGGACCAGTACCCGCCGGCCACTCCCGCGCCGTGCTGAGCAGTTCCACCGCCCCGGCCGACCAGTCCACATGCGAGGACGGGGCATCCACGTGCAGCGTCTGCGGCAGCATCCCGTGCCGCATCGCCTGCACCATCTTGATCACGCCCGCGACACCAGCAGCCGCCTGGGCGTGGCCGATGTTCGACTTCACCGACCCCAGCAACAGCGGTCGACCCTCCGGCCGACCCTGCCCGTAGGTCGCCAGCAGCGCCTGCGCCTCGATCGGGTCACCCAGTGCGGTACCGGTACCGTGCGCCTCCACGACATCAACGTCAGCCGGCTGCAACCCCGCACTCGCCAACGCCGCCCAGATCACCCGCTGCTGCGACGGACCATTCGGCGCCGACAAACCATTACTCGCACCATCCTGGTTCACCGCACTACCCGCAACCACCGCCAAAATGCGGTGCCCACGCTCACGCGCATCCGACAACCGCTCCAACACCAGGACACCGACACCCTCACCCCACCCGGTGCCATCAGCAGCCTCCGCGAACGGCTTGCACCGCCCATCGGCAGCCAACCCCCGCTGCCGCGCAAACTCCGTGTATGTCCCTGGGGTGGCCATCACGGTGACACCGCCGGCGAGCGCGATCCCGCACTCACCCGCGCGGAGCGCCTGCGCTGCAAGGTGGATGGCCGTCAACGACGACGAGCAAGCTGTGTCGATCGAGACGGCCGGACCCTGCAACCCCAGCGAGTACGCCACCCGGCCCGACGCCACACTCGCCGTCGTCCCGGTCAGGCCGAAACCGCCGGCACCGTCCTGCTCACTGATCCGGTACCCCGATGTGATGATTCCGGCGTAGACACCCGTGTCGGTGCCCTTCAGCGAAGCCGGAGTGATGCCCGCGTCCTCCAGGGCCTCCCAACACGTCTCCAACAGCAACCGCTGCTGGGGATCCATCCCCAACGCCTCACGCGGACTGATCCCGAAGAACTCCGCATCGAACTCACCAGCGCCGTCCAGGAAGCCGCCCACCGGGGCGAAAGCAATACCCTCGTCACCTGACTCGGACAGGCCGTCCACGTCCCAGCCGCGGTCCGCCGGGAAGCCCGACATCGCATCGGTCCCGGCAGCGACCAACCGCCAGAAGCCCTCCGGGTCCTCGACCCCGCCGGGGTACCGGCACCCCATACCGACGATCGCCACCGGCTCATCCGTACCGACACGGACCACCGGCACAACCGCCGCACCGACGGCCCGCTCAGTCCCGCACGCCTCGGCCACCAGGAACCGGGCAACCTCCAGCGGTGTCGGCTGGTCGAAGACCAAGGTGGCAGGCAAACTCAGGCCTGTCTCGTTCGCGAGCCGGTTGCGCAGCTCCAGCCCGGTCAGAGAGTCGATGCCCATCTCGCGGAACGCCCGCTGAGGATCGACGTCCCCAGGGCGACTGTGACCCAGAACCACGGCAGCAGCGGCCCGGACGACCTCCAGAACCTCCTGCTCACGCTCGGTAGGACCGAGCGCGACCAGACGCGCCGCCAGGCCACCCGCATGCGCAACCGTTGCCATGGCCGCGGTCGGGCGTGTGGGGACATCACCAGCGGTCAGCCCTCGCAGCAGCGCGGGCACCGGCCTTCCGCCACGGGACAGCCCCGTCACTTCCAGCCGGGCCGGGACCGCCAACGACGCACCCAGCGCGGTAGCAGCCTCGAACAGCGCCAAGCCCTGCTCCGTCGACAGCGGCTGAACGCCGCCACGGCGCAGGCGCGACAGACCAGCGCCCTCCAGGTGGCCGGTCATCTCCGAGGTCTGGTCCCACAGTCCCCACGCCAGCGACTGACCGGCCAGGTGCCGGTCTCGACGATAGGCGGCCAGCGCGTCCAGGAACGCGTTCGCGGCGGCATAACTCCCCTGACCCGCACTACCCATGACCGCCGCAGCCGAGGAGTACAGCACGAAGCCAGCAAGGCCGACGCCCTCGGTCAGCTCGTGCAGGTTCCAGGCCGCATCGGCCTTCGCCGACAGCACCGGCACCATCCGCGCGGGCGTCAACGACTCCACCGTCGCGTCGTCGATCACCCCAGCCGCATGAACCACGGCGGTCAACGGCCGCTCAACCTGAATCCGCGCCAACACAGACGCCAGGGCGTCGCGGTCGGCGGCATCGCCAGCCTGCACCCGCACACTCGCCCCCGACTGCGCCAGCTCCGCCACCAGACGAGCCACTCCCGGCGCCGCCGGACCGCGCCGTGACATCAGCAGCAGATGCCGCATGCCACGGACGTCGACCAGGTGCCGGGCCAGTTCCCCGCCCAACGTTCCGGGACCACCCGTGACAAGCACGGTGCCCTGCGGGTCCCACTCAGCGGGGACGTTCAACACGACCTTGCCGATGTGGCGGGCGGCCTGGAGGTGGCGCAGCGCCGCCACCGCCTGCGACAGCTCGAAACACGTCACCCGCGGCGGGACCAGGGTGCCCGCGTCGAACATGCCACCGAGCTCGGACAGCATCTCCGCAACCCGCGGTACACCGGCGTCCATCAGGTCGAACGCCTGATACACCACACCGGGGTGGGACTCGGCAACCTGCGCCGCATCGCGGATATCGGTCTTACCCATCTCCACGAACTGACCACCGCGTGGCAACAGCCGCAACGAGGCGTCCGTGAACTCCCCGGCCAGCGCGTTGACCACCACTTCCATGCCCTCGCCACCGGTCACGGCCAGGAACTGGTCGCAGAAGGTGAGATCACGGGTCGAGGCGATGTGGCTCTCGTCCACACCCATGGCTCGCAGCGCGTGCTGCTTGGCCGGGCTCGCGGTCGCGAAAACCTCAAGCCCCCATTCCTTGGCCAACTGCACCGCGGCCGTACCCACACCACCGGTCCCGGCGTGGATGAGCACCCGCTGGCCCGGGCGGACCCGGGCCAGATCCCGCAACCCGTAGAACGCCGTCAGGAACCCTGCCGACACCGATGCGGCCTGCTGGAACGACCAACCCTGCGGGATCGGGGCAAGCAGCCGACTGTCGACAACCCCGACCGGACCCCAACCCGACACCAGACCCATCACCGACTGGCCAACGGTCAGGCCGTCCACCCCGGGACCGAGCTCCAGGACAACCCCGGCACCTTCCATACCCAGGACCCGGCCATCCACGACCATCCCCAGCCCGCCGACGACGTCATGGAAGTTCACGCCCGCAGCACGCAGACCCACCCGCACCTGACCCGCCGACAACGCCACACCCGCCTCGGGAGCATCGATCACAGCGACACTGCCCAGGTCACCAGGCTGGGTCACCTCCACCCGCCAACCCGAACCACCCGGCAAGGCCAACTCACCGGACGCGCCCGCCCGGACCAACCGCCGACCATTGGCCACCACAGTCCCGCCGCCAGTAGCCGGAGAGATGCGGACCTCAGGCTCGTCAGCCTCCAGTGCCACGGCCAGGACGGTGTCCACGTCGGCGTCACTGTCCGGGTCCAGGCCGGTCGACGGGTCGACATCGGCCAGCAGCAGCCGGCCCGGGTGCTCGGACTGCGCAGAACGAACCAGACCCGTAACCGCCGCGCCCGCCAGATCCTGTCCGGCGGCCGCACCCTGGGTCCAGACCACCAACCGCGAATCGTCCGTCTCAGGATCGGCCAGCCACTCCTGCACCCAACCCAACACCGTCGCGGCAGCCGCCTGAGCCGCCTGCGGCGCCGACACCCCGGACGGTGCAGCCGGAACCACCGCCACCACCACCGGCGCCACCTCGGACCCGCCGTGCCGCACCCACCGCACTTCGGCGTCAACGGCCTCAGGCGCCGGCAGCGGAACCCAGTCGACGGTGAACAGCGACTGCCGAACTTGCCGGTCCGAGCCGCTGAGCTGACCGGCCAAGGCATCCCTCAGCGCCAACGACCGCACCTGCAAAACCGGTTCACCAGCACCGTCGAACGCGGTGACCGAGACACCACCCTGTACGGGGGCCAGAACCACGCGCAGGTGTCGGGCACCGCCCGCCAGCAGCCGCACCCCCGACCACGCGAACGGCAACCCCGTCCCACCGCTGCCGTCACTCACGGCCAGCAGACCGTGCAGACCGTGCAGACCGTGCAGACCGGCATCAAGGAGAGCGGGATGCAGACCGAACCCGGCCACATCGGAGTCGATGACCTCAGGCAGCTCCACCTCGGCGTAGACGGTGTCCCCGGCGCGCCAGACCTGACGCAGACCCTGGAACGCCGGACCATACCCATAGCCCCGCTGAGCGAACTTCTCATAGGTGCCGTCCGTCTGAACGGGCTCCGCACCCGCCGGAGGCCACGCACCCAGCGGGGCCGGGACGGGCTCACTACCAGCCGGGGCGAGTACGCCCACGGCATGCCGAACCCACTCGCCCTCCCCCTCACGGGAGGAGACGGTGACCGTTCGGCGACCACTGTCGCTGTCGCCGACGTGGACCTGGAGCTGGACGCCGCCCCGGTCCGGCAGGATGAGCGGTTCCTGGAGCGTCAGTTCCTCCAGCGTCCCGCAACCGGCCAGATCTCCGGCGTGGATCGCCAGGTCCACGAACGCCGTGCCGGGCAGCAGGACGGTGCCGTGGACGGTGTGGTCGCCGAGCCACGGCATCGCGGCCAGCGACAGGCGACCCGTCAGCACCAGTCCGTTGCCCTCGGCCAGCCACACCGCAGCGGCCAACAACGGATGCCCGCTCTGCTGCTGCCCAGCCGACGAAACATCCCCACGACCGGCCATCGCCTTGGGCCAGTAACGCTCCCGCTGGAACGGATACGTCGGCAGAGCAACCGTCTGCGCGCCCTCGCCGGCCACCGCGGCCCAGTCCACCTCGACACCGGCGGCGTAGGCACCGGCCAGCGCGGCCAACCAGCGGCCGCGGCCGCCATCGCCGCGCTGCAACGTGCCCACCGCGACCAGGTCCTCACCGGCCTGCGCGATCGCCAAGCCCAGCACTGGATGCGGGCTGACCTCGACGAACGCCCGGTGGCCGTCCGCCGCCAGCGCGGCGATGACCTCGCCGAACCGCACCGGCTCACGCAGGTTCCGGAACCAGTACCCGCCATCCAGCCCGGCGGTGTCCACCACCGCGGCCTCAAGCGTGGAGTAGAACGGCACCGCACTGCTGTCGGCAACCACTGCGGCCAGATCCTCGGCAAGACGCTCCTGGACGGCCTCGACATGCGCGGTGTGCGAGGCGTAATCCACCGCGATGCGGCGCGCACCGCGATCGCCGTAGGCGTCCACGAACTCCGCACACGCGTTCGCGGCACCGGCCACCACGATCTGCCGGGGGCCGTTGACGGCCGCGACCGACAGGTCCTCACCCCAGCGGGAGATCCACTCCCCCACCTCGTCCAACCCGGCCGGGACCGACACCATCCCGCCCGTACCCGCCAGACCCGCCAACGCCCGGCTGCGCAAAGCGACGACCCGCGCACCGTCCTCCAGAGACAGGCCGTCGGCGACGCACGCCGCCGCGATCTCACCCTGGCTGTGACCCGCCACCGCCGCAGGCTCGACGCCGTACGCGCGCCACAACCCGGCCAGGCTGACCGCTACCGCCCACGACGCCGGCTGCACCGCATCCACCCGCGCCAACAATCCCGCATCCGCGAGCACATCACGCAACTGCCAGTCCACAAACGGCGCCAAGGCCGCCGCGCAGCGCTCCATCGCCGCCGCGAACACCGGCTCCTCATCCCACAGTTGCAGACCCATCCCGACCCACTGCGCACCCTGACCCGCGAACACGAACACCGGCCGCGACACCGACGCCGAACCAGCGCCTCCGGTCACCACCCCGGTCACAACACCGGACGCCTCCTGGCCCGCCGCGACCGCGCCCAGGCTCTCCAGCAGCTGCTCACGGTCCTGACCGATCACCGCTAGGCGGTGCGCAAACCCCGTGGTCCTCGTCACCGCCAGAGAAAACGCCAAGTCCTTGGCCGAAACCTCCGGCCGATCAGCCAAGAACTCCGCCAGCCGACCCGCCTGCCCGGCCAACGCCGCAGCCGACCGCGCCGACACCACCCACGCCACCGAACCCGCAGACTCCGGCCCATCCAGGACAGGAACCTCCACAGCAGCCGCGTCCTGCGCGGGCTGTTCGAGGATGAGGTGGACGTTGGTGCCGCTGATCCCGAACGCCGACACACCCGCACGCCGCGGACCAGTGCCCGCCGGCCACTCCCGCGGCTCGGTCAGCAGCTCCACCGCTCCAGCCGACCAGTCCACATGCGAGGACGGGGCATCCACGTGCAACGTCTGCGGCAGCATCCCGTGCCGCATCGCCTGCACCATCTTGATCACACCCGCCACACCAGCAGCCGCCTGCGTGTGACCGATGTTCGACTTCACCGAACCCAACAGCAACGGCCGACCCTCCGGCCGACCCTGCCCATAAGTCGCCAACAGCGCCTGCGCCTCAATCGGGTCACCCAACGCCGTACCGGTACCGTGCGCCTCCACGACGTCAACGTCAGCCGACTGAAGCCCCGCACTCGCCAACGCCGCCCGGATCACACGCTGCTGCGACGGACCATTCGGCGCCGACAGACCATTACTGGCCCCATCCTGGTTGACCGCACTACCCGCCACTACCGCCAAAACACGGTGCCCACGCTCACGCGCGTCCGACAGCCGCTCCAGGACGACCATCCCGACGCCTTCACCCCAACCGGTGCCGTCGGCGGCGTCCGCGAACGGCTTGCAACGGCCGTCGCCGGCCAGTCCTCGCTGCCGCGCGAACTCCGTGAACGCGCCCGGGGTGGCCATGACCGTGACGCCGCCCGCCAGCGCGAGCCCGCACTCACCGGACCGCAACGCCTGCGCCGCAAGGTGAATCGCCGTCAGCGACGAGGAACACGCCGTGTCGATCGAGACGGCCGGACCCTGCAACCCCAGCGAGTACGCCACGCGTCCTGACGCCACACTCGCCGTCGTCCCGGTTATCCCGAAGCCGCCATCGCCGTCCTGCTCACCGAGCTGGTAACCCGACGCGATGATGCCGGCGTAAACCCCGGTATCGGAGTCCCGCAGCGAAGCTGGAGTGATGCCCGCGTCCTCCAGCGCCTCCCAACACGTCTCCAACAGCAGTCGCTGCTGCGGGTCCATCCCCAACGCCTCGCGCGGACTGATCCCGAAGAACTCCGCATCGAACTCACCAGCTTTATCCAGGAAACCACCCACTCGGGCGTAACCCGCGCCCCCGTCATCGGAGTCCGGGTCAGGCAGGGCCACCATGTCCCAGCCGCGGTCCGCCGGGAAGCCCGACATCGCGTCGGCGCCTCCGACGACCATCTGCCAGAAGCCCTCCGGATCCTCCGCCCCGCCCGGGAACCGGCACCCCATGCCCACGATCGCCACCGGCTCGTCCATGCCGACGCGGACCACAGGGGCGGCAGCCACACCGTCGGTCCCGCACACCTCTGCCACCAGGTGCCGGGCGAGTTCCAGCGGGACGGGGTAGTCGAAGACCAAGGTGGCGGGCAGGCTCAGGCCCGTCTCGGCCGCCAGCCGGTTGCGCAGCTCCAGCCCGGTCAGGGAGTCGATGCCCATCTCACGGAACGCCCGCTGAGGATCGATGTCCCCGGGGCGACTGTGCCCCAGGACAACGGCGGCAGCGGCCCGGACGATCTGCAGGACCTCCTGCTCACGATCGGCGGGCGAAAGCGCTGCCAACCGCGCCGCCAAGCCAACCGAGCCCGCAGCCACAGCCGCGGTCGGGCGCACGGGGACACCGCCAGCAGCCAGCCCCCGTAGCAGCGTGGGCACCGGCCCGCCAGCACGCGACAGCGCGGCCAAGTCGAGTCGGGCCGGGACCGCCAGAGGCGCACCCAATGCGGTAGCGGCCTCGAACAGCGCCAGGCCCTGTTCGGTCGTCAGCGGCTGGACGCCGCCACGGCGCAGGCGCGACAGACCGGCGCCCTCCAGGTGGCCGGTCATCTCCGAGGTCTGGGCCCACAGGCCCCACGCCAGCGACTGGCCAGCCAGCTGCCGATCGCGACGATAGGCGGCCAGCGCATCCAGGAACGCGTTGGCGGCGGCGTAACTCCCTTGCCCTGGGCTGCCCATGACAGCCGCAGCCGAGGAGTACAGCACGAAGCCCGCCAGGCCCGCGTCCTCGGTCAGCTCGTGCAGGTTCCACGCCGCATCGGCCTTGGCGGCCAGCACCGTCGCCATGCGCTCGGGCGTCAGCGACTCCACGGTCGCGTCGTCGATCACACCGGCGGCATGCACCACCGCCGTCAGCGGACGCTCAACCTGAAGCCGCGCCAACACCGACATCAGGGCGTCACGGTCGGCAGCGTCACCAGCCAGGACGCTCACCCGCGCTCCCGAGGCCGCCAACTCGGCGACTAGGTGCGCGACTCCCGGCGCCGCCGGACCCCGCCGCGACAACAGCACCAGGTGCCGCATCCCGCGTACGTCCACCAGGTGCCGGGCCAGTTCCCCGCCCAGCGTCCCGGTGCCACCCGTGACCAGCACCGTGCCCTGCGGGTCCCACTCAGCGGGGACGTTCAACACGACCTTGCCCACGTGCCGGGCGGCCTGGAGATGGCGCAGCGCCGCCACCGCCTGCGACAGCTCGAAACACGTCACAGGCGGCGGAGTCAGCGTCCCAGCGTCGAACAAGCCACCGAGCTCGGCCAGCATCTCCGCGACCCGTGGCTCGCCCGCATCCATCAGGTCGAACGCCTGATACACCACACCGGGGCAGGTCTGGGCCACTTGCTCGGGGTTGCGGATGTCGGTCTTGCCCATCTCCACGAACCGGCCACCGCGCGGCAGCAGCCGCAGGGAGGCGTCCGTGAACTCCCCGGCGAGGGCATTGAGGACCACGTCCATGCCCCCGCCACCGGTCACGGCCAGGAACTGGTCGCAGAAGGCCAGGTCACGGGTGGAGGCGATGTGGCTCTCCTCCACACCGATGGCCCGCAACGCGGGCTGCTTGGCCGGGCTCGCGGTCGCGAAAACCTCCAAACCCCACGCCTTGGCCAACTGCACCGCAGCCGTACCGACCCCACCGGTCCCGGCGTGGATGAGGACCCGCTGACCCGGGCGGACCCGGGCCAGGTCCCGCAACGCGTAGAACGCGGTGAGGTACCCGACCGGCACCGCCGCGGCCTGCTGGAACGACCAACCCCGCGGGATGGCAGCCACCAACCGGCTGTCCACAACCCCGACCGGACCCCAACCCGGAACCAGACCCATCACCGACTGACCGACGGTCAGACCGTCCACCCCGGGACCGATCTCCAGGACAACCCCGGCACCTTCGCCGCCGAGGCCTCGGTTGTCCGCGACCATTCCCAGACCGGTCACCACGTCGCGGAAGTTCACACCCGCCGCACGCAGACCCACCCGCACCTGACCCGCCGACAGGGCCACGCCCGCGTCGGGAGCGTCGACGACAGCGGCGCTGCCCAGGTCACCAGGCTGGGCGACCTCGACCCGCCAACCCGAACCACGGGGCAGTGCCAGCTCACTGGCGCGGGCCAAGCACCGACCAAAGGCAACCATGCCCCCGCCGTCAGCAGCCGGAGAGATGCGGACCTCGGGCTCGTCGGCGTCCAGTGCCACGGCCAGGACAGCGTCCACATCAGCGTCGCGACCAGGGTCCAAGTCGGCTGACAGGTCGACGTCGACCAGCAGCAGCCGGCCCGGGTGCTCGGACTGCGCAGAACGAACCAGGCCCACCACCGCAGCGCCCGCCAGATCCTGCCCGGCAGCCGCACCCTGGATCCAGACCACCAACCGCGAACCATCGGTCCCGGGATCGGCCAGCCACTCCTGCACCCAACCCAACACCCTCGCGGCAGCCAGCTGAGCCGCCCGCGGCGCCGACACCCCGGGCTCGGCAGCCGGAACCACCGCCACCACCACCGGCGCCACGTCGGACCCGCCGTGCCGCACCCACCGCACTTCGGCGTCAGCGACCTGAGGCGCCGGCAGCGGAACCCAGTCGACGGTGAACAGCGACTGCCGAACTTGCCGGTCCGAGCCGCTGAGCTGACCGGCCAAGGCCTCACGCATCGCCAGCGATTGTGCCTGCAAGACGGGCTGACCAGCACCGTCGAACGCCGTCACCGAGACGCCGCCCGCGCTGCGCGCCAGGACGACCCGCAGGTGTCGGGCACCGCCCGCCAGCAGCCGCACCCCCGACCAGGCGAACGGCAACCCCGTCCCACCGCTGCCCTCACTCACGGCCAGCAGACCGTGCAGACCAGCGTCGAGCAGAGCCGGATGCAGACCGAACCCGGCCACATCGGCTTCGACAACCTCGGGCAGCTCGACCTCGGCGTAGACGGTGTCCCCGACCTGCCAGACCTGACGCAGACCCTGGAACGCCGGACCATACCCATAGCCCCGCTGAGCGAACCTCTCATAGGCGCCGTCCGTCTGAACAGGCTCCGCACCCGTCGGCGGCCAAACATCCAGCGGAGTGGGGGCCGTCTCCCGATCGGCTGTGGCCAGCACACCGACCGCGTTCCGGACCCACTCGCCCTCGCCTTCACGGGAGGAGACGGTGACCGTTCGCCGACCACTGTCGCTGTCGCCGACGTGGACCTGGAGCTGGACACCACCGGAGCCGGGAAGGATCAGCGGTTCCTGGAGCGTCAGTTCCTCCAGCGTCCCGCAACCGGCCAGATCTCCGGCGTGGATCGCCAGGTCCACGAACGCCGTGCCGGGCAGCAAAACGGTGCCGTGGACGGTGTGGTCGCCGAGCCACGGCATCGCGGCCAGCGACAGACGGCCCGTCAGCACGAGCCCGTCGCCCTCGGCCAGCCACACCGCAGCGGCCAACAACGGATGCCCGCTCTGCTGCTGCCCAGCCGACGAAACATCCCCACGAGTGGTGAAGGCCTTGGGCCAGTAGTGCTGGTGCTGGAACGGATACGTCGGCAGCGCGACCTTGCTGGCGCCGGCAGCCGTTACCGCGGCCCAGTCGACCTCGACACCAGATGTGTAGAGGCCGGCGAGCGCGCGTAGTGCGGTCTCGGGTTCGTCCTGGCCCTCGCGCAGCGCCGGAATCCATATCGCGCTGCCATCGTCGTCCATCGCCGACAGCGCACCGTCCGGGCCCAGTTCGGCGAAGACCCCGACACCCTGAGCCCGTATCGCCTGCACCACATCGTGGTGGCGGACCGTCTCCCGCACATGCGACACCCAATACGCCGGATCCGTCACATCCGCACCCGGCGTCCCCAACACCATGGCAATCTGCGGCTCACGACAGACCACCCCCTCCAAAACCGCCCCGAACTCCTCCAACATCGGATCCATCAACGGCGAATGGAACGCATGACTCACCCGCAGCCGACGCGCCCTCCCACCACCCTCACACCACACCCCGGCCAACTCCTCCACCACGGACTCAACACCCGAAATCACCGTCTGACGCACACCGTTGACCGCCGCAACCGCCACACCCGACCGCCCGGCAACCAACCCATCCGCCTGCGCCCACGACGCATCCAACACCGCCATCGCCCCACCCGCCGGCAACGCCTGCATCAGACGACCCCGCGCCGCCACCACCGCACACGCATCCGCCAGATCCCACACCCCCGCCACATACGCAGCCGTCACCTCACCGATCGAATGACCCGCCACACACTGCGGCACCACACCCCACGACGACCACAACCGGAACAAGCCCACCTGCACCGCGAACAACCCCGCCTGCGCAAACACCGTCCGATCCAACCCCGCACCACCAGCCGCGATCACCTCACGCAAAGACCCCGGCAACAACCCCTCGAACTCCCCACACACCTCATCAAACGCCTCAGCAAACACCGGAAACACCTCATACAACCCAAGACCCATCCCCACACGCTGCGAACCCTGACCCGAAAACACCACCGCAACCCCACCACCACCAGCAACACCGGACACCACACCCGGCACCACCCCACCCCCCGCAACCCCACCCAAGCTCTCCAACAACTGCTCACGACCCCCACCCACCACCACCAAGCGATGCGCAAACCCCGTCGTCCGGGTCGCGGCCAACGAGAACGCCACATCCCGAACCGACACCTCCGGACGAGCCACAACGAACTCCGCCAACCGACCCGCCTGCCCGGCCAACGCCACATCAGAACGCGCCGACAACACCCACGCCACCGAACCCGCAGACACCAACCCATCCAGAACAGGGGCGTCCACCGCAGACACGTCCTGGGCAGTGGCCTCCAGGGCCTCTCCGCCGTCGCCAGAACCGTCCAGCGCAGGGACGTTCAGGGTGAGCTCTTCAAGGATCAGGTGCACGTTGGTGCCGCTGATCCCGAACGCCGACACACCAGCCCGCCGCGGACCGGAACCCGCTGGCCACTCCCGCGCCGTGCTGAGCAGCTCCACCGCCCCGGCCGACCAGTCCACATGCGAGGACGGGGCATCCACGTGCAGCGTCTGCGGCAGCATCCCGTGCCGCATCGCCTGCACCATCTTGATCACGCCCGCGACACCAGCAGCCGCCTGCGTGTGACCGATGTTCGACTTCACCGAACCCAACAGCAACGGCCGACCCTCCGGCCGACCCTGCCCATAAGTCGCCAACAGCGCCTGCGCCTCAATCGGGTCACCCAACGCCGTACCAGTACCGTGCGCCTCCACCACATCGACATCGCCCGGCTGCAACCCCGCACTCGCCAACGCCGCCCGAATCACACGCTGCTGCGACGGACCATTCGGCGCCGACAAACCATTACTCGCACCATCCTGGTTCACCGCACTACCCGCAACCACCGCCAACACCCGGTGCCCACGCTCACGCGCATCCGACAACCGCTCCAACACCAGGACACCGACACCCTCACCCCACCCGGTGCCATCAGCAGCCTCCGCGAACGGCTTGCACCGCCCATCGGCAGCCAACCCCCGCTGCCGCGCGAACTCCACGAAAGTCTCCGGGGTGGCCATCACCGTGACGCCACCCGCGAGCGCGATCCCGCATTCCCCGGACCGCAGTGCCTGCGCCGCAAGGTGAATCGCCATCAGCGACGACGAGCACGCGGTGTCCACCGACACCGCAGGCCCCTGCAGACCCAGCGAGTACGCCACCCGGCCCGACGCCACACTCGCGGCAGTCCCGGTCATCACATAACCGTCGGCGCCAGTTTGTTCCCCGGCCTGGTAGCCCGAGGCGATGATGCCGGCGTAGACACCCGTGTCGGTGCCCTTCAGCGAACCCGGCTCGATCCCCGCGTCCTCCAGCGCCTCCCAACACGTCTCCAAAAGCAACCGCTGCTGCGGATCCATCCCCAACGCCTCACGCGGACTGATCCCGAAGAACTCCGCATCGAACCCACCAGCGCCGTCAAGGAACCCACCCACCCGGGCGAAGGAGGTGCTCTCGTCGCCGGGGTCGGAGCCGTCCAGGCGTTCCAGGTTCCAGTCGCGATCAACCGGGAATCCCGACATCGCGTCGGTGCCTCCGGCGATCAGCTGCCAGAAGCCCTCCGGGTCCTCGACCCCGCCCGGGAACCGGCACCCCATACCCACGATCGCCACCGGCTCATGCTCGCGTGCTTCCATGTGCCTGAGGCGCTTGCGCATCTGGACGAGTTCAGCCGACGTCTTCTTCAGGTAGTCGAAGAGCTTTTCCTGATTCTCCATTAAAGGGCTTCCTCATCGACTCGTCGATCAAAGTCATCCGGTTCCGACTCATGCAATCGGAATTCTTTGTCAAGGAAATCAAATACTTCATCAGGAGTAGCTGAATCAAACTCTATGGAAGCGTCATCGGACTCGGCCGCCGATTGGACCTCGCCCTGCGCATCCATCCATTTGGACAGCATTCCGCGCAGGATCCTCGTGATTCCGTCGGGCGCCTCGCATGTTGCCGCCAGGTTCAGGAGACGGGATTCGAGCTGGCTGAGCTCGGCGATCATCGGGGCCGTCCCCGACTCGCCGTCGGCGACCATTCCCGGCCGCAGGTACTCGGCGACCGCGGCCGGTGTCGGGTAGTCGAAGACCAGGGTGGCGGGCAGGCTCAGGCCCGTCTCGGCCGACAGCCGGTTGCGGAGCTCCAGCGCGGTCAGGGAGTCGATGCCCATCTCACGGAAGGCACGCTGCGGATCGACGTCCCCGGGGTCGGCATGGCCCATGACGACAGCGACAGCGGCCCGGACGATCTGCAGGACCTCCTGCTCACGCTCTGCGGGACTGAGCGCCGCCAACCGGGCCGCCCACCTGGCCGCCAAGCCGGCCGCAGCCTCGGCCACAGCTGCGGTCGGACGTGCGGAGACACCGGCGACCAGGCCGCGCAGCAGCGGAGGCAACGGCCCCCCGGCACGCGACAGCGCGGCCAGGTCCAGTCGGGCCGGGACCGCCAAGGGGGCGCCCAGCGCGGCGGCGGCCTCGAACAGCGCCAGGCCCTGACCGGTCGTCATCGGCTGGATGCCGCCACGACGCAGGCGGGACAGACCGGTTCCGTCGAGGTGCCCGGTCATCTCCGACGCCTGAGCCCACAGCCCCCAGGCAAGCGACTGGCCGGCCAACTGCCGGTCGCGACGCTGGGTGGCCAGCGCGTCCAGGAACGCGTTGGCGGCGGAGTAACTTCCTTGGCCGGGGCTCCCCAGGATGGAAGCTGCCGAGGAGTAGAGCACGAAGCCCGCCAGGCCCGCGCCCTCGGTCAGCTCGTGCAGGTTCCAGGCCGCGTCGGCCTTGGCGGCCAGCACCGTCGCCATCCGCTCGGGCGTCAGCGACTCCACCGTCACGTCGTCGATCACACCGGCGGCATGCACCACGGCGGTCAACGGCCGATCCGTCGCGATCCTGGCCAACACCGAGGCGAGGACGTCACGGTCGGCGGCATCGCCGGCCTGCACCCGAACCTCCGCGCCCGACCGTGCCAACTCCACGACCAGGCGGGCCGCCCCCGGCGCGGCCGGGCCGCGCCGCGACATCAGCACCAGGTGCCGCATGCCACGGGCATCCACCAAGTGGCGGGCCAACTCCCCACCCAGCGTGCCCGTTCCACCCGTGACGAGCACCGTGCCCTGCGCATCCCACTCGGCGGGCGCGGTCCCGGGCTCCTCCGTGCCGGCTCGGACCAGCCGCCGCCCGAACGCCACGACACCCCCGCCGTCAGCAGCGGGACGGACGCAGACCTCAGGCTCGCCGGCTTCCAGTGCCACAGCCAGGACGGTGTCCACGTCGGCGTCACGGTCCGGGTCCAGGCCGGTTGACGGGTCGACGTCGACCAGCAGGAGGCGGCCGGGGTGCTCGGACTGGGCCGAGCGGACCAGGCCCGCCACCGCAGCGCCCGCCAGGTCCTGTCCGGCGGCCGCGCCCTGGGTCCAGACCACCAACCGCGAATCGTCCGTCCCGGGATCGGCCAGCCACTGCTGCACCCAACCCAACACCGTCGCGGCAGCCAGCTGAGCCGCCTGCGGCGCCGACGCCCCGGGCCCGGCAGCCGGAACCACCGCCACCACCACCGGAGGACTCTCGGAGCCGACCGACTCGCCGTGTCGCACCCACGGCACCACGGCGGCCGGGACCTGGAGAAGCGGGACCCAGTCGACGGTGAACAGCGACTGCCGTACGTGTCGGCCCGACCCGGCGAACTGACCAGCCGGGATCTCACGCAGCGCCAACGATCGCGCGTGTAGGACCGGCTGACCGACAGCGTCGAACGCCGTCACCGAGACGCCGCCAGAGTCACGGGCCAAGACCACTCGCAGGTGTCGGGCGCCGCCGGCCAGCAGCCGCACCCCCGACCAGGCGAACGGCAGTCCCGTCCCAGTACCACCATCACTGGCGACCAGCAGACCGTGCAGGGCGGCATCGAGCAGAGCCGGATGCAGACCGAACCCGGCCACATCGGAGTCGATGACCTCGGGTAGCTCGGCCTCGGCGTAGACGGTGTCTCCAGCCAGCCAGACCCGGCGCAAGCCCTGGAACGCCGGACCGTAGCCGTAACCACGCTCGGCGAGCGTCGCGTAGGCGTCGTCGACCGGAACCGGCTCCGCACCCGCCGGAGGCCAGGCCGGCAGCGGAGCGGGGGGCGGCTCACTGCCGACCGGGGCGAGCACGCCGACCGCGTGTCGCACCCACTCGCCGGCTCCGTCGCGGGAGGAGATCGTGACGGTTCGGCGACCGCTGTCGTCGTCGCTGTCGCCGACGTGGACCTGGAGCTGAACGCCGCCCTGGCCGGAGAGGATCAGCGGTTCCTGGAGCGTCAACTCCTCCAACATTCCGCAACCGGCCAGGTCCCCGGCGTGGATCGCCAGGTCCACAAACGCCGTACCGGGCAGCAGAACCGTGCCGTGGACCGCGTGGTCGGCCAGCCACGGCATCGCGGCCAGCGACAGACGCCCCGTCAGCACGAGCCCGTCGCCCTCGGCCAGCCACACCGCAGCCGCCAACAACGGATGTCCAGCCCGCTCCAAGCCGATCGACGGAGCATCCCCGCGACCGGCCACAGCGTTCGGCCAGTAGTGCTGGCGCTGGAACGGATACGTCGGCAGCGCGACCTTCACCGCCCGACCCTCATCGGCGGTCACCACGGCCCAGTCGACCTCGACACCGGCCGTGTACGCACCGGCCAGCGCCGTCAGCCATCGAGCATGGCCACCATCGCCGCGCTGCAACGTGCCCGCCGCGACCAGGTCCTCACCCGCCTGCGCGATCGCCAAACCCAGCACCGGATGCGGACTGACCTCCACAAACACCCGGTGACCCTCCGCCGCGAGCGCGGCAACGACCTCACCGAACCGCACCGGCTCACGCAGGTTCCGGAACCAGTACCCGCCGTCCAACTCGGCGGTGTCCAGCACACGCGCCTCAAGCGTGGAGTAGAACGGCACCGCACTGCTGCCGGCAACCACTGCGGCCAGGTCCTCGGCAAGACGCTCCTTGACCGCTTCGACGTGCGCGGTGTGGGAGGCGTAGTCCACCGCGATCCGCCGCGCCCCCCGATCCGCGTAGGCGTCCACGAACTCCGCGCACGCGCTCGCGGCACCGGCCACCACCACCTGCCGGGGACCGTTCACCGCCGCGACCGACAAGTCCTCACCCCAGCGGGAGACCCACTCCCCCACCTCATCCAGACCGGCGGGCACCGACACCATCCCGCCCGTGCCCGCAAGCCCCGCCAACGCCCGGCTGCGCAACGCCACAACCCGCGCGCCATCCTCCAAAGACAACCCGCCGGCGACGCACGCCGCCGCGATCTCCCCCTGACTGTGACCCGCCACCGCCGCAGGCTCCACGCCATACGCCCGCCAGAGCTCAGCCAAGCTGACCGCTACCGCCCACGACGCCGGCTGAACCACATCCACCCGCGCCAACAATCCCGCATCGCCCAACACATCACGCAACTGCCAGTCCACAAACGGCGCCAAGGCCGCCGCGCAGCGCTCCATCGCCGCCGCGAACACCGGCTCCTCATCCCACAGTTGCAGACCCATCCCGACCCACTGCGCACCCTGACCCGCAAACACAAACACCGGCCGCAACACCGACGCCGAACCAGCAACCCCGGTCACCACACCCGGAGCCTCCTGACCCGTTGCAACGGCAGCCAGACCCGCCACCAGTTGGTCGCGCTCATCCCCGATCACCGCCAGACGGTGCGAGAAGCCCGTCGTCCGGGTTGCGGCCAACGAGAACGCCACATCCTTGGCCGCTACCTCCGGACGCGCCGCCACGAACTCCGCCAGCCGACCCGCCTGCCCGGCCAACGCCGCAGCCGACCGCGCCGACACCACCCACGCCACCGAACCCGCAGACTCCAGCCCCGACCCAGGCTCCATTTCAACTTGGACAGAGGCATCCTGAGCAGGCTCCTCAAGAATCAGGTGCACATTGGTGCCGCTGATCCCAAAGGCCGACACACCCGCACGCCGCGGACCGGAACCCGCTGGCCACTCCCGCGCCGTGCTGAGCAGCTCCACCGCTCCAGCCGACCAGTCCACATGCGAGGACGGGGCATCCACGTGCAGCGTCTGCGGCAGCATCCCGTGCCGCATCGCCTGCACCATCTTGATCACACCCGCGACACCCGCAGCCGCCTGCGTGTGACCGACGTTCGACTTCACCGACCCCAACAGCAACGGCCGACCCTCCGGCCGACCCTGCCCATAAGTCGCCAACAGCGCCTGCGCCTCGATCGGATCACCCAACGCCGTACCCGTACCGTGCGCCTCCACCACATCGACATCGCCCGGCTGCAACCCCGCACTCGCCAACGCCGCCCGAATCACCCGCTGCTGCGACGGACCATTCGGCGCCGACAAACCATTACTCGCACCATCCTGGTTCACCGCACTACCCGCAACCACCGCCAACACCCGGTGCCCAAGCCGGCGAGCGTCGGACAGCCGCTCCAGGACCAGGACGCCGACGCCCTCACCCCACCCGGTGCCATCAGCAGCCTCCGCGAACGGCTTGCACCGCCCGTCGGCGGCCAGACCTCGCTGCCGCGCGAACTCCGTGTATGTCCCGGGCGAGACCATCACCATGACCCCGCCGGCCAGGGCTATCCCACACTCACCGGACCGCAACGCCTGCGCCGCGAGGTGAATGGCCGTCAGCGAGGACGAACACGCCGTGTCCACCGACACCGCCGGACCCTGCAACCCCAGCGAGTACGCCACCCGGCCCGACGCCACACTCGCCGTCGTCCCGGTCAGGCCGAAACCGCCGGCACCGTCCCGCTCACCGAGCTGGTAACCCGACGCGATGACCCCGGCGTAGACACCCGTGTCGGAGCCACGCAGCGAACCCGGGGTGATGCCCGCGTCTTCCAGCGCCTCCCAACACGTCTCCAAAAGCAGTCGCTGCTGCGGGTCCATCCCCAACGCCTCACGTGGACTGATCCCGAAGAACTCCGCATCGAACTCACCAGCGCCGTCCAGGAACCCACCCACCCGGGCGAAAGCGGTGCCCTCGCCACCGGACTCGGCCAGGTCGGGCGTCTCCCAGCCTCGGTTCACCGGGAAGCCCGACATCGCATCGGTCCCTGCGGCGATCAACTGCCAGAAGCCCTCCGGATCCTCCACTCCGCCCGGGAACCGGCACCCCATACCGACGATCGCCACCGGCTCATCCGTGCCAACACGGACCACCGGCACGGCGCTCTCGCCGACAGGCTCCTCCGGCCCGCAGGCCTCGGCCACCAGGAACCGGGCAACCTCCAACGGTGTCGGCTGGTCGAAGACCAAGGTGGCGGGCAGGCTCAGGCCCGTCTCGGCCGCCAGCCGGTTGCGCAGCTCCAGACCGGTCAGCGAGTCGATGCCCATGTCCCGGAACGCCCGCTGAGGATCGACGTCCCCAGAGCGACTGTGACCCAGAACAACCGCCGCAGCGGCCCGAACGACCTCCACGACGTCATGCTCACGCTCAGCGGGACTGAACGCGGCCAACCGCGCCGCCAGACCGCCCACGACCGCAGCCGCGGACGCGGACGGACGGGCACGAGCGCCGACGGCCAGACCCCGCAGCAGCGCGGGCACCGGCCCGCCAGCACGCGACAGCGCGGCCAAGTCGAGTCGGGCCGGGACCACCAACGGCGCACCCAACGCGGTAGCGGCCTCGAACAGCGCCAAGCCCTGCCCTGTCGCCATCGGCTGGATACCGCCACGGCGCAGGCGGGACAACCCAGTGCCGTTGAGGTGCCCGGTCATCTCCGAGGTCTGGGCCCACAGCCCCCACGCCAGCGACTGACCGGTCAGGTGCCGGTCGCGACGATAGGCGGCCAGCGCGTCCAGGAACGCGTTCGCGGCGGCATAGCCGGCCTGTCCCGGATTACCCACGATGGCTGCGGCCGAGGAGTAGAGGACGAAGCCGGCCAGGCCCGCGCGCTCGGTCAACTCGTGCAGGTTCCAGGCCGCGTCGGCCTTGGCGGCCAGCACCGGCGCCATCCGCTCAGGCGTCAACGACTCCACCGTCACGTCGTCGATCACACCAGCGGCATGCACCACCGCCGTCAACGGACGCTCAACCTGAAGCCGCGCCAACACCGACATCAGGGCGCTGCGGTCGGCGGCGTCGCCCGCCTGCACCCGCACACTCGCACCCGAGGCCGCCAACTCGGCCACCAGGCGGGCCACTCCCGGCGCCGCCGGACCCCGCCGCGACAACAGCGCCAGGTGTTTCATCCCGCGTACGTCCACCAGGTGCCGGGCCAGTTCCCCACCCAGCGTCCCGGTACCGCCCGTGACCAGCACCGTGCCCTGCGGGTCCCACTGAGCCGGGACGTTCACCACGACCTTGCCAATGTGGCGGGCGGTCTGGAGGTGGCGCAGCGCCGCCACGGCCTGCGACAGCTCGAAGCACGTCACCGGCGGCGGGACCAGCGTCCCAGCCTCGAACATCGCCCCCAGCTCGGACAGCATCTCCGCCACCCGCGGCTCTCCCGCGTCCATCAGGTCGAACGCCTGGTAGACGACCTCGGGGTGGGACTCGGCGATTTGCTCGGGGTTGCGGATGTCGGTCTTGCCCATCTCCACGAACCGGCCGCCGCGCGGCAACAAACGAAGGGAGGCGTCCGTGAACTCCCCGGCCAGGGCATTGACGACCACGTCCATGCCCTCGCCACCCGTGACGGCCAGGAACCGCTCGCAGAAGGTGAGATCGCGGGTCGAGGCGATGTGGCTCTCCGCCACGCCCATGGCTCGCAGCGCGGGCTGCTTGGCCGGGCTGGCAGTCGCGAAAACCTCCAAACCCCACATCTTTGCCAGCTGCACCGCGGCCGTGCCCACGCCACCGGTCCCGGCATGGATGAGCACACGCTGACCGGGCTGGGCCTGGGCCAGATCCCGCAATGCGTAGAACGCTGTCAGGAACCCTGCCGAGACCGATGCGGCCTGCTGGAACGACCAACCCCGCGGGATCGGGGCAAGCAGCCTGCCGTCGACAACCCCGACCGGACCCCAACCCGACACCAGACCCATCACCGACTGGCCAACGGTCAGGCCGTCCACCCCGGGACCGATCTCCAGGACAACCCCGGCACCTTCCATACCCAGGACCCGGCCATCCACGACCATCCCCAGCCCGCCGACGACGTCATGGAAGTTCACGCCCGCCGCACGCAGACCCACCCGCACCTGACCCGCCGACAACGCCGCACCCGCCTCGGGAGCATCGATCACAGCGACACTGCCCAGGTCACCAGGCCGGGTCACCTCCACCCGCCAACCCGAACCACCCGGCAAGGCCAACTCACTGGCCCGGACCAACCGCCGACCGAACGCCGCGATTCCTCCGGCCTCGGGTCGGATGCGGACCTCGGGCTCATCGGCATCCAATGCCACAGCCAGGACAGCGTCCACATCGGCGTCGTGGGTCGGATCGAGGCCGGCTGACGGGTCAACATCGACCAGGACCAGCCGACCTGGGTGCTCGGACTGCGCCGAACGAACCAGACCCGCCACCGCCGCGCCCGCCAGGTCCCGGCCGGCGGCCGCGCCCCGGGTCCAGACCACCAACCGCGAATCGTCCGTCCCGGGATCGGCCAGCCACTGCTGCACCCAACCCAGCACCCTCGCGGCAGCCAGCTGAGCCGCCCGCGGCGCCGACATCCCCGCCGGGGCAGCCGGAACCGCAGCAACAACAACCGGCGCCACCACGGACCCGACCGACTCGCCGTGCCGCACCCACTGCACCGGGGCGGCCGGGACCTGCGGCAGCGGGACCCAGTCCACGGTGAACAGCGACTGCCGCGCCTGCCGACCGGAGCTGGTGAGCTGACCGGCCGAGGCCTCACGCAGCACCAACGACCGCGCCCGCAAGACGGGTGCACCCACACCGTCGAACGCCGCTATCGAGACTCCACCCGGCTCGAAAGCGAACGCCACTCGCAACTGGCGGGCACCGCTCGCCAGCAGTTGCACCCCCGACCACGCGAACGGCAGCTCCGTCCCACCGCCACCATCACCGGCAGCCAGCAGACCGTGCAGAGCAGCATCAAGGAGAGCGGGATGCAGGCCGAACCCGGCCACATCGGAGTCGATGACCTCGGGCAGCTCGACCTCGGCATAAACGGTGTCCCCGGCGCGCCAGACCTGACGCAGACCCTGGAACGCCGGCCCGTAGCCGTAACCACGCTGGGCGAACCTCTCGTAGGCGTCATCGACCGGAACCGACTCCGCACCCGCCGGGGGCCACGCACCCAACGGAGCCGGAGCCGGCTCACTGTCGACCGGGGCCGCCAGCACGCCGACCGCGTGCCGCACCCACTCGCCCTCCCCTTCACGGGAAGAAACCGTGACCGTGTGCCGACCACTACTGCCGTCGCTGACGCGGACCTGCAACTGCACGCCGCCCTGACCCGGCAGGACCAGCGGCTCCTGGAGCGTCAGCTCCTCCAGGACACCACAACCAGCAAGGTCTCCGGCGTGGACCGCCAGGTCCACGAAGGCGGTACCGGGCAGCAGCACCGTGCCGTGGACGGTGTGGTCGGCCAGCCACTGCATCGCCGCCAGCGATAGACGGCCCGTCATCACGAGCCCGTCGCCCTCGGCCAGCCACACCGCAGCCGCCAACAACGGATGCCCGACCCGCTCCTGCCCAGCCGACGAAGCATCTCCACGACCAACGACGGCCTTCGGCCAGTAACGCTCCCGCTGGAAGGGATACGTCGGCAGCCCAACCTTCACCGCCCGACCACCATCGGCCGTCGCCGCGGCCCAGTCGACCTCGACACCGGCGGCGTAAGCACCGGCCAGTGCCGTCAACCACCGAGCACGGCCGCCATCGCCACGCTGCAACGTGCCGGTCGCGACCAGGTCCTCGCCCGCCTGCGCAGTCGCCAGGCCCAACACAGGATGCGGACTGACCTCCACGAACACCCGGTGGCCCTCTGCCGCCAGCGCGGCGATGACCTCACCGAACCGCACCGTCCGACGCAGATTGCGGAACCAGTACCCGCCGTCCAACTCGGCGGTGTCCAGCACACGGGCCTCGAGCGTGGAGTAGAACGGCACCGAACCAGAAACCGGGGACACCCCCGCCAGATCCCCGGCCAAACGGTCCTGGACGGCTTCGACGTGCGCGGTGTGGGAGGCGTAGTCCACCGCGATCCGCCGCGCACCGCGATCGCCGTAGGCGTCCACGAACTCCGCACACGCGCTGGCGGCACCGGCCACTACGACCTGCCGGGGGCCGTTGACGGCCGCGACCGACAAGTCCACGCCCCAGCGGGAGATCCACTCCAACACCTCATCCAACCCAGCCGGGACCGACACCATCCCGCCCGTACCCGCAAGCCCCGCCAACGCCCGGCTGCGCAACGCCACAACCCGCGCACCGTCCTCCAAAGACAACCCGCCGGCGACACACGCCGCCGCGATCTCACCCTGACTGTGACCCGCCACCGCCGCAGGCTCCACGCCATACGCGCGCCACAACCCGGCCAGGCTGACCGCTACCGCCCACGACGCCGACTGAACCACATCCACCCGCGCCAACAATCCCGCATCCGCGAGCACATCACGCAACTGCCAGTCCACAAAGGGCTCCAAGGCCGCCGCGCAGCGCTCCATCGCCGCCGCGAACACCGGCTCCTCATCCCACAGTTGCAGACCCATCCCGACCCACTGCGCACCCTGACCCGCAAACACAAACACCGGCCGCACCGCCGAACCAGCAACCCCAGTCACCACACCCGGTGCTTCCTGGCCCGTTGTGACCGCACCCAGGCTCTCCAGCAGCTGCTCACGGTCCCGACCAACCACCGCTAGGCGGTGCGCAAATCCTGTGGTCCGGGTTGCGGCCAACGAGAACGCAACATCCCGAACCGAAACGTCCGGGCGGGCCGCCACGAACTCCGCCAGCCGACCCGCCTGCCCGGCCAACGCCGCAGCCGACCGCGCCGACACCACCCACGCCACCGAACCCGCAGACACCAACCCATCCAGAACGGGGGCGTCCAGCGCAGACGCGTCCTGAACAGACGCATCCTGCGCGGGCTGTTCCAGGATCAGGTGAACGTTGGTGCCGCTGATCCCGAACGCCGACACACCAGCCCGACGCGGACCGGAACCCGCCGGCCACTCCCGCGACTCGGTCAGCAGCTCCACTGCCCCGGCCGACCAGTCCACATGCGAGGACGGAGCATCCACATGCAACGTCTGCGGCAGCATCCCGTGCCGCATCGCCTGCACCATCTTGATCACACCCGCCACACCAGCAGCCGCCTGCGTGTGACCGATGTTCGACTTCACCGAACCCAACAGCAACGGCCGACCCTCCGGCCGACCCTGCCCATAAGTCGCCAGCAACGCCTGCGCCTCAATCGGGTCACCCAACGCCGTACCCGTACCGTGCGCCTCCACCACATCGACATCGCCCGGCTGCAACCCCGCACTCGCCAACGCCGCCCGAATCACACGCTGCTGCGACGGACCATTCGGCGCCGACAAACCATTACTCGCACCATCCTGGTTCACCGCACTACCCGCAACCACCGCCAACACCCGGTGCCCACGCTCACGGGCAACGGACAACCGCTCCAGCACCACCATCCCGACGCCTTCGCCCCACCCGGTGCCATCAGCAGCCTCCGCGAACGGCTTGCACCGGCCGTCAGCAGCAAGCCCCCGCTGCAACGCGAACTCCGTGTATGTCCCAGGCGAGGCCATCACCATGACGCCACCGGCCAGCGCGATTCCGCACTCACCGGACCGCAACGCCTGCGCCGCAAGGTGAATCGCCGTCAGCGACGAGGAACACGCCGTGTCGATCGAGACGGCAGGCCCCTGCAACCCCAGCGAGTACGCCACCCGGCCCGTGGCCACACTCGCATGGGTTCCCGTGATCCCGTAGCCGCTCGCGCCGTCCTGCTCACCGACCCGGTACTCCGATGTGATGATTCCTGCGTAGACGCCGGTGTCGGTGCCCCGCAGTGAACCCGGGGTGATGCCCGCGTCCTCCAGCGCCTCCCAACACGTCTCCAAAAGCAGTCGCTGCTGCGGGTCCATCCCCAACGCCTCACGCGGACTGATCCCGAAGAACTCCGCATCGAAATCGCCGGCGCTGTCCAGGAAGCCGCCCACCCGGGCATACGTCGGTCCCGCATCACCGGACTCGGACAGGCCTGGCGTCTCCCAACCGCGATCCATCGGGAAGCCCGACATCGCGTCGGAGCCTCCGACGACCATCTGCCAGAAGCCCTCCGGATCCTCCGCCCCGCCCGGGAACCGACACCCTATACCGACGATCGCCACCGGCTCGTCGCTACCGACGCGGACCGCCGATACGGCAGATACGGCGGCCACTCCGTCGGTTCCGCATGCCTCTGCGACCAGATACCGAGCGAGTTCCTGCGGGACGGGGTGGTCGAAGACGAGGGTGGCGGGCAGGCTCAGGCCCGTCTCGGCCGCCAGCCGGTTGCGCAGCTCCAGCCCGGTCAGCGAATCGATGCCCATCTCGCGGAAGGCCCGCTGGGAGTCGATCTCCCCAGGGCTGGCGTGGCCCAGGATGACGGCGGCAGCGGCCCGGACGGTCTGCAGGACCTCCTGCTCGCGATCGGCGGGCGGAAGCGCGGCCAACCGGGCCGCCAGACCACCACCGACCGCAGCCACAGCCGCGGACCGGCGCACGGAGACACCACCCGTAACCAGACCGCGCAGCAACGGAGGCACCGGCCCCCCGGCACGCGACCACGCGGCCAAGTCCAGTCGGGCAGGGACCGCCAAGGGCGCGCCCAACGCGGTAGCGGCCTCGAACAGCGCCAGACCCTGCTCCGTCGACAGCGGTTGAACGCCACCGCGGCGCAGCCGGGACAGGTCAGCACCATCCAGATGCCCGGTCATCTCCGAGGCCTGGGCCCACAACCCCCACGCCAACGACTGGCCGGCCAGGTGCCGGTCGCGACGGTATGCGGCCAGTGCGTCCAGGAACGCGTTGGCGGCGGCGTAACTGCCTTGGCCCGGACTACCCAGGGCGGCCATGGCCGAGGAGTAGAGGACGAAGCCGGCCAGGCCCGCGTCTTCGGTCAGCTCGTGCACGTTCCACGCCGCATCCGCCTTCGCCGCCAGCACCTTCGCCATCCGCTCGGGCGTCAACGACTCCACCGTCGCGTCGTCGATCACACCGGCGGCATGCACCACCGCCGTCAGCGGACGCTCACCCGCGATCCTGGCCAGGACCGAGGCGAGGGCGTCCCGGTCGGCGGCATCGCCCGCCTGCACGCGAACACTCGCCCCGGAGGCCGCCAACTCGACGACCAGGTGCGCGACTCCCGGCGCCGCCGGACCCCGCCGCGACATCAGAACCAGGTGCCGCATGCCACGGACATCCACCAGGTGCCGGGCCAACTCCCCACCCAGCGCGCCGGTGCCACCCGTGACCAGCACCGTGCCGTGCGGGTCCCAATCGGCCGGGACGTTCAGCACGACCTTGCCGGTGTGCCGGGCTGCCTGGAGGTACCGCAGCGCCGCCACCGCCTGCGACAGCTCGAAGCACGTCACCGGCGGCGGAGTCAGCGTCCCCGCCTCGAACATCGCCCCCAGCTCGGCCAACATCTCCGCGACCCGCGGCACACCGGCGTCCATCAGATCGAACGCCCGGTAGACGACTCCCGGGTGGGACTCGGCGACCTGCTCGGGGTTGCGGATGTCCGTCTTACCCATCTCCACGAACCGGCCGCCCCGCGGCAACAGCCGCAGCGACGCATCCGTGAACTCCCCGGCCAGCGCGTTGACCACCACGTCCATGCCCTCGCCACCGGTCACGGCCAGGAACCGCTCACAGAAAGCGAGATCACGGGTCGAGGCGATGTGGCTCTCCTCCACACCCATCGCGCGCAGCGCGTGCTGCTTGGCCGGACTCGCGGTCGCGAAAACCTCAAGCCCCCATTCCTTGGCCAGCTGCACCGCCGCCGTGCCCACACCACCGGTCCCGGCATGGATGAGGACCCGCTGGCCGGGCTGGGCCTGGGCCAGATCCCGCAGCCCGTAGAACGCCGTCAGAAATGTCACCGGCACCGCTGCGGCCTGCTGGAACGACCAACCCTGCGGGATCGGGGCAAGCAGCCGACTGTCGACAACCCCGACCGGACCCCAACCCGTCACCAAACCCATCACCGACTGACCGACGGTCAGACCGTCCACCCCGGGACCGGTCTCCAGCACGACCCCAGCGGCCTCCAGGCCAAGGACCCGGCCGTCGGAGACCATTCCCAGACCGGCGACCACGTCGCGGAAGTTCACGCCCGCCGCACGCAGCCCCACCCGCACCTGACCCGCCAGAAGCGCCGCGTCCGCCTCGGGAGCATCGATCACAGCGGTACTGCTCAAGTCGCCAGGCCGGGTGACCTCGACTCGCCAGCCCGTACCACCGGGCAACACCAGTTCCCCGGACGCTCCGGCCCGGACCAGCCGTCGACCGAACGCCGCGACTCCCCCGCCGTCAGTAGCGGGACGCACGCGGACCTCGGGCTCATCGGCACCCAGCGCCACGACTAGGACGGTGTCCACGTCAGCGTCGCGACCGGGGTCCAAGTCAGCCGCCGGGTCGACGTCGACCAGCAGCAGCCGGCCCGGGTGCTCGGACTGCGCAGAACGAACCAGGCCCACCACCGCAGCCCCCGCCAGATCCTGCCCGGCAGCCACACCCCGGGTCCAGATCACCAACCGCGAACCGTCGGTCTCGGGATCGGCCAGCCACTGCTGCACCCAACCCAACACCGTCGCGGCAGCCAGCTGAGCCGCCTGCGGCGCCGAAGCTCCGGAGAGAGCGGCCGGAACCGCGGCAACAACAACCGGCGCCACCACGGGCTCGCCATGCCGCACCCACCGCACCACGGCGTCAGAGAGCTGAGGCGCCGTCAGCGGAACCCAGTCCACCGTGAACAGCGACTGCCGAACCTGCCGACCGGAACCAGCGAACTGACCAGCTGAAGCCTCACGCATCGCCAACGACCGTGCCCGCAAGACGGGTTCGCCCACACCGTCGAACGCGGTGACCGAGACTCCACCCGGCTCGGGAGCGAACGCCACTCGCAGTTGGCGGGCACCGCTCGCAAGCAGTTGCACCCCCGACCATGCGAACGGCAGCTCCGTCCCGCCACTGCCACTGCTGGCGCCGACGGCCAGCAGACCATGCAGAGCAGCGTCGAGCAGAGCGGGATGCAGACCGAACCCGGCCACATCGGAGTCGATGACCTCGGGCAGCTCGACCTCGGCGTAGACGGTGTCCCCGGCGCGCCAGACCTGACGCAGGCCCTGGAACGCCGGCCCGTAGCCGTAACCACGCTCGGCGAGCATCTCGTAAGCGTCATCGACCGGAACCAGCTCCGCGCCGACCGGAGGCCAAACATCCAGCGGGGCCGGGGCAGGCTCACTGCCGGCCGGGGCCAGCAAGCCGACCGCGTGCCGGACCCATTCGCCCTCCCCTTCACGGGAGGAGACGGTGACGGTTCGGCGAGTGCTGTCGTCGTCGCTGTCGCCGACGTGGACCTGAAGCTGCACGCCACCGGAGCTAGGCAGAAGCAACGGCTCCTGGAGCGTCAACTCCTCTAGGACACCGCACCCGGCCAAATCTCCGGCGTGGATCGCCAGGTCCACGAAGGCCGTACCGGCGAGCAGGACGGTGCCGTGGACGGTGTGGTCGGCCAGCCACGGCATAGCGGCCAGCGACAGGCGACCCGTCAGCACCAGCCCGTCGCCCTCGGCCAGCCACACCGCAGCCGCCAACAACGGATGTCCAGCCCGCTCCAAGCCGATCGACGGAGCATCCCCGCGACCGGCCACAGCCTTCGGCCAGTAGTGCTGGCGCTGGAACGGATACGTCGGCAGCGCGACCTTCACCGCCCGACCCTCATCGGCGGTCACCACGGCCCAGTCCACTTCAACACCGGCCGTGTACGCACCGGCCAGCGCCGTCAGCCATCGAGCATGGCCACCATCGCCGCGCTGCAACGTGCCCGCCGCGACCAGGTCCTCACCCGCCTGCACGATCGCCAAGCCCAGCACCGGATGCGGACTGACCTCCACGAACACCCGGTGACCCTCCGCCGCCAGCCCGGCAATGACCTCACCGAACCGCACCGGCTCACGCAGGTTCCGGAACCAGTACCCGCCGTCCAACTCGGCGGTGTCCAGCACACGCGCCTCAAGCGTGGAGTAGAACGGCACCGAACCAGAAACCGGGGACACCCCCGCCAGGTCCTCGGCCAAACGGTCCTGGACGGCTTCGACGTGCGCCGTGTGCGAGGCGTAGTCCACGGCGATGCGGCGCGCCCCGCGATCGCCGTAGGCGTCCACGAACTCCGCGCACGCGCTGGCGGCACCGGCCACCACGACCTGCCGGGGGCCGTTCACCGCCGCGACCGACAGGTCCTCACCCCAGCGGGAGATCCACTCCCCCACCTCATCCAGACCAGCGGGCACCGACACCATCCCGCCCGTACCCGCCAGACCCGCCAACGCCCGGCTGCGCAAAGCGACGACCCGCGCACCGTCCTCCAAGGACAGGCCTCCGGAGACACACGCCGCAGCGATCTCACCCTGACTGTGACCCGCCACCGCGGCGGGTTCGACTCCATACGCCCGCCAGAGCCCGGCAAGGCTGACCGCTACCGCCCACGACGCCGGCTGAACCACATCCACCCGCGCCAACAACTCCGCATCGCCCAACACATCACGCAGTTGCCAGTCGACGAACGGCTCCAAGGCCGCCGCGCAGCGCTCCATCACCGCCGCGAACACCGGCTCCTCATCCCACAGTTGCAGACCCATCCCGACCCACTGCGCACCCTGACCCGCAAACACAAACACCGGCCGCGACACCGACGCCGAACCAACACTCCCAGTCACCACACCCGGAGCCTCCTGGCCCGCCGCGACCGCGCCCAGGCTCTCCAGCAGCTGCTCACGGTCCTGACCGATCACCGCCAGGCGATGCGCAAACCCCGTCGTCCGGGTCGCGGCCAACGAGAACGCCACATCCTTGGCCGCTACCTCCGGACGAGCCGCCACGAACTCCGCCAGCCGACCCGCCTGCCCGGCCAACGCCGCACCCGACCGCGCCGACACCACCCACGCCACCGAACCCGCAGACACCGGCCCCAACTCCGAGACCGGCTCCAACTCCTCGTGGGCAGGCTGCTCAAGGATGACGTGGACGTTGGTGCCGCTGATCCCGAAGCCCGAGACACCCGCACGTCGCGGACCGGAACCCGCCGGCCACTCCCGCGCCGTGCTGAGCAGCTCCACCGCCCCGGTCGACCAGTCCACATGCGAGGACGGGGCATCCACGTGCAACGTCTGCGGCAGCATCCCGTGCCGCATCGCCTGCACCATCTTGATCACACCCGCCACCCCAGCAGCCGCCTGCGTGTGACCGATATTCGACTTCACCGAACCCAACAGCAACGGCCGACCCTCCGGCCGACCCTGCCCATAAGTCGCCAACAGCGCCTGCGCCTCAATCGGGTCACCCAACGCCGTACCGGTACCGTGCGCCTCCACCACATCAACGTCAGCCGACTGCAACCCCGCACTCGCCAACGCCGCCCGAATCACCCGCTGCTGCGACGGACCATTCGGCGCCGACAAACCATTACTCGCACCATCCTGGTTCACCGCACTACCCGCAACCACCGCCAACACCCGGTGCCCACGCTCACGCGCATCCGACAACCGCTCCAACACCAGGACACCGACGCCCTCGCCCCACCCGGTGCCATCAGCGGCCTCAGCGAACGGCTTACACCGCCCATCGGCAGCCAACCCCCGCTGCCGCGCGAACTCCGTGAACATCTCCGGATTGGGCATCACGGTGACGCCACCGGCCAGCGCGATCCCGCATTCCCCGGACCGCAGCGCCTGCGCCGCCAGGTGAATCGCCGTCAGCGACGAGGAACACGCCGTGTCGATCGACACCGCAGGGCCCTGCAAGCCCAGCGCGTACGCCACCCGGCCGGACGCCACACTCGCCGTGGTCCCCGTTATCCCGAAGCCGCCAGCGCCGTCCGGCTCGCCGACCCGGTATCCCAGCGCGGTGATGCCCGCGTAGACGCCCGTGTCGGTGCCCCGCAGTGAACCCGGGGTGATGCCCGCGTCCTCCAGCGCCTCCCAACACGTCTCCAAAAGCAGTCGCTGCTGCGGGTCCATCCCCAACGCCTCACGCGGACTGATCCCGAAGAACTCCGCATCGAAATCACCGGCACCCTCCAGGAACCCACCCACCCGGGCGAAGGCCGCGCCCGCGGCACCGGGATCGGCGCCGTCCAAGCGCTCCACGTCCCAGCCCCGGTTCGTCGGGAACTCCGAGATCGCGTCGGTCCCTGCGACGATCAACTGCCAGAAACCCTCGGGGTCCTCGACCCCGCCGGGGTACCGGCAGCCCATTCCGACGATCACCACCGGTTCCTGCATCCGCGCAACAGCGGCAGGCGTTTCCCGCAGAACCTCTCGCTCGCCGGTCAGCTGCGACCGCAGGTAGGCCACCAGCGCTGTCGGTGTCGGATGGTCGAACAGGACGGTGGGGGGCAACTGCAGTGCAGTGGCGGACTTCAACCGGTTGCGGAGGTCGACCGCGCTGTAGGAGTCGAAGCCCTGCTCGCGGAAGCTCCGGTCGGCGTCGACGTCCTGCGGCCCGTCGTGACCGAGTACCTCGGCGGCAAGAGTCAGGACCAGACGGGCGAGCTGACGTTCGCCGTCCGCCCCCGACGAGCCGATGGCCAGGGCGCCTTCGTGCTGATCGGGCGTCACCTCATGACGTGATCCGCTCAGGATGGTGGAGCGCAGCTCATCCGTGAGGTCCGCGATGACGACGGATGCGTGGTCGTGTCCCACGGTCCAGGCAAGTACGTCGGCCAGATCGTCCGGATCGGTGTGACGCAGGCCGTCGACGGCTCGGGTGCCGGCACCGTGCCAGGCGATGAAGGTGGCCACGCGGCCGGCTGCCCGGCGCACGCTCACCAGGGCATCGGCGAAGGCACCGTAGGCACGCTTGTCCGCGTCCTGCTCGATCCCGAGATGGGCGCCGGCATGGGAGATCACGACGAACGCCGACAGCTCGCGGTCGACCGTCTGGTCGTGCAGGTGGAGCAGCGCCTCGATGGACCGTGCCCCGGCCTGGTCGTCCGGCAGGCAGACGACCGCGCCGGCGTCCGGCGGCAGGTCCGTTCCCCGGACGACCTCGGCGCCCGCGGCGGTCAGCCATCGGGTGAGTACCGCGCCGAGCGGGCCGCTGTCGTCACCGGCCAGCAGAACCTTGCCCTTCGGCTGCCACGGCGGCCGCGACGTGTCGGCGTCGACGGGTGCGACGCGCACCTTCCTGGCGAACACTCCCGCCGTGCGCAGTGCCAGCCGATCCTCGCTGTACTGGCCGCCGAGCACGGCACGCAGCAGGCCTCGGGTGGTGGCGTCCCAGGTTCGGGGCAGGTCAAGACATCCGCCGCGGCCGCCCGCCATCGACGGCCGGTCCCAGATCACGGACTGCCGCGGGTCGCCGGGCCGGTCGGCCGGCTCGGCGGGTACTGCCTCGACCGTGGCGTTCCACACCGGGACGCCGTCGGCGACCGGCTCTCCCGGGGGCAGGAAGGAGACCACGCCGACGGCCTCGGGGTAACGCTCAGCCATCAAGGCACCGACCTGCGACGGGTCGGCCTGAAGACGGTGGACCACGCCGCCACCGGCGGACAACGCCTCCAGCACCTCGGCGGCAACCCCCTCATCAGGGAACCCCGGAGGGACGAGGACCAGCCAGCTGCCACTGACCGCCGGCCGCATGTCCGCGGTCACCGGTTCCCACGCCACGCGGTACAGCTGCGAGTCGAACTTCGCACGAACGCGCTGACGTTGTCGCAGACCGGAGAGCGCCTGCAGCAGCGATTCGACCACCGATCGCTCGGCGGTCGGGCCGAGTACCCCGGCGAGCGCCTCGGCGTCGTTGCTCTCGATCGCCCGCCAGAACGCACCATCGGTCAAGTCGCCGTCGTGATCGACGGCGGCCACCGCCTCGGGCCAGTAGTGCTGGTGCTGGAACGGATACGTCGGCAGCGCGACCTTGCTGGCGCCGGCAGCCGTTACCGCGGCCCAGTCGACCTCGACACCAGATGTGTAGAGACCGGCGAGCGCGCGTAGTGCGGTCTCGGGTTCGTCCTGGCCCTCGCGCAGCGCCGGAATCCATATCGCGCTGCCATCGTCGTCCATCGCCGACAGCGCACCGTCCGGGCCCAGTTCGGCGAAGACCTCGACACCCTGAGCCCGTATCGCCTGCACCACATCGTGGTGGCGGACCGTCTCCCGCACATGCGACACCCAATACGCCGGATCCGTCACATCCGCACCCGGCGTCCCCAACACCATGGCAATCTGCGGCTCACGACAGACCACCCCCTCCAAAACCGCCCCGAACTCCTCCAACATCGGATCCATCAACGGCGAATGGAACGCATGACTCACCCGCAGCCGACGCGCCCTCCCACCACCCTCACACCACACCCCGGCCAACTCCTCCACCACGGACTCAACACCCGAAATCACCGTCTGACGCACACCGTTGACCGCCGCAACCGCCACACCCGACCGCCCGGCAACCAACCCATCCGCCTGCGCCCACGACGCATCCAACACCGCCATCGCCCCACCCGCCGGCAACGCCTGCATCAGACGACCCCGCGCCGCCACCACCGCACACGCATCCGCCAGATCCCACACCCCCGCCACATACGCAGCCGTCACCTCACCGATCGAATGACCCGCCACACACTGCGGCACCACACCCCACGACGACCACAACCGGAACAAGCCCACCTGCACCGCGAACAACCCCGCCTGCGCAAACACCGTCCGATCCAACCCCGCACCACCAGCCGCGATCACCTCACGCAAAGACCCCGGCAACAACCCCTCGAACTCCCCACACACCTCATCAAACGCCTCAGCAAACACCGGAAACACCTCATACAACCCAAGACCCATCCCCACACGCTGCGAACCCTGACCCGAAAACACCACCGCAACCCCACCACCACCAGCAACACCGGACACCACACCCGGCACCACCCCACCCACACCAGCAGCAGCCACCGCCCTCAAACCCTCCAAAAGCCGATCACGACCCCCACCCACCACCACCAAGCGATGCGCAAACCCCGTCGTCCGGGTCGCGGCCAACGAGAACGCCACATCCCGAACCGACACCTCCGGACGAGCCACAACGAACTCCGCCAACCGACCCGCCTGCGCAGCCAACGCCACATCAGAACGCGCCGACAACACCCACGCCACCGGACCCGCAGACTCCACCCCCGACTCCGAGGCAGACTCCGGCTCCGCCCCGGGCTCAGGTGTCGCCGACCGTTCGAGGACGGGCGCCTCGCCGACCACCACGTGGCAGTTGGTGCCGCCCATCCCGAAGGAACTGACCCCGGCGACGAGCGGCCGGTCGGCCTGCGGCCAGGGCGTGGTCCGGGTCTGGACCCGCAGGTTCAGCTCGTCGAGCGGGATCTGCGGGTTCGGCTCACGGAAGTTCAGGCTGGCCGGGATCTCGCGCCCGCGGATGGCCAACGCGACCTTGAGGAAACCGGCGATTCCCGCCGCGGACTCCAGGTGGCCGATGTTCGTCTTGACCGAGCCGACGGCCAGCGGGCCGTGCTCGCGGCGGTCCCGTCCCAGCGCGGCCCCGAGCGCCGCCGCCTCGACCGGGTCGCCGACCCGGGTCCCGGTGCCGTGCAGCTCGACGTACTGCACGTCCGCCGGCTGAAGGCCCGCAAGCTGGTGGGCGCGCCTGATGACCGCTTCCTGCGCCGCGCTGCTCGGGACGGTGAGACCGTCGCTGGCGCCGTCGCTGTTGACGGCGCTGCCGCGGATCACGCAGTACACGGGATCACCGGCGGCCAACGCGCTCGACAGGGGCTTGAGGACGAGCACGCCGCCGCCCTCGCCGCGCGCGTAGCCGTTGGCGCGCGAGTCGAACGTGAAGCAGCGTCCGTCCGGCGAGAGGCCGCCGAACTTCGCTTCCTCGGCCGCCGTCTCCTGGCTGATGCTGAGCTTGACCCCGCCGACCAGCGCGCTGGTGCACTCCCCGTGGCGCAGGCTCTCGCACGCCAGGTGGACGGCGACCAGCGAGGACGACTGGGCGGTGTCCACCGTCATGCTCGGACCGCTCAGTCCGAGTGCGTAGGACACCCGGTTGGCGATCATGCCGCGCTGGAGGCCGGTGTTGCTGTGCGCCGTTGTCGCGTCCGTGCCGCGCCCGCGCAGCAGTGCGGCGTAGTCGTCGCGGTTCGCTCCAACGAAGACGCCGATCCGGTCGCCGCGGACGGTGCCCGGCACGATGCCGACGTCCTCGAACGCCTCCCAGCTCAGTTCGAGCACCAGCCGCTGCTGAGGATCCATCGCGGTGGCTTCTCGGGGGGAGATGCCGAAGAACTCGGCGTCGAAGCGGTCGACGCTCTCCAGGTAGCCGCCGAAGGAGGTGCCGGGCAGGGCTTCGCCCGCCCGCGGCCGGCCGATCTGCTCCCGGTCCGCCGGCACTCGCGTGATCGCGTCGCCGCCGCTGCGGAGGAGCTGCCAGAAGGCACCGAGGTCCGGTGCCTTGGGCAGACGGCATGACATGCCGATGACCGCGATCACGTCATCCCTCGCAGGAAGTCGTTCAGCAACTGGCATGTCCATCCGTCCCCCGCGAAGAAGGAAATGAGCCTTCTCAGAAGGCCGTGAGCCTGTTACGGCCGGTACCGTCCGCCGTGGCGGCGCCTCTTTTCCCGGGTCAGTGGTGTCATGCACGCTGACCACACCGCGCCCGGTCCCGGTACCGCGGTCCACTCGCACCGGTCAGCACGAGCCTTGGCGTCCGGGTCGACCGCGTGCCTGGTGCCGCCCCCCCGGGTGCTCGCTGACGGCGCGGCAGATCGGCGCATCGGGGATCGCACCGCGCACCGGTCGCCCCCGACCCGGCCGCGGCAATTCGCCCCCCGAGACACGCGGCAGGCTCACCGACCGATCTTCCAGTCCCTCATAGGTGAAAGCTCACCACGTGGGCGAACGGCCCGAAAATGACGCCGTTCCACCAGGCGCCCCATCGGGAGGCAACCAGGTCATCCCGGCAGGATGCCGAATCGGACAGCCGGCGCACGCCCAGGTGGGCGGACATGCGGATCGGGGCGGTCAGCGCCCGGGAAGTGCTGAGTTCCCGGTGGATGGAATCCCGCCATTCGGCGGTTCACGCGCCGCCCCGAGACGATCTCCCGGTTCGGCGGCGCCCAGGCCGCCGCGCCGCGTCGGGCTTCGTCCGCGAGCTCTGCGCACGCGCGGTCGCCGGAGGACGGGACCGGTGCGGCTCTCCACGTGTTATCGCGGCGGATCGCCCGTCAACAGCGGGGCCCGGCAGGGGTGCTGGGCGCCGTGCCGGTGTCCGCCGAGGCGCAAGCCGCAGCCGCTTCCGGCGCACGGCTGACCGTCGTTCCCTGACGGTCCGTGGGATCGAGCCGCCTACTCGCCCGGATCCGACGCGGGTGTGTCACCAAGCGCGGGTGTGTCACCGAGATCGACGGCCGGGCCCGGTCGCGGATTCGTTCCCGGTCCCCGGCACCACGACATCGAGGGCTACGGCATCCAGCGTTGGCGGTTGCGCATGAGGTGCGAGCGATGGGGGCACGTGGCATATGCCCTCACCCAACATCCTGCTATTACTAGCACTTGGAGTGGCATGTCCGTACTGTCCGTCGATGATGATCTGTGGTGCCGCCGCTACCGCCCGTCCCCCACGGCCACGGCCCGCCTGGTGTGCTTTCCGCACGCGGGCGGCTCGGCGCCGTGCCGTCGCCGGGGCGGTGGCTGTGGATCGCGTCGGTGGACACGACCGCGACCTTGACCACCGCCGGCGGGACCCCGCCGTCAGCGGCGTCGCGGACGGACCGGGCCCGCCCGAGCGCGGGACGGATCGCCAACGCGGCCTCGACGGCGCGATCGGGGGCGTGGTCGGCGTCGTCGAACAGGATCCAGCTCACGGACGCGATCCTGCTGATGACCACCCCGCCGTACAGGCTGACCTCGCGGTCCACCGTCGCTGCCACCGTGTCGAACGCGGACGCCGTCTCGGCGACGTCCGCCCCGGGCCTGACCTCGCCGACGACGGCCAGCACGGTGGCCAACCGCCCCTGGGGCAGCGGCACGTCGCACCCGTCCGTCGGGACGAGCTCCGGGCGGCGGGCTCGGCGGGCATATTCTCGGGCGGCGCGGCGGCCGGCGCCGCTCGGACGGCCAGGGGGTCCCACGATGCCGTTGTCGCCGAGCGCGGGCCTCTCACCGCCGTGCCAGTCCAGTCGCAGGTTCTGATTGAAAATCAGGTGTTGGAGCTCCTGGAGTTCCCGGCTCGGCTCCAGTCCGTGGGCCTCGATCAGCGACAGGCGGGCGCGGCGGTAGACGTCGAGCGCGTCCGACTGCCGGCCGCACCGGTACATCGCGAGCATCAGCTGTGCCACCAGGCGTTCGTGGGACAGTTCCCGTGCGGCGAACAGTTCGAGTTCCGCAATCACCTCGCGGTGCCGCCCGCAGGCGAGTTCGGCATCGAACAGTTCCTCGACGGCGACGACGTACGCGTTCTGGACCGCGGCGGCCTCGGGCCACGCGGTGCACGTCTCGGCCAGGTCGGCGAGGACCGGGCCGCGCCAGACGTCGAGCGCCTCGCGGAGCACTTTGCGCGCGGATTCCCAGTCGGCGTCGGCGGCGTGCGCACGGCCTCGTTCGGTGCGCTGCGTGAACACGTCCAAGTCGATGCTGCTGGGTTCGACGCGCAGCAGATACCCGGGTGCGTGGGTGAGAAGTACCGGCGGGTCGGCGCTTCCGCCGTCACAGGCCAGCATTCCGCACAGCGAGGAGGCCGCATTCCAGGAACCAATGGGCTACAGGGATTCATGGACCGTCGGGGCTCTTGCCGACGTCGCTGGCGGCACAAATGAACGTGTCTGGCACTGCGTCAGAAAACGATGGCGGCCCGGGAACAGATTGCGGAGGAGTCGCGCATTTCACCGGCCGCTCATACCGTCGGGAAGCTTGATGCAGTTCTCAGCCATCTCGGTTCCACGGCCTTTTCTCGAAGCTGCAGCTCCTTTTCGTGGAAGCGCGGCGCGCACCTGCCCGACCGGCTCCCGTCCGAGGACGTCGCGGCCGTACCGGACACTCGCATGGGTCGGACCTGTGCCGAGAGCATCATCCGCGGCTGCTCCGGCACCCATCCCGCCATCATCCCTGCCATCCCCGATCGCCACTTTTCGAGTTCCCCGGGGCCGAGCCCGTCAGGGGGAGCGCGTCCCCGCCCGCCCGTCCGTGGCGAGGGTGTCGGCCAGCTGGTTGAGCAGCTGGCCGGCCAGGTCGAGCAGCTGCTGCTCGACCGGGGTGAGCGCACCAAGGGCGCCGGCCAGCCATTCGGCCCGCTGCGCGAGATCGTCGGACAGCGCTTGGGCGCCGGCGTCGGCGATCGAGAGGATCGAGGCGCGCCGGTCGGTCTCCGAACGCCGCCTGCTGATCAGGCCGTCCGCCTCCAGCTCGCCGAAGGTCCGGGTCAGGGCCTGGAGTTGCTGGTGCTCGGCAAGGGCCACGGCGCTGGGGGTGCAGGGCCCGTTCCGACGCAGGTGGCCCAGCACCATGATCTTTTTCGCGGTCAGGGCACCGGGCGGGCGCTCGTGGCGCAGGCGGGAGCCCAGTCGGAGCAAGCCTTGGAGCAGGGCCTGGGCACAGTCGTCGGTATCCACCGGTTGATACTAAACCTTCATGTAGCATTAGCAGGTGAGATGCCCCGGAAATCTGCACAAAGTCGGCCATGCAGAGGGTGGGAATGCTAATCAAAAGCTATTACTCGGCGGTGGCAATGGTCGCCGTGCTGGGCTCCTTCTTCACGGCGGTGGAGGTCGCGCGCCTCGTCGCGGGGTACCCGGCGGCGGTGCTCGCGGTGCCGGCCGTGATTTTCGCATTCACGGTGTCGCGCCGCCCTGGCGGTGAGCCGGTCCCGGAGAAAGTCATGGCGGCTGCCACGCTCTCGGTCCTCGCGGGGGGAAGCGTCTGGCTCGGTTCGCAGATGGCCGGACACCCCGTGATCTGCGGGGCGGTGTTCGTGGTGCTGATGGCGGGTTCGATCTGGACCAGGCGGTTCGGAGCGGCGGTCACCCGGCTGGGGGCGCTGGTTCCGCTGGCCCTGATCGCCGCTCTGCTGCCCGCCGGATCCGGTACGGGGCGCATGGCGTGGTGGCCGCTCTGCGGATGGATGGCGCTGGTGGGGTTCAGTGCCTTCGTATGGGTCCGCGTCGTGCGCCGGGTCGCCGAGAAGCTGACCGGCCTTCCGGGTTCGCAGCCGGGGCAGGCCCCTGCCAAGCGGTCTGCGCAGCGCGCCGGACTGTCGTCCCGCACCCGGATGGCACTGCAGATGGCGGTGGCGCTGACCGCCGCGTTCTCACTCGGGCACCTCGTATTCGGCGAACACTGGCAGTGGTGCGTGATCAGCGCGATGGTCGTCAGCCTCGGCCCGGTCGGCCGCGGGGACCTGGCTCTCAAGGGCGTCGAGCGTGGACTGGGCGCGATGGCGGGCACACTCGTCGCGGCCCTGATCGCCGCGGTGGCCGAACCCCAGGGCACGACCAGCATCGTGCTGATCTTCGTGGTGCTGGCCCTGGCCTCGACCCTGCGCGCCTACAACTACGCCTTCTACGCCGCAGGCATCACGACGGCGTTGTCGCTGTTCTACGGGTACTTCGGCCAGTCCCCCCAGCACCTGCTGCTCATCCGCCTGCAGGCTCTGGTCCTGGGGGCTGTGCTGGCGGTGGTCGTGGGCTGGTTCCTCGTGCCGGTGCGGACGAGCGACGCGCTACGCCTCCGGCTGGGTGCGACCCTAGGCACCCTCGGCTCGGTGCTCGATGCTCGCAGCGACGGGGCCTCCGCCGCCAAGGCACTCGCCGCGTTCGACGCCGCAGCCACCAACCTGAACGCCAGCGCGCGTTCGCACCGGCTGTACCGGGCAGCCACCCGGAAGTTGGGCACGGGGCACGGGATCACGCCGGCCGACGCCGGCGAGGCGCTGCTCGCGACCCGCGGCCCGGTGCACGCCCTGGCCGCGAGCGAGCCCGGCCCGCGCGAAGCTGCCACCGCCGAGACCGTCAGGCTGCTGCGCCGCGCGGTGTCGGCCCCGGCGGATCCCCTGCCCGAGCTGCCGGAACCCGCTGCGGCGGCGCCGCTGGCCGACCTCGATGCCGCACTCCGGCGGTTCGCGGCCGCGATCCCGGCCCTCGCCAAGCGCCGGCCGCCCGAGCCGGCCAGCAGCGACGACGTCCTCCAGCCGCCCGTTTCCGCCGCCTGACCGACCCGCCGCCCGACTGAACCGCCGTCAGCCCGACGTGGTCAGCCGGAGGTGCTCAAGACCGCGCAGGACGGTGTGGGGCTTCCACACGGGCGGCTCGGTCATCCGGGACTCGGCGAGGATGGGCAGCAGGTGGCGCAGGGCGATGGCGGCCTCGGCGCGTCCCAGCGGAGCGCCCAGGCAGAAGTGGATCCCGTGGCCGAACGACAGGTGCCGGCGGGCTGGGCGGACGAAGTCGAAGTCCTCCGGGTCATCGCCGAGTGCCTCGTCGCGGTTGGCAGCGCCGAGGAGCATGAGGGCACGCGCGCCGGCCGGGACCGTGGTGTCGCCGACCGTGGTGTCCTCCAGCGCGGACCGGACCAGGAGCTGGATGGGCGGGTCGTAGCGCAGGGCCTCTTCGACGCACCTCTCGACCAGGTCCGGGCCGGCCCGCAGGGCGGCGAGCTGGGCGGGGTGGTTGAGCAGGGCGAGCACGGACCCGCCGATGAGGCTGCGGGTGGTCTCGTGGCCGGCGATGAGCAGCAGCCGGCAGGTGATAATGATCTCGTGCTCGGTCAGCGTGCCGTCCTCGTCGTGGACGTGGACGAGGGCGGAGACGAGGTCGTCGCCCGGTTCGCGGCGCCGCTTGGGAATCAGCGCCCCGAGGTAATCGTGGAAGCTGTCACGGGCCGCGCGCATCGTGACGCGGTTCTCGGGCGTGATGAGGAAGCCGGGGTCGATGCTCCGGGACAGCTGCTCGGACCAGGTAACCACCATGGGCCGGTCGGCCTCCGGGATGCCGAGCAGCTCGCTGATCACCCGGACCGGCAGCGGGAGCGCGACGTCGCGGATGACGTCGAAGCTCGGGCCGAGGTCGCCCACCAACTCGCCGGCGATCGCCTCGATGCGCGGCATCAGCGCCCGGACGCTCGCCGGGGTGAGGGCGCGGGACGCCAGGCGGCGCAGCCGGGTGTGGTCGGGCGGGTTCAGCCGGAGCATGTTGCTGGCGTTGTCCTGGGCGGTGGCCACGGCCGCGTCGGCGTCGGCGGCGCTGGCCGTCTCCGGGACGGCTCTGGCCGTGTCCGGGGCGGCGGGTGCCGGCTGGCCGGTGCCCCGCCACAGGCTGCGCAGCGGGCTGGCCTCGCGCGGCGCGTGGCCGAAGGCCGAGCTGCTGAGGACCGCCGCGCAGTCCTCGTAGCGGCTGAAGACGAACAGCTTCTCGTGCGGGCGGACGACCGGTTGCCGCGCACGCCACTTCGCGTATTCCGGGTACGGGTCACCGAGGCCGAAGAGAGCGGCGAGGGCCTGGAGCTCCTCCGGGCGGACCTCAAGGTCGGTCATCAGTGTGTTCCCGTCGGTTGTGCGGGCTCACGGGTGAGCCGGGTGGTCAGTTCAGTGAGGTGTCGATCAACGTGGCGGGCCGGGGCCCGGCGACGTGCGGCCCGGCCCGCGGGCACGCGGTGGCCGCGTCCGGGCCGGCGAGTGGACGCGGCGTCAGAGCAGGCGCCGTCAGAGGACGGTGTCCTCGTACCCGGCCGGCCGGCCTTCGAGGATCACGGTCTTGGTTTCGAGGTAGGGCAGCAGTCCCTCGCGTCCGCCTTCGCGGCCGATGCCGGACTGCTTGAACCCGCCGAACGCGATGCCGAGGTCGCTGCGCAGCGCGTTGTGTCCGACGGTGCCAGAGCGCAGCTGCCTGGAAACCTCGCGGGCCCGGTTGACGTCGTTGGTGAACACCGCCGCGTTGAGGCCGTAGATGGTGTCGTTGGCGATCCGGATCGCGTCCTGCTCGTCGGCCGCGGGGATGACGGACAGCACGGGGCCGAAGATCTCCTCCTGGGCGATGACCGAGCGGTTGTCGACGTTGCCGAACACGGTGGGCTCGACGTACCAGCCGCGGGTCAGGCCCTTCGGGCGACCGCCGCCGGTGGCCAGCGTGGCCCCTTCCGCGACGCCCTTGGCGATGTACCCCTCGACCCGGTCCCGCTGCCGGCCGGCCGCCAGCGGCCCCATCTGCGAGCGCGGGTCGAACGGGTCCCCGACGCGCACCCGGGAGAACACGCCGACGAGGGCCTCGACCAGTTCGTCGTGCCGCGAGCCGCTGACCACGATCCGGGTCAGCGACGAGCAGACCTGCCCGGTGAGGAAGCACTCGGCCTGGGCGAGGCTGCGCGCGGCCGTGGCGAGGTCCATGTCGTCCAGGACGACGGCGGCGGACTTGCCACCGAGCTCCAGCGTGCAGCGGGCCACGCGCTCGCCGCAGATCGAGGCGATGCGCCGTCCGGTGGCCGTCGACCCGGTGAACGTGATCTTGTCCACCCGCCGGTCGCGCACCAGCAGTTCGGACACCTCGCGGTCCGCGGTGACGACGTTGATCACGCCGGGCGGCAGCCCGGCCGCCGCGGCGGCCTCGGCGAGCAGGTAGCCCTCCCCCGGCGCCTCGGGCGCCGACTTCAGGATCACGGTGCACCCGGCGAGCAGCGCGGGGCCGACCTTGTTGCTGATCATGCCCATCGGGGCGTTCCACGGGATGATCGCACCGACCACGCCGGCCGGCTCACGGACGATCATGCCGAACTGTCCGCCGGCCGTCGGCTTGACCGGCTCCTCGAACGGGAAGGTGCGGGCCAGCGCGGCGTACCGCTTGAAGGCGGCCTCCGCGCCGGTGCCGGCGTTGGCGGCGAAGGTGTGCAGGACACCGGACTCGCGCGGCCAGATCTCGGCGATGTCCTCGCCGCGGAGCCTGAGTTCCGCGCCGATCGCCCGCAGGTACCCGGCCCGCTCGGCCGCTGTCAGGCGCGGCCAGGGTCCTTCGTCGAAGGCCTCCCGCGCCGCCGCGACGGCTCTGGACATGTCGGCTGCCTGCGCCTGCGCGACCCTGAAGTAGAGCTCCTCGGTCGCGGAGTCGATCACGTCGATCACGGCGCCGGACGACGGCACCACCCACTGCCCGCCGATGAAGAAGCGGTCCGTCCGACCGATCGGCGCCTCCGCGCGTACCGCCAGGCTCATCCGGTTCTTCCTCCCGATCGCCGTCTCGACGGCGCTCATGTTCGCGTGCGCCGGGCGGCGCGGAAATGGCGCTCCGCCTGCGATCCGCCACTGCGGGGTAACTGGGACTTCCTTTCCGGGACACGGCCCGTCCGGGGCCTCGACCGGCCACTCGACCTCCCGGCAAACGCCTGCCGGGACGGCCGACTGAGCTCTGCTACGCTGCCACCGGCCCCCTTCCGAGGAGGTCGATTTCTCTACTTGGGCCCCGTGAACGCCCGGGGCGATTCAACAGGATGGAACAGCGTGGACATCGGCGCTCGGGAAGCAGTCGGTCCGAAGCCGGGGTCCGGCAACGTCCAGCCCAAGAAGCTGCTCCTGCGCGCACTCGCGGGAGAGCGGACCGAGCGGCCGCCGGTCTGGCTGATGCGGCAGGCCGGGCGCTACCTGCCCGAGTACCACAAGGTCCGGGACGCGGCCGGGGGCATGGTGGGGCTCTGCACCACGCCCGAGCACGCCGTCGAGGTCACCCTGCAGCCGCTGCGCCGCTTCCCGCTCGACGCCGCCATCGTGTTCGCGGACCTTCCGCAGGTCGCCGCCGCACTGGGCCAGACCCTGGACTACCGGGTCGGCGAGGGGCCGGTGTTGACGCCGCCCGTCCGCTCGACGGAGGACATCGCCGAGTTCCTGAGCATCTCCCGCCTGCACGAGGAACTGGCCCCGATCTACGAGACGGTCGGTCAGCTCACCCGCGCCCTGCCCGCCGAGACGGCCCTGATCGGCTATGCCGGCGCACCGTGGACCATTGCGACCTACATGGTCGAAGGCCGCGGCGGCGCCGCGTCGGAGCACTCCGTCGTCAAGCAGTGGGCGCTGGGCGACCCCGACGGATTCCAGCCCCTGATGGACCTGCTGACGACCGCCGTCACCCAGTTCCTCGGACGTCAGATCGAGGCGGGCGCGGAAGCGGTCCAGTTGTTCGACACCTGGGCCGGGGTACTTCCGGACGTCCTCTTCGACCGCTGGTGTGTCAAGCCGGCCGCCGCCATCATCAGCGCGCTGAAGGCGCAGTACCCGGACGTTCCCGTCATCGCGTTCCCCCGGGGCGCCGGGCTCTCCTACAACGGCTTCGCCGAGGCGACCGGCGCGGACTGCATCGGCCTGGACTCCACGGTTCCCCTCGACTGGGCCGCGCGCACCCTCCAGGGCGGGCTGGGCCGCTGCGTGCAGGGCAACCTCGATCCCCAGCTGCTGATCGCCGGCGGACCCGCGCTCCACGCCGGGACGGAGCGCATCCTGCGCGGCCTGAGCGGGGGGCCGTTCGTGTTCAACCTGGGACACGGCATCGTCAAGACCACGCCCATCGAGCACATCAGCGCCGTCGTCGACCAGGTGCGCGCCTGGAGCACGCCGACGGCGTAGGACCTACTGCGGTCCGCCAGGCGTCGGCTGGGACCGTCGACCGAAGCGGAGCGGAAGGCACACCGGCCCGCGCGCCAGGCGCCCGCCCCAGACCACCGCGGACGCGTCCTCGAGGCTGAAGTCCGGGATGCGCTCGAGCCAGACCTCCAGTGCGACGCGGAGTTCCATGCGGGCCAGGTGGGAGCCCAGGCAGCGGTGGATGCCCAGGCCGAACGCGGCGTGCCGGTTGGCCTCGCGGTCGATGACAACCTCGTCGGCCCGGTCGAACTGGGCGGGGTCGCGGTTGGCGGCCGGGAAGGAGAGCAGGATCCAGTCGTCGGCCTTCATGTCCACGCCACGCCAGTGCATGTCGTCCTTCACGAGCCGGGCCATGGTGACCGGCGTGAAAGCGCGGAGGAACTCCTCCAACGCGGTCGGCAGCAGCTCGGGCTCGGCCACCAGGCGCTCGCGGTCCCGCGGATTCCCCGCCAGGTGCCACAGGGACGAGCCGATCGCCTTGGTCGTCGTACCGATGCCCGCCGCGAAGAGCAGCAGCATCATGCTGATGATGTGGTTCGGGTCGAGCTTGCGGCCGCGGAGCTCCACGTCGAGGAGGTAGCTGATGAGGTCCTCACGCGGGTTCTTGACGTGCTCCTTGATCTCCGCGAGCAGGAAGACGAACATCTTGCTCAGCTGTTCGACGTGCTCGTCCCGCGAGTCGAGGGCCTCCTCGCGGTTGATGTTCGCGATGAGCTCGCGGAACAGTTTCCGGTCCCCCTGCGGGATGCCGAGCAGGTCACCGATGACCTGCTCGGGGACCCGCTGCGCGTACTCCTCGGCCGCCTCGACGACGTCCCGTCCCTCGAAGCCGTCGATGAGGGAGTGGCAGTAGGCCCTCGTGCCGGGCTCGAGCCTGGCGACCGCGGTCTTGGTGAACGCCGGCAGCAGCAGCTTGCGCGCGGCGTGGTGGAACGGCGGGTCGGAGGTGATGGGCGGGAGTTCGCCGATCGGCGCCAGGTCCTGCGGCGGCCGGAAGTTGCCGACGTTCACCGACCGGGAGGAGAAGTGGTCGGTGTCGTAGGCGATCGCCGCGATGTCCTCGTACCGGGTCGGCACCCAGGCGCCGCCGAACCGCTCGGTGTGCGCGATGGGGCACCGCTGCCGCAGGTCGTCCATGATCGGGAAGGGATCGGCGGTCCAGCGCGGATCCAGGTGCGAGAAGTCCGTCGCCCAGTCGGTGACCGGGCCGGAGATGGCCTCACTGCGGATGCTGTGGTGCTGGTCCCGGTTCGGGTCCCGGAAGTCCTTGTTGAAGCGGTCGTCGGCGGTCATCTCACGCCCCCTCCATCACGGTGATCGCCCGCTCCGGACAGCTCGCGACCGCGCGGCGGGCCGCACGCTCGTTGCCCTGCGGCACGGTGCCGTCACCGGGAACGTTGCCGTAGCCCTCGGCGTCCTCGCCGAACACGGCGGGCGCGATGTCGTAGCAGCGGCCGTGTCCCTGGCAGCGCCCGGAGTCGATCTGTACTTCCACAGTGAACCGCCCCCTTGTAGTGAAACCGATCCGCACGCCCGTGCGGCTCGGCGTGCGACGTGCCGGGTGCCGACGCGGTCCATGCTTCCTGGCGCCGAGCGGTCGCAGAAAGGGCGGTCGGCCATTGTCCGGCCATCGCGGGGTAACCGAGTGCCCATCGCGGGGCGGGCCGGCGCACTTGACGACGGCGCCGGCAGGCCGCTCCCGGAGGTGACGGGGCCGCGGTCCGCCCGGCGCTCGGCGGCGTGTGACAGTTACCCCGCAGTGGCCGAGTGATGGCCGACCACCCTTTACGCGACCACGCGGCGCCAGCAAGCATGAGGGCGCGACATGCCTGGCGACGACGAAGAGACGGTGATCCCCGAGGGTCGGCCGGACGCGAGTACACCGCCCTCTGACGACACGTCCGCCTGCTGAAGTGTGTATCCGCGATATACGAAGACGAAAAGGTGACAGTCAATGGGGTATGTGTTCTCGCTGCTTCTCAGCCGGGAGATTACCGAGGACGAGATGACCGCCCTGGCTTGCGGCGGCGCTGCCGACTTCGGCACCGACGTGCTTCCGACCAACGCCGCGGTCACCGTCACGAATATGGACATCGACGACACCGCGTCCCCGACGCTGGCCGATGCCATCGAATCGGCTCTCGCGGCGGTGGCGGAGGTGCCGGACCTCAGCGTCTCCGAGCTCACCGTCCCGCCCCAGCCAGCGGGTGCCGAGGCCGCCGGGGCCGAGGAGCCGGTGGCCGTCGGCGCCGGTACGGACTGAGCGCGGGCCGACCCATCGACGGCGTGTTTCTGCACGGCAACCCTCCGATTCCCGGCCGATCCCGCCGGGTCGGGCGCGGCACCCGGCACGTCGCACGCCGAGCCGCACGGGCGTGCGGATCGGTTTCACTACAAGGGGGCGGTTCACTGTGGAAGTACAGATCGACTCCGGGCGCTGCCAGGGACACGGCCGCTGCTACGACATCGCGCCCGCCGTGTTCGGCGAGGACGCCGAGGGCTACGGCAACGTTCCCGGTGACGGCACCGTGCCGCAGGGCAACGAGCGTGCGGCCCGCCGCGCGGTCGCGAGCTGTCCGGAGCGGGCGATCACCGTGATGGAGGGGGCGTGAGATGACCGCCGACGACCGCTTCAACAAGGACTTCCGCCACACTGACCGGGACCGGTTCCACGTCTCGCGCGGCGAGATCGTCACCGGCCCGGTCACCGACTGGGCGACGGACTTCTCGCACCTGGATCCGCGCTGGACCGCCGATCCCTTCCCGATCATGGACGACCTGCGGCAGCGGTGCCCCATCGCGCACACCGAGCGGTTCGGCGGCGCCTGGGTGCCGACCCGGTACGAGGACATCGCGGCGATCGCCTACGACACCGACCACTTCTCCTCGCTCGGCACCAACCTGAGCGAGTTCCGGCCGCCGCGGGACCTGGCCCCGATCGGCGAAGCGCCGCCCATCACCTCCGACCCGCCGTTCCACCACGCCGCGCGCAAGCTGCTGCTGCCGGCGTTCACCAAGACCGCGGTCGCCAGGCTCGAGCCCGGCACGAGGGCCTACTGCCACTCCCTCATCGACGGCTTCGAGGGACGGGACGTCGTCGACGCCGCCCGCGACTACACACAACAGATCCCGAGCCGGGTCATCGGCGACATGCTCGGCCTGCCGCCGGAGGACAGGCAGCGGTTCCACGAGCTCGCCACCAAGTTGGAGGGCGAGGGCAAGCAATCGCGCGACGAGCGCATCGAACACATGGGCAGGGTGTTCATCTACCTCCTCGCGGAGGTCAACAAGCACGTCGAGCAGCCGCGTGACGACCTCATCAGCTACCTGCTCAACGCGGAGCTCCACGGCCGCAAGCTCGAACCGAACCACGTCATCGGCACCGTCATGCTGCTGCTCATCGCCGGCATCAGCACCACCTACAGCGCCATCGGCTCATCCCTGTGGCACCTGGCGGGGAATCCGCGGGACCGCGAGCGCCTGGTGGCCGAGCCCGAGCTGCTGCCGACCGCGTTGGAGGAGTTCCTCCGCGCTTTCACGCCGGTCACCATGGCCCGGCTCGTGAAGGACGACATGCACTGGCGTGGCGTGGACATGAAGGCCGACGACTGGATCCTGCTCTCCTTCCCGGCCGCCAACCGCGACCCCGCCCAGTTCGACCGGGCCGACGAGGTCGTCATCGACCGCGAGGCCAACCGGCACGCCGCGTTCGGCCTGGGCATCCACCGCTGCCTGGGCTCCCACCTGGCCCGCATGGAACTCCGCGTCGCACTGGAGGTCTGGCTCGAGCGCATCCCGGACTTCAGCCTCCAGAACCCGTCCGCGGTGGCCTGGGGCGGGACCCAGGCCCGCGGACCGAAGACCCTTCGCCTGCGCATCCGCTAGAAGATCACTGAGAATCCCTGGTTCCGGCCCGCGGTGGTGACGCGGGGCCGGACTGTCGTGTGTGCGGGGGAACGGGCCCGGGAGACGGTCGGGCCGCGGTGCGATCCGCGGTGGAGGCCGCGTGCGGGCCGGGCCTGTACGACACCGCGTGCGGCCCCTCTCCACTGGCCGGCTTCCGGCTTCCGGCTTCCGGCAGCGAACGCGGTCGGCCCGTCGGCCCTGGTCGCCGGCCGGGACGTGCCCAGGCCGCCGACCTCGGCATGAAGCGCGGAGGGCGGTCCCGCCACCGGCGGAACCGCCCTCACGCCACGATCTCCAGTGATCTTCTAGCCCACCATGTCCAGCAGGGCCAGCAGGCGGGAGCGGGCGTAGGTGCGCAGCTCGTCATCGACGTCCGCGCCCTTCGCGAGGGCCGTCTCCAGCCGGGCGAACTGGCTGACGATGCCCTCGGCCGGGTCCCCGGCGGATTCCCCGGCATCGGGAGCCGATTCGTCGTCGAACTTTCCCGCGAGGTGCCGGGCGAGTTCGGCCGGTGTCGGGTGGTCGAAGACGAGGGTGGCGGGGAGGGTGAGGCCGGTCTCGGTGGCGAGTCGGTTGCGGAGCTCCAGCGCGGTGAGGGAGTCGATGCCCATGTCGCGAATGCGGCGCTCGGGGTCGATGTCCCCGGGCGTGGCATGGCCCAGCACGACGGCGATGGCTGCCTGGACGGCCTGCAGGACCTCGTGCTCGCGGTCGGCTGGGCTGAGCCCGGCAAGCCGCGTGGCCATCCCACCCCCGGCCGCGACGGCTGCGGCGGCGTTGGGGCGGGCCGGAACACCGGCCGTCAGACCACTCAGCAGGGGGTTGCCGGCGCGGGTCGGCGCGGTCAGATCCAGGCGGGCCGGCATGGGCTGCGGCGTACCCAGCGCGGTAGCGGCGTCGAACAGGGCCAGACCCTGAGCGGTCGTCATGGGCTCGATGCCCCCGCGGCGCAGGCGGGTCAGGGCCAAGCCGTCCAGATGTCCGCTCATCTCCGAGGTCTGGTCCCACAGTCCCCACGCCAACGACTGGCCGGTCAGGTGCCGGTCGCGGCGGTGGACGGCGAGCGCGTCCAGGAACGCGTTCGCGGCGGCGTAGCTGCCCTGCCCCGGGCTGCCCATGACGGCCGCGGCCGAGGAGTACAACACGAACCCGGCCAGGCTCGCGCCCTCGGTCAGCTCGTGCAGGTTCCACGCCGCATCCGCCTTCGCCGCCAGCACCGGCACCATCCGCGCGGGCGTCAACGACTCCACGGTGGCGTCGTCGATCACCCCGGCGGCGTGCACCACCGCGGTCAGCGGACGGAGCGCCGCCACCCGGTCCAGCACCGACGCCAGAGCGGTGCGATCGGCGGCATCACCGGCCTGCACGCGCACTTCCGCACCTGAGCCTGCGAGGTCTGCGGCCAGGCGCGCAGCTCCCGGCGCCGCCGGGCCCCGGCGGGACATCAGCAGCAGGTGCCGCATGCCCCGGGAGCCGGCCAGGTGGCGGGCCAACTCCCCACCCAGGGCCCCTGTCCCGCCCGTGACCAGCACCGTGCCGTGCGGGTCCCACTCGGCCGGGACGTTCACCACGACCTTGCCGATGTGCCGGGCTGCCTGGAGATGGCGCAGCGCCGCCACCGCCTGCGACAGCTCGAAGCACGTCACCGGCGGCGGAGTCAGCGTCCCCGCCTCGAACATCGCCCCGAGTTCGGCCAGCATCTCCGCGACCCGCGGCGCACCGGCGTCCATCGTGTCGAACGCCTGGTACGCCACTCCAGGGTAGGTCTGGGCCACCTGCTCGGGGTCGCGGATGTCGGTCTTGCCCATCTCGACGAACCGGCCACCGCGCGGCAGCAGCCGCAGCGACGCGTCCGTGAACTCCCCGGCCAGCGCGTTGACCACCACGTCCATGCCCTCGCCACCGGTCACGGCCAGGAACCGCTCACAGAAGGCCAGGTCACGGGTGGAGGCGATGTGGCTCTCCTCCACACCCATCGCCCGCAGCGCGTGCTGCTTGGCCGGGCTCGCGGTCGCGAAGACCTCCAAACCCCACGCCTTGGCCAACTGCACCGCAGCCGTACCCACACCACCCGTACCGGCGTGGATGAGCACCCGCTGGCCCGGGCCGGCCTGGGCCAGATCCCGCAACCCGTAGAACGCCGTCAGGAACCCGACCGGCACCCCCGCAGCCTGCTGGAACGACCAACCCCGCGGGATCGGGGCAAGCAGCCGGGCATCCGCCACCCCGACCGGTCCCCACCCCTGCACCAGACCCATCACCGACTGGCCCACCGTCAGACCGCGTACTTCGGGACCGGTCTCCAGGACCACCCCCGCGCCCTCCCCGCCCAGTACCCGCCCGTCATCGACCACACCCAGCCCGTACATCACGTCACGGAAGTTCACCCCGGCCGCACGCAGACCCACCCGGACCTGACCCGCCGACAACTCGACGTCGGCCTTGGGGGCATCAATGACCGCGGCACTGCCCAGGTCACCCGGCCGGGTCACCTCGACCCGCCAGTCCGAACCACCGGGCAACGCCAACTCACCGGCTCCAGCGCCGGCCCGGGCCAACCGCCGCCCGAACACCTCCACACCCCTGTCACCGGAGCTGATGCGGATGTCGGGTTCGCCGGCATCCAGTACCGCGGCCAGCACCGTGTCCACATCGGCGTCGCGACCGGGGTCCACGTCGGCTGACGGGTCGACGTCGACCAGCAGCAGCCGGCCGGGGTGCTCGGTCTGCGCCGAGCGGACCAGACCCGCCACCGCCGCACCGGGGAGGTCCTGGCCGGCTGCCGCGCCCTGGGTCCAGACCACCAACCGCGAATCGTCCGTCCCGGGATCGGCCAGCCACTCCCGCACCCAACCCAGCACCGTCGCGGCAGCCAGCTGAGCCGCCCGCGGCGCCGACGCCCCGGACGGGGCAGCCGGCACCACCGCCACCATCACCGGAGCGACGTCGGACCCGGCCATCTCCCCGTGCCGCGCCCACCGGACCCGGGCGGCCGGGGCCTGCGAGGCCGGCAGCGCGGCCCAGTCCACCGTGAACAGCGACTGCCTGGCCATCCGGCCGAGCCCGCCCAACTGCCCGGACGCAACCTCCCGCAGCACCAACGACCGTGCCTGCAGAACGGGTTCGCCCACAGCGTCGAACGCCGTGACCGCCACCCCACCCGGCCCGGGTGCCAAGACCACGCGCAGGTGGCGGGCACCGCCGGCCAGCAGCCGCACACCCGACCACGCGAACGGCAAACCCGTCCCCCCACCACCGCTGCCGTCGGCGGCGCCGTTGCTGCTGGCGACGACGGCACCGTGCAAACCCGCGTCGAGCAGCGCGGGGTGCAGCCCGAACCCAGCCGGATCGGCCTCCGTACTTTCAGGCAGCTCGACCTCGGCATACACCGTGTCCGCGGCCCGCCACACCTGACGCAACCCCCGGAACACAGGCCCGTACTGATAGCCCCGCCCGGCCAGCCGCTCGTAGGCGTCACCGACCGGAACCGACTCCGCACCCGCCGGGGGCCACGCACCCAACGGAGCCGGAGCCGGCTCACTGTCGACCGGGGCCAGCACGCCGACCGCGTGCAGAGCCCATTCGCCCTCCCCCTCACGGGAGGAGATCGTGACGGTCCGCTGTCCACCGTCGCGGCCGCTGACGCGGACCTGCAACTGCACGCCGCCCTGACCCGACAGCACCAGCGGCTCCTGGAGCGTCAACTCCTCCAGGACCGCGCACCCGGCCAGATCACCGGCATGCATCGCGAGATCCACGAACGCGGTGCCGGGCAGCAACACCACGCCGTGGACGGCGTGATCGGCCAGCCAGGGAGCCGCGGCCAGCGACAACCGACCGGTCAACACCAGCCCGTCACCCTCGGCCAGCCACACCGCCGCCGCCAACAACGCATGCCCGGAACGCTGCTGACCAGCTGAGACGGCATCGCCGCGCCCAGCGACGGCCTTCGGCCAGTAGCGCTCCCGCTGGAACGGATACGTCGGCAGCGCCACCCTCCGGGCCTTGCCCTCGTCGGCGGTCACCGCGGCCCAGTCCACCTCCGCGCCCGCCGCCCAGGCACCGGCCAGTGCGGTCAGCCACCGTCCCCGGCCCCCATCGCCACGCTGCAAACTGGCCGCCGCCTCCAGGTCCTCGCCGCCTTGCGCCACCGCCATACCCAGCACCGGATGCGGACTGACCTCCACGAACACCCGGTGGCCTTCCGCCGCCAGCGCGGCGATGACCTCGCCGAGCCGCACCGGCTCACGCAGGTTCCGATACCAGTACCCGCTGTCCAGCCCGGCCGTGTCCACCACCGCGGCCTCGACCGTGGAGTAGAACGGCACCGAACCGCTGACCGGAGCCAGCCCCGCCAGCTCTCCGGCCAGACGCTCCTTCACCACCTCGGCCTGCGCGGTATGACCCGCGACATCCGTCGCGACCGCTCGGGCGCCCCGCTCGGCATGAGCGTCCGCGAACTGCGCGCACGCGGCCGCGGTCCCGGCCACCACCACCTGCCTCGGGCCGTTGACCGCCGCGACCGACAGGTCCTGGCCCCACCGGGCGATCCACTCCCGCACCTCCTCCAACCCGGCGGGCACCGACACCATCCCACCCGCGCCGGCCAGATGCTCGGCCAGCGCCCGGCTGCGCAGGGCGACCACCCGTGCGCCGTCCTCCAGAGACAGGCCGCCCGCCGCGCACGCTGCGGCGATCTCGCCCTGGCTGGAGCCCACCACGGCGGCGGGCTCCACCCCGGCCGCCCGCCACAACGCGGCCAGGCTCACCATCACCGACCACAAGGCCGGCTGAACGACATCCACCCGCGCCAACAACTCCGCATCGCCCAGCGCCTCACGCAGCCGCCAGGCGACGAACGGCTCCAGGGCCGCCGCGCAGCGCTCCATCGCCGCCGCGAACACCGGCTCCTCGTCCCACAGTTGCAAGCCCATCCCGACCCACTGGCCGCCCTGCCCCGCGAACACGAACACCGGCCGCGCATGTTCTCCGGCCTTCCCGGTCACCGTCCCGGGCGCGTCCTGTCCCTCGGCTGCCGCCGCCAGGCCCGCCAGCAGTTCCTCCCGGTCGCTGCCGGTCACCGCCAGCCGCCGAGGCAGCCCCGTGGCGCGGGTCGTCGCCAGCGAGAACGCCACGTCGTGGACGGTCATCTGCGGGCGGGCGGCGGCGAAGGCCCTCAACTGGCCGGCCCGAGCGGCCAGGGCCGGCCCGGACCGCGCCGACAACACCCACACCGCCGGCCCCGCGGGTGGCTCCGTCCCGGTCTCGGGCTCGTACTCGGCGAGGGCGTCCTGGGGGGGCTGTTCGAGGATGAGGTGGACGTTGGTGCCGCTGATCCCGAACGAGGACACACCGGCCCTGCGCGGACGGGGGCCGGCTTCCCACGGGCGTGCCCGGGTGAGCAGCTCCACCGCCCCGGCCGACCAGTCCACGTGCGAGGACGGGGCATCCACATGCAGCGTCTGCGGCAGCATGCCGTGCCGCATCGCCTGCACCATCTTGATCACGCCCGCCACACCCGCGGCTGCCTGCGTATGGCCGATGTTCGACTTCACCGACCCCAACCACAAAGGCCGACCCTCCGGCCGGTCCTGGCCGTACGTCGCCAACAGCGCCTGCGCCTCGATCGGGTCACCCAGCGCGGTGCCGGTGCCATGTGCCTCCACCACATCGATATCGCCGGGCTGCAACCTGGCGCTCGCCAGCGCCTGGCGGATCACCCGCTGCTGCGAAGGACCGTTGGGCGCCGACAGACCGTTGGACGCCCCGTCCTGGTTGATCGCACTGCCCGCCACGACCGCCAACACCCGGTGCCCAAGCCGGCGAGCGTCGGACAGCCGCTCCAGGACCAGGACGCCGACGCCCTCACCCCACCCCGTGCCGTCAGCCGCCTCCGCGAACGGCTTGCACCGGCCGTCGGTGCCCAGTACCCGCTGCCGCGCGAACTCCGCGAACGCCGACGGGGTGGCCATCACCGTGACCCCGCCGGCAAGCGCGACCCCGCACTCCCCGGACCGCAACGCCTGCGCGGCCAGGTGAATCGCCGTCAGCGACGACGAACACGCCGTGTCCACCGACACCGCCGGACCCTGCAACCCCAAGCAGTACGCCACCCGGCCCGACGCCACACTCGCCATGGTCCCCGTCAGCCCGTAGCCGCCCCCGGCGTCCTGCGCCCCGACCCGGTACCCGGACGTGATGACCCCGGCGTAGACCCCGGTGTCGGTGCCCCGCAACGAAGCCGGATCGATCCCCGCGTCCTCCAGGGCCTCCCAGCACGTCTCCAGCAACAGCCGCTGCTGCGGATCCGTCCCCAACGCCTCACGCGGACTGATCCCGAAGAACTCCGCATCGAAATCACCCGCCCCGGCAAGGAATCCGCCCACCCGGGCAAAGCCTGGGGCCGCGGCACCGGGACCAGGGTCGGGCGTGCCCGCCACGTCCCACCCCCGGTCGGCGGGGAACCCCGACATCGTGTCGGCTCCCTCGGCGAGCAGTCTCCAGAAGTCCTCCGGGCTCTCCGCCCCGCCCGGGAACCGGCAACCCATCCCCACGATGGCCACCGGCTCGCGCATGCTCTCCTCAAGCCTGCGCAGTCGGCTCTGGAGCTGCCGGCCGTCGTTAATGGCCCGCTTCAGGTAGTCGCGGAGCTTGTCTACCTCGGACATGGTCACTCCTTGTTCCCGGCGGTTGGTTCAGTATGTTTCGAACGCTTGCTCGACCAGCCTGTACAGATCCTCGTCGGCGGCCGATGCCGCCGCGGCAGCAGTGGGACGGCCGGGAACGCCGGCCGTCGGACCACTCGGCAACGGAGACACCACTCCCCCGGCGCGGGTCAGTGCCGCCAGGTCCGAACGAGCCGGAACCACCACCGGCGCACCCACCACGGCAGCGCCTCGGACAGCACCGGGCCCTGCTCCGTCGTCAACGGGTGAACGCCACCGCGACGCAGGCGCGACAGACCCGCACCCTCCAGGTGCCCGGTCATCCCTGAGGCCTGGTCCCGCAGCCCCCACGCCTGCGACCGGCCGACCAGGCACCGATCGCGGCGGCAACCGGCCGGCGCGTCCAGGAACGTGTTCGCGGCGGGGCAACTCCCCTGGTCCGCACCGCTCATGGCAGCCGCGGCCGAGGAACACCACCCCCGATACACCACCCCGGGGTGGGACTCGGCGACCTGCGCGACATCGCGGATGTCCGTCCTGCCCATCGCGACGAACCGACCACCGCGCGGCGACAACGCCAACGACGCGTCCGTGAACTCCCCTGCCAGGGCATTCACGACCGCGTCCATCCCCTCACCACCGGTCACGGCCAGGAACCGCTCACAGAAGGCCAGATCACGGGTCGAGGCACCACACTGTCTCCGATCAGCCGCACCCCTGCTGGATGCCTACGTCGTCCGGTCTGCCATGAGGGGAAGGTAGCCATCGAGGGTCACCGCCCGGAATGACACCGCTCCACCACGCGCCCATCCGGAGGCAATCAGGTTGCCAGCGGCACTGACGAGGTCTCCGCGGGTCACCGACGCCGACGTCCCGGGCTGACCCGCGGCGTCGACGGTCGGGTGGCGCCGAGGGACCGGGCGGGCTCCTCCACCCGATCATGCACATACAGGAATCTCGACCCACCGTGATAGCTATTGCCATATTACGGGCACGCCCTGGCGTGAATATTGCCTCATTTAATTTGCATTGGTCGATGTTATCCGCGGATTTTACATTGGTCGAGGTTATCCGAGGATGCGGATGGGGATGCAGGTAAGGGTTCGAGGGGGTGACGGGGCATGGACACCCTCACCTGCGCGTCACCTTCGAGGAACCTCAACGACCGGTCAGGGGAGGCAAGGATGAACGTGCGTTTACGCCCGACCACCCAAGGCGACGTCCTTCACCAGGACCATGGCCCCCCAGCGCCGTTCGATGTTACAGACCCGCCGTCTACGCGCGGGATCCAGACAGTCGGGCGGCCGCTGAATCCAGAAAGACCGCGTCAGGAATCCAGCGGCATGAACGGCCTATAGAACACGAAATTCACCGTCATCCGATCCCAAATTCATAGCCTCATACAGCGCGGCACGTACATGCTCACGCGTGCCCGCCGACGGTGTGCGCCTGCGCAGAGATGGCGGCTTGAGCGCCGCATACTCCTCGACCAGGCAGGGAGTTCGTCCATTCCGGCAGCCCATCGAATACTTCCGGTCTACAGGCCTGTCCAGCATTGGACGAACTGTGTCGCGGATGAGGGAGACCACCATGCAGTTCAATATCCTGGGTCCTCTGGAAGTGGTTTCCCACGACAGAGTCGTGCCCCTCGGCGGAATCAAACAGCGCGCGATGCTGGGCATGCTGCTGCTAAAAGCCAACCGGATAGTTCCGTCGAGTAAACTGCTGGATTCCCTGTGGACCGGCGGTGTTCCGCCCACCGCGCGGAAGATGCTCCAGAATGCGGCGTCCGCTCTGCGAGGAATTCTTGCCTGCGATGACGGCAGTGCCGACCCGGCCGTACTCCTCACCCACACGCCCGGGTATCTGCTGCATGTCGAACCCAACGCCATCGACCTGAACCTGTTCATGTTCACCATAGAACGCGGCCGTGCGTACGCCGCCCAAGCCGACTGGGAATCCGCGCGCCGGGCGCTGCGGGGCGCACTCGACATCTGGCGGGGCCCGGTCCTCGCCGACCTGACCGAAACCTGTAGCGCCTGGTCCGAGGCCACCGCTGTCCAGAACACGCATCTCGTGGCCTTCGAGGAGCTTTTCGAGGCCGAACTGGCCTGCGGGCGGCACCGCGAGGTGCTGGCGGAACTCGAACTCGTCGCAGGACGAGAACTGTCCCACGAACGCCTGGTGGGACAGCTGATGCTGGCGATGTACCGCTGCGGGCGGCAGTTGGACGCGCTTGCCGTCTATCACCGCGCCCGCGTGACGCTGATCGAGACCCACGGGTTGGAGCCGAGCCATGAACTCCAGGAACTCCAACGCCTGATCCTCAATCAGGACGTGTGCCTCGACTGGCACGGCGGTGTCATACCCGCGCTCGGCGACAGTGGCACCAAGGGAGTGCCCTGGCCGACCGCGGCCCCCCAGGACGGGCCCCGGGGGCCCCGGCCACACCGGCCGGTCGGCGCGGACGACCCCGTCGCCCCCCTCGCGGAGGGCAAGTTGACCACCATGATGGCAGTCGTCAGCGAGGTGGCCGGCGAGCCCGGCGAGGATGCTGCCGAGTCGACGTCCGCACTCGGCAGCGTGGCCGCGCTGGTGGACCGCGAGGTCGGGCGGCACGGCGGAGTGGTGATCAGCAGGGTGGCGTCGATGAGTTGGATCGTCTTCGATGCCGTGGGCCACGCCCCCGATCACGCCGTCAACGCCGCGCTGGCGATCCGCGACGCGTTGCAGGAGGCCCGCTCCGTTCGCGCCGCCGCAGGCAGTGGAGCGCCGGAGCCCGTGGTCAAGTTCGCCGTCGTGTCCACCGACGCGATCCTCGGCTACCACCTCGATGACGGCACACTGCGGGGTCTCGACACGGCAGTTGTCGGCCGGTGCCTCCAACTGGCCAGCGTCGCCCCCGCGAGACACGTGTGGGTCAGCGAGGAGACCAAGCGCGCCACCGAGCACCGGGTGCGCTACGAACGGGTCGGTGACGACGCGTGGGACGCCGTGGAACTGCTCCCGGAGCCGCACCGGCCCAACCAGGTGAAAATGGTCATCGGAGGCCCGGGGAAGATCCAGAAGTTACGCGGCCTGCTCGCGGTCATGGGCGGGCAGTACGCGTCGCTCGTCGAGAGGATCAGCCACCGAGGAGGCGACATTCCGGAGAACGCGGTGGTCGAGGTCACCGTCAGCGTGTTGCTTCCCGGGGACGACGTGCACGGCTGGCGGCTCCGTCGGAAGGCACGTGAACCCGGGCGAACGGCGGATCTGCCATAGGGTCAATACCGGTAACTCAGGGGCAATCTGGTCGTTGTTGTGGTGTGCCGAGAACGGGTCAGTTGAAGTCGTGTGGTGAGAGGTTGGGCTGCCCGGCCCACGGCCGGACAACCCCACCCCAAGATCTTCACGAGCCTTCTACTAAGGGTCTGTCCTTCGGAACTCCGCGGCGTCGCGATGCGCGCCGCCCGAGCCTCAGTGCCGGTCCGCGGCTCGGGACCGGGGAGTTCAGCGGGTTCACATCGGGGCGGGACGGCCGTTGTCGTGGCCGGCGCCATGGGCAGCGTCGGCCGGCCGCGGTCCAGGGCCTGTGCTGTGCCTGTGCCTGTGCCTGCGACTTCTGTACCGGTCAGCCGGCTGCGTCCGTGGACCCCGGTCGCTTGCGGAAGCGGTTGAGCTGGGCCTCGTGGCGGGTCCGGAACTCCGGCGCGTCCACCCCCATGCCCTCCTTGTCCGCGAGGCAGAGCACGCCCACCTTGCCCAGGTGTCGGTTCCCGTGTACGACCTCGGCGGCCAGGCCCACCTGCTCCAGCGGGTACGTCTGAGAGAGCGACGGATGGATCCGGCCCCGCATGATCAGCCGGTTCGCCCGCCATGCCTCGTAGTAGTTGGCGAAGTGCGATCCGATGATGCGCTTGACGTGCATCCACAGATACCTGTTGTCGAACTCGTGGAGATAGCCGGTCGTCGACGCGCAGGTGACGATCGTGCCCCCGCGCCTGGCGACGTAGACGGAGGCGCCGAAGGTGTCGCGCCCCGGGTGCTCGAAGACGATGTCCACGTCCTCGCCGCCCGTCAGTTCCCTGACCCGCTGGCCGAACCGTCGCCATTCGCGGGGATTCTGGCCGCCTTCTTCCCCGGACCAGAAGCGGTAGTCCTCCGCACTGCGGTCGATGATCGCCTCCGCGCCCATCTCCCGGCAGATCTCGGCCTTCCGCGGGCTCGACACCACGCAGATCGGGAACGCCCCTCCTGCGAGCGCGTATTGGGTGGCGTACGAACCGAGACCGCTTGCCGCGCCCCAGATCAGCACGTTGTCCCCCTGCCGCATGTTCGCCCCGTTGCGGGAGACCAACTGCCGGTACGCGGTCGAGTTGACCAGACCGGACACGGCAGCCTCCTCCCACGTCAGGTGCGGGGGCTTGGGCATCAGCTGATTCGCCTTGACCAGGGCGAGTTCGGCAAGCCCGCCGAAATTGGTCTCGAATCCCCAGATCCGCTGCTGGGGGTCGAGCATCGAGTCGTCGTGCCCTGCGGGGTCCTCCAGTTCGACGCTGAGGCAGTGGGCCACCACCCGCTGCCCCGGGCGCCAGCGTCGGACCCCGGGCCCGGTCCTCAGCACGATCCCGGAGAGGTCGGACCCCACGACGTGGTAGGGCTGATCGTGCCGGGTCGCGAGCCCCCCGGTGCGCGCGTACTGCTCCAGGAACGCGAAGGTGGGGACGGGCTCGAAGATCGCGCTCCAGACCGTGTTGTAATTCACGGAGCTGGCCATGGCCGCCACCAGGACTTCGCCAGGACCCGGCATCGGCGTGGGCACTTCCGCCAGATGAAGCGACTTGGCGGGGTTCCGGTTTGCCACCCGAACTCCGTCGAACATGTGTTGCTCGTCCTTGAGCAGCACCGCCGCCCGGTAGAATTCAGGCACCGACAGCGACTCTACGTCTTCGGGCGCAGCTTCCGGCGATTCAACGGCTTCCACGAACGCGCGGTCCACGTGCTCCCCCTGTCGAACCTGTTGAACGTCGGATGGTAGTCGTCGCTTCAGGTAGGCCGCTGGGCACGCCACTCCGCATATGCCGGACAGGGGTCCTCGACATGACCGGGGCCGAACCGGATTGTCGGTTTCGGAGACTTCAAGGGCGGGCTGTGGGCAGACGGTTGTCGTCTGCCGTTTCCGCGAAGTGATCCTTGAGCAATGCGATCACGCTGTCCGTCTGTTCCGAGATGTAGAAGTGCCCGCCGGAAAATGTATGGAAAGTACAGGCACTGGTGGTCTGCCGCTCCCACGCGCGGGCCTCGGAAACCGTTGTCTGCGGGTCGGCGTCGCCGGTCAGGACTGTGACAGGGCAGCCGATGGTGACTTCCGGAGCACATCTGTAGGTATCGGCTGCCTGATAGTCGGCACGCAGGGACGGCAGAGCCGCACGCATCATTTCCTGGTTGCCGAGGACATTCGCAGCGGTGCCGTTCAGATAGTGCACGACGGACAGGATGCCCTCGTCGTCTCGCAGATGGACACTCTCACCACGGTGCATGGACGGGGCGCCCCGGCTGGATGCGAACAGATGCGCCACCGGACTGCCGCCGGCCTCGAGCCGACGAATGGTCTCGAAGCCGATGAGGGCGCCGAGGCTGTGTCCGAAGAACGTGACCGGAAGCGGTGGTTGCCGAAGGAGGGCTTCGTGGATCCGGTCCGCCAGCGCATCCACGTCCGTCAATGGCTGCTCCGCACGGCGGTCCTGCCGCCCGGGGTACTGGATGGCGACGACGTCGACGTCGGGGCTGAGAGCCGATACGAAGGGCAGATAGAACGTTGCCGAGCCACCCGCGTGCGGGAGGCACACCAGGCGGGCCGTGGCCGTGCGGGATGGGCGGTAGCGTCGGCACCATAGCTCATCGTCCACAGGCAGATCGGACATTCCGCTCCACTGGTAGTTCCGGCAGAACAACTCGCGCTGTGTCCGCGCCACGGGCACCGATCGCCAGGTTAGCCATGCCGAAGCCTTCGGGCAGTTCTGTTGTTCCACTGCGCGGGCACAGTCCGCCCACTGCCCGGGGTCGGTTCAAGGTCCTGCTGATCATGTGGCGTTGCTGGTCAGACCGGGCCGACCAGGTCGGGATGCGGCTGATCGTGGAGATGGCCAGACGTGACGCACGCCCAGCGGTGCGCTTGCCGGAAATCACATCCGCCCTGGTGAGGGCGGTTCTTCAGGTTTCCCGAAATCTTGGCCGCGGTAGCTCGAGTCGGCACTCTCGCGTAGTCGGTGGTCCGCGCGCCAATGATGATCGATCGTGCTGCTGCGACTGGCTTACTTGGGCGTGACAAACGCGTTCGCGATGTTGCGCCTGCTGCCGATGACCGACCGGGCCAAAGACGCGGAGATCCTCGCGCTGCGCCACCAGATCACCGTGCTGGAACGCCAACTCGGCAAGGGCAAGGTCCGGTTCTCGCCGAGCGATCGGGCGTTCCTGGCGGCGCTGCTTCACGCGGGACGACCGCGCACCGTGCGCTCCATCCGCATCCTGGTGCTGCGCCTGGCGAAGGAGAACCCGAGCTGGGGGCACCGGCGCCTGCACGGCGAGCTGCTCGTGCTGGGAGTGAGGGTAGGTGCGTCCACCGTCTGGGAAATCCTGAAGGAGGCCGGCATCGACCCGGCGCCCGAGCGGAACTCCAGTACCTGGGCCGACTTTCTGCGCTCCCAGGCTGATGCCCTGCTGGCCTGCGACTTCATGGAAACAGTCGCGCTGTCGGGGGTACGGATGTACGTGCTCGCGGTGATCGAACACGGCAGTCGCCGGATCCGCGTCCTGGGCGCCACCGCGCATCCGAGCGCATCCTGGGTAGCGCAAGCGGCGAAGAACCTCGTCATGGACCTCGAAGACACCGGCTGCCGGGCACGGTTCATGATCCGGGACCGGGACGGGAAGTTCCCCGACCTTTTCGATGCCGTCCTCAGGGACGCGGGGATCGAAGTCGTCCTCAGCGGCATCCAGACGCCCAGGATGAACTCGATCACGGAGCGCTGGACACAGACCTGTCGCCGCGAGCTCCTGGACCGGACACTGATCTGGAACCAGCGACACCTCCTCCACGCCCTGCGCGAGTTCGAGCAGTTCTACAACGGACACCGACCACACCAGGGCATCGCGAACGCCAGACCGCTCCACCCCTTCTTGCCCCCGCCGATCGACGATCCCAACACGGTCGTTCGGCCGGCGATCATCTCTGTCAGCGCGTGCGGAGCCGACTCCAAGCCCGCGAACACGGTCTCGCGATGAGCCAGCTCGCCGCTGCGAAGCCGTGCCGTCATCCGGCGCTGCATCTGCCCCAGGAGATGCAGGTTGCTGCCCCCGCGGAACCCACGAAGGGTCAGGTCCTTGGACACCGCGAGGAACAGGTTCCGTGGCCCGGCCGAGCCGGACTCGTACTCCGAGATCGAGCCACACATCGCTACGCGCCCGCCCCCCTCAGATACGACAGGGCAGCCTTGAGATGGGTCCCCCGGGCGGAATCGAAATAGACGTCGATTCCGTCAGGCGCGATGTCGCCCAGCCTCGCCTCGAAGTCCCCCGTCCGGTAGTTGAAGGCATCGACGCCCAAGCGGTCGCGCAGCCAGTCGACCTTGTCGTCAGTGCCCGCACTGGCCACTACCCGGTTGCCCATGAGCCGCGCGATCTGCACGGCCAAGCTGCCCACCGCCACCGCAGCGGCCGAGATCCAGACCGTTTCCACCTCGTAGCGCGTCAACGACGTGCAGACCGGCATAGGCCGTCAATCCCATACCGCCCAGCGGGCCGAGATACCACTGCGGCTCGCATGCGCCGACGTCCAGGCGTGTCAGGGTGCCGAGTCCGCTGAGCTGCTCGGCCCCCGCGTCCACGACGGCGTACTCGCGCCAGCCCTGGGCGTGCCACACGGCATCACCCGGCGCGAAGGGGCCGGGGCACAGGGACCCGGACCACCTCGAAGTCGTCCGGGCTGACGCTGCCGGCCGGGTATGTCCTGACCCGGACCTCCCGTCCAGTCCGCATCATGCCGGTACCACCGCGACGGGCGTCATGAGGCGTGGCCGGCGAGGATCAGGCCGCGCGTGCGGCTCGGCAGTTCCCAGTGGCGATTCTGACGGCGGCCTCCCGTCCCACGGCGATCGCGTGCGCCACAAGTCGCGGCACCACGGCGTCGCCAACCGTCAGCACCAGGGGGGCGGCGCAGTCCAGGGCGGAGCGCGGGCGCCTCTCCCCCACCACGACGACACCGTCCGCAGGCACAGTGGTGGTCCCTCCGGAGATGCGGTGGGCGACGGTGACGCCCTCGGGCCCGATGCCGGTCGCCGTGCACAACGGCAGGATCTCAAGTTCGCAGGTGCCCGAAAGACGTTCCAGCAATTGGACGCGGCTCTCGGGCGGGATCGCCCCGGCGAAGGCCGTTCCCGGCGTGACGAAGGTGATGCGGGGAACCCCCGCGGCTACGGCCAGTTCCACGACGTCGCACCCCGGCCACCAGCCGAACCCGTCATCGGCCACGAGCACCTGCGCGGCACCGGCCAGCGACGGAACTCCCCGCGCCAGCGCGACCGACGAGGCCATGGCCCCAGTCTCCAGTAGCGGCGATGTCTCCACCGCGCCCGTGGCCAGCACCACGGCGTCGAATCCTTCGAGTTCGGCGCCCGGCCCCGCGGTCCGCCCCAGACGTACGTCGACACCCGCGGCGGACAGCCCCCGTTCGTAGAAGCCGAGCAGCGCGGCCCAACCGGTGCGGTGGGGTGCCAGAGCCGCCGTGGCGAGCTGTCCGCCCAGCCGGTCGGCGGCCTCGAAGAGGACGACATCCGCCACCCCGGCGCGGGCGAGACTCAGCGCGCACTCCAGGCCCGCCGGTCCCGCCCCCACGACGGCCACGCGCTGTCCGGTGACGCGTTCCTGGTCCCACGCGCGCACCAGCGGTGCGGCGGGCCGACGCGGTTCGCCGGGCGGCGCGAGGTCCGGGTTGACCACACACAGCAGCACCGGGTCGAACGTCCGGCAGTCCTCGTTGCAGGCCACGCAGGGCCGGACCTCCGCCGCACGTCCGGTGAGCACCTTGCGCGGCAGGTCCGGATCGGCGATGAGTGCGCGCGCCATCCCCACCAGGTCGGCTCCGGCCGCCAAGGCCTCGCCGATCGCGGAAGCGGTACGAAAGGCGTGGGACGCCACGAGCGGCCGGGTGACGAGCGGCCGCAGCCGCGCCAGATCATCCAGCACCGATGGGCTTTCGGTGGCCATGCCACGGACGTACGTGGTCCGCACCCCGACGGTGACGTTGACGTAGTCGCTGGGCATCAGTCAGTGGTAACGGTGGAATCTTCGAAATCCGGCCCCACGGCGGCCACGTCGACGGAGTGGAGCCAGGATCATCCTGGCTCCACTCCAGGTGCGGGCACCGTAGGTCTTCAGCGATTCACCCTTTGGTTTGTGGCATGTCCCATCAGGTGCGGGTCCAGCGTTGGTTGCTGTCGTTCGAGCAGGTGTAGAGCTGGATCAGGGTGCCGTTGGCGGTGCCTCCTGCGACGGCGTCGAGGCAGAGGCCGGACTGGACACCGACGATGGATCCGTCGGAGTTGAGGCGCCATTTCTGGTTGTCACCGCCCCAGCAGCTGTAGATCTGGACTTTGGAGCCGTTGCCGGTACCGGCGGCGTCCAGGCACTTGTTGCCGTAGACCCTGAGCTCGCCGGCGTCGGTGTACGTCCACTGCTGGTTGGTGCCGTTGTGGCAGTCCCACAGGTGGAGCTGGGTGCCGTCGGTGGTGCTGGTGCCGGGCACGTCCAGGCAGCGGCCCGAATCGACGCCCTTGATCTGTCCGGAATCCGCAGGGGGCGTGGTGGAGCCGCCGTTGAGTGCGTTGAGGACGGCGGAGTAGGCGGGCTTCTTGCTGCCGTCACCGTTGAACAGCAGCGGCGTCTGCTCCGATCGCCAGGAATCGGTGTCGCGCACACCCCAGACGGTGATGCCGAGGCAGCGCGGGACTGCCAGGCAGTCGTTGGTGACGTTGGCGTAGGTCGCGGCCGGGGCGCCCTGGATGTCGAGTTCGGTGATGGCCACGTCGACGCCGAGGGCGGCGAAGTTCTGCAGGGTGGTGCGGAAGTTGCTGTTGTAGGGGCTTCCGTTGTTGAAGTGCGACTGGAAGCCGACGCAGTCGATCGGCACGCCGCGCTGCTTGAAGTCCCGGACCATGGAGTACACGGCCTGGGTCTTGGCCCAGGTCCAGTTCTCGATGTTGTAGTCGTTGTAGCAGAGCTTGGCCGCCGGGTCGGCGGCGCGCGCGGTGCGGAAGGCGACCTCGATCCAGTCGTTGCCGGTGCGCTGCAGGTTGGAGTCGCGCCGGGCTCCCGAACTGCCGTCGGCAAAGGCCTCGTTCACCACGTCCCACTGTGCGATCTTGCCCTTGTAGTGGGCCATCACGCCGTTGATGTGATTGATCATCGCCTGGCGCAGCGTGCTGCCGCTGAGGCTCTGCATCCAGCCGGGCTGCTGGGAGTGCCAGGCCAGGGTGTGGCCGCGCACCTGCTTGCCGTTCTGCACCGCCCAGTTGTAGACGCGGTCACCGGCGGTGAAGTTGAACTGGCCGCGCTGCGGTTCGGTGGCGTCGATCTTCATCTCGTTCTCGGCCGTCACCGAGTTGAACTCACGGCCCGCGATCGTCGTGTACGCCGAGTCGCCCAGCCTGCCCGAGGCGATGGCGGCGCCGAAGTAGCGGCCGCTCTGCGCCGCCGCGGCGCCGAGCGTGTTCTCGGCGGCGTGTGCGGTCGGCGGCGCGACCAGTGCGGCGACGACGCCGACGACCAGCGCCAACAGCAGGCCGCGGATCTTCCGGCGGATAGCGGGTCTGGGAAGGGCATAGGAGCCCATGACTGTGCCTCCAAGGTAGGAATCACGGAAGGACTGAAGGCGCAGGGGGATGCGTCGTCCGCTCCCCCTCGGCAGACGGACGGGGGACCGGAACCCGGGCAGCACGGAATCACCGGACACCGCGGTCATGGGTACCTCTCCAACTGCGCGAAGAGCCTGGATGCGCTGGTACGAACCTCACCGGAACGTGACGGGGTGGCGCAGGATCTGGTGCGCGGGTCTGGCCTGCAGCCATGCGGGGATCTGCCGTGCAGCACCGACATGGTTCGACATCTCGAACCATGACCGGTTCCTCAGACAGGGATGATTGAGGCATTGACGATGGATCGTCAATACTCCCCGCAGAAGAAGTTTCCGTTCCTCGCCCGAAACTTTCCGGAATCCTGGTGAGCCGGACAGCGAACCCCCGGCGCCGTCGTCGACAGATTCCGTAGGGCCGGGCCGGGTCCGGGACGAGTGCGTGTGTGCGGACACCGCTCGCCAAGCCCAAAGGGGAGGCGCTGTTTGTGGACAGATCGGCGCCAGGCCTTGACCAGAGGACCCCACATTCCTAACTTGTGGCGTCAGAGCATCCGGAATTTCTTCGAAATGTTTCGAGATTGCCCCTGCCCCCGGACACGTCCGCTCCGCGGTTCATCGGGGACACCTCACCTCCGCCCCCAAGGAGGCCCGCTGATGTAGTTTCACCGCCCGCCCCCAGTCCGCCCAAGACGCTTACTCGCCGCCCTTGCGCCCTTGCTGCTCGTGGCCACCTTCCTCGGTGCCCAGCCCGCAGGCGCGGCGACCGTAGCCCCCAACGCCTCGTATGTGCTGGTCAACCGCAACAGCGGCAAGGCCCTGGATGTCTACAACATGGCGACCGACGACGGCGCCCGCATCACCCAGTGGACCAGGAACGATCAGAACCAGCAGCAGTGGCAGTTCGTCGATTCCGGACGCGGCTACTACCGCGTCAAGTCCCGCCACTCGGGCAAGGTGCTGGACGTCTACAACCGGTCCACCACGAACGGGGACTCGATCGTCCAGTGGGCCGACCTGAACGGCACCAACCAGCAGTGGCGGCTGGCCGACAGCTCGGATGGCTACGTGAGACTCATCGCGCGCCACAGCAACAAGGCCCTCGAAGTACAAGGTGCCTCCACCGCCGACAACGCCAACGTCGTCCAGTACGACGACTGGGGCGGCACCAACCAGCAGTGGCAGCTCGTCAAGGTCGGCGGCGACAACCCCGGCCCGTGCGATCTTCCGTCGACATACCGCTGGACATCAACGAGCGTACTGGCACAGCCCAAGCCGGGGTGGGTCTCACTCAAGGACTTCACTGTCGTCCCCTACAACGGCAGGCAACTCGTCTACGCGACGACGCACGACACGGGGACGAAATGGGGTTCGATGAACTTCGGCCTGTTCACCAACTGGTCGGAGATGGCCTCGGCCAGCCAGAACACGATGTCAGCTTCCACCGTCGCGCCCACGCTCTTCTACTTCGCACCGAAGAACATCTGAGTGCTCGCCTACCAATGGGGTGGGACCGCCTTCTCCTACCGGACGTCGAGCGACCCCACCAACCCGAATGGCTGGTCATCCCCGCAGGTGCTCTTCTCCGGAAGCATCCCCGGCCCCGGAACGGGACCCATCGACCAGACGCTCATCGCTGACGGGACGAACATGTACCTGTTCTTCGCCGGTGACAACGGCAAGATCTACCGGGCCAGTATGCCGATCCGGAACTTCCCGGGCAGCTTCGGCACGAACTCGACAGTGATCATGAGCGATACGACGAACAACCTGTTCGAAGCCCCGCAGGTCTACAAGATCCAGGGCCAGAACCGCTGCAATCCGTCCGGCTGGACATGCAGAACGCGGTGGCGGATCTCAGGCGCCTCGGCGACGTGGTCGCCGACATGGTGCCATCGCTCAAGGCACACGAGCGCCACGACCGGCCCTCCCCCGGCGCCGGCGCGGTGAGCAACGCGACGGGGGAGGTCAACGGCCCGGTGGTACAGAGCCGGGACATCACCGGGGATGTGGGTACCGTGATCAAAGACAGCTCGGGCCCGGTTCACGCGGGGAAAGGCGACATCTACAACAACTCACGCCACATCTCCGGCGGGCGGCACTTCTCCGGCGACGGTATGACGTATTTCGAAGGGGACAATCAGGGAGGCATTCACCAGCGCTTCGGTGATGGCCCCCGCCGCGAGGACGACGACCGGTGAGCGATTCCGCCGAATCACGGATCCACGACCCACGCGGCCCGGTCCACAGTGGTCTCGGGGACCAGATCAACCTCATCTTCGAAGCGTTCGGGAAGGACCGTCAAGGCCGCGGCCCACGGCGCCTCGCCGAAGACCAACTTCTGTGGCTCTGGCAGCGGTTCGTCCATCCGAGCGGATTCGGCGAGGCACGCCACATGTTGGCCGAGACCAGTACCGTGCTGCTGGATGGCGCCCCCGGTAGCGGGAGAACGTCAGCGGCCCGCGTCCTTCTTCACGAGCTACGCCGCGATGTCGGCCCATTCCACGAGCTGCTGCCCGGTGAGGAAGGCGAATCCCTCCTCGATCTCGACCTGGTCGGGGACGAGGAGCGACTGCTGCTGGACCTGGCAGCCGCGGACGAATCGCGATGGACGGAAGTGCTGGAGGAGCTTCCGTCCTTCCGCAAGACGGTGCTCGACCACCGCGCTCACCTCGTGGTCGTCCTGCCCTTGCGTCGGACGGACCGCTTACCGGTGGAGCTCGATCGGCACCGCGTGGAGATTTTTCGCCCGCGAGGCATGGAGGTGCTGCTGCGCCACCTACGCCAAGACGGCCTTCCGCAGGCCGACCGGATCCGTTCGGTTCCGGCCGTGTCCGACTTCCTTGACACACCACGACCGATGAGGGAAATCGCCGAATTCGCCAGCTTGATCGTGCGGGCACAGGCAGCCGCTCGAGCCCAGGACAGCTTCATCGACTGGTGTGAGATCGCCCGCGCAGCCCTGGCCGACCGAGGTCCGCAGGTCGCGAAGCAGGTCGCCACCATGACCGGAGGACCGCAGCGGGCACTGCTGCTGACCACGGCCATGCTGCACGGAGCCCACGCCGATGCCGTACACAGCGCCACCACCCTCCTGCTACATGCCGTCGACCATCCCAAGGACGACCGCCCGCTGCTGGAACACGCGGACCTGGCCATGCGACTGGAAGAAGTGTCCGCCGGACTCACCCAGCACGGGGCGGTGCGCTTCAAGGAACTCGAGTACGACAGCGCGGTCCGAACCCATTTCTGGGACCACAGGCCCGACCTCCGCGAGCACCTGGGCACCTGGGTGGGGCGGGCCGTGGAGCTCACCGACCCGGTGCTGTCCCCGGACGACCGCCACCACGTGGTACGGCGACTGTCGGACCAATACATGCGCACCGGCCGGTGTGAGGAGTTGGCGTCACTCGCGGAGCAGTGGACCGCGGTGCCCACCACCGCGCGGCGGTTGCGGGCAGCCGCACAGGCACTGGAGGGCGGTCTTCTCGACGAACGGCACGGCCCCTCCTTCCGGGACAAGATCTATGACTGGTCCAGAAGCGACCGGCTGGGCGAACCATTCGCGCAGGTCCTCGTCGAGGTATGCGCCGAAGTGATCGCGGTACAACACCCAGACCAGGCGCTGGTCCGCCTCCATCACCTGGCCAGGCGGGAGCGCCGCACCACTCGCGCACGTGATGCTCTCTGCCGGCTGATGCAGGAGGACCACCGTCTGCGCCGACGCATACTGCACCGGCTCGTCAACAGGCCCACCTCCTGGCCGGCAGACATTGACCTCTTCCTTCAGACTTCTGATCCCGCAGCCCTGACGCACCTGGGCGGACGCGCCCGCTCCCTCCTCGGTGAAACCGTCGTCCGTGATCAGCTGATCGCAGGATGGGACATGGTGTTCGACCGACTCCCGCTATCCGCATGGGACAAGCATGTGCGGCACTGGCTGCACACCGCATGCTCCGACGAACATCACACAGACCCACTCCTCGACATCCTGGTCAGCGGCGCAGCCGGTCGAGGAGAGGTGTTCGGAGCCCTGTACTCCACCGCACGAAGGGCAGAACTCACGGCTCCCGGTGGCAGAAAACACGGCTCTGCCCTCACCGATCTCCTCCTCCGGAAGATCTCCACAGCTCAGGGCGTACGGCAGCAGCCACCACGACACACTTCCGAGGAAACAACATCATGACATCCGGCGCCAAGACAGTGACCGTCTTCCTCACCGTCCTCTGCGGCCTGCTGCTCACCATCGTCGCCATATGCGGCAACTGGCCATGGTGGGCCTGGTCCGCACTGGTTGCCCTGCTCCTCGGTGTTCCTCTGCTGATCGCAAAGATCGCAGGCATCCGCTCTCGGTCCTTACCTCCCGAGCTGACGCCCTACCTCCCTCCGGTGCCCGTAGAGCGGAGGGAGGAGCAGATCTCGCATGTCTCGCTGCCGAGCGCTTGGGAGGACTACGACTTCCTGTTCTCCGCAACCGTCCGCTGGTGCCCGACGGGCAAACCAGCGGAAGAACCGATCGTCAATCCTGCCGGGCTGGCGGTCGAAGCAGTCCTCAAGCGCGCCCGCGCGATAACCAAGGATCGTGAACCCGGTTGGGCCTCGTTCGTCCAGCACGGACTCAGCGGTGCACTGAGCAGAATGCAACCCGAGCCCACGGGACACCTCCAAGCCATGGCCGAGGCCATCACCCTCACTCTCTCCGAACACGATCAGGAACGTCTGGAGAGTCTCGCCTCAGTACGCAAGGACAAGGCCGTCTGGGAGCACCAGAGGAAGTACGAGCAGAGCAAACGAGAATACCTGGGCGACGACGTCCTCAAGGACACCGGCAGCGCCGTCGTGTGGTGGCTGGCCAAGAACGACGATCAGGTACACAAGACCGTGGAGGACCTTGGCCTCCTCGCCCAGCTGACCTCAGCGGCCAATGACACCGACGTTCCTGAGCGCCTCCTGCACCTACTGTCACCGCCGAATGCCGAAGACACGGAACCTGGAGAAGCAGACAATCCTGGAACAGCCGACTGGCCGCTGGGACAGACAGGCTCCACGGCAGACCACTTCGACGCATTCCTTCGGGGAATGGGCCTGGATGCCGACGATGTCCGACGCGGAATCCTCACACGACAGATCGCCGAAATCCTCGTCACCCAAGGTCGCAACGAAACGGCGGAAGAACTGTTACGTCGCTTCGACGCGCCCACGACCCCATTCAACGATGACTTCGGCATGGACAGCGCAGCGGGCGACAGTTCCGGACCCTGAGAGCGTTGCTTTGCCCACATCCCCCCTCCCATGGGCACGACGACGCAGGCCATACCTGGAGGATATCGATGGAAGAGCTGGCCGCCCTAGCGGCATCCGGAACCACATCCCTGGTCGGACTCATGGTCTCGGGCTCCTGGAACCATGCGCGGGAAAGAGTCGGCCGTTTCTTCGCCCGCGACATCTACTTGTCCGGCCGCGAGTTGGCCGACAAGCTCGCCCGCGGCATGGAGCACATCCACGCCTGGCGCATCCAGGCCCTCACCAGGGACGTTTCCGCTGGGGAGGCTGGCCGGTGACCGCGCTCGTCTCGCCCTCGACGAACCCGGAACCGTCCGACCGCTGGAGGTGGCCGATCGACCCGCGTCGCTATGACACCGCCGCCGCCGTACGGCCTGCGGAGAAGCGGGCCATCGCGGAGTTGGGCCTGGTCAACCTGCGCCGGATGGCCCGTCACGATCCTGATGCCCCGGGTTGGCGCGCGATCCGGCGGCTGCTGCGACCTCTGGACGACGCTGCTGCCGCGCTGCACGAGCTGGCCACGTCGCACCGCCGGCGGGGACGGCTGGATGCCGCCGCAGTGGTTCTGCTGCGGTGCGCGGAGACCGGCCGCTCCTACTGGGCCTGGACCAGTGAGGAGTGGGCCCATCTGCTCGGCAAGGATCTACAGAGCTTCTGGGCGAGCGTTCCCGTCTGGGCGGAGGAGGCGGCGCGTCCCCAACTGGCCTCGCACGCCTTCCTACTCGGCGGCTTCGCCGACTTCTACAAGCTGGGCAGCTTCGGCCGTCTCGCGCTGGCCTGGCGCGTCTTCGGCCGCGACGCAGGCGACTCGCCTCCATATGCGCAACCGCCAGCCAGGACCACTTCGCCGACCGCGGACGCCCCACCGTGTGGCACATCCTCGCTACCCTCTCCAGCGCGCTCGGCAACGCCGTCCGCCAGCACCGACTCCCCACGAACGTCGTCCGGCCCACCGTGATCCCCCGCCCGGCCTCCGTCGAACGCACCATCTGGACCCCGGCCCAGGCCATCCGCTTCCTGCACCACTGCCATGCGAACGATCCGGACTTCGCCGACCTGATCGAGTTCCTCATCGGCACCGGCCTCCGCAAAGGCGAAGCCCTCGGCCTGCACTGGGACGACGTCCACCTCAAGGCCCACACCGTCTACGTCCGCTGGACGCTCTCGGCGATCGACAACAACAAGCTCGTCCTGGCTCGCCCGAAGACCCGCAAGAGCAGCGACTGGGTCGCCCTCTCACCTCGCATCCACGCCATCCTCACCCGGCGCAATACTGAGCGCTACGCGCCCAGCGACCCAGGCGGCGGATTCGTCTTCCACCGCGAAGACGGACGCCCGCTGCACCCGGAGTACGTCCTGAACCACTTCCACTACCTAGCCCGCCAGGCAGGCGTCCCGCGCACCAGCGTCCATGACCTGCGCCACCTCGCCGCCACGCTGGCGCTGACCCACGGCGTCGAGCTGACCATCGTCTCGAAGACCCTGCGCCACTCCACGATCTCCACCACGGCCAACATCTACGGCCACCTCACCAAGCCCGCGGCCCGCCGAGCCGTCGATGCCATCGCCAAGCAGCTCGACCGCGAGGAATAGCGCTACGACCACCCAACGACCACCAACCGAAAAGGCCGCTCCCGCCTTCCGGTGGAAACGGCCTCCGACCTGCAATAACACCGTCGGGACGACAGTGTGCTCGCTCAGGACATAGGAATGGGGTGTCTCAAGACATCGGCATGACTTTGGGGACAAGGTCTGACGATGTCGAAGAGGCGTCTGGTGATCACTGCTGTCGTCGTTGAGGGCCATACCCAGGGCGAGGTCGCTCGCGCCTACGGGGTGTCGCAGGGCTGGGTCAGCCGTCTGGTGGCCCGCTACCGAGCCGAGGGCGAGGTGGCGTTCGAGCCGCGCTCCAGACGCCCGAAGACCTCGCCGACCGCGCTCGACCAAGGCACGGTCGACCTGATCGTCCGCGTCCGCAAGGAGCTGACCGAGCAGGGCCCGGACGCCGGGCCGGAGACGATCGCCTGGCATCTTCAACAGCATCACCAACTGCGCGTGTCGCGGGCCACGATCAGTCGCCATCTGACCGCCCACGGCCTGGTGGTCCCCGCGCCCAGGAAACGGCCCCGCTCGTCCTACATCCGCTTCCAGGCCGCGCTACCCAACGAGACCTGGCAGGCCGACTTCACCCACTACCGCCTCGCCGACAAAGCCGGCACCGACACCGAGATCCTCACCTGGCCGGACGACTGCTCCCGCTACGCCCTGCACGTAACCTGCCGGCCCCGGGTGACCGGCCCGATCGTCCTCGACACCTTCCGCCAGGCCGTCGCCGCGCACGGCATCCCGGCCTCCACCCTCACCGACAACGGCATGGTGTTCACCACCCGCCTCTCAGGCGGCCGCGGCGGCCGCAACGCCCTGGAACACGAACTGCGCCGCCCGCACATCACCCAGAAGAACGCCGCCCCCAACCACCCCACCACCTGCGGAAAAGTCGAACGCTTCCAGCAGACGATGAAGAACTGGCTCCGCGCGCAGCCCGACCAGCCCACCGCCCTCCCCCACCTGCAGACCCTCATCGACCGGTTCACCCACGCCTACAACCACCAGCGCCCCCACCGGTCCCTGCCTCACCGAGCCACCCCCCGCCACCATCTACACCACCCGACCCAAAGCCCTACCGGCCCAAAGCCGCGACGCCCACACCCACACCCGCATCCGCATCCGCATCCGCATCCGCATCCGCCACGACCGCATCGACAAATCCGGCATCGTCACCCTCCGCCTGGCCGGACGCCTGCACCACATCGGCGTCGGACGAACCCACACCGGAACCCACGTGATCATGCTGATCAACGACCTGGACATCCGGATCGTCAACGCCCTCACCGGCGAACTCCTCCGCGACCTGACCATTGACCCCAGCCGCGACTACCAGCCAACCGGCCGCCCACCCGGCCCACAACGACGATGACCCCGAACCCAATCGTGGGTTCGGGGTCATTCCGATGTCCTGCGACATCACACCGTCGGGACGACAGGATTTGAACCTGCGACCCCTTGACCCCCAGCGGCATGGCAACTCTCCGCGATAGTTCGTTGCGCACGGTAGTGATCCGTTCGGGATCGTACACAGCCGTACCAAGCTCTTCTGACCGCTCGAGGCAGCCTCGCACGGATGCGCGCCCTGTAGACGGCCCCCGAAGCGTGCCCCGCGATATGCTGGCCGCATGTCGATTCAGGTGCCCGAAGACCTTGAGGCCCGCCTGCGCCAGCTGGCGGCGGCCCAGGGCATCACCGTGGACGAGCTGGTCACCAAAGAACTCACCAAACTCGTCGTCTCACGTCCCATCCGCGCCCTCCGCGGCAAGGGCGTGCTGCACGCCGGCAGCAGCGCACCCCACGCCCGCGACCTCAAGGCCTACATGCGTGGCGAAGCGGACGACGCGTGAAACTGATCGTCGACGCGGGCCCGTCTTCGCCTATCTCTCCGCAAACGACCCTGACCACACCCGCTGCGTCGACCTACTGGAGAGTTTCGACGGCGAACTCGTGATCCCCCAGCTCGTCCTGGCAGAGGTCTCCTATTTCATCAACACCAGGGTCAAGCGCGCGGTCGGCGCCAAGAAGGCTGCCGAGGCCGAGCTCGCCCTCATCGAAGACATCACCGCAGGTGCCTTTCGGGTCGAACCTGTCGAAGAGCCGGACTGGCCCCGGATCGCCGAGCTCGTCGGCCGCTACCACGACTTCCCACTCGGTATCACCGACGCCTCCGTCATGGCCGTGGCGGAGCGCCTGGACACCCCCAAGATCGCGACCCTCGACGCCCGCCACTTCCATGCCGTCACCTCCGCACGATTCGGGCACTTCGAAGTCCTCTACCGGTAGTTCGTTAAATCCGGTGGTGATGTGGGTTGACGGCCGGTCCGGTTGGTCGTAGGCCGGTGGTAGGAGTCAACTGCCGTGCCGGAGGCCGGAGATGACCGCTCGCCGTCCGTGTCCGCCCGTGCCGGGGCCGTTGGAGGACTACGCGGCCCGGTTCGACGGCCTCTTCTTCAGCCTGGCCCAGCGGCGAGGGTTTCGCGAGTACCTGACCGGTCTGCCGGCACCACGGGAGCGGAACAAAACGATCACCTGCCTGGCAGGGGCAGAGCCGGTAGCGGGTGCGGGGATACCGGGGGTGCAGCGGCTGCAGTTCTTCCTGTCGGAGTCCCCTTGGGAGGCCGAGCAGGTCAACGACCGGCGGCTCGAGCTGCTGCGCGAGGAGCCGGCGACGGCTCCGCACGACGGCGGGGTCATCGTGATCGACGACTCCGGAGACCGCAAGGACGGCATGGCGACGGCGCATGTCGGCCGGCAGTGGCTGGGCCGGTACGGCAAGACCGACAACGGCATCGTCACCGTGACCACGGTATGGACCGACGGCCGCGTGTACTACCCGCTGCACACGACTCCCTACACCCCCGCCCACCACTTCACCCCGGGGCCGCACCGATCCGGCCTTCCGCACGAAACCGCAGCTGCCGCCGCCCTCGCGGCCCGCGGGAAGGAGGCGGGCTTCGGCTGCCGCGCGGTGGTCGCCGACTGCGCCTGTTCCGTCGGTGACGACTGGTACCTCGCACTGCGCGCGGCCGGCCTGGCCTACGTGGTCGCGCTCAAGCCGCACCGCGGCACCTGGGCCCGGACCGACCAGCCGCACACCCCCATCGAAGCCGCCCACGCCCTGACCTGGAAGGATGCCAAGCGTCCCGGCGACTGGACACCCGTGGAGCGTCACTTCCGCGACGGGCACACCGAGACCTGGTGGGCCGCCGATGCCCGCCTGGGCGGCTACGGTCCCGACTCACCCTGCCGGCTGGTCGTGGCCACCACCGACCCGGCCGGCCTGCCGGAGAAGGCCACCTGGTACCTGGCCACCAACCTGCCCCACCCCGACGCACCCCACGCCGCCACCAGCCCGCATCCGCCGGCCGACCTGGTCGAGATCGTCCGTCTCTACGGACTGCGGCCCTGGATCGAGCAGAGCTACAAACAGATCAAGGACGAACTCGACTGGGCCGACTTCCAGGTCCGCTCCGACCGCGCCATCCGCCGCCACCAGATCCTGGTCAACTGCGCCTTCTCCTTCTGCTGGCCAACATACGTCGACCCGATCGCCTCGGCGGCCTGTCCAGGTCGGCCGGTGACGCACCGGCCGACCCGGACGGCGTCCGGTCAGGGCAGGTCGAACCGGTCGAGGTTCATGACCTTGACCCAGGCGGCCGCGAAGTCATGGACGAACTTCTCCTTGGCGTCGTCGCTCGCGTAGACCTCGGCGAGCGCCCGCAGCTCGGAGTTCGAGCCGAAGACCAGGTCTGCACGGCTGCCGGCCCACTTGACCTCGCCCGTGGCGGCGTCGCGGCCCTCGAACGTGGTCTGGTCCTCGGACGTCGATGTCCATATAGTGCCCAGGTCGAGCAGATTGACGAAGAAGTCGTTGGTCAGCGAGCCGGGCGTGCGCGTGAAGGCACCGAGCCGGGACTGCTGATGGCCTGCTCCGAGGACGCGCAGACCACCGACCAGGACGGTCATCTCGGGCGCGCTCAAGGTGAGCAGGTTGGCCCGGTCGAGGAGCAGGTACTCGGCCGGCAGCCGGTTGCCCTTGCCGTGGTAGTTGCGGAATCCGTCGGCGGTCGGCTCGAGCGCCTCGAACGACTCCGCGTCGGTCTGCTCCTCCGTCGCGTCCACCCGACCCGCGGTGAAGGGCACCTCGACCTGGAAGCCGGCCTCCTTGGCGGCTTTCTCCACGGCGGCGGAGCCGCCGAGGACGATCAGGTCGGCCAGGGAGACCTTCTTGACGCCCGAGTTGAACTCGCCCTGGATGTTCTCCAGGGTGCGCAGGACCTGGGCGAGCTCGTCCGGGTCGTTGACTTCCCAGCCGCGCTGCGGCTGAAGGCGGATACGGGCGCCGTTCGCTCCGCCGCGCTTGTCGCTGCCGCGGAAGGTGGACGCCGAAGCCCACGCGGTGGACACCAGTTGCGCGACGGACAAGCCGGACTCGAGGAGCTTGGTCTTGAGGACCGCGACATCCTCGGCGTCGATGGCCTCGCCCTGGGCCTCGGGCAGCGGGTCCTGCCACAGAAAGGTCTCCGCCGGGACCTCCGGGCCGAGGTACAGGGACTTCGGGCCCAGATCACGGTGGGTGAGCTTGTACCAGGCGCGGGCGAAGGCGTCCGCGAACTCGGCCGGGTTCTCGTGGAAGCGTTTCGAGATCGGGCCGTAGATCGGGTCGAAGCGCAGCGAGAGGTCCGTCGTGAGCATCGTGGGCAGACGCTTCTTCGACGGGTCATGCGCGTCGGGGATGATCTCCTGCGCGTCCTTGGCCACCCACTGGTTGGCGCCGGCCGGGGACTGGGTCAGCTCCCACTCGTAGCCGAAGAGGATGTCGAAGAAGTCGTTGCTCCACTGGGTGGGCTTGGTGGTCCAGGTGACCTCCAGACCACTGGTGATCGCGTCACCGCCCTTGCCGGTGCCGTAAGTCGACTTCCAGCCCAGGCCCTGCTGCTCCATCGAGGCGGCCTCGGGGTCGTTGCCGACGGCGTCGGCGGGGCCGGCGCCGTGGGTCTTGCCGAAGGTGTGGCCACCGGCGATCAGGGCGACGGTCTCCTCGTCGTTCATCGCCATGCGGCGGAACGTCTCACGGATGTCGCGGGCCGCGGCGATCGGGTCCGGGTTGCCGTTCGGGCCCTCGGGGTTGACGTAGATCAGACCCATCTGGACGGCGCCGAGCGGGTTCTCCAGCTCACGGTCGCCGGTGTAGCGCTGATCGTCGAGCCAGGTGGTCTCGGGACCCCAGTACACGTCCTCGTCGGCCTCCCAGACGTCGGCGCGGCCGCCGCCGAAGCCGAACGTCTCGAAGCCCATCGTCTCCAGGGCGACGTTACCGGTGAGGATGAGGAGATCGGCCCAGGAGATGGACTGGCCGTACTTCTTCTTGACCGGCCACAGCAGACGGCGGGCCTTGTCGAGGTTACCGTTGTCCGGCCAGCTGTTCAGAGGGGCGAAGCGCTGCTGACCACGACCGCCACCGCCGCGGCCGTCGCTGATGCGGTAGGTGCCGGCGCTGTGCCAGGCCATACGGATCATCAGCGGGCCGTAGTTGCCGAAGTCCGCGGGCCACCAGTCCTGCGAGGTGGTCAGCACCTCGGCGATCTCCCGTTTCACGCCCGCCAGGTCGAGGCCGGCGAACGCCTGCGCGTAGTCGAACTCCGCACCGAGCGGGTTGGCGACCACGGGGTCCTTGGCGAGGATCTGCAGGTTGAGCCGTTCCGGCCACCACTGACGGTTGCCGCCCCCCTGGGTGGGGTGTGCGGCGCGACCGCGGGCGACCGGGCAGCCGCCCGACTCCTCGGTCTTCGCGTCGGTCACGATGGCATCGTGCTTCTCGGACATGGCAATCCTTTTGGAGAGTGGACCAAAGAGATGAGTCAGGTACGTGCACACACATGACGAGAAACGGGCAGAACAGAGCCCGGCAGGTGACCTCGCCCCGCGCTTCGTTGCTCAGTGGCCGGCGAACACCGTCCGGTGACGCAGGCGGAGGACTGTTCTTCACGAGCGTGCCGTGGAGACCGGTGCTCGCTGGTAGAAGCGGCTGGCGGGAACCAGTACTGTCCCTGTCGGTCTTCGCCGTTCCCCCACGCACCCGGGGCGCGTGGGGCCTCAGGGCACCAGCGGAGCGACCTCCGCTCGGAGGTGGTGAGAAATCAGGTCCGAGCGGGGGCTCCTGTGCCCGGCGCATCGACGTCACGCTCCGCCGTGTCCGGCTCTGCCCGTGGCGTCTCGCGCTCATCAGGGTTCAGCGCGAGAAAAACGAAGCCCGCGAGTGTACCGCCGACACCTTGAGCTATGAGATATACCCACAGCGACGACCAGGAGAACAATCCGGCCACAGAACCGCCCACGGCAACAGCCGGGTTGAAGACCCCTCCTGATACGCCCCCCACTGCCACCGCACCTGCGAGGACCGTAAAACCAATGGCCAAGCCGTAGAAGGAATTCTGCGGGTGGTCGCTGCTGGTGGCGACATTGAGAACCACGTAGGCCAGCATGAAGGTCAAAAGTGCTTCCGCTACGAGCGCTGCTCCGATCTGATGCCCCGACAAGGAGACGGCTGTCACCTCATCCGGATCGACGACCCAGCGACCGATCAGTCCTCCCACCAGTCCGCCCGCCACCTGTGCCACCACGTAAGCCATGGCCTCACGGCCCTTGATGCGGCCTCTCACGAAGACGCCGAGCGTGACAGCCGGGTTGAAGTGAGCACCCGAGACATGGCCTCCGGCGTACACCATCACCATGAGGGACGCGCCAATCGCCAAGGGCGCGAGGGCCGCATTGGACAGTACTGTCGCGGTGATGGTGAAAACCAGGAATAACGCGCCGATGAATTCAGCCAACGGTTTACGCAAGGCTACCCCATTCGAGTGTTGAGTGGTCTTGGGTTCCGGTTCCGCAGCTCACAGACGACACAAAAGGACTTGTGACGGCCCGCAACGTTGAACCAGCGGTTCCGATCAACACCCTAGGGGGGATTGGCAGATCTCTCATCGGTCGAGCTCTTACGAAACACTGACATCGTTTCCCGCCGGGCGGAAGGTCGGCAACGGATCACGTCAGAAGAAGCCCAGCAATCGACGAGGACCGCATCAGCTCCCTTCGGCGGTTGCGCCGGTTACGACGGGTCCCTGGCCCAGTGCGGGTGCCGATACATCATCCACGCAGGTCGACAGCCTGATCACGGATCTTTGGTTCTCCTCGACGTTCACCCCCAGGGTCTGCACCTGCGCGGGACCCCGGCGGCATCATGATCTGTTGTGCTGCTGCGCCTGGCCTACCTCACCGCGACCAACGCCCTGTCGTTCCTACGTCTCCTACCGATGAGCGACAGAGAATAAGGTCGTCGAGATCCTGGTGCTCCGGCACCAACTGCTGGTCCCGCAGCGTCAGGTGGGCAAGCCGACCTTCACCGACACTGCATTGCTGGTCACTCCACGGTCGGTCCTACGACGGCACGCACGCCTCATCGCCCGGAAGTGGACCTATCCACACCGCCGCCCGAGCCGACCTCCGAAGCCGGAAGCACTGCGGCGCCTGGTCCTGCGCCTCGCGCGGGAGAACCCGGGGTGGGGATATCGACGGATCCACGGCGAACCGCTTGGTCTGGGACGCAAGGTCGGCGCCTCCACCGTCTGGGAGATACTGAAGAAGGCTGGGACCGACCCATCACCGCAACGCGCGGACCGCTCATGGGCTGCTTTCCTCACAGCGCAGCTCTCCGCCATCGTGGCCACCGACCTCTTCCACATCGACACCGTCCTCTTGCGGCGCTGGTTCGCGTTGTTCTTCATCCACCATGGCGCCCGCCGCATGCACATCGCCGGCATCACTCGACACCCGACCAGCCCCTGGATCACCCAGCAAGCCCGGAACTACCTCATGGACCTGGGCGACCGCGCAGAGTCGATCAAGTTCCTCATCCGGGACCGCGGCGCCTACTTCACCGACAGCTTCGAAGCCGTCTTCCAAGCAGCCGGCGTACGCGTCATCCCCACACTGCCCGCTGTGCCACGGATGAACGCCATCGCCGAACGCTGGATCGGATCATGCCGACACGAGGCAACCGACCGCATCCTGATCACCGGAGAACGGCACCTCCGCCTCGTCCTCGACGAGTACACGGAGCACTACAACAGTCACCGGCCGCATCGACCCCTCGGACAACGGGCGCCAGGCCGACTCACCGAGTCCGAACCAATTATCGCCACTGGCAAAACCCGCATCTCCCGACGCGATCGACTCAGCGGCCTCATCCACGAATACTCGCAGGTCGCATAGGGGTGACATAGATTCCGGCACGCACAGGCAAGGGCACAGTCTGTGATGATCGCCGGCAACTCCAGCAACGTCTCGGTCGGCTCATGGCTGCCGTGGGTCGCCCCGACCTCGCCGACGACCGTACGCTGGCCGACGGCTACGCGCGACTGGTCGAGCTTCGTACGGAACGGGAACGCGTGTACGCAGGCGGTATACCGTGACGCGCGCGCAGCCAGCTCTCCCTCCCGCCCGACAAGTCCATTTCAATCGCGTGCTGTCACGAGTGGCGAGACCAGCCTGGTCGCGTTCCTTGCCCAAGTCCTCTACGCGGAAGTCCGGGACAGATCGTCTTCGATCCGGCTGTGGACACGGTCTTCCCTCTGCGGGGAGCAGCCAGCGTCAGCAGGACGAAGCCCACGGCGAAGCCGAGCATCGTGAACACCCCCCGGGGCCAGAAGATGTGACTGTCCAAGAACGACCAGCAGGCGGCCAGCAGGACCACGGTGCCCGGCAGCACCCGTGCCCCATGCCGGCGCCAGAGCGCCGCGCACGTGGCGACAGCGGCCACGGCCAACGCGTGCACGCCCACCCGGCCCAACTCGCCCCCAGTTCGGAACAGCCCCCCGGCCGCCCCGTGGACACCATGGTCCACCACCGTCCCTGCGGAGATCCCCGCCACCGCGTCGAGCCCGGAGTAGTACGTGGCATAACAGAGACATCCTGCCCAGGCGAGCACCGTCAGAGCCCCTTCCCCGTTCCGGTGCGGCCGCCCCCACAGCGGGACCAACAAGCCCACCGCCAGGAAGGGGAAGACGGGCAGCAGGGCAATGTGCAGTCCGGCCCAGTGGCCGGCTGTCGCCGCTGTCAGATGCCGGGGATGCACCAGACCGGCGGTGGCAAGCAGCAGCGGAGCGGCCGTCACCGGTGCGATCGTACGAAGGGCACGGAGGGATCTCATCCGGTCACCGTAGGAGGCCGCCGGGCGGCCCGCGGCCCTGCCGGGAACGCGTAAGACTCCTGTAAGGGGAGGCCCGGAACGGGTCACGCTCCTCACGAGGTGACCGCCCTCTGCGGGCGATCCCCCGCACGCCGCCCACAGCAACATCACCGCGACCACGGCCACCAGCGCGAAGAGCCAGTGTCCAGCGCGTCGACTTGCTCCAGCTCTCCACGCAGGAGATCGGCAGCTCCACCTCGTGCTGGGGCAGAGCACGCAGTTCGTCCAGCCTCAGGGCGTACGGCCGTGGCCCGGCCACCACCAGGCCGCGCAAAGCCGTGGATCGGCGAAGGTCCTGCTCCAGCCCGTGAAAGCCTCGTTGGAAGCGATCGTGATGCTGCTCTTCTCGTCACGCGTAGTGAGACCTGGAAGAGCATTTCCGCGCCACGGTGGCCAGTTCGAGATAGCCCAGCTCATCGATTTCGAGAAGGTCGACGCCTCCGCAGCGGGCGATGGTCTTGCCGAGCTGCCTGTCGTCTGCCGCTTCCACCAGCTCGTTCACCAAGGATGCGGCCGTGATGTAGCGGACTCGTTGGCCGGCCAACGCGGCTGCGGTGCCCAGCCCGATCAACAGGTGTGCATTGCCGGTGCCCGAGTCTCCGCAAGCGACCTGGTCGACCTCGTACGGTGCACTCCATCCGGATTCTGGTGCTGCGTCTGACGAGGGAGAATCCACACCTGGGGCTACAGGCGTCTGCACGGCGAGCTGCTCGTGCTGGGTGGGAGGCGGCCGCGTCGGCCATCTGGATGATCTTGAAGGATGCCGGTGTCGTGGGTGGCGCAAGCGGCGACGAAACGAATCTGGGCATGGACCTCGAAGACGTCGGATGCCGGGCACGATTCATCACTGACCTGCGCGGATGAGGTACTCGGCAGGAGCACCGCTCAGCCGCTCCCGGACGTCGAGCGCAGCAGCGCAGGTCCTGCACGCCCTTGCGACGCACGCTCAGCGCCTCCACGTGCTGGTCACGCGGCGACGATGCCCTCCATGCCACCCTTCTCCGCGGAGAACTTCGGCAGGCCTTCAGTGGCCCTGGTGACCAGGGTCAGCTTGCCGTTGGCCGCGACCCGGAATCCGTCGATGTTGCCGGTCGTTCCGTTCTGTACGTAGAGGAACGCCCCATCGGCGGAGGCTGCCATGTCGATCGTGCCACGGGAGTCGGCCGACAGCGGCACCGCCTGCTTGGCCACCACGCTGACCTTCCCTGCCGAGTCCACGGAGTACGCGGTCACCGCTGAATTGCCGGTGCTGGCACCGTAGAAGAAGCCGCCCGCGGCCTGGATCCAGCACAGCGTGTTCTGCCCGTTCGGCACCGCGGCCGTCACAGTGGTCAGCTTTCCGCCGACGCCGACCTCGTAGGTGCTGACCGTCGATTCCTCGGCCTCGGTGACGAGCAGCCGGCCACCCTGGTCGAAGGTGAAGCCGAAGGGGACGTTGCCTGCCGACTTGTTGGAGACGGCCTTCTTGGCGAGGGTACCGTCGGCCGCGACCGGGAAGACCTCGATCGTGTTGGTCGACTTGAGGGTCACGGCCAGGTTTTCGCCGTCGGGCGTGAACGAAACCTGGGCGGGGTTGTCGCTGAAGACCGGGACAGCAGGGCCCTTGACCCCGAGCAGGCGCTTCGATCCGGGTATGGCCTTCAGGCCCTGCGCGGTGATGTTGAAGCCCTGCACCGACGCTTCGCCGCCACCGTTCAATACATAGGCGGTGTCGCCGTACACCGCGACCGACAGGGGGAAGTCACCTCCCGAGGAGACCGACTGGCGGTTGGAGAGCTTCTGGCCGGAGACGCCGAACGAGGTGACCGAACCACTGCCCGCGTTGACACCGATCAGCAGGTGATGCCGCGCGTCATAGACCAGGGAACCCTGCGAAGCGAGCGCGTCGGTGGGCGCACCGGTGGCAACCGCGCCCTTGCCTCCGGTCTTGTAGTTGCCGGCGGCGGTCAGCTTGCCTGTGCCGGAACGCTTGAACGCGTGGATGGTGTTGCCGGACACTTCGTTGCCCTGGACGAACACCGCGTGGTCCGCACCGGTGGCAGCGGCCTTCGTACTGGACGCGGCGTCCGGACGATGTTCCTCACTGGCGTTGGCCAGGCTGAACGTCGTCACGGCGGCCGCCACCGTGGTCACTGCGACCGAGAGGCCGATCACGCGGCTCTTCGTATAGGACCTGCGACGCCTGCTCATTACGCGTATGCCTCCTGTGTGAACGGTGTGCCGGCAACCATCCTGAGAAGCGAGGCGGGAAGGCAGCGGTGATTCGGTCAGCACGTCATGACTTCGTAAGAACCCGGGCGACCGACTCGGCGATCGTAAATCCCCTGGTCAGCCACCGTACTGCAGTAAATGCACCCTTCAGGCTGACCACACGCTGGCGCACCTCCGCGGCCAGCTGCCGCTCTCTCTCCTCGCGCAGACCGTAGTCCGTCATCGTGCTCATGACTGGCTTTCCTTCCTCGCAAGCGCTGCCAGCCCACGCCGAAGGTGGCCGCCCGGGGCCGGCACGGCTCCCAGCCCCGCGAGAGCGCCGCTGAGCCCCTTCGCCGCCACCTCACCAGCACCGTTCAACTGGCGCGCCCAATCACGAGCTGCCGTCATCAACTGCAGCGCCCTCCAACCAGAGGTCCGCAGCGCCGAACGAGCCTTCCCGGCCAAAGCGTCAGCTGCCTTGGTGTCCCAGGGCAGGAAGACGACGCGGCTGATGCCGAGCGTCGCGGTGATCTCCCCAACCGCATACGGGCATGGCCCTACCACAGCCAGCACGTATCGCTCCGCTCGCGCCCCGGCCTCCGCCAGGTACGCATATGCGTGCGCCAACGCATCTGCCCCGCCCCGGGCCACCAGCACCACAGCCTCCGCGCCCCGAGCAGGCCCTCGACGTCCTCACTGATACGGCCCACGTCCAACACGACCGTGCCCCGGTCTCCTTCATCGCCCAGCAGTAGCCGCTGCACGTACTCGGCTACTAGCCGAACGGCCTCCGAGCAGGTTCTGCCGCCTGCTGGCGAAGCCACCACACGGACACCAAACGACAGTTCCGTTGTCGCCCCGAGGAGTGACCCGGGCCGTTCCTTACGGGCCGAGGTAGCCACATCCAGCAGTCCCGGAGTGTGCGGAACGCCGAACCGAACCGCCAGATCGCCACCCGAGACATCAGCTTCGACCACCTGTGCCGCTCGAAAAGTCCGTCGCTGCAGGTGGCGGAGGTGATGGGTCGTCGGCTGGGAGCATGACCGGATGTTCGTACGCCTGCTATACAAGATGACCCGCAAGTTGATCTCCCTCCCATCGACGTTACTCCGCAACGATGCCGTGAAGGACGCGGAGCTACTCGTACTCCGCCACGAGAATGCGGTCCTGCGCCGGCAGCTGACCCGACCAGTCAGCTACGAGCCATCGGACCGGTTCTGGTTCGCAGCCCTGTCCGGACTCATACCCCGCCTGCGCTGGCGCGAGGTCTTCCCGGTCACCCCCGGTACCCTGCTGGGCTGGCACCGCAGGTTCATCGCCGCGAAGTGGGACTACAGCGTGCGCAGACGCACCGGTCGACCACCCACCGCCATGGCGACCAAGAACCTCGTCCTGCGACTCGCCGACGAGAATCCGCGCTGGGGCCACAGGCGAATCCAGGGCGAGTTGGCCCGGCTCGGACACCGGATCGCACCCTCGACGGTGTGGCAGATCCTGCACGCAGCGGGCATCGACCCGGCGCCGCGTCGCTCCGGTCCGACCTGGCGTGGGTTCCTCAGCTCGCAAGCCGAGGGCATCATCGCGGCGGACTTCTTCCACATCGACACCGCGCTCGGCAGGCGGCTGTACGCGCTGGCCTTCCTCGAGCACGGTACCCGACGCCTGCACATCACCGGCGTCACCGCCAACCCGACGCGGGGATGGACCGTGCAGCAGGCAAGAAATCTCACCGCTGACCTCGGCATGCGCATGGAGTCCCTGCGGTTCCTGCTGCGCGATCGGGACGGCAAGTACGGCGAGGCATTCGACGCCGTCTTCAAAGCCGAGGAACTGGACGTGATCAAGAGCGCGCCACGAGCACCTCGGATGAACGCCCACTGCGAACGCGTCATCGGCAGCATCCACCGCGAGGCCCTCGACCACGTCCTCATTCTGGGCGAAGCGCATGCCCGACAGGTCCTTGCTGTCTACCAGAGTCACTACAACAAGCACCGGCCCCACCAGGCCCGCACCCAACTACCACCCGATGCCCAGAATCAGCCTGCTGCAACGGACACCGGCGCTCACCGACTGCTGCGAACCCGCATCCTCCGCGGCCTCATCAGCGAGTACCGATACGCCGCGTGACGTGCAGCGACGACTTTTCGAGCGGCACAGGTCACCGGATCCTCCTCGCGCAACGCGTCGGCCTGGGCGGCGATCTGCTTCGACGCCAGTTCGTCCGCGCGCTGCCGAGACCTGTCCCGCTCGATGTAGGCCACGGTGCCCGCCACGACCAGCAGCAGGGCCACACACGCCGCGAGCCCGGCTGTAAGACGCCGACGCAACCGGGCGCGACGTTCGGCCGCCAGGCCCGCGGTCAGGAACGCGCGCTCCCCGTCGGTCAGCTCGCTGTACCGGGAAGGGGGCCATAGTTCCGCGGCACCCGCCAGGCGGGTGCCGCGGTACAGCGTCCCCGGATCTCGGCCCAGTTCATCCCAGGTAGTGGCGGCCTCGGTGAGCTGCCGGTGGGCCCGCAGCCGCTCGCGGTCCTCCTCGACCCAGGTGTGCAGCCGCGGCCACGCGGTCAGCAAAGCCTCGTGTGCCAGGTCGACCGTGCCCTCATCCGCGGTGAGCAGCCGGGCACGAATCAGCCGGTCCAAGACCGTGCCCACCTCCCCGCCAGCCTCGAGCGCGGCGAGTTCGCTGCGCGGAGTGGGGCGGCGGGTATCGGGGGCGTCGTCGCCCGGGGTGACCAGGCGCAGCAGCAGACGGCGGGCCAGCCCGGCCTGGGCGGGGGTCAGGCCGGTGTAGAGGTCTTCGGCGGTGCGGGCGATCGCCCCGTTCAGGCCGCCGGCCGCAGTGTAGGCGACCTCGGTCAGGGCCCGGCTCTGGCGGCGGCGCCAGGTCTCCAGCAGAGCATGGGACATCAGCGGCAGGGCACCGGGCGCGTCTTCGACCTCCTCGATCAGCCGGGCGGTAAGGGATCGTTCCACGAGCAGCCCGGTGGCCTGGGCGGGCTTGGTGATCGCCTCGCGCAGCTCGGCTGGGCCCATCGGCCCGACCAGCACCGTGGACTCTTGCAAGGCCGCGGTCAGACCCGCGTGTTCTGCGCAGCGGCCCAGGAAGTCGGCGCGTATGGCCAGGACCACGCGCAGCCGGCTGGCCGGGTCGGTGGCCTCTAGCAGACGTTCGAGGAAGGCGGAGCGCTCGGCCGGGTCGGTGCACAGGGTGTAGAGCTCTTCGAACTGGTCAACGATCAGCCAGGTGTCCCCTTCGCCGGTCTCCTGCGCCGAAAGCCGGTCGCCATGGATGCGCAGCGGGTGCGGACCGGGGGTGAACACCCGCAGCGCTGCGGGCCGCAGGGCCGGGTCAGTCGTGTGCTGCAGGCGCGGGATCAGCCCGGCACGCAGCAGAGAGGACTTCCCGCTGCCCGACGGACCGAACACCGCACTTAATCGTCGCTGCCGGGTCAGGTCTGTCAGGCGATGAGTGACCTGGTCGCGGCCGAAGAACAGATCGGCGTCGCCGGGCTCGTAGCGGGCCAAGCCGCGGTACGGCGGCTCCCCGCCCTCCGCTGGCCGCGGCACGGCGGCCGCATCTTCAGCAGCTTGTCGCCAGCGCTGCTCCCACTCGGCCCGATCCCCATCGCAGGCCTGCACATAGGCCAGCGTCACAGGAAGGGTTGGCAGCCGTTCCCCGGCGGCCGCCTGGGACAGCGTGCTCGCACCGTGCTCGGAGCGAGTGGCCATCGTCTTGTAGGTGGGGCTGCCGGCTTGCCTCCGCAGCGTGCGTAACTCCACAGCGAACCGCTGCACCGGACCCGCGTTCGGATCCAGTGGACTCTCAGGACGCCCCGGCATCGGTCACTCCTCATCCCCGCCTCCCCCGTGGACGCGGCGCTGTGGCCCCAGAAGGTACGCGCGCTCGCAGTCGAGCAGCAAACCTGAGACTTCTTCATTGGTCAGCGTCGTGCGCTGCCGCCTACGACCTGCGGTGTAGCCATTGACCAGGGTGACGGAAGCGAGTTGTCGATCAATACCCAGCCCGGTGAACTCGAAGACACAGCGGCTTACAGCGGTGCCGACGCGGACTGCGGACGTAAGCCGCACGGGGGTGGGCAACGTCCGCATCCGCAGCCAGCAGCGCCTCACGTAGCTGCTTCCCGAAACACTCCACTTTCCCTCCCTTGGCCTGCCGCCTTAGCCGGGGCGGGGGCCGACGAAAGGTACACACCGTGCGTACGTCTCTCCTGCGGCGGTCAGCGTCGCCGCAGCATGCGATTGCCCCCACACTCCATCCTGCGGCACGCTGGGCGGTGAGCTAAGAGGTGGTGATGAGACGCCTGGCACCGCCGACGCATGGCTGGCCGCTGCCGCTGAGGGAGGAAGACCGGGAAATCCCCGAGCCGGCCGATGGCCGGATCGCGGTCGTACAGCGTGAGCCGGAGTGGGCCCTGCCCATGTGCATGCCGCGTTACTTCAGGCTCTACACCCCGCACCGAGTGGCCTCGGCATGGCTCATCCCTCCACTCACAGGAGTGCCGCCGATGGCACGATGCCGCCATAGTCTTTGCCACCACCGTCGATACCCTCCACGCCACGTTGCGAACCGCCCATGAACAGGCCGCCCAAGCCCGCCCCTGGATGGTCCTGGAGTGGCGCCGCGCGAAGTGGGCTTGGGTGGAGAGGCAGGAGCAATTCCACGAGGGCATCAGCCAAGCGGCCTACGCCTACTGGCCCGTGTCCAAGGAGATTTCCGCCAGGGTCAGGCAAGAGAGGACCAAGGCCGCCGCGCGAGAGCGTGACGGCGCGGAGATCGAGACTCACACGTTCGTGCATCACGGCGTCGAAACACGTGTGCACCGCGTGACGGCACCTGAAGGACTCTGTTGGTCGATGTGATGGTTCACCTGAAATGACCTTCGGGTGGGTTGGACACTGCTCGTTGTCGGGTCTGTTTCGTGGGGCCGAGGGGAGATCATGTCGATGCGTTCGTTGCCTGCGCCCGCGGTGCCTGAGTCCACGGCCAGGGTTGCCCGTGCCGCGTTCCCGCGCGGGTGTCTGGCCATGCGGATCAGGGACGAGTTCGGGCCGGTATTTGAAAGCGAGCAGTTCGTGGCGGCGTTCGCGCATCGGGGCGGTCCGTCCGTGTCTCCGGGGATGCTGGCGCTGGTCAGCGTGATGCAGTACGCAGAGCGGCTGACCGACCGGCAGGCCGCTGATGCGGTGCGCGGCCGGATCGACTGGCAATACGCCCTCGGCCTCCAACTCGCTGACCCTGGCTTCGATTTCTCAGTGCTCAGCGAGTTCCGCGACCGGTTGATCGCCCACGGCCTGGAACAGCAGATCCTGGACGCCATCCTCGCGCAGTGCAACAAACGGGGACTCCTGCGGGCCGGCGGCCGGGCCCGCACCGACTCCACCCACGTCATCGCCTGCATCCGTGACCTGAACCGGCTGGAGTTCGTCACCGAGACCATGCGCTGCGCCCTGGAGGCTCTGGCGGTGGCCGCCCCCGCCTGGCTGGCCGGCACCGACGCGGTCAACGCGGACTGGCTCGCGCGCTACCAGCAGCGCGCCGACTCCTACCGGCTGCCCAAGGGCGAGCCCGAGCGCACCGCGTTCGCCGAGAACGTCGGGGGCGACGGCTACGAATTACTCCACACTCTCGACGATCCCACCGCCCCCGCCCACCTCCGCGACCTCGAGGCGGTCGTGCTCCTGCGCACCGTGTGGGCCCAGGAGTACCAGCGCGACGCCCGCGGAGTACGCTGGCGCGGGCACAAACAACGCCCGCCGGGAGCGGCACGCATCGTCTCCCCACACGACGTGGACGCGCGCTGCGGGGTGAAGCGGGGATCCGCCTGGGACGGCTACAAGACCCATCTCACCGAAAGCTGCGACGACGGCCTTCCCCACCTGATCACGTGCACGGCCACCACACCGGCCACGACGGACGATCACCGGCTCACCGCCGCCGTCCACCAGTCCTTGACCGAGCGAGGCCTGAAGCCGGCCGAGCACTACGTGGACAGCGGCTACACCAGCGCGAAGATCATCCTTGAAGCTCGTGCACGGGGCGTCGAGGTCATCGGGCCGGTCAGGCAGGCCGGCGGCCGACCGGCCCTGCTCGGCAGCGGCTACGCCGCCACCGACTTCCGCATCGACTGGCGGGCCCGGCAGGTGACCTGCCCGCAGGGCCGGATCAGCACCCGCTGGACCGACACCACCATCGGCGGCGAAACCCGCGTCCACATCGACTTCTCCGGGGCCGGATGCACCAGCTGCCCGGCCAAGGACGCCTGCACCACGGCCGCCTACCGTGTCCTGACGCTGCTGCCACGCGAAGAGCACGAACTCCTCCGACAACGTCGGGCAGAACAGCAGACCGATCAGTGGAAGAAGCAGTACCACACCAGGGCCGGGGTGGAGGGCAGCATCTCGCAGGCGGTGCGGCGCACCGGCACCCGGCGCACTCGCTACCGCGGCCTCGCCAAAACCTCATTGGCCCAAGTCCTGACCGCGGCCGCACTCAACCTCTACCGCCTCGACACTTGGTGGACCGGAACCCCCTGGGCACCGCACGAGTCTCCCACTACGAACAGCTTGTCCTCAGCCACGCGGCCTGACCGACAAAACCCAGATCACATCCGCCAACAGAGTCCCACAGCCATCACCGTCACGCGGATCACCCCGTCCTGTCTGGCTGTGATCGTCCGGGTCATCAACTCGGTCAGCAGCCGCACCACCAAGTGACGGCTCAGCTCCGGAACCGTCTCCCACCAGGGAATCTGGGGAGTTCCGCGACGATGTCCTCCGACACCGCGACTCACCACCCTCCACTTCAGCAGCCCCTGCCTCCCGCAACTGCCGCACGACAGCCGCGGCCTGGAGCATGCCGTCCACCCCTACGACCGGGACATCCCCCGCCCCGGAGTCGTATATGTACGAATTACGGCTTGCTTCGTGAACGCTGCTTCAACCGACTCAAGCAGTGGCGCGGCATCGCCACCCGCCACGACAAGACCGCCCAGTCCCTCGAAGCAGCCGTCGCCCTCGCCTCACACCTGATGTGGGCGCGAAATTTGACAACAGAACCTAGGGGCACCGCTGTGTGACTGTCAAGCCGGTTGAACAGTTCCCGTCAGAACTTGGAGCTGGGCCGACCGGGAATGTGACTGAGAATGGACTTGGAGAAGCCCCCATCGACGCAGACATCTTGGCCGGTGACATATCCTGCCAGCGGGCTGACAAGAAACTCGATCACGTTCGCGATATCCATCGGGTCGCCAATTTTCGACAACGGGATGATTTCCTCCCTTGCCTTCTTCACTTCGGGATCGAGGTACATTTGTTCAGTCATCTGCGTGCGAGTCATGCCCGGGGATACCACGTTCACGCGGATTCCGTCAGGTGCCCATTCCAGTGCGAGTGTCTGAGCCAACATCGTGAGTGCAGCCTTGGTCGGACTGTAAGCACCCGATCCGGCATGTGGGAGCTGGCCGGACATCGAAGAGGTGAAACAGGCGGACCCGCGACTATCCTTCAGGTGCGGGTAACTTGCTTTGGCAAGTAGCCACGCCCCGCGGAGGTTGACGGAGAACATGCCGTCCCAGTCCTCGAGGGAGAGATCCTTGAGTGCGCCAGGGTTGGCGATTCCGGCATTTGCCACCAGCGCATCCAAGCCGCCGAACTCGTCGACCACAACGGTTACCAGCTGACCGGGCACGTCGGGATCACCCAGGTCTCCTGTCAATGCAATGGCTTTGCCGCCCATCGACTGGATCGATCGGACGACCTCGTCTTGTCGCGCGTTCGCAGTAAGGCCAGATACCGCGATCATTGGCTGTTCGCCACGGGCGAGCGCCGCCTCTGCGATCCTCAGGCTTGCAGACGCGCCGATGCCGCTGCTTCCGCCACTGACCAGAACTCTCATTGCACACTCTCCTCGCATATTCCCAGCGGGCATATTCAGCAGGCCACACACGTCGTGACAGCTGCCTCTGTTGCGTTTACTCTCCGAGATTCCAACCCTCTTCATCGAGGTCACGTATCGCCTTCGCGAATTCTTCCAGGGTGTTCTCTTCGCGGATGACTTCGAGCACGACGTTACCCACCCCGATTGTTTCTTGGACCGCTTTACCCAGCCCGTTCCAATCGATCACCCCAGTGCCGATGGGGTCGTGTCCCCACGTTTCTGTCCCCGTGTCGGAGATATGCATGAGCGCAACCGATTCGTGGTGTGCACGCAGACCCGATACGGGATCCTCCTCGATGTAAGCAGCGTTCGCGACGTCGTACACGATTTTCAGTGCATCATCATTGACTGTGCCGACGATATCTGCCAGTTCCCCAATCGTCGGTGCGAAGCAGTAGGGGGTGTTCTCGAAGAGGAGCCGCTTTCCCGCCCGCTTGGCCAGCGGGATCAGCTCTTCCAGGCTTTCATGCATCCACCCGTAGACACTCTCGAGCGAGGGGGAGATCATAGGGCGCCGCGTGCCGGGTGATATCACAATTTCCGGGACATTCCAAGCCACCGCAAGGTCGATCACCGACGTGATGTGCTCGATGCTCTTCCGGCGCATGCTGGCACCAGGGCTGGCCAGATTGATGTCGTATCCGCCGGCATTCAGGGAGCGGATCTTGGCGCCGTTCTCGTTGAGCGTCGCCAGCATTGCCGAACGCTCGGAGCTGGAGATCTCTTCCGGCCAGCAGTGTGGAGAGCTGATGGGAACCTCGAAGGTGTTGTACCCATTCTGGACCAACTCGGATACCGCAGCGGTCGCCGTTGTCGACCAAAGATATGAAAACGTGTTGATGATCATTGGGTTTTCCCTTCAATCGATTCCGCTCAGAGTGGAGTCGCTCCATCAACTGCCCATCCCGAGCCGGGCGCCGCCGGCGACATCCAGGCTCAGGCCGGTCAGGTAACGGTTGGCCGGGTCGGTGAGGAAGGCGATGGTTGCCGCCACCTCCTCGGGCTCGGCGAACCGGCCCATCGGGATTTGCGCGGCCCGGGCCTGGCGGGCGCGCCGGTCCCCCTCGGGGTCGCCGCCGCCGGCGCGGTCGGCAAGTTGGGCCCACATGGCGGTGTTGACCGGGCCGGGGCACACGCAGTTGACCGACACGTTGTCCGGGCCGAGTTCCAGAGCCAGCGACCAGCAGATGTTCAACACGGCCGCCTTGCTGGCGTTGTACGGCACGTACGCGCGACGGGCCTCCTTGGCGGCGACCGATGCCACCGCGACCATGGAGCCGGAGCCCTGGGCCTTCATCACGAGGCCGACTTCGCGCAGTACGGAGAAGGCACCCGTGGCGTTGATCGCCATCACCCGGGCGAACTCGGAGCTCGGGGTGGTGAGGAGGTCCGGCTCGTTGCCGAGAACCCCGGCGGCGTGCACCAGGACGTCGATCGCCCCGTACTCCGCCCGGATCCCGTTCACGGTGTCGCGCACCGCCCGCTCGTCTGTGACATTGAGCTCACGGAAGTCCGCGAGCCACTTCGGGAGGCTGTCCGGTGCCGTGCGGTCGCAGCCGATGACCGTCGCGCCGACTGCGTGCAGTCGCTCGGCGGTGGCGGCTCCGATGCCGCCGCTGGACCCGGTGACCAGTGCGATCTGCGGTTGGGCGGTCATGGGGTGTCCTTCGTAGATGCCGTGGGTTTCGTGATGCTGAGCATTACTTGGCTTCCAGATGCCGCAGGGGGCGTGGTGTCAGTGGTGTGCGTGACCTGGCAGCCCGTCTCCGGCAGCGTCAGGTAGACGATGAGGCAGATCAGGACGATGGCCGTCATGTACACCGCCACGCCCATGGGGTGGCCCGCCTCGACGAATGAGCTGGCGATGAGCGGGGCCGTCCCACCGAGGGTCGCGATGACGATCTGGTGGGCCAGACCGATGCCGGACACGCGGACGGCGGCGGGGAACAGTTCGGCCTGGATCGTCGGGTAGACGCCCTGCCAGATGGCCAGTACCACCCAGCCGCTGACGGTCACCGTCACGTATACGCCGAATCCGGGGTGCTGCAAGAGCAACAGCAGCGGGTAGAAGAGCACCACCATGCCCGCGGCCCCGATGATGGGGAAGGGCTTGCGGCGGCCAATGCGGTCGGACAGGGCTCCGCACAGCGGCACGATGATCACCAGCAGGCCCAGCCCGATGGCGTTCCCCGCCAGGGCGGAGTCCAGGTCACGTCCGGTGGTCAGGTGTGCGTAGGTGGGCAGGAACGTGGCCCACGTGTAGTAGGCGACGGCCGGGGCCGACAGAGCCGCGGTCTGCAGCAGTGCCTTGGGGTGCCTGCGCAGCAGTTCCCGCAGACGCAGTATCTCGGGCTTCTTGTCGGTGGCGGAGTCCTCGACGGCGGCCTCGAACGCCGGGGATTCGTCGGCGCGCGAGCGCAGCAACAGACCGACGACGCCCAAGAGCCCTCCGATGGCGAACGGGATGCGCCAGCCCCATGTCTCCAGGTCGTGGATGCTCAGGGTCGAGGTGACGATCGCCCCCATGCCGGTGGCGGCCAGTGTGGCCAGGCCGCTGGCCGCGTTCGACAGTGAGCCGAACAGGCCGCGCCGGTCGGTCGAGCCGTTCTCCACCATGTAGGCGATGGCGCTCTGCGACTCGCTGCCGGCCGAGATGCCCTGCAGTACGCGGGCGAGCAGGAACAGCAGCGGCGCCGCGTAGCCGATGGCGGAGAACGGCGGGGTGAGCGCGAGGATCAGGCTGCCCGCGGTCATGCCGCCGACTGCTACGGCCATCACGACGCGACGGCCGTAGCGGTCGGCCAGCGGGGAGATGATGACGCCGCTCAGTGGCCGCACCACGAACCCGACCGCGTAGGTAAGCAGGGCGCTGATCAGCGACATCGCCGGGCTGCTGCCGGGAAAGATCTGGCTTGAGAAGACGGCGGCCAGGAGGCCGTAGATGTACCAGTCGTACCACTCGATGAAGTGGCCGACGGTGCCGGCCAGGATGTTCAACCGCCTTCTGCGGGGCGGGGCTTCTCCTTCGGCCGGGTTGGAGGGGGAGTTCGGTGAGGTTATTCTTGGTGCGTTCGCCATTGAGCGCTCCTCAGTGCAGTGAGGGATGGGATCTGTGCGAACAAGCGGCGGGTGAGAGCGCCGCGGTCCAGTTGTTGGGCCGAAAGTGTCGGCGGTTCCGGAAGCCTTCTTCGAGCGTGGATGCCGTCGACACCTGCCTCGGGGCGGGGCCGTTCGAGGCTCGCGGGGGAATCAGCGCGTCGCGTGGCTGGACCAGGTGCGGCCCTCCTGCTCCTTCACGGGGAGACCGGCGGCCTGCAGGATGTCGTCGAGGAGCGCCTGCGTGCGGGCGGCTTCCCGCCCCGACGTGAGCGGCGTGCCACGGTCACGTACGCGGTCGAGGAAGTGGTGAACGGCGGCGGCGAAGCCGAAGGTGTTCGTGGCCGTGGCCCAGCCGAATGCCTCGGGGCTCATCGAGCGCACGGTGCTCACACCCTCCCGGGTGAGGGTCACCGTGTCCGGAGCCACCACCTCGGCCGAGCGCTCCGCGCCGTAGGCATCCAGCTTTTCCGCCCACGCACCGGCGGTCCGTGCCGCCGTCAGGATGCCAGTGCCGCCACCGGCGAAGCGGATCAGGGCGGAGACGCCGTCCTCCTGCCACGGGTCGTCACCGGCGGCGTGGGCGGAGACATCGACCGGCTCACCCGGGCAGAACCAGCGCAACAGGTCCACCATGTGGATGGCGTTCTCGAAGGTCGCGCGGTACTCGCTGCCGCGGCGGTTCTTCTGCGCGACGCAGAACGCGGCGCCGGCGTCCCCGAACTCCTCGCGGGCGGCGACGTAGGTCGGCGCGAAGCGACGGTTGAAGCCGACCATCAGGACGCGCTCGTGCTCGTCGGCGAGGTCGGCGAGCCGCTCCGCGTCGCTGGTCGCGGTCGCGAGGGGCTTTTCGCAGAAGACATCCACGTCCGCCTCCAGCGCGCTGCGCACGCCGGCGACATGCTCCGACCTCGGGGTCAGCACGAACAGGGCGTCCAGGTCACGTCCCAGGGCCTGCTCGACGGTCCGGACCGCGGTGGAAAACCCCCACCGGCGGACCAGTTCGGAGGGGTCCTCGCGCCGGGACACCAGCACGTCGAGCTCGACGTCGTCCCGTGCCACCAGGGTGGGCAGCTGCGCGATGTGCGCGATGTTCCCGGCGCCGACCACGCCGACACGCAGCGGGGTCGTGCTCATCGGGACACCTCCGCGGGCGTGAGACCGGCGGCCTGGTCGAGGAGAGCGCGGAGCGCGCGGGCGGACCGGGCGAAGCCCTCCTCCGGAGCCGGGAGGTCCTGCGGGTGCCACCGGTACTCGTACTCGAGGCTGAGGACGTCGTCGTAACCGTTCTGCTTGACCGCCCGCAGGATCTCCGCCCAGGGCACGACGCCCTCGCCGACGACGCGGGAGCGTACAGCCCGCTCGTCCGCCTTCACCCGGGCCGTCTCGGAGGCGACGAAGGGGGCGTTCGGGTCCGTGAAGACAAGGTCCTTCACGTGGACGTGCCCGATCAGGTCGCCCTGCTCCCGCAGCGCCTCCGGCCATGCCTCGTCGTGGGTGAAGGTGAGGTTCGCCTGGTCGTACAGGACGCGCACCGCGGGCGAGTCCACCTCACGTATCAGCCGGGCTGTGTCCTTGGCGGACTGCGTCATGGTGCCGAAGTGGTTCTCCACGCACAGGCGCACTCCGGCGTCGGCGGCGAGCGGTGCAAGCTCCGTCAGTGCCGAGCGCAGGCGCTCCCAGTGTGCGGCGTGGTCGGTTCGGTCCGCGCCCCAGGAACCCGCGTACACCCGGATCCGGGTGGCGCCCACGCGATGGGCGCAGTCGATGGCCGACCGCAGTTCGTCGAGCGCGGCGCGGCGCTGTGCCGGGTCCTCGTGGTTGATGCCGGTGGTGTACGGAGAGAGTCCCATCACCGGTACGCCGAGATCGTCCGCCACGCGGGCCGCCTCCGCCGCGGCGGCATCGTCCCGGATGGGCAGTCCGCTGCGGTAGTCGTTCTGGTAGATGACCTCGGCTCCCTCCAGACCGGCGGAGGCGAAGAGTTGCAGCGCCTCCGGGAGGGTCTGTTCCGGTGTGCCGAGGGTGTGGCCAATGATGCGCATTACAGGTTCTTTCCGGTTCGGGAGGGGCCAGTCCAATCGTCGGGGCCGACCAGGGGTGGCGGGCTGTGGACGCGGGAGCGGTCGACGAGCTCGATCAACAGGCCCCAGGGCGCCCGGAGATAGGTCCATCGGTTGCCCGCGACGCGCGGGCTGTCGGGGCCGACCTCCTTGGTGTGGCCCAGCACACGGGCGCCGTGCGACCGGAGGTGTTCGACGGCGGTGTCGACGTCCGCCACGGTGAAGCACAAGTGGTGGCCACCCGCGTCCGAGTGGCGCGGGTAGTCGCTCCGCTGGTCGGTGCTCCACCACTGGAACAGCTCGACGTTGAGGTTCGGCGGCATGCGCAGCATGGCGAGTTCCAGATGGGCGTCGGCCGGGACCTCGAAGTGCGCGGGCATGAAGTCGGCGTCGGGCCCTCGCGTCGAGCGGTAGAGCTCCTCGGCGCCGAAGGCCTCTGCGAAGAAGGTGACCGCTTCGCCGAGGTCGGGCACCGTGAACGCGACATGGTCCACGTGCTGGAATCCTGCGGGCAGGCTCATCGGGGCACCTCCGCGGTCGACTCACGAACCAGTAGATCGGGGGCGAGGACGACATGTGCCGTCTCCCCGTCCTTGAGGAGTTTCTCGGCGAGGTCGATGGCGATCACTCCCATGTCGGCGATGGGCTGGCGGACGGTGGTCAGTCGCGGGTTGTACCGGGCGCCGAATTCCAGGCCGTCGAAACCCATCACCGACACCTCGTCCGGGACGGACACACCACGCACACCAAGAGCGGAGATGAGGGCGAAGGCGACCATGTCATTGGCCGCGATGACCGCGGTCGGGCGCTCCTCGCGTGCCATGTCCACCAGACGCTGGGCGGCCCGCTCCCCCACATCCGGCCCGGTGCCTCCGTCCAGGACCATCGCCGGCATGCCCAGCTCCGCGGCCAGCCCCTCGTAGGCGGCCAGGCGGTCCTTGGACGTGTACGCCCCGGAGATGCCGGACACGTAGGCGATGCGCCGATGCCCCAGGCCGCGCAGGTGGTCCACGGCGAGTGCGATGCCCTCGGCGCTGTCCACCGTCACGGTCGGCACCTGTGCCTCCTCGACGCGGTCGATGACGACGACCTTGCTGCCGAGGGCGACGTTCTGCAGCTCGTCGAGGTCCACGGTGGTCGACGGCGCGACGATCCCGAAGGGCGCGTACATCTCCTGAAGGGACGTCAAATAGGCGTTGGTCTGGGCGACTTCACCGCCGGTCACGCACAGCACCAATTGGTAGCCCCGGTCGGCCGCCGCTGCCGCCATGGTCCTCGCCAGCTCACCGTAGAAGGGGTTGGTGATGTCCGGGACTATCAGCGGAACGAGCTTGCTCGCACGACGGCGCAGGGCTTGCGCCAGCGGGTTCACCCGGTAGCCGAGGCTCTCCGCCACCTCCAGGACGTGCTTGCGGGTCTTGGCGTTCACGGCTTCCGGCCGGGAGAAGGCTCGGGAAACCGTGGAGCGGTGCACGCCCGCTCGGGCGGCGACGTCGTCGATGCTCACCTCAGCCATGGCTGACCTCCAGGGACGCAATGGAAGACCGCCCGTACGCGGCCCAGATGAGGCTCATTGTGTCGGCGAGGTCGTCCAACGTCGGCAGCCCGGCGAAGCCGTCCGCCCATGAGTCGGCCACCTGCCGGACGAACACGTCGTACAGCGGGTCGCTGTCGACGTCGATGGTTTTCGACTCGGTGACACCGCTCGCGGTGTGCGTGAAGGAGACGTCGCCGGAGGTGCCCACGTCGACGTACCCCCTGCCGCCGACGCTGGTGTAAGAGCAGTACCGCTGAGCGGGGCTCGACGGGAAGGCGTAGCCGACCTCGATGATCGCCTCGCTGCCGTCGTCGCCCGCCAGTACGAGGGTGGCGTGGTCCTCGACGCCCTCGCCGTGCAGGCTCGCTGACAGGTGGGCGGCCACGAGTTCCACGCGGCGGGCGCGGCTTCGCTGCAGGAAGAGGTCGACGAAGTGCGGCGCGAGGTTCACCAGACACCCCCCGCCGGAGCGGGCGGGATCGAGCATCCAGGAGCAGCCTGCCGCGTGATAGCGCTCCGGCGGGCCGGCCACGAAGCTCGTACGTTGATACGTAGGCGCACCGGCCAGGGACAGCGCGTGGTCCACGGGGCCGCCGCGCTGAACGAAGGGGACGGTCGCCGCCACCCCGGCTGCTGCGGCCGCATCGCGAATCCGCTCCACGTCCTCGGGCCCCGTACCACCCGGCTTCTCGACCACGAACGGGATGCCGCGCTCGACCAGGGCCAGACAGGTCTCCACCATGCGGTCGTGCGGGACGAAGACGTAGGCCAGGTCCAGAGGGCCGGCATCCAGCGCTTCGCCGACTTCCCCGTAAACGGCCGCGTCGAGGCGTCCGGCGATGTCGGTGACCTGGTCGGGCTCCTCGTCCTGGACCACCACGACGTCGTGAGTGTCCCCCCAGGCACTGACATGCAGGGGTACGTGCCAGTGCCGGGCACCCAGCACGGCCGTTCGCGGACATCTCACGATGCGACTCCCAACTGTCGATACAGCGCAACTTCTACTGGTTGTGCTCTTCGAGACCAGCCATTGCAATCGATTGCTGCGATCGATTGCAATACGGAAACAGAGCTGCTTAGCTCTGTCAACACCCCCCGACCATCCGATTTCCTTGAGGTGACCCCCATGCGCAAGCTGCGCACCTTGAATGCCATCTGTGACACGGGGACGGTGCTGATCGTGCGCCTGCCCACCGCCGAGGCGTCCTACGAAGTGGCCTGCGAGGCCATCGCAGGAGGGATACGCGCGGTCGAGGTCACGCTCACCACGCCGGGCGCGCTGGACGTGATCCGCCGGCTGAGCGAGGAGTATCCCGAGGCCGAGATCGGCGCCGGCAGCGTCCTCGACGCGACATCGGCGTACGCGAGCATTCAGGCCGGGGCACGCTTCCTGGTCAGCCCCCAGGTCGACCTCGGCATGCTGGAGACCGCCGGCCGCTACCAGGCCGTCAGCATCTGCGGTGCCGCGACGCCCACGGAGATCGTCCAGGCCGCCACGGCGGGCGCCGACCTCGTCAAGCTGTTCCCCTCGTCGGTCCTCAACCGCGACTACGCCCGTGCGGTGCTCGAACCGCTCGGACACATCCCCCTGGTCCCGGCCGGTGGTGTGTCCCCGGACAACGTGTCGGAGTGGTTCGACGCCGGAGTCGCGGCAGTCGGTGTCGGAAGCTTCATCACCAAGGCGGCGCGGCGCGACGACGGAGGACCGCACCCTGTCCGCGCGGCGGCCGGGACCTTCCTGGAGGCGGTAGCCGATGCCCGCGCCTGACCCGGCGTCCCCCGCGCCCGGGACACCACCGGCCTTCGTCGCGATCGGCCCCGCGGGCTCGGGAAAGTCCCATGTCGCTCGGGAGCTCGCACGCCGACTGCGGGCGGCCTACCTCGACAAGGACTCCCTGGCCGGCGACCTCGTGGACGCCTCGCTCGAACTGGTTGGCCGGCGCGCGGGAGGCCGTGAGGACGACCCGACCTACGTCGAGCGGTTGATGCCGGCCGAGTACAAAGCACTGTTCGCCACAGCGGCGGACAACCTGCGGCTCGGCCTGCCCGTCGTCCTGGACGCGCCCTTCGCGGCATACCTCGCCGACCCCGACTTCTTGACCACCTCCGCCGACCGGGCCTCCTGGCCCACGGGGACACCCGTCGTCGTGGTAGAGGTACGGACCTCCGAGGAGACCGTTCGTACCCGACTGGCCCAACGAGGCCTGCCACGGGACCGGGCCAAACTGGCCGACTGGCCCACGTTCTGGCGACAACTGGGGACGCAGAACTGTGCCTGGTCCGGCGCTCGGCACATCGTCGTGGACAACGACGGGGAACCGGACCTCGATGATGTCGTGGCGCTCGCGCGCAGTCAGCAGCTCTCGACGTTTTCGTAAGGCTCCACGCGGCCGACACGCTCCCTGAGGACGAGGGCGAGCAGTCCGGGGAACCGCCGGTCCAGCTCTTCCTTGCACAGCGTGTTGATGCGGCGGGTGCCGACGTCGTGCTGCCGGATGAGGCCGGCCTCGCGCAGGACGCGGAAGTGGCGGGTGAGCACGGAGGCGGCGACATCGGTTCCACCGGCGTTCCCGGCGACCTGATGACCGAGTACTACCAGCAGCGGGCGAGCGCCGGACTGATCATCAGCGAGTGCACCGACCCCGACCACGGGTCACAGCGATGGGCCGGTGCGCCGGGCGTCGCCACCGACGAGCAGGCGGCCGGCTGGCAAGAGGCGACCGAGGCGGTGCACGCCGAGGGCGGATACATCTTCCTGCAGATCATGCACGGCGGCCGCCGCATCCTGGCCCCCAGCGCGATCGCCATCGACGGCAAGACGTTCACGGCGAAGGGCGAGCAGCCCTTCGTGGGCCACACCTCGCCGAGGCCGCCCGACCGGCCGCCGCCGACGAGATCGCGCGCGACATCCGACGGCAGGTCGCGGTCCCGCTGCCGCACTTCACCACTGAGGCGGCCCCGGCAACCCTCGGCGGCGGCACCGCTGGTCAGTCGGTCTCTGTCAGGGCCTCATGCGCGGCGGCCAGGATCCGTTCGGAGAGTTCGGAGCCCTTGGTGGCGCGGGCCAGGACGAGCGCGCCGAACAGGGTGCTCAGGCGGGCGAGGCCGTCCTGGTCGTCATCGCCGAGGAACTCGGCGAAGTCGGCCACCCCCTCGGCATAGACGCGGCGGGCCTCCTGATCGTCGGGAGTGCGGGCGATGTCGGTGGCGAGCGCGGCGATCGGGCAACCGCCTGCCGCGTTGTCGCGGTGCTCGACGGAGAGATAGATGTCGATCAGCGTGCGCTGGGCGGCGTCGCGCTTGTGGGTGCCGGGAATTATGTCACCCGGGCTGACCTGCTGGTTCGGATCTGCCAGACCTCAGCAGGCCGCGAGCCGTTCTGAAACAGCATGCCGGTCGTGGTGATACAGCTGATCTACCTGCTCGCCTGCCAGACTTTCCGATGGCTTGCCCCGCTCGCCCGCTCGGATGCCTCGAAGGACACAGAGATTTTGATGCTCCGGCATCAACTCGCCATCGCACGACGCGCCCAGCCACGGCCGCGCTTCTCCTGGAGCGACAGGGCCGTCATGGCGGCACTGCTCCGGATCGTCAGCAAACAGCGGCGTACCCAGGTGGCCTTGCTGGTCTCTCCGCGATCGGTCCTGCGCTGGCACGCACGGCTCATCGCCTGGAAATGGGCCTACCCCTCCCGTCGGCCGGGCCGACCACCGAAACCAGAAGCCCTGCGACAACTGGTCGCGCGTCTGGCGCGGGAGAACCCGGGATGGGGATACCGCCGCATCCACGGTGAGCTCCTCGGCCTTGGACGTGACGTCGCGGCCTCCACCATCTGGTCCATTCTGAAGCAAGCAAGGATCGACCCGTCGCCGCGGCGTGTGGACTGCTCCTGGGCCGCTTTCCTCAAAGCCCAGGCCTCCGCGATCGTAGCCACCGATCTGTGCCACATCGATACGGTGTTCCTGCAGCGCTGGATCGTGCCGTTCTTCATCGACCACGGCACCCGGCAGGTGCACATCGCCGGCATCACCCGACACCCGACCGGCCCCTGGATCACCCAGCAAGCGCGCAACTACCTCATGGACCTCGGCGACCATGCCAAGTCGATCAAGTTCCTCATCCGGGACCGCGGCGCCTACTTCACCGACAACTTCGACGCCGTCTTCCACGCAATCGGCGTGCACGTCCTTCCCACACTGCCCCGGGTACCGCGGATGAACGCCATCGCGGAACGCTGGATCGGATCACGCCGACGCGAGGCGACCGACCGCATCCTGATCACGGGAGAGCGCCACCTACGCCTCGTCGTCAGCGAGTACACAGACCACTACAACCAACACCGGCCACACCGAACCCTCGGACAACGGGCGCCGGACCGACTCACCGAACCCGAACCACCCACCGCCACCGACAACACTCGCGTCCTTCGACGCGATCGACTCGGCGGCCTCATCCACGAATACACCCAGGTCGCATAGGGTGACACCGTTTCCGGCACCCACAGGGTGCAGACCTGCAGACACGAACTCCTGGACCGGACCTTGATCTGGAACCAGCGCCACCTCCTCCACGCCCTACGGGAGTTCGAGGAGTTCTACAACTCCCATCGACCGCACCAGGGCATCGCGAACGCCCGACCGCTACACCCACTCCCCACACCAATCGACGATCCGGAGAAGCTCAGCCACCTCGACATACCACGCCACGACCGCCTTCGCGGCATCCTCCACGAATACAGACATGCCGCGTGACCTGCACGGACGAGGTATTCGGCAAGCGCAGGGCGAGGACCCGAGTGCCGTCTTCGACGGGGCCATCGCGGGCCGGGCCCGCTTCGTGTACCTGGACGGCCTGGCGCATGGGCCGGTCGTCGAGCTGATCGAGCGGGCCGGCCGGCGCGGCTGACCGCCCGGGGTCACCCCGGGGCCGCAATGCCCCCGGCGCACGTACGAGCGGTCGTACGCCTCCTCCGTCGATGACAGTTTGGGCCAGTTGCTCACCGGACAGGCCTTATCAGTAACCGTGGCGACGCTATGCGTCTCGCATAAACGGTCGTTTATGAGACCGCCTCACGCGGCAGATCCGCACCTTGGAGGAAGAGCTCGGCGTCCCCCTCTTCCAGCGCACGCGACAGGGCGTGAAGCCTCGCCTGATGACCTGCTACTCCGGCCATCTCCAGCAGTGGCTCGACGACGGCGACCTGGACCTGAACCTGCTGTACAGCCTGGACGGCACCCCGTCTCTCAACGCCCGCCCCCTGGTGAGCGAGCGCCTGTGGGCGATGGCCCCCGCGGCCACCGGGCTGCACGCCGACCGCCCAGTGGCCTTCGCGGAGGTGTGGCGCTGGACGGCCTGTCCCGGCTTGAGGAGGAGAATGCAGGATGCACGGCGACCCGCAGGGCCCGTAGCTGGTCGCGGCTGATGGCGACGCCGGTCGGGTAGGAGCCGTGGTCGAGTGCAGCCTCGATGCGCAGCCCGTTGCGGGTTGTGCTCGCGGTGATCCTGTTGAGTACGACCTCGTGGCTGGTCACGGGGCGCCCGCGCCAGTTCATGGTGATGTGCGTCGATGTAGACCTCCAGGATCGTGCCTCTCATAGCCGAGGTGTTCGGTCATCTCCGCGTCCAGACTGCCAGTGACCGGCGAGGTCGGTCACCAGGTTCCGGACGGCGTGCAGGGCTGGGTTGTCGTTGTTTGTGTGCCAGGCGGCGACGAGTTCGACCGGTTCGTTCTCGATTCCGGTGACCGGGCGCAGTATGACGCCGTCGAGTCTGAGTGCTTCGGCTGTGCGGGGTACCAGTGCGAGTCCGAGTCCGGCTCGTACCAGAGCCAGGATCGTGTGTACCTGGCTGACGTGGTGTACGTACCAGGGTGTGATTCCGGCGCTGCGGAAGACGCCGGCCAGTACCTCGTAGAAGTAGCGGGCCTCGGCTGGTGAGTACATGACGAACGGTTCCCCGTCGAGGTCGCGTACGTGCGGGACCCGGTCCGGTGCGGCCAGCGGGTGGGCGGCCGGGATCGCGGCCAGCAGGGTCTCCCGGTGCAGGGGGCGATGTTCGAGTCCGGTGCCGGGGACCGGGGGGCGGACCAGCCCCAGGTCCAGTTCCCCGGAGCGCAGCTCCTCCATCTGTGTTCCGGACACTCGTTCGCGTAGGACCAAGTCGACGCCGGGCAGCCGGGTGTGGATGCCGCCGACGATGGCTTCGAGTACCGAATGCGCCGAGGACGCGGTGAAACCCAGGGCCACGGTCCCGATCTCGCCTGCGGGCACCCGGCGCAGTGACAGCGCCGCCTGCTCGGACAGCCCGAGAATGCGCCGGGCGTCGCCGAGGAACGCCCGTCCGGCCGCGGTGAGCCGGACGGACCGTCCGATCCGGTCGAACAGCTCGACGTCCAGTTCGCGCTCCAGCAGCTGGATCCGCCGGGACAGCGGGGGCTGGGTCATCGACAGCCGTTCCGCCGCGCGGCCGTAGTGCAGTGTCTCGGCGACGGCGACGAAGCTCTCCAGCTGGCTCAGCGTAAACATCGATCCAGTATAGGTATCAGTCGATCTAAAAGAAGTGTTGGACCTGCATCGTTTTTAGTTCTTATGGTTCCTCGCAATCGCTGTCCTGTATGTACTCCGGGAGGAAACGCTGATGCCCGCCTTTACCCCGACCGAGCTTGCCGAGCGCCTCGGCTCCGGGCTGCTGTCGTTTCCCGTCACCCACTTCACCCGCGACCTGGCGTTCGACGAGACCGCCTACCGGGAGAACATCGTCCGTATGGGCCGGTACGAGATCGCCGGTCTGTTCGCCGCCGGCGGGACGGGGGAGTTCTTCTCCCTGACCCCGCAGGAAGTCGGCACCGTGGTCCGGGCCGCTGTCGGCAGCGCGCCCGAGGGCACTCCGATCCTCGCCCCGGCCGGACACGGCACCGCGCAGGCGGTCGAGATGGCCCGTGATGCCGAGGCGGCCGGCGCCGACGGTGTGCTGCTGTTCCCGCCCTACCTCACCGAGGCCTCCGCGGACGGCCTCGCCGCTCATGTGCGCGCGGTCTGCGAATCCACGTCGCTGGGCGTGGTGATCTACAGCCGTGCGAACGCCGTGTACACACCGGCCACCGTGGCCGCGCTTGCCGACGCCTGCCCGAATCTGATCGGGTTCAAGGACGGTGTCGGTGACCTGGAGGAGATCACGCGGATCCACTCGCGTCTCGGCGACCGCCTGGTCTGCATCGGCGGGCTGCCGACGGCGGAGACGTTCGCGCTGCCGTACTTGGAGTTGGGTGTCACGACCTACAGTTCGGCGATCTTCAACTTCCTGCCCGAGTTCGCCCTGACGTTCTACCGCGCGGTACGGGCCGGGGACCGGACGAAGGTGCGCCGGCTGCTCGACGACATCGTGCTGCCCTACACCGCGATCCGTGACCGCAAGGCGGGCTACGCGGTGAGCATCGTCAAGGCCGGCATGGATCTGGCCGGACATCCGGCCGGTCCGGTGCGGCCGCCGCTGACCGGTCTGGATGACCTCGAGCGCGAACTGCTGGCCGGTGTCATCGAGGCGTCGCGCACCGCCGTCGCCTGACGCCACCGATCTGATGAAGTGCAAGGAGACACCCGTGTCCGTTCTCTTCCCGTCCGGCCCTGTCGGCGCCATGGTCATCGGAGGCGAATCCGTCGTCGGCACCGGTGAGGAAATCCGCTCCGCCGATCCCCGTACCGGCGCGGCCCTCGACCCCGGCTACCCCGCGGCGTCGGCCGGGCACCTCGAGCGGGCCTGTGCGCTGGCGGAGCAGGCGTTCCCGGTGTTCCGGGCGACCACCGCCGAGCAGCGTGCCGGCTTCCTCGAGCGCATCGCCGACCTGCTCGAGGAGCGCCGGGACCTGCTGGTCGAGCGCGCGCACACCGAGACCGCGCTGCCTGCCGCGCGGCTCACCGGCGAAGTCGGCCGCACCAGCGGCCAGCTGCGCCTGTTCGCCGCGGAGCTGCGGGCCGGGACCTGGCAGGGGGCCCGCATCGATCCGGCGCAGCCGAGCCGCGGACCGCTTCCGCGCGCCGATATCCGGCAGCGCCGCATCCCGCTCGGCCCGGTCGCGGTGTTCGGCGCGAGCAACTTCCCCCTGGCCTTCTCCACCGCCGGGGGCGACACTGCATCGGCGCTGGCCGCCGGGTGCCCGGTGGTCGTCAAGGCGCATCAGGCGCATCTGGGCACCGCGGAACTGGTGGCGCGGACGATCGCCGCGGCAGCGGCTGACACGGGCATGCCCCAGGGAGTGTTCTCCCAGCTCGTCGGCAACGGGACCGAAGTAGGCGCCCGGCTCGTCGGGGACCGGAGGATCCGTGCCGTGGGATTCACCGGGTCCCGCAAAGGCGGGCTGGCGATCGCGGCCACGGCGGCGGCCCGGCCGGTACCGATCCCGGTGTACGCAGAGATGAGCAGCATCAATCCCGTGCTGCTGCTCCCCGCGGCGCTCGCATCCCGCGGCGCCGAGCTCGGTGCCGCGTTCGCCGGATCGCTGACGCTCGGCGCCGGGCAGTTCTGCACCAACCCCGGTCTGGTGCTCGCCGTCGAGGGACCGGGCCTTGCGGCGTTCATATCGGCCGCGGCCGACGCCGTCGCCGCCGACGCCGGAGCCACCATGCTCACCATGGACATCGCCGGCCACTACGCTGCCGCCGGTGACGCCCTTGCGGCCCGGGACGGCGTCGATGAGCTGGCACGCGGCGGCCGGCCCGGCAGTTCGGCGTGCGGCCGCGCAAGGCTGCTGACCGTCGACGGCGCCCGGTTCGCCGCCGACCCACGGCTGCAGGCCGAGGTCTTCGGCGCCACGTCGCTGCTCGTCCGCTGCGCGGACACCTCCGAGCTGACCGCAGCGGTGGAAACGCTGGAAGGCCAGCTCACCGCGACCGTGCACGCCGACGAGGCCGATCATTCACTCGCCGCGGAGCTGCTGCCGCTCCTGGAGGAGCGGGCGGGCCGTATCCTGTTCGACGGATGGCCCACCGGCGTCGAGGTCGGACACGCGATGGTGCACGGTGGCCCGTTCCCGGCCACCACAGATCCCCGCAGTACTTCCGTCGGAACGCTCGCGATCGAGCGATTTCTGCGGCCCGTAGCCTATCAGGACGTGCCGACCGCGCTGCTGCCTGCTGAGGTTCGTGACGAAAACCCGCTTGGTGTGTGGCGCCGGCTCGACGGTGAACCCAGTCGAGACGCGCTCGCCGTCGACAGCGCCGACTGACCAGTCGGCTCCGCGGGGCGCGGCAGGATCCTTCTCCGGCTCCTCCCCGCCCCCGGGCCGGCCATCCACCCGGCCGGGGCCGGCCTCGCCGGCCATGCCCGCGACTGCCCAGTGGCACCCCTTCCCATGTTGTGAGGACGCACATGACACTGCGATGGCTCTCGCCGTCCCCCTCGCCGCGCCGGACCCCGGCCGCGTCGCCCCTCCCCGCCACAGACTCCTGTCGGCGTCCATGCCCCCAGCCGACCGCCGCGGCCCCGTCCGCGCACCGCGCGCCCTGTGACGGGAGGTTCCACCATGGCCTCTCCTGAAGTCAGCGAAATCGGTGAGGCCGGCTCGGACGGCCCACGCCCCACGCCGCCCGGGGCAGCGCCCGGCGGACCGGCGGCACCCATGCAGAAACGATTCAGCCGTGACTCGATCGCGGCCGGCGCGAAGGCCGCCGCGGGGATCGTCGGGCTCTTCGCCGTGTGGCAGCTGCTGGTCAGCATCTTCACCCCGCCGGAATACCTGGCCGTCGGCCCCGTCTCGGCCATCACCGAGCTGATCGACCGGCCCGGATACTTCGCGAACAACACCTTCGTCACGCTGCAGGAGGCGCTCGCCGGGTTCGCGCTCGGCACCGCACTCGGGGTCCTGTGCGGCGCGGCGCTGCATTATTCGCCGACCGTGCGCAGTTTCCTCTACCCCGCGCTCATCGCGATCGACACCATCCCCAAGGTGGCACTCGCACCGCTGTTCATCGTGTGGTTCGGGTTCGGCTTCGAGTCGAAGGCGTTCGTCGCGATGGCCATCGCCTTCTTCCCCCTGGTGATCAACACCTACGACGGCCTGAGCTCGGTCCCCCACGAGCTGCAGGAACTCGCCCGCATCAACAAGGCGTCGCAGTGGAAGAAGATGACGAAGATCGACTTCATCTACGCGGTCCCGTCGATCTTCTCCGGAGCGAAGATCTCCATCTCACTCGCTGTGGGCGGGGCGGTCGTCGGTGAGTTCATCGCCGGCTCCAAGGGGCTTGGATACGTCATCCTCCTCGCCAACAGCCAGGTCGACCTCCCGTCGATGTTCGCGGCCTTCATCGTGCTCGCCGCCATCGCCCTGGCACTGTTCTTCATCGTCGACTTCGCGGGACGGAAGCTGGCCCCGTGGAAGAACCACGCAAAGTGACCGCGGGGATTCGGAGAGCCAATGCGTAACTCGATCCGCCGGACCGCCGCGATCACCGGAGCGGTGCTCCTCACGACCCTGTCGGGCTGCGCGGGCAACAGCGGGAAGAACTCGATGACCCTCATGCTCGACGTGGCGTACCTGCCCAAGCACGCCCCGTTCATCTCCGCTGTCAAGCGGGGCTTCTTCAAAGCGGAAGGCATCGACCTCACGGTCATGCCGGGGTCCGGATCGACCAACACGGTCACCTCCGTCGTCACTGGCAAGGTCGACGCCGGCTGGGCGGACTTCGGCGCCACGGTCACCGCCCAGGGCAGGGGCGCCAAAGTCAAGCAGGTCAACCTCCTCCAGGCCAGATCCGCCTACGCGGTCGTCGGCCTCGCGGGCACCGGCATCAACAAGTGGTCCGATCTCCGTGGCAAGACCGTCGCCACCGAGGGCGGCGGCGCGATGGCCGCCATGTGGCCGTTCGCGATGCACAAGCTGGGGCTCAAGCAGGGCGATGTCAACGTCGTCTCCGCCGCGAGCGCATCGAAGATCCCCGGACTGCTGGCCGGCCAGTGGGACGCCAACCTCGCCCTGTACGTCTCCGACCAGCCGGCCATCGACGCACTCGGCCGGAAGGCCGTTGTGCTGAAGTGGTCCGACCTGGGCATCGACCTCTACGGCAACGGCATCGTCGTCTCCGACGAGAAACTCAAAAACGATCCCGACCAGGTGCGCCGCTTCAACCGGGCCATGCAGAAGGGCTTCCTGTGGGCCTGCCAGCACCCGACCGACGCCGCGAAGGACTTCCAGAAGGAAGTCTCGGGCTACCAGACCGACACCATCACCCTCGCCATCCGCGCGCAGTGCGGTCTCAACTGGAGCACCGGCAAGTCGGCGAACCAGTACGGCGCCATGGACGACGCCGGAGCCCGGAAAACCATCGACGTCGCCCGCAAATTCCTCGGCCTGAACCCGAAAAGCAACCTCACCCCCCAGGACGTGTACAGCAACTCCTACCTCACGCCGCTGCACCCCAACCAGACCATCCAGGCGCCGTGACGGCCGGACGGAGAGTCACATGAACAACGAGTACGCCATCTCGGTCCACAACGTGGGAAAGACCTACCGAACCCGGCGCGGCCAAAGCAACACGGTGCTCAAGGGGCTGGACTTCCACGTAAAGCCGGGCCAGTTCGTCTCGATCGTCGGACAGTCGGGCAGCGGGAAGACCACCCTGCTCAAGACGATCTCCGGCCTCCAGGAGCCCACCGAGGGCGAAATCCTGGTCAAGGGGCGGCCGATCCGCGACGGGATCGAGGACATCGCGATGGTGTTCCAGAGCCCCGTCCTCCTGCCCTGGCGCAACAACATCGACAACGTGCTCCTGCCCCTGGAATTCCGCGGCACCCGCACCGACGCCTCACGCCGCTACGCCCAGGAACTGCTCGAGATGGTGGGGCTGGGCAACAAGGCCAAGCACTACTCCTACGAGCTCAGCGGCGGGATGCAGCAACGGGTGGCCATCTGCCGCGCGCTGGTCTCCCGCCCCGAACTGCTGCTCATGGACGAGCCCTTCGGCGCGCTCGACGCCATGACCCGCGACTCGATGAACTTCGAGATCCAGCGCATCTGGCAGACCACGGGGTGCAGCGTCCTGTTCGTGACCCACAGCATCTCCGAGGCGGTCTGGCTCGGCGACCGGGTGGTCGTCGTCGGTGACCGCCCCGGCCGGATCGTCGCCGACATCGCGATCGACTTCCCCCGGCCCCGGGGCAAAGAACACCGGTTCTCCGCGGCCTTCTCCGACTACACAACGGAAATCGAATCCCACATCGGAGTCGTGACCGGAATCAGCTGACCGTCGCCCGCCCGGGCCCGACACCAACATCATGGAGTACCCATGCTGAGCCTCACCGCAGACCCCTCGCAGGTCGAAGCGACCTACGGACTCAACGCACGCAAGAGCCTGCTGTTCTCCGCGATCCGCCTCGACTCCTACCCGCTCGTCGCGCCACTGATCGCACGGACCGGCAACCACCAGTACCTGCTCGTGCGCCAGCAGGAGCAGGGCAACGCCCTCTCCGCCGGCGTCCCGAAGGAGCAGATCCGGTTCTACGCCCCCTGGGTCACCATCGACCCCCGGATCGTCGCCGACACTCCCGCCTCGGCCTCCCTGACGAGCCTGGTGCAGGAACTCGCCGACGGCGCCGCCGTGAGCCTCGCCGCCGACGTCGTCTACAGCCACTACCGCGCGCTATCCGGCTCCGTCGAACTCGTCGTCGCCGACCAGGACCCCACCCCCGTCACCGCCTACGAGCTCGGCCTCAAGGAGGTCTTGACGAGGTTCGCGGCGTGGCGCGAGACGGGCGTCCGCACCGCGCGGCGGCTCATCGAGAACGTCGAACACCTCTCCGGCCTGGCGGAGGAGTTCACCGCCGACGAGGACAGCCGGTTCTCGGCGCTGAAAACGCTCGCCGGGGACCGCTCTCTCGACGCGCTGCTCCTCGCCGCGCCCCCCAACTTCACCGAGGCGACCGGGTTCGCGCAGCCGGATGGCGCGGTCGGCCTGTGGCTGGCCGGTTCGGACAAGCTGATCGTGCTGGCGCCCGAGGGAACCTCCGGGGTCTCCGGGGCGGCAGTCGGCCAGTTCCCGTCCATCGGCGCCGCCGTCCGGACTCTGGCCGGCGGCGTACGGACCGGGGTCGAGGACGAGTGGATCAGCGTCGGCCTGGCCCGCGAGCTCGAGCGCGAGGGAGCGGAACTGGTTCCGGTCTCGGCGGACCTCGGCCACTGGCGGGACATCCGCGACCACGAGGACCTCGCCTTCCAGGTCGTCGCCGCCCGGGCGAGCGTGTTCGCCATCGAGGAGGCGCTGGCCTGGGCGGAGGAGGGCCTCGCCGCCGGCCGCTCGTTCACCGAACTCGACATCAACGCGGTGTACCTCAAGAAGATCGCCGAGTTCCGCACGGTGAACGAAATCCCCTTCGGCATCGAGCCCTACTTCACCAACCTCCACTCGTCGAACCGGATGCTCTTCCCCGGCCCACCGGTCGACTACCCGATCAACGACGAGACGACGTGCATCCAGCTCGACGCCGGAGTGCGCATCGTGTTCGACGGGGTCAACGTCGCCACCTCCGACATGGCCCGCTCGCTGCCCCGCACCGCGGCCGCGAAGGAGGCGTACAGCTTCTTCTTCGACGTGGTGCGTGAGGGCATCATCGGGCAGCTCAAGCCCGGTGTCGTGTGCGAGGACGTGCATGAGGGGACCTTGCGCTACCTGGCGCCGCACCTGGACCGGATGGTCCAGATCGGAATGCTCGGGACGGACGTCGACTTCAACACCGAATACCGCAAGCGCAACGTCGGCCACCTCATGGGCAAGCAGGAATCCTTCGCCAACGAACTCCGCCCCGGCTACAAGCACACCCTCCAGGTAGGTTCGTACGGCGCCGCCGAGATCCCCTGGCGCTACGAGAACGCGGCGATCGGCACCGAGGACCTCTGGTACATCGGACACGACCGCACCTACATCCTGAGCAAGCGATGACGGCCGAACCCAACATGACTGACGTGCAGGAACGCCTCAACGCGCTGTCCATCGAACTTCCGGTGCTCGGCGCACCCCGCTACGCGTACGAGGCGACCACCCGATGGGGCGATCTGCTCTACGTGTCCGGCCAGATCTCACGGACCGCCTCGGGCAAGACTCTGCGGGGCTGCCTGGGAGACAACGCCACCCTGGCCGACGGAGTGACCGCCGCCAGAACCGCCGCGCTCAACCTCCTTGCGCGCATAAACGACGCAGTCGGCCTCGACCATGTGCAGCAGATACTGAAGCTCAACGCCTGGGCCGCGAGTTCACCGGCCTTCGTGGACCAGCCGTCGGTGATCGACGGGGCTTCACAGCTGTTGCTCGACGTCCTGGGCGACGCGGGCCGTCACGCCCGAACCGCCTTGCCGGCCCACGTGCTGCCCCAGGGTGCGCTGGTGGAACTCGACGCCACGATCGCCATCCGCAGCTGACGGCCTCACGCGCGGCCGACGGCAGCGCTCCGGAACCTCCACCGTTGACCATGATCTGGGCGGTGGGGGCCCCGGGCCGCGCAGCAACCATCCGCAGCCGGTGGACCACCGGGCCGACACTGCGGGTGCCGATAAATCATCCGCGCAGCTCAGGCGGCGTGCTGGTACTGGTGGAGCACTCCGCCGAGCCGGTCTCGTCTGTGGACTTCCAGGTGGGTGAGCTGGGCTTGTTGGGTGATGGGTGTGGGTAGCGGGCGGCAGGGGGCGGCTTGCTTCAGAGCCCTGTGCGGGCGGTGCTCGTTGTAGAAGGATTCGTACTCGCGCAGGGCGTGGAGAAGGTGGCTCTGGCTCCAGATCAGGGTCCGGTCAAGGAGTTCGGTGCGGCAGGTCTGTATCCAGCGCTCCATGAGCGAGTTCATCCGTGGTATCCGAATGCCGGTGGTGACGACCTTCATGCCGGCATCGGTCATCAGGGCGTCGAAGGCGGCTGTGAACTTGGAATCACGGTCGCGGATCAGGAACTTCGCCTTGCTGCCCGCGTCCTCGAGGTCCATGAGGAGATTGCGTCCGAGCTGCACGATCCAGTCCGCGGTGGGGCGTGGGGTGGCGCCGAGGATCCGGATGCGACGGGTGGCGTGCTCGATGACAGCAAAGACGTACAGGCGCGCCCCCGTCAGCGTGCAGACTTCGAACAGATCGCAGGCGAGAAGAGCCTCGGCCTGGCCGCGGAGGAAGTCCGCCCAGGTGGTGCTCTGCCGTTCGGGTGCGGGTGGGATGCCGTTCTCGCGGAGGATCTCCCAGACCGTGGAAGCGGCGACCTTGATCCCCAGCGCCGCGAGTTCGCCGTGGATCCGGCGATACCCCCACGAGGCATTCTCCCTGGCCAGGCGCAGGACCAGGGCGCGGATCGACCGGAAGGTGCGTGGCCGTCCACTTCGCCTGGGTACGCAGGTCACGGCATGGCGCCGCCGTAGCAGCTCGCGATGCCAGCGCAACACCGTCTCGGGGCGGACCAGCAGCAGAAGGTGCCGCAGTCTGTCTTTGGAGAGGTGGTGGAGCAGGCCGGCCAGGACGGCACGGTCGCTGTCGGTGAAGCTCGGCTTGCCGACCTGACGCTGCAGGACCAGCAGCTGATGCCGGAGTACCAGGATCTCGATGTCCTTCTCTTTGTCACTCATCGGCAGGAGGCGTAGGCACGCCAGGGCGTTTGGTCGCGGCGAGGTAGGCCAGGCGCAGGAGCACGACAGATCATGATGCCGCCGGGGCCCCGCGCGGGTGAAGCGCTTGGGGCGAATGACAAGGAGAGCCGAAGATCCGTGATCAGGCTCCCGACCTGCGTGGATGTTTTATCGGCACCCGCAGAGTTCGAGGAGTTCTACAACTCCCATCGACCGCACCAGGGCATCGCGAACGCCCGACCGCTACACCCACTCCCCACACCAATCGACGATCCGGAGAAGCTCAGCCACCTCGACATACGACGCCACGACCGCCTTCGCGGCATCCTCCACGAGTACAAACCTGTCGCGTGACCTGCACGGACGAGGTATTCGGCAAGCGCCGGTCTCCCTCGACCACTGCCCCAGCGTTTGCACTCGTCGGCGCCATCCCTTTCACTCGCTTGGCACACTATTTACGCCGACAAGGCCCCGCACGGCCGTTTCGTTACGGCGCTCCAGAGCCGGATACGGCGCTCACGCCCTGGGAGTGCCCCATCTGCCGGCAAACGCCAAGGGGCTTTACCGCTCCTTGATGCAGGCCGCCTACGGCGACCAGGATGCCCGCGTGCCCACCGCCTGCGGAAACCGACCCGGAGAGATCACCGGCGGCCGCCCGTTCCCCTGTCGCATGGGGAGCGCGGCTCCGTGCTCCCACCCCGAAAGGGGGTCGGGAGCCGACAAGGGGCCTTATGCCTCTCGATGCACAGAGCATCCGAAATCAATGGGGTGACGCCAGGGGCCTACGGTTGACGACGGCACACAGAGGCGCGGTACGGCGCCGTAGGTCTACCGGATCGGGTGACGGACGAATCGGGCACCGTTGACACGTCTGCGAGTTGGGAGCACGAGCGCTCCCAGAGGGCTCCCCATTGCTCCCAGCCCGGAAACGGTTAAGGCCGCCTCCGCTACCCGCGGAAACGGCCTTCGACCTGCGAAAACGCTGGTCGGGACGACAGGATTTGAACCTGCGACCCCTTGACCCCCAGCCGCGCGGCAATTCTCCTCTTATATTCCACTTTCAGACTCTCGCAGATCTGCCACCCCGTCAAGCTCCACACGACGCCGTACACGGAAGCGGTCAAGTGGCACATGGAGCAGCTTCGACGCGGCGCATCGCGGTCCACCGAACAATGCAACTACCCAGGTTTCGAAACCTATGAGACCGCTACCAGCCCTCAGGAACACCCGACACCTGACCAGCGCGGATGTAATATTCGGCACCCGCAGGGCCGGCCAAGGGCCTCGGCCCGCGCATGACCCGCGATCGGCGCGCGAACCCCGGACCTCGCAGCCGCTGCCCGGCCGGCCCGTTCCCCGGCTACTCGCTCAGGGTCTGCTCCGTGGTGAACTCCAGCAAGCCGGTGACGCCGCCCTCCCGGCCGAGGCCGCTCGCGCCGAAGCCGCCGAAGGGCACCCGGGGGTTGTTCGGCGCTCCGTTGTTGATACCGACGATGCCGATGCGCAGCCGGGACGCGAGGTCGCGAGCGCGGTCGGCCGGGGCGCACACGTAGCCGCCCAGGCCGTAGCCCCAGCCGTTGATCTCGTCGACCACCCGGTCCTCGTCCTCGAACGGGCGCACCGCCACGACCGGGCCGAAGATCTCGCCAGTCCACAGACCGAGGTCCTCGTGGCATTCGACGACCGCGGGCCGTACGAAGGTGCCCTCGTCCGGGACCGGCGCGCCGTACCTGACCGCGGCGCCGGACCGTTCGGCGTCCTCGACCAGGCCGTTGAGGCGTTCCTGTTCGGTCCTGCTGATGACCGGTCCGAGGTCCACCGACTCGTCGGCGGGGTCGCCCACGCGCAGCTTCTCGATGCCTTCTGTGAGCAGGCGGAGCACGGTGTCGTACTGGCTGCGGTGGACGTAGACGTTGTTGGCGGCGATGCAGGAGGCACCGTTGTTGCGGAACTTCGCCACCATCAGTGCCTCGACGGCTGCCTCGGGGTCGGCGTCCTCGGTGATGAGGAACGGGCCGCGGCCGCCGAGTTCCAGGACCGTGGGGAGGAAGCGGTCGGCGGCCTGGCGTGCCACGATCCCGCCGACCCTGGTCGATCCGGTGAAGGTGAGCGCCGCGACGCGGGGGTCGGAGACCAGCGCACCGGTCAGTCCGATTCCGTCACCGGCCACCAGGGTCAGCGCGCCCTCCGGCAGATGGCGCAGGCAGATCTCGGTGAGCCGCAGGGCGGAGGCCGGGGCGAGCTCGCTGGATTTGAGCACCACGGTGCAGCCGGCGGCCAGGGCGGCCGCGACCTTCCGGGCGGGGATGGAGAGCGGGAAGTTCCAGGGGGTGACCGCGGCAACCACGCCCAGCGGCACCCGGCGCACCGTGAAGCGGCGGCCCGGCAGGCCCACCGGGTCCTCGGCGCTGCCGTCCGCGTGCGGGGCGGCCTCCGCGAACCAGTCGAAGAAGGCGGCCGAGAAGCCGATCTCGGCGCGGGACTCCGCCAGTCGCTTGCCGGTCTCCCTGGTGACGAGCAGCGCGAGGGAGCCCTCACCGGTCTCCTCGGCGGCGACGCGCAGCTCGTCGGCTATCGCACGCAGCGCCTCCGCGCGCCGGGCGGTGGGGGTCGCGGCCCAGCCGGGCCCGGCGGCGTGGGCGGCGGTCACGGCACGGGTGGCCGCAGTGGCGCGGACGCCGGCGACCTCGGCGACGGTGGCGCCGGTGGCGGGGTCGGTGACGATGAGCGGGACATCACCGTGTTCGTGGGTGGGCAGCAGCGCCCCGGGGAGAACGTCCGTGGTCAACATGGCAGGGGCTCCGTCTCTGTGCTGGGCGTGCGGTAATCGGTGAAGCGGTCGACGGCCTCGGGGTCGTAGCGGAGTCCGAGGCCGGGGGCGGTGGGGACGGTAAGGGTGCCGTCAGCGGTGAGAGCGGGACCGGCGGCGATGTCGGTGCGCAACGGGTTGGGCCGCAGGTCGAGTTCGACCAGGCCGGGCCGGGGCGCGGCGGCGACCAGGTGGACGCTCGAGGCCAGGCAGGGGGCGGCACCGTAGCAGTGCGGGCTGAGCCGGGCGCTGCCGGGGAGCCGGCCTGCGGCGTCGCTCATGCTGACGCCCATGGTCTTGGCGGGGTCGGGCTGGAGGTGCGCGAAGCCGGGCAGCGCGGCGTACGCGGCGCAGGCCTCCGCTCCGTAGACGTTCTCGCCGCCCGCCAGCCGGATGCCGGTGCGCCGGGCGAGTTCGGCGAGTTCCTCAGGGCGGTCTTCGGCGAGCGGCTCCTCGAACCACTCGATGCCGTACGCGCCGAGGAGTGCGCACATGCGTTCCGCGGTCGGCACGTCCCAGGCCTGGTTGGCGTCTGCGAACACAGGGAGGTCCGGCCCGGCCACGGCCCGCACCGCTCGTACGGTGGCCAGGTCGGTCTCCTCTGTGAAGCCGACCTTGATCTTCACCGCGCCGAGACCCCGCTCCAGGGCCCGCTCGGTCAGCAGCTCCACGTCGGTCGGGCCGACGCCGCTGCCGTAGGCCGGCACCACGGCAGGCAACGGGCCGCGGTGCCCGGCACGTTCGGCGAGCAGGGTGGCGAGGGGCGCCCGGCGGGCCTTCCCGAGCAGGTCCCAGGCGGCCATGTCGATGCCGCTGAGCGCCTGCCAGAGCGGGCCGGGGGCGCCCCACTGCCGGGCCACGCCGTGCAGGCGCGCGGCGAGGGCCGCCATCAGCGCGGGCGGGTCCGCGGCGTCGGCGCCCAGTACATGGGGCCGGATCCCGTCGAGGGTGGCCAGACGTTCGCGCCAGCCCCACTCGGGGTAGTTGACCCAGCTCTCTCCGGTGCCGTACAGGTCGCCGGAGCGGAGGGTCACCAGCACCGTGCGGCGCGCGGTGAGCGCGGAGAACGACATGGGGACGCGCTCGCGCAGCGGGGCAGCCAGCACCCGGACGGTGATCTCGTCGACGGGCAGGGTCAGCGGCGCGGCCCCGGGCCCGGTCATACGCGGGCTCCGGCCGGTGCGGCGACACTGAGGGCGGTGCCGTTGGACTCCAGAGCCCGCCGGATCGCGGCGGGCGGCTCGGTGTCGGTCACCACCGTGTGGAACCTGTCGAGGCGTTCCAGCAGTACCGGGGCCGAGCTGTGGAACTTGCCGGCGTCGACGAGGAGCACGACATGGTCGGCTATGTCCATCAGAGCCTGTTTGGTGGGCCGTTCCAGATCGTAGGCGCCGTAGCAGCCGCGCTCGTCGACGGCCGCCGCGCCGAGGAAACACCAGCGGACCCGGAGCCGGGCCGCGGCCTCGACGGTGGCGGGTCCGACGAAGGCCCGGCTCGGCGGGTAGAGATCGCCGCCAAGGCCCACGCACCGGCTCTCCGGCCGGTCCAGCAGGGCCTGCATCACCGGCACGGAGTGCGTGACGACGCTGCCGGCGAAGGCCAGGGGCAGGGCGTCGACCAGGGCGTGGGTGGTGGTGCCGGCGTCCACGGCGATGGTGTCACCGGGACCTATCAGGGCGGCGGCGGCCTGTCCGATGAGCGTCTTGGGGCCGAGGTTCTCGTGCTCCCGGGTGCCGTAGTCCTCACCGGGCGGCAGGCTCACGCCGCCGTGGACGACCCGTACGTCCCCGGCCTCGTCGAGCCGCCGTACGTCACGGCGGACCGTCATCTCCGATACGGCCAGTTCTCCGGCCAGGTCCGCGATGGAGCAGAACCCCGTGCTGCGGACCCGTTGCAGGATGGCCCGGCGGCGGGCCGGGGCGGCCTCGAACCGCATGGCGCCTGAGGTCACCGCGTCGCTCCCTTCTGCTGTGTGCTGCATGTTGGAAAACTACCATCCGTCGGCGCGACGCCGAGCCCCTTCCTTGGAACCCCTTGACGCTTCCCCGCCTATATGCCATTTATCGGACAAGGCATTGACGCTGCCGTGCCCCATCGTTAACGTCCTCGCAACGGTTGTTAGGAAACGAACAATTGGAGTAACCGTGGACGTCACGTTCGTGGGGCTCGCGACCTGGGACACGGTCGTGCAGCTGCCCCACCTGCCGGACGCCGACGGCCGCGTCGTCGCCGAAGCCTTGTGCACCGCCGGTGGCGGACCCGCCGCCACCGGCGCGGTCGCCACCGCCCGCCTCGGCCTCCGGGCCTCCCTCGTCGCCGCCGTGGGCACGGACCCGGAGGCGGAGCTGATCCGGGCGGACCTCGCCGCTGAAGGCGTCGGCACGGAGGGCGTCGCGGCGCTGCCCGACCACACCTCGGGAGCATGCGTGGTCCTCGTCGACCGGCCCCGCGCCTCGCGGGCCATCTGCGTACGGCCGGGCCCCGGACTGCGTCTGGAACCCGGGACGGCGGCCGCCGAGGCGATCCTCACGGCCCGCCTGGTGCACGTGGACCACGTCGGCCTGCCGGCCGTCGAGGACTTGCTGGAAACCCAGCCGAAAACCGCCCCGCGACCGCTGATCAGCTACGACGCCGGGAACCTCGGCCCACGCCGATGCCCCGAGATCGTGGACGTGTACGTCCCGACGCTGGCCGCGCTGCGCGAGGTCTACGCGGACCGGGCGGACGGTGAGGACCCGCTCGCCCTGCTGGCCGCGGCCCGCGCCGACGGCGCCCGGCTGGTGGTCGCCACCGACGGTCCGAACGGTGCATACGCCGCCGGACCCGGCGGCAACTACCACGTCCCCGGCCACCGCTACGTGACCGTACGCAGCACCCTCGGCGCGGGAGACGTCTTCCACGGCGCCCTCGTCGCCGCACTCGCCCGTGACCGGGCGCTCCCGGACGCGCTGGCCTACGCCAACGCCGCGGCGGCCCTGTCCTGCCGTGGTCTCGACGGGCGCAGCGGCATCCCCGGCGACGCCGAGACCCAGGAACTCGCCGCCCGGGTACCGGCCGCGGCACTTGCCCCGGCGGTCCGCTGAGACGGCCCCCGACCGTCTCCGGCCCGCGCCCCCACCGCCCCTCCCCCGGCCCGCCGCGCGACGGCGGGACCTGTCACCGATCCCCACTCCAGACCCGACGCCCGCATGCCGCGCGCCCGAACCGAGGAAACCAGGAGCACCATGACCGCCACCGCCACCGACCGCGACCTGTCCGCCATCGCCCGCCCCTCTGGCGGCTTCGCGATGCTCGCCGTGGACCAGCGCGAAGCGCTGCGCGCCATGTTCGCCGAGCACCAGACCGAGCCGGTCACCGACCAGCAGGTCACCGACTTCAAGATCGAGACCGTACGGGCGCTGACGCCCCACGCGTCCGCCGTCCTGCTGGAGCGGCAGTTCGCCCTGGAGCCGGTGCTCGCCGCCGACGCCATCGCACCGGGCTGCGGCCTGATCGCGGCCGTCGACGAACTCATCGGTGACGAGAAGGAGTTCGTCTCGCGCGTCGAGATCGACCCGGCGGTCTCACCGGCCTGGGTCTCCTCCGTCGGCGGTGTCGCCCTCAAGCTCCTGGTGCTGTGGCGCCCGGACGAGGACCCCGCCCCGCGCGTGGAGATGACCCGGCAGTTCGTCGCCATGGCCCGTGAGGCCGGCCTGATCAGCATCCTCGAACCCGTCTCGCGGACCTCCCGCGACGGCTCCCCGTGGACCGCCGCGGAGTGGAACGACGGCGTGTACGCCGCCGCCCGCGAGCTCGGCGGGCTCGGCGCCGACCTGTACAAGGCCGAGGTGCCGCTGCACGGCGAAGGCGATGAGGCAGCCGTGCGCCGGGGCTGCGCGCAGCTGAACGACATCATCGACAGCCCGTGGGTGGTGCTCTCCAGCGGTGTGCCGCACGAGCTCTTCCCGCGCGCCGTCCGGCTCGCCTGCGAGCAGGGCGCCTCGGGCTTTCTCGCAGGACGCGCGGTGTGGCGGCAGGTCGTCGGTGCCGCCGACATCCCGGCCGCCCTCCAGGAGCACGCCGTTCCCCGGCTCCGTGAGCTGGGCGAGATCGTCGACGCCGCCGTCGCCGGACGCTGATCCCGGCCACCGTGCCGCAGAACATCCTGCGGACCGCAGGAAGGAGGAGAGCACATGACGGTCACCGCGACCGCGCTGCTCGTGCTGAGCGTGCTGGCCGGCGCCTGCACCCAGCGCGTCACCGGCCTCGGTTTCACGCTGGTCGCGGGCCCGCTGCTAACCCTGCTACTGGGCGCTGTCGAGGGCGTACGGCTGGCCAATCTGCTCTCGCTGCTGTCCAGCCTGGTCGTCCTGCCGGCCGTGTGGGGCCGCGTCGAACCGCGCCGGGTGCTGCCGCTGGCCGTCCCCGCGCTCGCCGTCCTGCCGCTCGGCGCCCTCCTCGCGGCCGCACTGCCCGGCCCGCCGCTCCTGATCGCGGAGGGCGTTCTCGTCCTGGCGGCGCTGGCCGTGCTGCACCGCTTCCCCAGCCCCGCGTGGCTGCGGGGCCGGGGCGGCGCGGCCGGCACGGGCGCGGTGTCGGGACTCATGAATGTCACGGCAGGCATCGGCGGACCAGCCGTCGCCCTGTACGCTGCGGCCACCGCCTGGGAGCAGCGCTCCTTCATGGCCTGCATGCAGTTGTACACCGGCCTGCTCAACGCCGGCTCACTGGCCGCCAAGGGCCTTCCGACCTTGCCGGCCGCCGCGCTCGGCGGTGCCGCCGCCGCGGCTCTGACCGGAGCCGTCCTCGGCACCCTGACCGCCCACCGGATCACCGCCGCGCGGGCCCGTCAGGCCGTGCTCACCATCGCGGCCCTCGGCGCCGTGGGAGCCATCGTCAAGGGAGTGATCAACCTGTGAACCCCACCCCTAGCACCGGTGCCGCCCGGCCCGCCGCAGATACTGCGGATGCCACCTCCGGCTCCGTCCGGCAGGTCGTGCTGGGCGAGGACGGCCGGGTCCAGCTGCGCGAGGGCGCGGCGCCCGGGCCGTGCGGCCCGACCGAGGTCCTGCTCGCCCCGCTGCGGCTGGGCATCTGCGGCAGCGACATGCACGTGCTCCGGCGCGCCCACCCCTTCATCTCGCCGCCAGTGGTGACCGGCCACGAGTGCGCCGCCCGGGTGGTGGCGACCGGCTCGGAGGTCACCGCCTGCGCCAGCGGTGACATGGTGGTCGTCAACCCGCTGCTCACCTGCGGCGCCTGCGACCGCTGCCGCGCCGAACGCGCCAACCTGTGCTCGTCGGCCAAGGTCCTCGGCTTCGCGGTGCCGGGTGCCGCCCGGGACCGTTTCGCCCTGGACCAGCGGTACTGCCACCGCGTACCGGACGGCGTCCCCGCCGCGCGGGCCGTCCTGGCCGAACCGCTCGCCGTGGGCTGGCACGCGGTCGGCCGGGCGGCGGGCGGGCTCGGCCGCGTCCTGATCATCGGCGGCGGCCCCGTCGGCCTCGCCGTCCTGCACGCCGCCCGTGCCCGCGGCGCGGAACACATCACCCTCGCTGAGCCGGTCGCCGCCAAACGGGCGCTGGCCGAGCGCGGCGGCGCCGACCGGGTGCTCGACACCGGCGAAGCAGCCGGTGTGGCCCAGGCCGACACCGTATTCGACTGTGTCGCCGCCCCCGCCACCCTGGCCACGGCCGGTGCCGCCGCCGTGCCGGGCGGCAGCGTGGTGGTCGTGGGCGTGCCGTCCGGCGACCGGCCGCTGCCCCTGGCCCGGCTCCAGCGCTGGGAGATCGACGTCTTCGGCACCGGGCTCTACCTGGGTGCCGACATCGACGCGGTGATCGCCCGCATCGCCGCGGACCCGGCCGTCTGCGACGGCCTGGTGACAGCCGAATACCCCGTCGAGCAGGCCGCTGCGGCCTTCGCGGCGACCGACGACCCGGAACAGGTCAAAGTCCTCATCAGCTGGCCCGAGCCGACCGCGGACTGACGCACCCGTGGCCCAGCGCCATCACGTCTCAACGAGGAGATCCGATGTCCCGTCCCCAGCCTCACTCCCCCGCAGTCTCCGCGACTCCCCCGGTCAGCCAGCCGCCCCGTATGTCCAAGGTGGCGTTCGGCAGTTTCGCCGGCGCACTCATCGAATGGTACGACTTCTTCGTCTTCGGCACCGCGGCGGCCCTCGTCCTCGGCAAGCTCTTCTTCCCCGGCGACAACTCCACGCTGGCCACCCTCAGCGCCTTCGCGACCTACGGCGTCGGCTTCCTCGCGCGTCCCCTGGGCGGCATCGTGTTCGGCCACTTCGGCGACCGTGTGGGACGCAAGAAGGCACTGATCACCACCTTGGTCATAGTCGGCGCCAGCACCTTCGCGATCGGCCTGCTGCCCACCTACGAAACGGTCGGGTACCTCGCGCCGGGGCTGCTGGTGCTGCTGCGGCTCATCCAGGGCTTCGGGCTCGGCGGTGAGTACGGCGGCGCGTCCCTGATGACGGTCGAACACGCGCCGCCGCACCGGCGCGGCCTGTGGGGTTCCGTCCCGCAGGCCGCCGCCTCCACCGGCATCCTGCTGGCCACCGGTGTCTTCGCGCTCGTCACCCGGCTGCCCGACGAGCAGCTCTACGCCTGGGGCTGGCGAATGCCGTTCCTGCTGAGCGCGGTGATGACGATCGTGGGCTTGTTCATCCGCGCCAAGATCACGGAAACCCCCGACTTCGAACGCCTGAAGAAGACCAACACCGTGGCCCGGCGCCCCCTGGCCGACCTGATGCGCAATCCCCGGCCGGTGATTCTCACCTTCGGCGCCCGGATCGCCGAGGCGGTCTCCTCCAACATCGGCAACGCCTTCGCCATCTCGTACGTCGCCGGGCACCTCGCCGTCGACCGGACGGTGCCCCTCAACGCCATGCTCGTGGCCTCGGCCCTCGGCATCGTGGCGACACCGCTGTTCGGGGCCCTGACCGACATCGTGGGGCGCCGGCCCGTCTATCTCGCGGGCGCGGCCTTCGTGGTCTTGTCGGCGTACCCGTTCTTCCTGCTCCTCGACACCCGGTCCACAGCCCTCATCTGGACCGCGATGATCGCGATGTACATCTTCGGGCCGACCCTGATGTTCGCCGGGCAGGCGACCTTCTTCACCGAGATGTTCGGCCCGAACGTCCGGTACACCGGGCTCTCCGTCGCATACCAGGGCTCCGCCGTGCTGGGCGGGCTCACCCCGCTCATCGCGGCGGCGCTGCTGACGACCGCGGGTGACCGACCGTGGCTCGTCGCGGGATTCCTGGTCCTGTGCGGACTCGCCACCACGTGGTGCGTGTACCGCAGTCCGGAAACGCTCCCCCAGCGCGCGGAAGGTACCGCCGAGCCGGCGCGGGAAGGTACGGAGGCGTCCGTGGTTTCATGACCGTGCCGGACAGCCCCGGGCCACCGCAGCCCGGGGCACCGGTGCGTTACGGGCCGCGGCGGCTCCTCCCATCTGAAGCAGCATGCCGGTCGTGGTGATACAGCTGATCTACCTGCTCGCCTGCCAGACTTTCCGATGGCTTGCCCCGCTCGCCCGCTCGGATGCCTCGAAGGACACAGAGATTTTGATGCTCCGGCATCAACTCGCCATCGCACGACGCGCCCAGCCACGGCCGCGCTTCTCCTGGAGCGACAGGGCCGTCATGGCGGCACTGCTCCGGATCGTCAGCAAACAGCGGCGTACCCAGGTGGCCTTGCTGGTCTCTCCGCGATCGGTCCTGCGCTGGCACGCACGGCTCATCGCCTGGAAATGGGCCTACCCCTCCCGTCGGCCGGGCCGACCACCGAAACCAGAAGCCCTGCGACAACTGGTCGTGCGTCTGGCGCGGGAGAACCCGGGATGGGGATACCGCCGCATCCACGGTGAGCTCCTCGGCCTTGGACGTGACGTCGCGGCCTCCACCATCTGGTCCATTCTGAAGCAAGCAGGGATCGACCCGTCGCCGCGGCGTGTGGACTGCTCCTGGGCCGCTTTCCTCAAAGCCCAGGCCTCCGCGATCGTAGCCACCGATCTGTGCCACATCGATACGGTGTTCCTGCGGCGCTGGATCGTGCCGTTCTTCATCGACCACGGCACCCGGCAGGTGCACATCGCCGGCATCACCCGACACCCGACCGGCCCCTGGATCACCCAGCAAGCGCGCAACTACCTCATGGACCTCGGCGACCATGCCAAGTCGATCAAGTTCCTCATCCGGGACCGCGGCGCCTACTTCACCGACAACTTCGACGCCGTCTTCCACGCAATCGGCGTGCACGTCCTTCCCACACTGCCCCGGGTACCGCGGATGAACGCCATCGCGGAACGCTGGATCGGATCACGCCGACGCGAGGCGACCGACCGCATCCTGATCACGGGAGAGCGCCACCTACGCCTCGTCGTCAGCGAGTACACAGACCACTACAACCAACACCGGCCACACCGAACCCTCGGACAACGGGCGCCGGACCGACTCACCGAACCCGAACCACCCACCGCCACCGACAACACTCGCGTCCTTCGACGCGATCGACTCGGCGGCCTCATCCACGAATACACCCAGGTCGCATAGGGTGACACCGTTTCCGGCATCCACAGGCTTCGCCCTGTCGGGTGCGGTCTACCACCCCAGCTCCCCGGTCTGGCTGCGCGAGCTGCCCGCGGTGCAGGTCCTGCGGTGTGTGCTGCTGCAGAACTACACCCGCACCACACGCGGCGCCCGGGAGGTGGTCAAGCGGCGGGAGAAGACCGATGAGGGCGGTGACGGCCGCCCGCCCGGTCACCTACGGCTGTCCTCGCCGTATGACACCGACACCCGCTGGTCTGCCAAACGCGACATGCTCTGGAACGGCTACGAACTCCACATCAGCGAAACCTGCACCCCCGCCCCCGAAGCTGCACGCACACACCCGAATCTGATCACGAATGTCGCCACCACCCACTCCACGATGCCGGACAGCAAAGCCCTCGACAACATCCACCACACGCTCCAGCAACGCGGGCTGCTGCCCGATGAGCACTATCTCGACTCCGGCTACGCCACCGCCGAACTCATCCAAGGCTCGGTGAAGACCTACGGCATCGCACTGATCACACCAGTCCTGCTGGACACCTCCCGGCAGGCCAAAGCCCAAGCGGGCTTCGCCGCCACCGACTTCACCATCGACTGGGATGCTGAGAAGGCCACCTGTCCCGCCGGGCATACCAGCGCCACCTGGAATCCCGTCGTCAGTGAAGGCATCCCCAAGACCGTGGTCAGCTTTGCCGCCCTCGACTGCATCCCCTGCCCCTTCAAACCCCAGTGCACCACCGCCAAGAAGAACCGCCGCCAGCTCTCCCTCCACCCCCGGCAGATGACCGAGGCACTCCGGCATGCCCGAACCCAGCAGAAGACCAGGCACTGGAACACCGACTACGCCCTACGCTCCGGCATCGAGGGAACCATCAGGCAAGCCACCGCTGTCACCGGCACACGCCGCACCCGCTACCGAGGCCTCGCGAAGACCCATCTCGAACACATCTACTCCGCCGTCGCACTCAACCTGATCCGCCTGAACGCCTGGTGGAACGACCGCCCCCTGGACCGCACCCGCACCAGCCACCTCACCCGACTCGAGCACACCCTCACCGCATAACACCACAATGGGCAACAGGATCGGGCAGTGCTGGACCGATACCAGCGGCATACGACCCGCCTGACCAGGCAAGTCAAGGCCGTGGGCGAGGAGTTAGCGGGCCGGGCCGGGGCGCGGTTGCTGGCGATACTGGCGGTGAGCCTGTCGCGGCACACGGCCCTACGCGCCCTGCTGAGGATGCCGTTGCCCACCGGGCGGGTGCCCCGTGTGGTCGGCGTCGACGACTTCGCGCTGCGCCGGCGCCACCGCTACGCCACCGTGATCATCGATGCCGAGACCCATGAACGGATCGACGTGCTGCCCGACCGCACGGCCGACCCCCTGGAAGCGTGGCTGCACGAACATCCGGGCATCGAGGTCGTGTGCCGTGACGGCTCGGCGACCTATGCCGAGGCCATCCGTCGTGCCCTGCCTGACGCGGTGCAAGTCGGTGATCGCTGGCATTTATGGAAGAACCTGTGCGAAGCCGCCCTGAGCGAGGTGAAGGCACACAGCACCTGCTGGGCCACCGTACTGGACGCGCCGATCTACGACGGGCCCCGCGCCCAAGACCACCCTCGACGCTGGCACCAGGTCCACGGCCTGCTCAACCAGGGCGTGGGCCTGCTCGAATGCGCCCGCCGCCTGCAACTGGCCCTGAACACCGTCAAACGCTACGCCCGAGCAGACCGGCCCGAGCGCATGCTCCGCGTCCCCAAGTACCGCGCCAGCCTGGTCGATCCCTACCGCGAGCACCTGCGCAAACGCCGAACTGAAGACCCCGGCGCCCCCGTCCTGCACCTCTTCGAAGAGATCAAGGCCCTCGGCTTCACAGGCTGCCTGAACCTTCCGCACAAGTACATCAACCAAGGCCGCCGGACGCCGAGCGCAGCCATATCTCGCCACGTCGACTCGCCCGGATACTGCTGACCAGGCCCGACAACCTGAAGGCCGAGCAGCACGAGCTCCTGGCCCGGATCACCGCCGCCTGCCCCGAGATGACCCAACTGGCCGCACACATCAGGGACTTCGCGCCGCTCCTTACGCCACACACCGACAACCCCGATGCGCTTACGCGCTGGATCATCCAAGTCCGAACAGCCGATCTCCCCCATCTACACGCCTTCACCCGGGGCCTGGACCGGGACATCGACGCCGTGATCGCCGGGCTCACGCTTCCGTACAGCAACGGCCCAACCGAGGGCGTCAACACCAAAACCACACGGATCGCGCGCCAGATGCACGGACGAGCAGGCTTCACCCTGCTCCGGCACCGCATCCTCCTCGGATAACAGCACGCCCCGTCACCACCGAATGTGAGACAGGGCCCTTCGGAGGCCATGCCCTCGGCCAGACGAGGAACCTTGGGACGAGCCCCATGAACTTGCGAGCCGCCTGGCGGGCATCTGAGCGTCGTAGACGGCCGTCGAGGACCAGAGCTTCGGTGCAGACCGCGAACACATCCGCGATCAGCCCTCTGCCCTGGCGGCAGAATCCTCCGCGGTCCACGGCGGACGCCCGGACTCGCTCACCACCAGCGATCAACTACTGACGCAGGACACCAGCGAGTACGAGGCCTGCCTCGACGTGTTCCGCTGGCTGCACCGCTGCATCGTCGACGCCATTGTTCCCGTCTCGGACACCGCACCCCAATCGCTTGTGAAGCAGAGTTCGAAGCAACACTATTCTCGCTGGTGGCAGCCGCCTCACCAGTGTCCTCACTCGAGGCCAAGCCCTGGTGTCCATTCGTGATTCATGTCCCCGCCGCGGGTGCCCGCGTCATTGCGCAGGCGACGGATCACAGGCCCAGGAGCCGTTCGGCGGTACCGTGGGCTATGCGGTTCTTGTCCTCGATACTCAGGTCCGCCTCCTCGAGGAACGCTGCGGCGCCTTCGTTTCCCACGAACGGATAGTCGACCGCGAGGACGATGCGCTCGACGCCAAGCGTCTCCGCACAAAACCGGAGCTGCGCCTGGTTCCACATGCCACTGGGCGTGATGTGGACATTGTGCTTGAAGTAGTCCGCGAACGGTCGGTCGAGTTTCGTGATCCCCTGAGGCAGCAACTCCTCGATCCTGTCGAGATAGAACGGGATCATCTCTCCCCAGTGACCGAGAATGACCTGGAGGTCCTGGTACTTGTCGAAGACACCGGAGAGCACCATGTGGATGAAGTGCTCTGCAGTCTCCACGTGCCACCCCCACGCTGCGGTCTGGAGTCTGCTGGTCACAAGCGGGGGGAGGCCCTCGTAGCTGACCTCGGTGACCGCGCGCGGCGGCATCGCGGGGTGCAGGTAGATGGGCACACCAAGGCGGTTGGCCGTAGCCAGGACGGGGTCGAATCGCGGAGTGTCCAGGAACTCGTCCTCTGTGCGCCCGTTGATCAGCGTGCCGACGAAGCCCAGTTCGCCGACGCAACGCTCCAGCTCACTCGCGGCGGCCTCAGGAGCGGCAGTCGGCAGAGCGGCGAACGCGGCGAAGCGCCCGGGAAACGCGTTGACCGCTTGTGCGGCGGTGTCGTTCGCGGCACGGACGAGTTCCGGCGCCACGCCGGCGGGGGCCTGCTGCGCCCAGAGGCAGGACAGGACCTGGGTGGTGATGCCGTTCCGGTCCATGTTCGCGATCCGCTTCTCGCCGAGGTCCAGCAGCATGGACTCACTCTGCAGCGAGCCCGCGAACCCGGTTCCGGCTGCGTAGGCCGCAGCGAAGTTCGGGGCGAGTCGGTTGATGGTCGCACTGCTCGCCGCGGTGAGCGCAGGGTCTGCGAAGTGCTCTTCAAGCGTGATGATCTTCATAGCAGCCACCGGATAGAGAACAATATTGTTTCTTAAATCGACGGTACAGGAACGCTTGAGCTGACGCCATGCCGAGTGAGCGGCTATAAAGGACACGATGAGCCGCTCCTCAGCCACCCGTTCGAAGGTCCGCGCCCCTGTTACCACGGAACGGCCCACGCGTCGGCGTGGCACGGAACTGACGCAGGCGATCTATGAGGCGACACTGCGGGAACTTGCGGACACGAGTTTCGAGGAGTTGAGCTTCGAGTCGGTGGCGTCGGCCGCAGGCACCGGTAAATCCGTGCTCTACCGTCGCTGGAACACCACCGCCGAACTCGTCCTGGCGGCGCTCAAGGACTGTGAGGTGGGTCTGGCCAAGCCCGTGGTGCCGGACACCGGCACGCTTCGCGGAGATCTGATCGTGATCCTCTCAACCCTCGCCCAGGTTCTGGACGAGCCGCGTGGACGTGCCCTGTGGCCGCTGCTCATCCAGCGTGCCCGCCATCCCGAACTCTTCCACCAGATCATGGACCAGGTCAGCCGTCCCCACCGGATCGCCCTCTTCGAGTGCATCCGCGGGTTCGCTGACCAGGGCGAAGTCAGCCCGGCCAGGGCGACGGAACGCATCGCAGCCGCAGGCCCGCGCCTGATCATCGCCGAGTGTCTCGAGACGGGGAGCGTGGCCTATGACGACGTGGTGTCCATCGTGGACGAGGTGCTGCTGCCTCTGCTGACGTCGTGACAGCCTCGAGATCGAGCTCTCTACCCGCTCAAGAGCTGCAGAAGGCGCTGCTGCCTGGCGGCCGTACCCGCCTCGTGTCACGCCGTCCCGGCAGGTGCGGCGGTTATTGGCTGCATACACACGGACGAAATGTGCCCAGCACAGCGAGGCGCATCCTCCACCGCCGCGCTGGACACGCTGCGTGGGCCCGCCGCAGGGGAGCGAGGTCAGCAGCTTTGAGCCCCCCGGGCGCTCCTTCTGGTCCCGTTCCCATGTCGTGACGACGATCTTGCCGGTGTGAAGCCCCTTTTCGAGGTGGCGATGTGCCTCGACGACATCGTCGAGCGTGAACACCTTGTCGATGGCGGGCTGTAGGGCCCCAAGGCGCACACCGGCGTTCAGGAAAGCCGACATGCGCTTGACCACGACATCGTCGAGTGTGTGCTCGAAGCTCTCGTAGCTGAAGATCGTCAGAGGTGCGCCTGTCGGGAAGGGTACGGGCTGAGGGTCCAGGAAGCCCGCGGCGACCAGTGTTCCACCGGGGCCGGCCGCAGTCAGGAGATTTTGCTGGCCGGGGCTCATGACGAGATCGAGGACGATGTCGGCGCCGGTTCCGCCGGTGCAGTGGTGGACGGCTTCGGCGATGTCCGTCTGATCGGTGGCGATGGCCGCGTCCGCGCCCGTTGCGAGCAGGTCGTCCTTCTTCGCGGCGCGCCGGGTGATGGCGATGGGAACAGCGCCGATCTGATTGGCGATCTATACCGCGGCCCGTCCGACGCTGCCGGACGCGGCTGTGATGAGGACGTGGTCGCCGGGCCGCATCCGCGCTTTCTCGACGAGCGCGCCGAAGGCGGTGGAGAAGGCTACCCAGATCGCCGCCGCCTCCGTGACCCCGAGTGAGGCAGGCCGGACGATGACCCTGCTGGCGGGGACCGTGGTGTAATCGGCGTAGCTGTCCCTGACGCTGGCGTCCGGGATGGCCGTGAGGATGACCGGGTCGCCTATTTTCAGCCCGGTGACCTGCGGACCGAGTGCGTCGACGACGCCGGTTCCTTCGATACCGAGGCGAGCATGTGGCAGAGGGATAGGTACGGGCGAGGTACCGGAACGCACCATCTGATCGAGCGGGTTGACGGCGAAGGCTTCGATCCTGACCCTTACCTCGCCGGCATTGGGCTTGAGGACTGGCTCTTCGACGATGTGCATGGCTTCCGGCCCACCGACTCATCGAAGACGACGACTCTTGGCATGTGACTCCTCCTCTTTCCATGCTGGTTTGTTGCTCGCGGACGACGTTACGGAACCGCTGGTTACCGTTTGGTAACCTTCGGTGTCATGCAGAACGTGGCCGGATCAGCCTTAAAGGCGCTAACAAAGGCGTCTGACGTGTCGGTGGGTGATCAGGCAGGTGGCGAGGCCGAGGAAGGCCTCGTGGATGTCATCGCGCCGCTCCCATCGGATCCGAAGCCGACGGAAGCCGTGGAGCCAGGAGATCGTGCGCTCGACGACGTAGCGGAAGATGCCCAGGCCGGAGCCGTGTGGCTGGCCGCGCTCGGCGATCACGGGGCGGATCCCGCGCTGCCAGAGCAGGCGCCGGTACTTGTCATGGTCGTAGCCTCGGTCGGCCAGCAGCGCGTCCGGCCGCCGGCGCGGCCTGCCGACCCGGCCCACAACCGCAGGGATCTTGTCGAGCAGGGGCAGGAGTTGGGCGACGTCGTTGCGGTTGCCGCCGGTCAACGACACCGCGAGCGGGAAGCCCTGGGCGTCGACGATGAGGTGGTGCTTGCTGCCCGGCCGTGCGCGGTCGACCGGGCTGGGTCCGCTTTTGGGCCCCTTCGGGCAGCCCGCACGTGCGAGGAATCGATCACCGCCCGGGACCAGTCCAGCTGGTTCTTCGATCGCAGCTTCTCCAGCAGCACCACGTGCAGCTTGACCCAGGCGCTTGCCTCGTTCCACGCGGCCAGCCGCCGCCAGCAGGTCATGCCCGAGCCGAAGCCCAACTCCTGCGGCAGGTACTCCCACTGGATACCGGTATGCAGCACGAACAGGATCCCGCACAGCGCCTGCCGGTCCGGCACCCGAGGTCTGCCCTCCACCAGCTTCGGACCCGGCTCGGGCAGCAACGGCTCGATGAGCGACCACAGTTCATCCGACACGATCCACGGCCGCGACTGGCGCTTCCCCATAACCGGACCAACAAGCAGACAAGCCAACAGTCACATGATCAACCGCTTTTGTTAGAGCCAGTAAGAGACCCGCCATCTCCTGGCTGCGGGCCTGAGGCCCCGGCAGAGCGGCGGCCCGCTCGGTCACGCGTATCCGCCACCGGCCGGCCGTGGAGCTCCGGCGCTCGAGGCCCGACGGCGCCTGCCCGCGCGGCGCCCGGTCATGGGGCCAGTGCGGCCGCCCACCGCGTGAAGATCTCGGCGTACCGCGCCGGGTCGGACTGGTGCATCATGTGCGACGCGTCCGGCACCGACTCGTAGTCAACCCTCACCCCCGCCGACTCCATCAACAGCCGGGCCTGCGCGGCCTGCTCGTCGGAGAGTGCCCCGAGCAGGTTCCCGGTCTCCGGGTCGGTGCCGCGCATGTGGTGCGTGAGGAGCACCGGCGTGTTGACCCGGCCCAGCATGCGCTCGTGCGGGCAGTTCAGCCCGACGGTGCCCTCGTGGAAGGCCCGGGCCCATTCCGGGTCGTACTCCTTCAGGTGCTGCGGAATCCCGTCGGCCACGAAGGACCGCGCCATCGGCGACGCCGAGGCGCCGGCCGCGCGGCAGAACCCCTCCCAGTCACTCACGCTCCACTGGTCGCCGAGATACGTGCGGAACAGTTCGAACACCGGACCCGCCCCCTGCCGGACCGAGTGACCATGTGCGGGGACGAGTTCGGACGCGAAGAACGGCGGGTCCTCGCACAGGACGCCGCGGAGCTGACCGGGCATGGAGTACGCCGACAGCCACGCCGCGAGGACGCCGCCGGAGGAATTGCCCGCGACGACGACGGGCCGCTTCACCACCAGGGCGATGAACCGGACCAGGTCGTTACCGAAGTTGTCGAGGCTGTACCGCTTCGGGGTCCAACTGCTGCGCCCCTGGCCCCGCAGGTCGACGGCGTAGACGTGGAAGTGCTCCGCGAGGAGGCCCATCGCCTCCTCGTACGACCACCAGGATCCCGTCTGCTCGGGGATCAGCAGCACGGCGGGCCGGTCCGGGTCACCGGCCTCGGCGTAGTTCATGGTGATCTCGCCGAGATCGACCTGCTGTTCGGGGTAGGCGTGCGGGACGTGGACGTCGCGCAGCGCGGGGCTGGTTACCATTGTGGTCTCCTCGGTCTGTGCTGCCCGTCGTTACGGGCGGACGGCGCTTCCCGCGGCCCGGCGCCGGTGATCAGAGCCGGCGCCCGCCCTCACCGGGTGGGCACGTCACAGAGCTATTATTCGAACCGTGGCAGACGACGCGCACCGACGATTCCGATGAGTGGAACACCGGTACAAGTCCCGCGCTCGGGCAGGCCGTTGCGCGGCGAGCCGGTCCTGGAGCGAGCCTTCCGGGTTCTGGGTGCCTTCACCGAGGCCGGCGAGGGCCTGGCACTCCACACACTCGCGGCCCGGGCGGGCCTTCCGAAGAGCACCACGTCCCGGATCGCGGCCCAGCTGACGGACGTGGGAGCCCTCGAACGCCTCGACAACGGCGACTTCGTCGTCGGCCTGCAACTGCTCGAGATCGCCTCGCTGGCACCCCGCGGTCACGGACTGCGCGCCGCCGCTCTGCCGTTCATGCAGGACCTGCACCGGGTCACCGGCCAGCACATCCTCCTCGCCGTGCGCGACGGCGACGAGGCCGTTCTGGTCGAGCGGCTGTCCGCACGGGGCGCGGCGGCGGTCAAGTACCGGGTCGGCGGACGCCTCCCCCTCATCGGGACCGGCATCGGCATCGCCCTGCTGGCGCACGCCCCCGGGCGCATACGGAAGGAAGCGCTGGCCGGCGCGGACGACGCGGCCTGCGTCCGCCGGCTCCTGGCCACCGTACGCACGGACGGCGTCTGCGCCGTGACGGTGCCCAACCCACTGCGCTCCGGGCCCACCGCAATGTCGACCGTCGCCGCCCCGATCCTGAACCGCCGCGGCGACGCACTGGGCGCGTTGTCGTTGGTCGCACCCGATGAGGGCGGGCCCCGTACCGCGGCCGTGACGGCGCTGCGCAGGGCGAGTCTGGCGATCTCCCGGGCCGCGAGGCCGTGAACCACGTCTGCGCCGGACAGCAGACCGGCGCCCGTCGGCGGGAACGCCCACGGCCCGGTCCCCTGTCACCGTTCCGGCCGTCCACGGCACCACCACCGTGGACAGCTCGGCTTCGGTCCGCCCGGTGTGCAGCCGCCAGTAGGCGTCGGCGATCGTCTGCGGCTGGGAGTCGTGGCCCTCTTGGCCGATGTAGGCGGCGATCGCCACGTGCGCGGCGTAGACGCCGGTACCGGAGAGCGCCGCGTGCAGGTTGAGGATCCAGTTGCGCATCCCCCCGGTGGCGATCTGGACGTTCGCCACGTGCGGGGCGATCACCGGCCCCGATCCCGCCCCGCTGCTGACCAGGATCGTCCCCGTGCCGCGCTCCAGCATGCCGGGCAGGACGTGCTGCACCGCCGCCACGCCCCCGAGCAGATAGAGGTCCAGCTGGGCCAGAACCGAGTCGACGGTGACCGTCGTGGCCTCGACCAGCGGCGCCCGGCGCAAGTCGGCCGGTGACGGCGCGGGCGAGTACTCGAGTATGTCGATCGGTCCCAGCCGCTCCTCGGCTGCGGTGAGCGCGGCGTGCAGAGCGGGACGGTCGGTCACGTCGGCGGGGAACGCCTCGGCCCGCACGCCCGTGTCGGACAACTCGTCGGCCACTGCCTGCAGCGTCGTGCGGCTGCGCGCGATCAGCGCCACGTCGACCCCTTCGGCGGCGGACCGCCGGCCGATCGCGCGCCCGAGTTGAGTGCCTGCGCCCACGATCGCGAACGTGCTCAATTTCGCCACCTCGTTACCCTTGTATCGACATTCCGGACCGCGGATGTCGGATCTTCGATGTATGCCGGAACAAGGGTAGGAAGCGTGTGGTCCCGGCGCCTCGGACCCGTGCGTCAGCTCGAACGGGAGATTCGCGACAACGATGAGCGGTACTTTCTCGGCGGACGTGAGCGGCGCGAACGCCTTCAGCGTCTTCGCACACGAGTGGCGGAGCAGGATGGGCGAGCCCTTCGCCCTGGCGCCCTTCCGCCGGACGACCATGTCCGGGTTCTCGGTGCGCTCCCGCGGGTTCCGCGTGCGGGACATGATGTTCAACCGCTTCGAGACCGCGGCCGCCCTGCGGACGGGGGGTCGGAGGGTCGGGGCCGACGATCACGTACGCCTGTGGATCGTCCACCGGGGGGCCTGGCGGTTCGGTGAACCGGGAGGAGCCGAGCACACGGCACCGGCCGGCGCGGCCAGTATGCTGTTCGTCATCGGGCCGGGGAGGTCAGCGTGGACTATGGCGACAAGCTCTTCTGGCTCTCGGTTGTGATTCAACGCAAGTACGCGCAGATCTGCGCCGAGTTCGACCTGACCCCCTCGCAGGCCACGCTGCTCTGCGCAGTCAGGGACGAGCCGCGGCAGATGGCCGACCTCGCCGCGTCGTTGGGCATGACCAAGAACGCATTGAGCCAGCTGGTCGATCGCACCGCGCGGCGCGAGTTGGTCGACCGGGCAAGCTCGACGCAGGACCGACGGGTCGTCATGCTCAGCGTGACACCCACGGGGAAGGTGCTCGCCGAGGCCGTTTACGCCGAGGTCGCCAAGCGCCTGCCCGATATCACGAGGAACCTTGGCGCTGACGACCAGCGCGACTTCGAGCGCGTGGCCACCGCCATCGTGGACACCTCAGACCTCTCTTCGCCCGCCTCGAACTGACCCATCACATCGTGAGGTCTCGCCACACCCACGCCTTGACGAAGTTCATGCCGTGAACTAGTTTCGTTCACGCCATGAACTAGTGAAGGGTGGCAGCGATGAGCACTCAGAAGACCGGCGCGATCGCAGTCTTCGGCGCGACGGGGCAGCAGGGCGGGGCGGTGGTCGACGCGCTGCTGGACCACAAGGCGCGGGTGCGGGCTTTGGTCCGCGACCCGCAGTCCGACCGGGCTCAGGCGCTGGCCGCCCGCGGCGTCGAGCTGGCGGCCGTCCGGGCCGACGACCCGGCGTCGCTGGCCGCCGCGCTGGCGGCGGTCGAGGGGTTCTACTTCATGACCCCGGAGGCGAACAGCCTCGAAGAGGTCGAGGCGGAGATCCGCATCGGTACCGCGCTCGTCGACGCGGCGGCCGAGGCGGGCGTCCCGCACGTCGTGTTCAACTCGGTCTTCGGAGCGGACCGGGAGCGGGATGTGCCGCACCACGACTCGAAGCACGCGATCGAGGAACACCTGAGGAAGTCCGGCCTCAGGGCCTCGATGGTTCGCGCGACCGCCTTCATGGAGAACTTCACGAGCGTGCTGGCACCGAGCCTGGAGCACGGGGAGATCGTGCTGAGGATGCCGCTGCCGGAGGACGTCCCTCTGAAGATGATCTCGGTCAGGGACATCGGCCGGGTCGCCGCCGCGCTCCTGCTCGACATCGCCCAGGCGCCCGGCGGAGCCGTCGAACTCGTGGGTGACGAGCTGACGGGCCCCCAGATCGCCGCGGCGTTCGGCGCGCGCGCCGGGCTCCCGGCACGGTACGAGGCCCTCCCGGTGAGCGTGCTTCCCAACGACCTCGACAGGGTGATGTTCCGCGAGTTCGCGAAGGCGGCGGAACACCCTGCGGACCCCGCGGTGGTGCGCTCGATCGAGCCGGCCACCCTGGACCTGGTCGAGTGGATCCGAGCCACCGGCTGGACCGCGCCCACGAACGCGGCTGGTTCCTGAACCTCCGGCCGCGATGAACACCCGCGATCGTGCCCACGGTCTCGGCGCTCCGGGCACGGCAACGCTGTGGGTGCCGAAAACCTCATCCGTAGGCTGTGACCTGCAGGATTAAGGATGCGGCTGAGAGTCACCGGGCTGGTACGCCAGGATGATCCATCGTGCTACTGCGACTCCTCTACCTCACGCTTACCAACGCGTTCGCTCTCCTACGGCTGCTGCCGATCAGCGACACCGACAAGAACGTCGAGATTCTCACCCTGCGCCATCAACTGGCCGTCCTTCAAGGCCAGGTCGACCCGGCATCATCGCCTTGCCGCCCACGGCCATGGCAACGAAGGCTTCCGCCGCACTGCCGACGGCCTTCATCTGCCGCACCACACCCGCGGGCAGAAAGACCCTTGGTCGTCCGCTGCTCGCTCTCACCAGCGAGCTGGCCGAACAGCTAGGCGTCACGAAACAGGCCGCTGGTCAGATCGTCGACGACCTGGAGAAACGCGGCTATGTCGAGCGCAGGCCGCACCCTGCTGGCGGCCGGCGAAGGCTCGTCGTGCTGACCGGCAAGGCCCTGGAGCATCTCTCCGTCGCCGGACGAATCCTGCACGAACTCGAGGCGCAGTTGGCCAGGCGGCTTCACGAAGCCGGTCTTCGGGTGCCGCGAGCCGAGATCGCTGCTGCCATTCGCGCCTTGGCAGGTGACTCGATCCCACCACTTCGACCCATCTGGTGAGCCGACTCAGCTTGGCAGGTGCTGTTTACGGCCTCGGCCATCGCACTGTCGTGGCTGTTCACGACAGACCTGACCGAAGCGAACGCGTCGACATCGTACAAGCCAGCCGAGGTAGCCGGTGCAGCAAACCACCAAGCCTCCCTTGCGCAGATGTGCGGCTGGATGCGCCCGAAGCCGAGCCAACTTCGGCAGACGTTTCCACATCTTCGAGGTTGTAGCGTTACCCGCACTTGTCGCCACGACAAGGGGAATCCCCAGGTCAGGGACCTGTGAGGCGTGAGGTGGTCGCGTGGTGTGTCCCTGGGCGGAGACTGGAAGTGCCGGCACCTCGTATCACTCCCAGGAGGCGATCATCATGCGCTTCTCCGCCGACCATGGACGCATCTACCGCCGCTGCGGATGCCGCGACACACACCGCCACCAGCTCGGAACCCACTGCCCACGACTGACCGCAGACAGTAACCACGGAAGCTGGACCTTCCAGCAGGGCACGGTTCCTGATCCGCGCCCGCGACTCGAAGTTCACAACCGCCTTCGACGCCCTGATGACCGATGCCGGTCTCAAGGTCGTCACCACCAGCGTTCGGATACCTCGGATGAACTCCCTCATCAAGCCCTGGATACAGACCTGCCGCACCGAACTCCTGGACCGGACCCTGATCTGGAACCAGCCCCCCACCCCCTGCGCGAGTACGAATCCTTCTACAACGAACACCGCCCGCACAGAGCCCTGAAAAACGCCGCACCATGCCGCCCACTACCTACACCCCTCACCCAACAAGCCCAGCTCACCCACCTGGAAGTCCACAGACGAGACCGGCTCGACGGAACGCTCCACCAGTACCAGCACGCCGCCTGAGCTGCGCAGATGATGTATCGGCACCCGCAGTGCTGGCCGACTGTGCGGCGGCGGCCCGCCGGACGGACGAGCTGGTGACCACGCTGCCGCCGAGACCGCGCAGCACCCCGGCCACGCCGACATCGTCCGCGAGTCCCTCGCCGGTGCCAAGGGCACGGGGCAGGCCCGGCTCACCCGGTCAGACTGAACACTCGCTCCGCCGTCCGGTGGGCGATCGCCGTGCGCTGGTCGTCGGTCAGCGGGGTGTTCCGCAGGAAGTCCACAGCCGCCTTCGGGGCCTCGTACGGGTAGTCGACCGCGAACATCACGCGGTCCTCGCCCACCGCGCGCAGGGCCAGGCCCAGGACGTCCGGGTCGTCGATGCCGCTCGTGGTGAGCACGAAGTTGCGGCGGAAGTACTCGCTCGGTGTCAGTGACAGCCGTGGCATCGGCGTCGCCGCGCCGGCCGTCGCGGCGGCGAACGCGTGCCGGTTGTCGATGCGCCGCAGCCAGTACGGAATGCCCTCGCCGAGATGGCCGAGTACGACGGTCAGCCCTGGGTGACGGTCCAGCGTGCCGCTGAGGATGAGCCGCATGGCGTGCAGGCCGGCCTCGGCCTGGTAGCCCCAGATCGCCCCGAGCAGCCCATAAGGCCGGTAGGCGTCGAGCATGCTCGGCACCCGGGGGTGCAGATAGACCGGCGCCCCGCTCGCCTCGGCCGCTGCCAGCAGCGGGGCGAATCGCGGCCCGTCCAGGTAGTGCCCGCCGGTGTGGGAGTTGATCATGATGCCGTTGAGGCCGAGCGCGCCCATGGCCCGTTCGATCTCGGTGGCCGCTGCCTCCGGGGCCTGCGGAGTCACCGTGGCCAGTCCGCCGAACCGGCCCGGATGCCGCCGTACGATCGCGGCCAGCGCGTCGTTGAACTCCCGGGCCAGCGGCACCGCGTCGGCCGCCGGGTAGGCTTGCACCCCGGGCGGGTTCAGGCTCAGCACCGCCATGTCCTGGCCGAGCGCGTCCATCTCCCGCAGCCGGGACGCGAGATCGGTGAGCCGGGCGCGGAACGCCGGGTCGCTCTCCATGGTGCGCATGCCGTTCATCTCGGCCTGGTCACTCGGCGCGACGTCCAGCCCGTGCGCGACACGCAGGAACGCCTCGGTGGCCATGTGCTCCTCGACCGCTACGACCCTCATGCCCGCCGTCCACCGTCGACCGACAGCGCGACGCCGGTGATGTAGGACGCGGCATCCGAGCAGAGCCAGACCGCCGCGGCCGCCGCCTCTTCCGAGGTGGCCATCCGGCCCAGCGGGGTCATCGCCGACTGCATCGCGATCATGTCGGTGCCCTCCGCCACCCGCTCGAAGCCGGGGGTGCGGGTCGGGCCGGGGCAGATAGCGTTAACGCGGATGCCCTGCGGCGCGTAGTCCACGGCGGCCACCTTACTGAGGCCGACAACGCCGTGCTTGGCTGCCACGTAAGCGGGGGCGGTCGGGATCGCGTACAGACCGCCGTTGGAGGCGACGTTGACGATCGCGCCACCGCCTCGGCCGTGCAGCTCGGGCAGTTCGTACTTCATGCACAGAAAGGTCCCGGTCAGGTTGATGCGGACCACGTGCTCGAACTCCTCCGCGGTCATCTGGTCGAGCCTGCGGTGGTGCGAGTCCAGGCCGGCGTTGTTCACGGCGAAGTCGAGGCCGCCGTACGTCTCTACCGTGCGCTCGACGGCCGTGCGTACCGCGTCCTCGTCGGCGATGTCGACGGGGAGGGCCTGGGCCTGTCCGCCGTCCTTCCTGATCAATTCGGTGGTCTCGGCGGCGGCGGCCTCGTCGATGTCCGTGACCGTGACGGCGGCGCCCTGCCGGGCCAGTTCGATCACCGTCGCCCGGCCGATGCCGCTTCCGGCGCCCGTGACGAGTCCTGCTTTTCCTGCGAACGCGCTCATGATGACCTTTCGATGCGGTTACTGCGGTTACTGGGATTGCCGCGGTGGCTAGCTCAGGGGCACAACGATCTCGGTGCCGTACGTGCCCGCCTCCGCCTCGTCCAGCAGCAGGGCCGCCAGCGTGACGCGGGAGATGCGGGGCGGCAGCAGAGGGGGCCGCAGCTCCGCCAGGGGGATGGTGCGGCGGGTGGGGCTGAGGGGGCCGTCGGTGACGTCCGGGGCGTGGAACACCGTGGCGCCGGCGGCCAGGGCGACCTCGTCGGCCTCGACCTTCTCGGCCAGTTCCGAGCCGACGAACATCCGCATCACCCCGGCGTAGATCAATCCGCCCGACCGGCTGGACACTCCCGAGCCCAGTGCGCCGAGCCACACCGTGCGCACGTCCGCCGCCGCGAGCGCCCTGGCCCCGGCGACCAGCGCGCCCGGCCCGTCGCCCTTGCCGATGCCGATGGCCGAGACGGCCACGTCGACGTCGCTCAGGTCGGGAAAGCCCCGCGGGACGGTGACGTCCGCCGTCCGGACCTCCACCTGCCGCGGCACGGGCACGGTGACCTTGGCCGGTGTGCGTACCAGGGCCACGACTTCGTGCCCCCGCTCCAGCGCCTGGTCGAGGAGTGTGCCGCCGGTCCGTCCCGACGCTCCGAGTATGGCGATACGCATGATCAAACACCCTTTGACTGAACAACCGTTGGTGACTTAACTAAACAACCGTTGGTTAGAGATGTCAAGGCGCGGGGTGCCTGTACGGTGAACATCTGTTGCTCAGCCGTTCACACTGGTCAGAAGGGGACGAAGATGGCGCCTCAGGAGCGGTCCGCTCCCCGTCGCCGCAATCCGCGCGGACAGGGGCAGTTGCTCAAGGCCCAGCTCGTGGACGCCGCGGCGAAGCTGCTGGCCACCCTCGACCAGCCGGAGACGCTGACCCTGCGGCAGGTCGCGCGGGAGGTCGGCGTGGCACCGGCCAGCATCTACAGCCACTTCCCCGACCTGAGCGCGCTGATCCAGCACGTACTGCGACTGCGCTACGAGGAGCTGTCCCGGCTGATGGACGAGGCCGCGCGCTCCGCCCCGGACCCGCTGGCCGACCTCGTCGCCCGGTGCGCCGCCTATGTGCGCTGGGGAGTCGGCCAGCCCGGCCACTACCGCACCCTCTTCGGCGGACGGATGCCGGACGACCTCGTCCCCGGCTCGGCACACGGTGCCGGGGCCGAACCGTTGGAGGCCGTGGTGGTCTCCCTGGCGGCCGTCACCGACGACCAGGCCACGGCGGAGCGGCAGTGGCAGGCCGGGCTCCTGCTCTGGACCGCACTGCACGGCCTGGTCAGCCTCTACAACGACCACGGGAACATGCCCTGGCCGCCCCTGGACGACTTGATCACCGACCTGATCAGCCTGCACACCGCCCGACCGGCGGCCGAGATCGCGCCCCTTTTGCCGCCGTGCGGGGACGATCCGGGTTCCGCCGGCACCTCGTCTCCTTCGTCCGGCCTCTGACGCGGTCCCGCGCCACGGTCACCCGGGGGTGCCCGGAGCCGTGCCGCGTCGCGCGCGGTGTGCGGCGCCGATCCTCGCGTACCAGTCGAGGTGGTCGGGCCGGTCGACGCTGCCGGGGTCGGCCACAGTGTCCAGGGCGTCTCCGCGCAGCAGACGTTTTACGGGGACCTCGAGTTTCTTGCCGGTGCGGGTGTGCGGGATGCCGGGGGCCTGGATGATCTCGTCGGGGACGTGGCGGGGGGAGGCTCCGCGGCGGATGGCGGCGCGGATCTTCTCGCGCAGCGCGTCGTCGAGGCCGATGCCGTCGGTGGTGGTGACGAACAGCGGCATCCAGTAGTCGCCGCCGTCCTGCTCGACCCCGACGACGAGAGCCTCCGCGATCTCCGCCAGTTCCTCCACCGGGCCGTATATGTCGCTGCTTCCCATGCGTACGCCGTGGCGGTTCAGGGTCGCGTCGGACCGGCCGTGCAGGAGCACCGAGCCGTGGCCGGTGAGGGTGATCCAGTCACCGTGCCGCCACACTCCCGGGTAGATGTCGAAGTAGGCGGCGCGGTAGCGCGAACCGTCGGGGTCGTCCCAGAAGAACAACGGCATCGACGGCATCGGCCGCAGGACCACCAGTTCTCCCACCTCGCCGCGCACCGATTTCCCGTCGGGGCCGTAGGCGTCCACGGACACCCCGAGGCAGGGAGCAGACAGTTCGCCGGCCCGGACCGGTGTGGTGGGGGCGGCGCCCAGGAACGCGGTGACCACGTCGGTGCCGCCGCTGCTGCACACCACCTGGGTCCCGGGCCCGAGTTCACCGGCGACCCAGTGCTGGAGGTCGGTGGGGAACGCCGAGCCGGTGACCCCCAGCCGCTCCGGCGCGGCCGGACCGTGGCCGGTGAGCCGCACGCCGGCCTTGCGGCAGGCCGCGAGGTAACCGGGGCTGGTGCCCAGGACGCTCACCTCCAGGCCGGCCGCGAGCCGCCAGAGCGCGTCGGTGCCGGGATGGGCCGGGCTGCCGTCGTAACACACGGCGGTGGCGCCCAGCAGCAGGCCGGACACCAGGACGTTCCACATCATCCAGCTCGGTGTGGTGTGCCACAACAGGCGGTCCCCTGCGCGTAGGCCGAGCTGGAGGCCCAGGTTCTTGAGCTGCTCGAGCACCACCCCGCCGTGCCCGTGCACCATGCCCTTCGGCCGCCCGGTCGTGTCTGAGGAGAACACGACCCACAGCGGATGGTCGAACGGTACCGGGAGCGGCGCGAGTTCGGCGTCGTCGTGCGCGGTGAGCGCGGACCACGCGAGGGCGCCGGGCACCTGCGCCGCGTCCCCTATGGCGACGGTCGCCGCCAGGTCCGGCAGGGCGGCGCGCAGAGCCTGTACATCGGCGCGGCGGTCGACACGCTTGCCGGCGTGTACGCAGCCGGTCGCGGCGATCAGTACGGCCGGCCGGAGTTGCGCGAACCGTGCCGCGGCCGCCGCCCCGGTGTAGTCCTGTCCGCACACCGCCCAGGTCGCGCCCAGGGCGGCGGTGGCGAGGAAGGCCACGACGGCCTCCGGACCGTTGGGGAGGTACCCCACGATCCGGTCCCCCGGGCGCACGCCCAGTGCGGTGAGCTCCCGCGCGAGCGAAGCGACCTGGCGGCGCAGGCCGTCCCAGGTCACGGCGGTCGGGCCGGTGTCCTCGGTCACCGTGATGACGGCGGTGCCGGTGCCGGGCCGGCCGCGGAACACCTCGGCCGTGTAGTTCAGGGTGCTGCCGGGAAACCAGACGCTGCCCGGCATGGCCTCGGTCGCCAGCGCGGGGCCCGCCGGGCGCTCGGGCAGACCGAAGTAATCCCACACCGCGGCCCAGAAGCCGTTCACGTCGTTGACCGACCACTCCCACAGCCGGTGGTAGTCGCCGCTCAGTTCGCGTCCGTCACGTCCGGCGCGCTGTTCCGCGAACCGCGCGAAGTCGGTGATCCGGGCGCCCTCGATGGCCCGCGCCGTCGGGATCCAGTCCGGTGGCTCCGTACTCACAAGGCGTCCCCCGCCTTCGTCACGTCGAGCAGCGCGACAGTCGTACGCACCGCCTTGTGGGCCATGGCCTCGCCCAGCGGGCGGCCTCCGGTGTCGGCGAGGGTGACGAACAGCCGGCCCCCGCCGTCGCCGCAGCACGCGATCGGCAGCAACGTCCCGGTGCCCACCGAGGTCACCAGCTCGTTCTCCCGCACCAGGACGACGGCGTGGCCGGTCGTGGTGGCCACCCACACGCCGTCCGGTGCCGCCCAGATGCCGTCCGGCCGCGCGTCCTCGCCGACCAGCCGGGCGAGGTCGGCGTAGGTGCGCCGACCGGTGAGGGCACCGTCGGCGGCGACGGTGAAGGCGGTCAACCGTTGCCGGATGGTCTCGGCGACGACCAGGGTGCGGCCGTCGTCGACGAAGGCCAGGCCGTTGGGGAACTCGATGTCCTCGGCGGCCACCCCTACCGTTCCGTCGGCGGCGACGCGCAGCACCCGGCCCGGCCGCACGGGCTCACCTGCGTGCGCGGCGAAGCCGACGTCGTCCACGTAGAGGTTGCCGTACGGGTCGCCGGCCATGTCGCCGAGCGGACCGGTAGCCACCGCGCTCAAATCGGCGTAGGCGTCGAACCGCTCACCAGTCCACACCCCGATGCGCCGTTCATACATCATGGCACCGGCCAACCCCCCGTCCGGCAGGAACCACAGGCCGTTGGGGACGGCGTCCAGCGGGATGCCGCGCCAGGGACCGTCGTGGTCGGTCCACAGCTTTCCGCCCTGGGTGTCGGACAGCCACAGCGCGCCGTGCTGCCAGCGGGGGCCCTCACCCCACGTCATTCCGGTCGCGTACTCCTTCACGCGCCCACTTCCTGTGTCGATACGGTCCGTGCCAGGTCACGGGTGGCTCGCTCCAGTTCCGCCGGGTCCGCGGCGAGCGCGAAAACGTAGCGGTCCGGGCGGACGATCGCCGCGGCTGCCGCGTGCCCGGCCAGCCAGCTGTCGACGGCCGGCCCCGTCTCCGGAACGATCACCACGCCGAGACGGCGCCACAGTTGCCGCACGTCGGCGGAGACCGCGGAGGTGACCTCCGGCGTGCCGACGACGGTGTAGCCGTAGCCGCTCACGTCGTCCAGTTTCTCCCCGTTCGCGCCGCGGGGCTGTGGGCTCAGGCGCCCGACGGCGCCGCCCGGCCGGGGGACCACACCCGGTCCCAGCGGCGGCCGGAACCTCTCGATCGTCCGCGTTCCGTTCAGCTCCGGGAACGCGCCCGTGCCGAGCGCTTCGATCAGGTTGGACTGCCGGGCGGATTCCTCGATGTAGGGGCGTACGTGCGCGGCACGCTCGCTCTCGTAGGTGTCGAGCAGGGCCTCGGGGCTGTCGCCCTTCACCACCGCGGCGAGCTTCCACGCCAGGTTGGCAGCGTCGCGCAGCCCGGAGCACATGCCCTGGCCGAGCATGGGGGGCATCTCGTGCGCGGCGTCACCGGCGAGCAGCAGCCGGCCGGAGCGCCAGCCGTGCGTGAGCCGGGCGTGCCATTCGTAGGTGTCGGTGCGCATGATGCGGTAACTGCCCGGTTCCAGCCAGCGGCTCAGCAGGTCGTACACCGACTGCGGTCGTTCGAGCCGCGCCGCGTCGTCCTCGCCGAGCAGCATGAACTCGAAGCGGAGCATGGGCGGGAAGATCGGCAGATAGGTCACGGGCCGCTTCCCCTCGCACCAGATGAAACCGCTGTCCGCCGGGAGCTGGGCCGGGTGGTCGAAGGGGTGGACGTCGATGATGAGGGAGCGCTGGGTGCCGTGGAGATCCTCGGTCCCGGCGTTCATCGCGCGCCGGACGAAGGAGCGGGCGCCATCCGAGCCGACGGCCCAGCCGGCCGTGAGGGAGGTCTCGGTTCCGGACGCCCGGTCCAGCAGCGTGAGGCGCACTCCCTGGTCGTCCTGCTCGATCGCGGTGGCCGTCCAGCCGAACCAGAGGTCCACGTTCGCGTCGGCCGCGAGCAGCCCCCGCAGCCGCGACTCGAAGTCCGGCTGGTGGAACTGGTAGTCGGTGCGCCAGCCCTGGTCCGACTCCTCCTCGGGCAGCATCTGCTGAAGGAAGGCCCGCCCGTCCTCCCGGTGCAGTGTCCAGGCGGTCTGGCGCAGGAACCGGTGTTCCATGTCCTGCGCGCCCAGGGTCTGCAGAAGGCGCATGGTCTCGTCGTCGAGATGGGTGGCGCGCGGATGATGGCAGACGAGCCGGTTGGGGTCGATGGCGGCGACCCGCAGCCCCTTCATCGCCAGCAGCCGTGCGAGGGTCAGCCCCACCGGGCCGCAGCCGACGACGGCGACATCGTAGGTGTCCATGGTGTGCTCTCTCATTGTGTGTGTCCAGCCGTCGGCTCCTTGGCGCGCGGCGAGGGAGCGGGACGGCCCTGATTCCGCGGTGCTCGTCCGCCGGCAGCCAGGGTGAGGGCCGCACCGAGGACGGCGGGGACGGCGAAGAGGATGAAGTTCCAACGGGGTTGGAGGCCGGCCGCGAGAATCCAGCCGCCGAGCGTGGGACCGACGATGGCGCCGATGCGGCCCACTCCGAGCGCAACGCCCACCGCACTGGCCCTCGCGGTCACCGGGTAGGAACGCGAGATGTACACGTTGATCAGCCCCTGGACCCCGACCGCGCCGCAGCCGCCGACGATGACGATGGCGTAGAGCACCGGCAGCGGAAGCCGGGTGCTCATAGCGACGATCGCCGCGGCTCCGAGGACGAAACAGGCGGTGATCGGCCCCCGTGATCCGGCACGGTCGGCCAGGAGCGACATGGCGAGCCCGCCGACGGTGGCGCCGAGATTCAGCAGGATCAGGAAGGTCTGGGAGTCCTGCAACGGATAGTCCGCCGTCTGCATCAGCTGCGGCAACCAGGTGTTCACCCCGAAGATGAGCAGGAACGACAGGGCCGCCATGGCGCAGAACATCACCGTGGTGCCGAGGTAGGGCGGCTTCAGCACGAGCCACACACCGCGGCGGTCGGGGACCGGGGCCGACGCGCTGACCGCCCGGTGATACTCCGCGGACTCGGGCAGCCAGGCGAAGGCCATGGGCAGCAGAAGCAGACCGGCGATCCCGCCGACCAGGTACTCCAGATGAAAGCTGTGCCCGGTCAGCAGGGTGTTGGCGACAAGCGCCGCGAAGGAACCGCCGACGGCGGTCCCGCACTGCACGATCCCTGAGAACAGATTCTTCCGCCCGGCCGGGGCGAGTTCGAAGATCAGTGGGCCCATCGCCGGATAGATCGCGCCGACACCGAGCCCGACGACGAATCGGCTCGCGCCGAACAGCGACGGAACGGGAGCCACGGCGCAGGCGAACATCCCTGCGCTGACGGCCCCGATACTGATCAGTGTCGTCCGGCGCCGGCCGAACCGGTCGGTGAACTGGCCTACCAGCAAGGAGCCGACAAGCATGCCGATGGGGGTGAGGCTGCCGAGCAGGCCGACGAGGGCAATGGAGAGGTGCCAGGGACGGTAGTCCAGAAGCAGCGGTGTCGTCGCGCCGAAGGCGACAAGGTCGAAACCCTCCAGTGCCATCACTGCCAGGCCGACGGTGAGCGCGGTGCCCACCGGCGATGAAGGCCCCGGGGACGACCGGCCGCCCCGACGGGCGAACGCTGATGTGCTCAATTTTCCGACTCCGATCTCGGCGCTCTCACCCGTCCGACCGCTGACCGCGGCGCTGCGGGAAAGGGCGGAGGTACTTCTGTGCGGCGCGCCGACAGCGGGTCGGCTCGAGGAGGGGCAGTCCGGGCCTCATCGGTGTGAAGCGGGCGGGGCGTGGGGCGGGGCCGCGTGTCCCGCCACGCTTCACGGTGCCGGGGACGCTCAGCCGTTGGCCGTGTGGGCGCCGGTCATCAGCGCGGCCAGGTCCTCGGGGGCGAGGAACGACGGCGGAGGCGGAGGTCCCCAGGCATAGAGCGCCTGCATGCCCTCGAAGGAGCGTGGCGTCCACAGCTGGTCGTCGAGGATGCAGTCCATGTCGGCGTAGTACTCGCTGAAGTTGCCGGCCGGGTCCTTGAGGTACCAGAAGAAGTTCGACCCGATGTGGTGGCGGCCGAGCCCCCACACATGACGTTCCGGGTGCTCGGTGAGCATGCTCGTGGCGCCCCGGCCCACCTCGTCGACGTCCGTCACCTGCCACGAGGTGTGGTGCAGGAAGTTCAGTGGCGCCTGCTGCACCAGGACGTTGTGGTGGTCGGTGGAGCAGCGCATGAACGCGGCCGTGCCGGGGACGACATCGCTGACCTTGAAACCGAGCCCTTCGGTGAAGAACCGCTGGGTCGACTCCTGCTCCACCGAACCGATGACGACGTGGCCCAGGGCCAGGGGCCGGACCGGGCCGGTGCGGGAGAGCACGGGTGCCCGGGTGCCGGCGCGGTCCGGGCGTCCGGGGCCGTTGTACGGGGTGGCCGCGACGGTGGCCCGGGTCAGCCGGGGGGCGACACGGACCTCGACCGATACACCGGCGATGGGTTCCCTGGTGCGCAGGGAGCCGGTGTCGCGTTCGCACGGCAGCTGGAGCCGGTCCAGGTTCGCGGCGATCCGGTCCAGGTCGTCGCCGTCGTCGGCGGCGACCGCCATCCCCAGCAGCCGCCGGACGGGAGAGTACTCGAGGAAGAACTGCTCACCGCCCTCGACGGTGGCGAACCGTCCGGGCGCCACCTCCTCGAGTCCGAAGTCGGCGTAGTAGTCGGCCGCCTCGGCCACATCCGGCACTCCGACGGTGAGTGACTGAAGCCTGTGCAAAGCCATGGGGTACCCCTCTCTCAGGCGGCGACGCAGGTCTGCCGGAGCTGTCCGATGCCCTCGATACGGGTGACGACCTCGTCTCCCGGCCGCAGGTAGCGCTGGGGGGTACGGGCGTGTCCCACTCCTGAGGGGGTGCCGGTGAAGATCAGGTCGCCCGGCAGCAGCGGGCACACGGCGGACAGCCGTGCGATCAGTTCCGGGACCGGGAAGATCATCGAAGAGGTTCGTGACTTCTGGACGCTCTCCCCGTTGACGAGGCACTCGATCGCCAGGTCGTCCGGATCGGCGAACTCGTCGACCGTGACCAGCACCGGGCCGGTCGGCGCGAATCCGGGGAAGGACTTGCCGAGAGAGAACTGCGGCACGGGGCCCACGGACTGCACATCGCGCTCGGAGTAATCCTGCCCCACGGTCAGCCCGGCCACGTAGGACCAGGCACCCCCTGCGGCAACGTGCTCCGCCCGGCGCCCCATCACCACCACCAGCTCGGCCTCCCAGTCAACGCGGCCGCCGGGCAGCCGCAGCTGCGTGTCGGGGCCGGTGAGGGACGTGGCGAACTTGGTGAAGACCGACGGGGACTCAGGCGCCGCCAGGCCGGCCTCCTCGGCGTGGTCGCGGTAGTTCAGCCCGATCGCGAACACCTGCCGCGGTGTCGGCGAGACGCTGCCGTCCGGCCCCGCCGGCGCCTGGACACCCGCAGCCTCCAGCTCAACGGCCCAGGACCGGAAGGCGTCCCACTCCTCGAACACCGTCAGCGGATCAGCCGGGAACCGGCCAGCACTGGCCTGCTCGACATCGATCACCGCCTCTCCGGTCACCAGGCACATCCGTCCTGCTCTGGTCGTCGTCCGCATCGCGTGCCGCCTCCGGTCTTCCTGCTTCTGGATGACTGGAGTCAACGCCCGTCACAGTCGACACGTCAAGAAAATCTCGATATTTTTTTAGAATATCTAGGTGCGCTAGAATCTGCGACATGGCGACTACCAGCTCGATGACCCGTGCCGAGGAGATCTACCAGCGGCTGCGCGCGGACATCCTCAACGGACGACACGAACCCGGTTCACGTCTGCGGGTGGAGGCGCTGAAGGAGAAGTACGGCGCCAGCAGCGGGGTACTGCGGGAGGCACTTCCCCGGCTGGTCGGCCAGGGGCTGGCGACCTTCGCGCCGCAGCAGGGGTTCCGGGTCGTCACCGTCTCACCCGAGCGCCTGGAGGAACTGACCGAGGCCCGCGTGTTCATCGAGACCCACCTTGTCCGGGAGTCCGTCACCGCCGGTACCGTCGAGTGGGAGTCCGATCTGCTCGCCGCGCACCATCATCTCACCCGTGTTCCCCTCTTCGGTGACGCCGGCGAGATCAACGAAGGCTGGCTGAACGCCCACGCCCGCTTCCACCGCGTCCTGCTGGAGGGATGCTCCAACCGGCAGCTGCGGGACATCGCAACACAGCTGCGCGAGGCAGCGGAGGTCTACCGCTGCTGGGCCCGCACACCGACCGAGCACAGCAACCGCGATATCGCGGCAGAGCACAAGACCATCTGCGAGCGCGCCATCGAACGGGACGTACCAGGCGTCGTCGAGGCGCTCAGCCAGCACATCAACATCACCACGCACCTGCTGCTCAACGACTACGGGCGGCGCGAGGAGGAGAGCAAGCGGGACTGCGGCCCCTCCTCCCCGTGAGGGCCGCGCCCGGAGTGCGGGAGCCCGGCACACCGGCCCGCGCTCTCCGTCGACACGCCGTCCGTCGCACGACACGTCGAGGGCATGACAAGCGCGGACACGACGTCGTAGCTCCCTCCCCTCCTCCAGGAGCACCCGACGTCCATGGTCGGCCTGTCCGCTCACCGGGTTCTGCGCACCCGAATACTCGGCGGCGTGATCAACGAGTACAGATACGCCGCCTGACCGGGAACGACGAGTTTCCGAACGGCACAAGTCGCGTACCTGACCGACAAGATGAGCGAACCATGGACGATGCCCATGCTCGCGGCAGCCCTCCACACCAGCGAATCGACGCTCTTCGGACGATTCAAGCAGGCAACCTCGATGACTCCGATGCAGTACCTCAAGCGGCTGCGGCTTGGCGAGGCCCGGCACCGCATGGTGATTCTCGGGGAGTCAGCAGCTCAGGCCGCCCGTACCGTCGGCTATCGCAGCGCGTCGCACTTCTCACGCGACTACCGCGCCGTGTACGGCGCGCCGCCCGCCACCGATGCCACCCGCTCTCGTACCCACCTCCGACAGATGGCCCCGGCGCTTACGGACAGCGGCGGCGATCAGCCGACAAGTCCCTGACGCAGACGTCGTAGCCGTGGCCGGGGTTCCGCCGGTGCACACGTCCGCCGCGGCCGTCGGACTCGCAGCTGGTCTGCCTGGCCGTGGCCCAAGTGCTATTGCAGGCCCACAACGAGCCGCGCCGGCTGCGGTTCGTCGGGTCGAGTCGGGCAACGAAGCAGTCTGCGGATCACTGACCGCCTACGACCATCAGGAACTTCTCGTCTAGCTAGTAGTCGTCGCGGCGGCGTTCCTTCTCCAAGGACAGCCGGCGCGCAGCTCGTTCCTGCGCCCGGCCTTCACCCGGCGGCGCTCCTCCTTGAGGCGCTTGTGCTCCTCCTTACGGAGCTTGCGCTCGACGCCGACCCCGCCGAAGAGCGCGAGGCCGGTGACGGTCACCCGCGGCGCGACTCACTGGCGGAGATTCGCCTGCACCGCTGCGGTGTGCGTCCCCAGTCCCAAGGCAGCGGCCAGGGCGAGGTCTCCGGGTACGTCGACGTCCAGTCGGGCGCCAGGGACCCCGGAGTGCGCGATCTCGTAGGCGCCGTTTGCCGCATGCCGTGCGCGTGAGGCGCCTTCGAAGCCGGGCAGAAGGAATGACGGGTCCTGCGCGGTCAAGACCGTGGACCCATGGCCCCTATGGTCGGCGAGGACGGCACGAGGATGAGGGCCGGCCTCGGCCAGAACACTCGCCAGTTCGCGCGGCTTCAACGCCGGGAGGTCTGCCGCCACTACAGCCACCGGGTTGGTACGGACACCGGCACCATGGCCGGCTGCGGATGCGGCTGCGGCACCCAGGCGAGCGGCGGCGTTGAGACCGCCGACCGAGGCTTCGTGGATCCCTTCGGCACCGGCCTCGGCGGCGAGGGCGTGGGCCTCCGGATCAGCGGTCACGACGATCAGCCTGCACACCTCCGGGGTGTGGAGAATGGCGTCCATCGTGTCCAGGAAGACGGCCCGGGCGATGTCCCGCCTGGCGGCACCCGCCCACGACCCGAGACGGCTCTTGCCCAGGGCGAACGGCTTGACCGGCAACAGCACGGTCCAGCGGCTGCCTGGTGAGCCGGACATCATCACGCGTCCAGGACCGGGAGTAGCTCCGGGAGATGCCCGTCGGAGGCATCGGCGGCCCGCCTGCGCTCCTCCGGGACCTCCCCGTACAGCGTGGTCCGCGGCCTGGCCGGGCGCCCCGCCGCCTCCGCCACCGAGACCAGGTCCCGGACCGACTTGTAGGAGCCGTAGGAGGACCCCGCCATCCGGGAGATGGTCTCCTCCATCAGGGTGCCGCCCAGGTCGTTGGCGCCGGACCGGAGCATATCCGCTGCGCCCTCCGCGCCCAGTTTGACCCAGCTCGTCTGGATGTTGGGGATGTGAGGGTGGAGCAGCAGCCGGGCCATGGCGGTCACCGCACGGTTGTCGCGGACGGTGGGGCCGGGGCGGGAGATGCCGGCCAGGTAGACGGGCGCGTTGGTGTGGACGAAGGGGAGGGTGACGAACTCGGTGAAGCCGCCGGTCCGTTCCTGGATGCGGGCCAGGGTGCGCAGGTGGCCGAGCCAGTGGCGGGGCTGGTCGACGTGGCCGTACATCATCGTGGACGAGGAGCGGATGCCCACTTCGTGGGCGGTGGTGATGACCTCGATCCAGGTGGCGGCGGGCAGTTTGCCCTTGGTGAGGACCCAGCGGACCTCGTCGTCGAGGATCTCGGCGGCCGTGCCGGGGACGGAGTCCAGGCCGGCCTCCTTCGCCGCGGTCAGCCACTCCCGGATCGACAGGCCGGTGCGGGTGGCGCCGTTGACGACCTCCATCGGTGAGAAGGCGTGCACGTGCATCCCGGGCACCCGGCTCTTCACCGCTCGGGCGATGTCGAAGTACGCGGTGCCCGGTAGGTCCGGGTGGATGCCGCCCTGCATGCACACCTCGACCGCGCCGACGTCCCATGCCTGCTGAGCGCGGTCTGCGACCTGGTCCAGGGAGAGGGTGTAGGCGTCGGCGTCGGTGCGGCGCTGGGCGAAGGCGCAGAAGCGGCAGCCGGTGTAGCAGACGTTGGTGAAGTTGATGTTGCGGGTGACGATGTACGTGACGTCGTCGCCGACCGCTGAGCTGCGTACGTCGTCGGCGACCCGGCACAGCGCGTCCAGAGCCAGCCCGTCGGCGTGCAGCAGTGCCAGCGCCTCGGCGTCGGTGAGCCGGGTCGGGTCGTCGGCGGCGGTGGCCAGCGCCTGGCGGACGTCAGTGTCGACGCGCTGGGGGACCATCCCGGGGGCGGCGGCCTCGCGCAGGGCGCCCCAGTCGCCGTACACCTCGTCGAAGTCGTCGCGGCGGTCGCCGGTGCGGCCCTCAGTGTCGATGGTGCGGTGCAGGTCGGTGCGGCCGGAGGCGGTGAACGCCTCATCGGGCTCTTGCCAGGGCCGCCCCTCCACCACCGCGGCCTCGCGGACGAGTCCGGTCTCCGGGTCGGCGAGGGCGGTGACGTGCGGGAGCAGGCGCGGGTCCAGCCAGGGCTCGCCGCGCCGGACGAACTCCGGGTAGACGCAGAGACGTTCCCGCAACTCGAAACCGGCCGCGAGGGAACGCCGGGCTAGTTCCTCGATCTTCGGCCAGGGGCGTTCCGGGTTGACGTGGTCGATGGTGAGCGGGGAGACGCCGCCCCAGTCGTCGATGCCGGCACCGATCAGCCGCTCGTACTCGTCGTCCACCAGGTTGGGCGGCGCCTGGAGGCAGGCGGCGGGGCCCATGATGTGCCGGGCGACGGCCACCGTGGCGACCAGCTCGTCCAGTTCCGCGTCGGGCATGCCGCGCATCGCGGTGTCCGGCTTGGCGCGGAAGTTCTGGATGATCAGTTCCTGGACGCCGTGGTAGGCGCGGGCGACCCGGCGCAGTGCGAACAGCGACTCGGCGCGCTCCTCGTACGTCTCGCCGATGCCGATGAGGATGCCCGAGGTGAACGGCACCGAGGAGCGGCCGGCGTCCTCCAGGACCCGCAGCCGTACCGCCGGTTCCTTGTCCGGGGAGCCGTGGTGCGGGCCGCCGGGCTCCGACCACAGCCGGGTCGCCGTCGTCTCCAGCATCATGCCCATTGATGGCGCGACCGGCTTCAGGCGCTGGAACTCGGTCCAGGTCAGCACGCCGGGGTTGAGGTGCGGCAGCAGGCCGGTCTCCTCCAGGACGCGGACGGAGATCGCCCGTACGTAGGCGAGGGTGTCGTCGTAGCCGTGCGCGTCGAGCCATTCACGGGCCTCGGGCCAGCGGTCCTCCGGCTTGTCGCCGAGGGTGATGAGGGCTTCCTTGCAGCCCAGCGTGGCGCCCTTGCGGGCGATGTCCAGGACCTCGTCCGGGGAGAGGAACATGCCGTGGTCGGCCCGGCGCAGCTTGCCGGGAATGGTGACGAAGGTGCAGTAGTGGCAGGTGTCGCGGCAGAGGCGGGTGAGAGGGATGAAGACGCTCTTGGAGTACGTGATCACGCCGGGGCGGCCGGCCGCTTCGAGACCCGCGTCGCGCACCCGGGCGGCGGAGGCGGCGAGGTCGACCAGGTTCTCGTCGCGCGCTTGGAGCAGCACGGCCGCCTCGGCGACGTCGAGGGTCACTCCGTCCCTGGCTCTTTTCAGCGCCCGGCGCAGGGAGTTCGCAGTAAGGGCCATGGTCGGTTCTCCAGATCTCGTACGTGTCCGCGGGGCGAGCGGTTCCGCCTCGCGGGGGTTTTCCTGGTGGTGGGGCGGATCAGACCAGTGCCCGGACCGGCTTGTGGCCGGCGGACGACGCGGACGAGTCGTCCTTCTCGGCCTTGCGCTCGGCGGGTCCAGGGGCCGTGATGCGGCTCAGTGCTCCTGGCGCAGGGCCGGGTGGTGCTTGGCCGGCCAGGTGGTGTTCGCAGTTGGTCCCACCGGCTGCCGTTGTGCGGTCGTGGCCGGTGGGGACCTGGAAGCGGCTCACCGGGGGAGGGGTTGTCCCTTGGTCTCCGGCCCGACGAACCAGACGGTGGCGATGGCGATGGCGTACATCACCACTCCGACGATCGTGGCAGCGGCGGTGATCCCGCCGAGCAGGCTGATGAGCATTCCGGTGCCGAGGGTGACCAGTGCGCCGGCGATGCGTGCGGAGTTGAACACCGTGGAGATCGCTGTGGCGCGACCGGAGGTGGGGAACAGTTCGGGCATGTAGATGGGCATCCAGGCGAACTGGCCCAGGATGAAGAACCCGGCCACGGCTGCCACGGCCAGTGCCGCCTGCGGGGTGTGGACGGCGCAGAAGAAGACCGGGACGACGGCCGCGGATACGGAGTAGTAGAGGAGCATGGTGGGTTTTCGGCCCCAGCGGTCGGCCAGGTAACCGAGCAGGAGGTAGCCGGGTACGGAGGCGCCGTTGAAGACCAGGCCGGCGTTGGCACCCCATCGGGTGCCCGTCTCGCCGGTGTCCTTGGCGAGTTGGGCGGTGTATGCGGGGATCCAGGCCGACACGGCGTACAGGCCGATGACCGACACGACGGTCAGCACGAGCAGCCGCAGCCCGCGACGGCGCAGGTGGGGTTGGCTGAAGACGGCGGTGAAGGGGGAGCGCAGGAGTTCCCTGTCTGCGGCTGCGACGGTGTTGCCGGCTTCTTGGGCGGCTTTGGCCTTGCGCCGCCGGTCGCGGACCGAGGTCCACATCTCCGGGTCGCGGACGGCCCGCCGTACGTAGAGGACGATGAGTGCCGGGAGCGTGCCGATCAGGAAGAGGTAGCGCCAGGCGTTGTCGCCCACGGGCTCCAGCAGGTACCAGGCCAGTGCGGCGATGACCGCGCCGACGCCGAAGCCCGACTGAAGTACTGCGGCGGCTCGTCCTCGTGAACGGTCCGGCCAGAGTTCGCCGATCAGGGCGGTGGCACTGCCCCACTCCGCTCCCAGTCCCATGCCGGTGATGAAGCGCAGGGTGAGCAGCCACCAGTAGTCGGGTGCGAGTGCGGTCAGACCGGTGAAGAGGGCGTACCAGAGGATGGAGAGGATGAGGGTGCGGCGTCGGCCGAGTCGGTCGGCCGCGAAGCCGGCGAGGATCCCGCCGAGCGCCCAGCCGGCGAGGGTGGCCGCAAGCAGGCCGCTGACGTAGGTGGGAAGGTCTGCCAGCTGTGCTTCGGTGCCCACCGCCATGACGGCCGTGGGGCCGACGAGGACGAGGGCGTAGGTCTCGAACCCGTCGAAGGTCCATCCCAGCCAGGACGCGAACAGCGCACGGCGGCTGCTCTTGTCGATGTGGCGCGGGTCCGACATGGTGCTCTCCTTTGAGCGGTCGCGCGACGTCGCGTGAGCGGTCGCGCGACGTCGCGTGAGCGGTCGCGCGACGTCGCGACGTGTCCGTCGTCAGTCGATGACGTTGACCGGCCTGAGGACGGAGACCTCGACCGGTTCGGCGAGGAGGTCGGACAGCTGGGCGCGGTATGCCTTGTAGTGGGCCGTCGTGCGGTGCGCCTCCAGGGCCGCGGAGTCCTGGTAGCGCTCCAGGAGGACGAAGTCCGATGCTTCCGTCTCGGTGGTGTAGAGGTCGTAGGAGCGGCATCCCGGCTCGGCGCGGGTCGGGGCGATCATTCCTTCGAGCAGGGCCCGCAGCTGCGGAGCGCGGTCTGCGGCCGGGGTGAAGCGGGCGATCACGGTCACAGGGTTCTGGTCTGACACGGGGGGCTCCTTTGATTCCCGGCGGGGCTACTTGCGCCCACCAGATGTAAGACGTTATAAAACGTCTTATGAAGCTCGTCAAGGGTTCGGTGACTCCGCCGGCCGTGACACCCGAAGGGGTTGTTACGCGTCCGGGCCTGCTGCCGGGTTCAATACGACTTATGACATCTGACATGGGCAACGAGCCCCGCTTCGACCTGTCGGCCGCCGGATTCCGGATCGAACGGGGCCGGACACCGGCGACGACGCAGCTGGCGGAGCAGATCAAGGCACTGATCCTCAAGCAGCAACTGCCGCCGGGAACACGGCTGCCCACGGCGACTTCTACAGCATCGACGGAGCCGTCGGCCCGGACATCAATCCGTCTGGGCAACCTCGCCGACCTCGACCCGGACGCCGGTGAAATCCCCGAGATCCGGACAACGTCCCAGCCCCCACAGCAGCCCAAATCCAAAGGGAAAAGGCCCCGCAACAACGTCTTCGACGACCGCGGCAGTCAAAAGGCCGCCGATGGCTGACAGCACCACGCCGACGGGACGACCTCTCTCCCGCGAGACTCGCCCACCGGCTTCACCTCTCGCCCATCCGGCTCGCCCGCAGGATCGGCGTCGTCTCCCCCGCGACCGCCCGCCTCGGGCGTCGGCTCCCCTTGGACCTGGACAACGACGGTTTCGCCCGCATGACACGTCTCAAGCGTGTTGCGGGTGCGGTCTCCCGCGCGTCGTTCTCCCCTGCGTCCGTCCTTCTCGGGTCGTGTGCGCCACGGTGCGGAGACGATCGCATCCGCCGTCGGGCCGGCAAGGTGCGGCGCCGCCGCGGAGCGCGGGAGTCTGGGGTCGGTGCCATTGCCGCATGAGCGCGGCGAGCGCCGCTCCAGGCCGGAGCGACGACCAGCGATTTCTCTCCGACGAGGAGAACTGCCCGGAGTTTTGCTCCTTGTCAGTCGGGGGCGAGGACGCCGGGGCGTCGTTGTTCCGTCCAGATGTACTTGCCTGTTGCGGTGAACCGGGCGCCCCAGCGGTAGGAGAGGGCGGCGACGAGCTGCAATCCCCGGCCGCCCTCGTCGTTGTCGCCGGCGTGCCGGATGCGAGGGGTGGCCGGGCTGCCGTCGGACACTTCGCAGATGAGGGTCCGGCCGCGCAGCATACGCAGATGGACCGGCCCGTCGGCGTGCCGGATCACGTTGCCGACCAGCTCGCTGACGAGCAGCTCGGTGGTCATCGACAGCTCCTCCAGGTCCCAGTCGCCCAACTGAGCGCGCACCAGTTTGCGGGCCTGGCCTGCGGCTAGGGGGTTCTCCGGCAATGACCAGGAGGCCATGTCGCCCGGGTCCAGTGCATGGGTGCACGCCACCAGCAGGGCCGCGTCGTCGAGGTACGGTTCCCCGAGCGGCAGCAGATTCGCGGTGACTCGGTGGCAGAGGTCTTCGAGACGCACGGAGTCGCCGCCCGGGCCCGACGGGTACGGGGTGTGACCCGTCGGCGGGCGGGATGCGGCCGCGGTGACGGAACGGCCGAGCTCTGCCATGCCCGCGTCGATGTCCTTAGCGGGCGACTCGACCAGCCCGTCGGTGTACATCACCACTAGGCTCTCGGGGGGCAGCACGAGTTCCACGGTGTGCAGCGGAGGCTGGACCAGGCCGAGCGGGGGGCTCGGATCAAGGGGCGGGAAGTAGGCGCTCCCGTCGGGGTGGAGGATCGCCGGCGGCGGATGACCGGCGCTGGCGAAGGCGAGCGTGCAGTTCGTCGGGTCGTAGACCGCGTACAGGCATGTGGCGCTGGAGGCGCCGCCGAGGGTGTTGACCAGGCTGTCGAGGCGGGTGAGTAGTTCGTCGGGCGGCACGTCGAGATCAGCCAGGGTACGCACGGCGGCTCGCAGGCGTCCCATGGTGACAGCCTCGGAGACCCCGTGACCCATGACATCGCCGATGACGAGGGCCACGCGTTCGGACGGCAGGGGGATGACGTCGTACCAGTCGCCGCCGACTTCGGCGTCCGGACCGGCCGGGATATATCGGGCCGCCGCGGAGACCGCCGGGAGCACCGGTAGCGTCTGGGGTAGCAGGCCCCGCTGGAGTTCCTGGGCCCGGGAGTGCTCGGCGTCGTAGAGCCGGGCGCGTTCGAAGGCATGGGCGACCAGTCCGGCCAGCGCGACCAGCAGCGTGCGTTCCTCGTCATTCAGGGTCCGGGGAGTGTCGAAGGCGATGACGCAGTAGCCGACGGACCGGCCCGAGGCGATCAGGGGCAGGAACGCCCACGCCTGTTTGCCGCCCCGGGCGCGTAGGTCGGACAGGTGCGGATATCGTTTTTCGTATTCGCGGGCCGATGAGATGAACATCGGGGTGCGGCTGCGCAGCGCGTCCGTGGCGGGCGACATGGCGTCGAGACCGATGGTGTCGAACAAGTCGATGAACTCCTTCGGATAGCCGAAGGACCCGACCACGCGCAGCCGCCGCCCGTCGATGCCCGCGGTCACCAGGGCGGTCGCGCCGAAAAGTGGGAGGACGGGGACGGCCATCGCCTTCACGACGTCCGAGACGGTGAGTGCCTGGGCAAGTCCTTCGGTGAGTTCGGCGATCCGGGCGGCGCGTTGCTCCAACCTCTGTGCCGCGCTGATCTGCTCCGCCGGGTCCGGTTTCCCGGTGTTCCCAGCCAGGACGCCGTCAGGCGTGGGCCGCAAGAGTTTTTCCGTGGCGTCGCGCGTGGCCCTGGTCCAAGTGACCTCCCAGACGGTTCCGGTCAGCCGGGCCACGCCGCCTCCGGTGCCGGGTGCGGCGTGGCCGCGGCCTTCGACCCACGCCGTTCCGCCGTCCGGGCGGTGCACCCGGTACTCAGCGACGTAGTCGCCACCGCCCGCCGCGGCGTGCTCGGCAGTAGCGCGCGTGACGGGGGCGTCGTCGGGGTGCACGGCGGAGAACCAGGTCTCGGCCCGTTCGTCATAAGTGTCCCGGCTCAGCCCCATGACCCACAGTGCGGTCTCGTCGGCGACAACCCGGTCGGCACCTGGGTCCCAGTCCCAGAGCCCGACGTTCATCTCCCGGATGATCTCCGAGACGCGTGAGAAGGGGTTCGGTCGCGGTACCGCAGGGAGGGTTCCGGTGGCGACGTGGAGCCAGCGGTCGTCGGTCGCGGCTGCCAGCTCACCGAGAAACCGCTGGTCAGAACCGGACAGCGGGTCCGGCAGCGCCATGAGCACGCTCAGCACACCCTGCGGGTGCCCGGGCCCGGTCAGCGGAACGCCGATCACTCCGGCGGCCAGGGGGAATGCCCTCCAACGAGGCGGACGCGACGGATCGAGAGGCAACCTGACCAATCGCTCCTCGCGGAGGGCCACCACCGGGCCGGCACGTGCGGCAGACGGCAGTTCCTCCCGGGCTCCGGCCTCTTCCAGCGGCAGGCCGTCCCGTGCGGCAGCCGCTCGCGGCGGCGAATCCTCCCGCCCGCCTGCCACGTCAAGCGGCAGATCGTCCCAGGCTCGGGCCGCGTCCGGTGACAAGCCGCATGCAGCGACCAACCGGAGCCGGTCGCCTTCGCGCACGTGGGCGACGCCGCCGAGGCCACCGAGTCCAGCCACCACCTGATGGAGGACGAAAGGCAGCAGCTCGGCCTCGCTCAGGGCACCGACGGCCGCTGCCGCCATGCGCAGCCTCGGTGCGTCCGGCTCCACCTCCTGGGACCCCGGGTGCTCTTCGTCCACCACTGGCTCCCGGCCCTGCCCTCCGGTTCGCATAAGCATTATATCCGCTGATTTTACAGCAAACAGCTCTTATCGTTTCATCCGCTTCAGATGATGTCGGCGCGAAGCAGGACCGCAGGCCAGCCGTACCGGCGGATCGTCCGGCGTTGCACCCCGCCGCCAGGTAGGCCCGTAGGGTGGCGAGGTCGTCGCTACCGCGGCGCCGGTCCTCCTAGGAGTGACCTAGCCTAGGGCGTCGAAGTAGTCGGGCTGCTGATCGTCAGGCATCGCATCATCTTCACGGACCCGGCCCGGTATGCGGGGCGCTTCCCGCCGGTCCAGCCGTACCGCCGGGCTGGGGGCAGCCAGCCGTAGGTGGCCAGATGCGCAGCTGCCGCCTCGATGACCAGGGCGACGGTATCGACGTCGTACAGCTCGCGCCCCCTGGCTGCCGTCGGAAGGTCGTACCAGCCCTCTTCGATGACGTCACCCTGCGGACGGCGTCCACGGGTCCTGGACCGTCCTCGGCAACGACGACTCCGACGTAGGTCAGCTGCTCGGAGCCGGACAGAAGGTCGCCGGGATGGATCTCCCACCCGATGTCAGGGTCAGTGATCATGAGTGTGCAGTCCTTTGGTCGTTGAGGTTTCTCGATGTCTGTCGGGCTGTACGCGTCCCGCGCTGGAGGCGAGCATGGACGCTGTGGCGGGGTTGGGGCGGGCGGGCGGTCATCACCTTGTGAAGCCCATAGCTGAATCAGGTGGTTTCACCGCAGATCGTGCGCCGTACGGTGATGCGGAGCCTGTGGGGGGTAACGGCGAGGACCACGTCGCCGGGGCGCAGGGCTGCGGGGGTGACGTGGCTGTCTGTTGATCCGTTCCGATCCACCCGGGTAGCCTGTGCCGCTCGAAAAGTCATCGCTGCACGTCATGCTGCATATCTGTACTCGTTGATGAGACCGCCGAGGATCCGGGTACGCAGGACTTTGTGAGTGTTGAGGTCATGTGCCGCGGGGGGTTGTTCGGGGGCGTCGGGTGGTAACTGGTTGCGCGCTTGGTGGGGTCGATGCTCGTTGTAGTGCTGCTCGTAGTACGCGAGGACGTGGCGCGCGTGGGCCTCGTTCATGATGAGGACGTGGTCGAGGGCTTCGCGTCGGATGCTGCCGATGATGCGTTCGCAGTGCGCGTTCATACGGGGAGCCTGCGGCGCACTTTTGATGATCTTCATCTCCTCGGCCCGAAAGACGGCATCGGAGGCCTCGCCGTATTTGTCATCGCGGTCGCGCAGCAGGAAGTGCAGGGTCTGGATGCGTATGCCCAGGTCGGCAGTGAGATCCCGCGCCTGCTGCACCGTCCAGTCCCGTGTCGGGTGGGCGGTGACCCCGGTGATGTGCAGTCGCCGGGTGCCGTGCTCGAGGAACACCAGCGCGTACAACCGCCTGTTGAGGACGGTGTCGATGTGGAAGAAGTCTGCCGCGACGATCCACTCGGCTTGTGCGGTCAGGAACTCGCGCCACGTGGGGCCTGAGCGACGTGGAGCGGGTTCGATGCCGGCCGCGTTAAGGATCGCCCAGACCGTCGAAGCGGCGATCCGATGTCCGAGTCGGGCCAACTCTCCCTGGATCCGCCGGTGCCCCCAACTCGGATTCTCCCTGGCCAACCGCAGGACGAGCTTCTTGACCGCTGCCGGGGTGGGCGGGCGTCCGGTGCGTCGGCGCGCGGTGTAGTCCCACTTCGCGGCGATGACCTGCGGTGCCAGGCAAGCAGGGTGCCGGGGGTGACAGGGAAGACCCTGAGCCAGTGGCGCCGGAATATCAGCCCGGCCAGCGCTGCGAACCAGAACCGGTCGGCAGGCTCGTAGCGACCCGGGTACGGAACTGGGACAGGACACTGAAATCGAAGCCGGGATCCTCCAGGCCCAGTCCGAGCGCGTAGGACCACGAGAGTTTGTCCCGCACCGCCTCGGCAGCCTGCCGGTCGGTCAGGTTCTCGGCCATCTGCAACACCGTGACCAGTGCCAAACGGCCCGGTGACCAGCCACGCGGCCCCGTCACCGCGAACGCTTCCGCGAACTCGGCATCCGCGAACAACTCACCGAGCCGATCACGCACCACGACCGGCAGCGGCACCTGACCTCCCCGGTACTTTGCCCGCACCGCCCGAGCCACCTCCGGCGCCGGCTCCGGCCACGACCGCGGCTCCATCGACACCGAACCCCTCCCACCCCGTGACCGGGAACGAAAAGGACCGGCCACTAGACCAGCCTGCCGCAACGATCAACACCCCGACCAGCACAAACAGCAAATGGGCAACAGGATCCCACAACCTCCTCCACGCCCTGCACGAGTTCGAGCAGTTCTACAACGGACATCGACCACACCAAGGCATCGCCAACGCCAGACCGCTCCACCCCTTGCCCCCGCCGATCGACGAGCCGGACACATTAGCCCGCCTCAACATACGTCGGCACGATCGCCTCGGAGGCATCCTCCACGAATACCGACATGCAGCGTGACCTGCACGGATGAGATTTCCGGCAAGGGCACTGGCGCTACCACCCCATCTTCACCGACAGCCCCTTCACCACACTGCAGGCCGAACGCCAGCACCGCCACCACGCGGTCATCGAGCAGGCCATCGCCGACGGCAAGGCCGGACCCCTGGCCCACCTGCCGTCGGGGAAGTTCAACGCGAACCCCGCCTAGCTGATCCTTTGGGCCATCTCCCACAACCTGCTGCGGGCCGCCGGGGCCCTGGCCTCGGTCTTCCATGCGAAGGCCATCACCACAACCCTCCGCAGCCACCTCGTCGACGCCCACGCACGCCTGGCCCGGTCCGCCAGACGCCTCACGTTCCACCCGCCCCGACGATGGCCCTGGCACGACGCGTGGATGCATCTGTTCGACACCCTCCACCGCCCACCCAAACCAGCCTGACCCCACCGTCCACCCGCCAACCGGGCACGACCGGAGCCACCGTGGAAAAGCTGGGAAGACCAGCGAATACCCCCTGCCCGCACACAGCCAACGACTCCGGGAACCACCCGTCGAATCCTCAAAAGATCACTTCAAACCGCCACGGGTGGATCGAGGCTTAGCCTCGCCGTTTCGCTTGGGGCGATGAGGCTTCGCTGATCGTCAGCGGTTGAGTGGGCGGGGTGGTTTCGTTGCTTTGGGCATGACGGGGTCCCGGCGCGGTGGTCGGGTTCTCCGGGGTCCTTCGGGTCGTGGGCGGGCAGGGGCGGTTGGCCGGTCAGCCGACTGGGCGGGGCAGTGCGGCGAGGCGGCGGAAGGCCGTGGCCAGTTCGTGTCTCCAGGGCCAGGTCACCGATATCCGCAAGCGCAGGCGTCGGCCCCCGCGGGTAAGGCGGGCGGCGACATGCAGCAGCCGGTAGCGGAGCTTCTTCGGTTCGGCAGCCGCGAGTTCGCCGTCCAGGAGCAGGATGCGGGTCCAGGCCAGCAGGTCGATCGCTGTGAGGCTGAGTTCGAGCCAGACGGCATTGATGCCGAAGTCTCGGGAGGGGAAGCGGCCGAATCCGGTGGTCTTGCCGCACCGGATGTGGTCCTCGACGGTGGCATGCCCGCGGTGACGGACCTCGAGGAACTGGGCGGAGCCGCCGCCGGAGTAGGGGGTGTCGGTGAGGAACACCTGGTGGCGCAGGCCCTCGTCCTGGTCGAACAGGGACAGTTGGGCTCCGGGGTGCGGCCGCTCGCGGCGCACGATGATGCGGGTGCCGGCCGGGTAGCCGTTCAGGTCGACTATGCCGGTCAGCTCGGCGATCTCGGCGCCATCACGCATGGTCCCGTCCTGGTCCAGGGCGGGATGCCAGAGGCGGTCGGGAATGGCCCGGACAGCGCGGCGGACCGGTTCGGTGATGGCGTATCCGACCGAGAAGGAGGTACGGATTCCTCGTTTCCGCACGTCGCGGACGTGGGTGAGGAAGGCTTTCGAGGATCCGGCGCTGTCGGTGCGGACGAGGATGTCGGTGCCGTGCCGGTGGGCGTCGGGGATCTGCGCGAGCGCCTGGTCGAGCACCGTGATGTGGTCGCTCGCGGTGTTGGCACCGGCGTTCCCGGGCCGCAGCCGGCCGGACATGGCCTCGCCGGTGTTGGCCAGGAAGCACAGCAGCGGGTGGTAGCCGAAGCCGCCCTTGTAGGTGGGTGCGGCCTGCTCTTTCTCGGAGTGGCAGGTGACCAGCGTGGCGTCGAGGTCCAGGACCAGACCGGGCAGCACGCGACCCGCGGCACGGACTGCGGGAATGCTTTCACTGTGTTCGGCGGCCTGCAGCCAGGCGGCTTCCCGGGCCTGGGCACGGGCCGAGCGCAGAGAAGACAGTGCCCGCTCGGCAACGTCGGCGAGCAGCCGCCAGGCCGTCGGTGTCGAGGCGACGGGGCCGAACACCTCGGCCTGGTCCCGCAGTACGGCCAGATCTGTGATGGTCTCGCCGCCATCGGCGAGCATCACCGCGAGATCGGTGATGATCCTGCCCGGATCATGTCCGGTCCCGCGCGGGCGAAGCGACCGCAACGCGGTGGAGTACGCGGCGGTCAGCCCGGTGGCATCGGCAAGATCCGCCAGCAACCGTGCTCCGGCATGACCGACCACCCCCGAACCATCGGTGCTGACATGAACCCGGGGACGCAAGATAGCCTGCACGTAGAAAGTGCCCTCCGCTTGGACCGACAGAACCCCTCAGCAAGGTTCATCGTCCCAGGTCAGGAAGGCACTTTCGCATTTCTGCCCCATCACCCGCCGTACCCTAGCGAAACGGCGAGGTTAGGGTGCACGCACCTCCGATCATGCCAGCACTGCGAGCGCCCCTGGAAACCGCGTGAACTATCGGATCTGAGCGCGCTTAGCGGCGAACATGAAATGTCGGAGTCAATTGATGATTCTCAGCGGCGGCTACGAGTGAGACCGTATCGGTCAAGTAGTCGGCCAGATCTGATGGAGGACGTCGACCTTGGTGATGAACATATCATCCAGAAGCTCCACAGGAAGCCTGCCACGGTGATCCGCGGCTTGATACTCCGCCCGAATGGCCGCACCTTCGGGTGATTCCATCAGGCGCTTCTCGGCCGCATCAAAGTCGTCGCTATCTCCTTCGTAGCTGACCGCCCACACAAACTGGTTCGTGGATCTATCCACGAAGGCGAAGAGCACCTCGAACCCATACTGTTGCCGCGCGGGCAGCACCAGATGCCAACGTTCGACAAACCCCTCCATTTCGCCCGACTTAACCTGGTAACGCCGAAGTTGCACGGTCGACATCAATTAATCCGTCCTTCCTCAATTACGCAACAAAGGGACCGCGCGCGCCCTGCCTGAAGTTTGGCCATGTCACAGAGGCCAGCCAATCACTGGGATTGGCTCGGGGTGTCGCGCACAGCGCGCCATCGAAACAATTTTGGCGATTTCTGACCACCTTTGTCAATGGGAATTTAGCAACCGACGCCGCAGCTGCTGCGGTCGAGGGCTCGCTGAGCGTCGCGACTGATGGTCGGGCGTCGACTGGTCAACGAGGACTCCGTCTGGACCGATGAGCACCGAGTTCTGGGCATTCTTCAAGGCGCGGACGTACGTGACGTCACCAGCCCACCTGGCTTGACGTAAATGCGGAGTCAGCAGCACCTCGTCCAGCCATCAACTGGTCCCGCCAAGCACGTATTGCACAGTTGCGCGCACAAGGCCGCAACGTGCCACATCCGACAGTCCTGGTCGTCACCCTTGAGCGAAAGAGCAAACGAAGGACACGGCACCAACTCCATAGAGGAGGGCCCCTGCTTACCGCGATCCTAACCGGAATCTCGAGTTGATGTCGCGTGGGAGCAACTTGCGCTCACGCCCTGAATCACCTCATCATCTCGGCGTTGACTCTCGGCAGCGACATCGCTCCGGTACTCATTGTGAGTACCACATTGCCGTCGGCCACCTGCCTCACCAGTTCGCCCAGCTGTCCGCGATTCCAGCTCCGGATGGTGTTTGTTACGTAAAAGATTCACCAAGTATCGAAGTGGATTACATCCGCGATCGGCTTTCGTTTGACTGAGCGGAACGGACGGGCTGCCCAACCCACCGGCATGGTCACACCAATGATCTTGTGATCGGGCACATTAAGTAGATCTCGGACGCCCTTAGTGGCGAAATGGTGTAGTCCGGTCGGGGTGACTCCCAAGCCCAGCGCCCGTGCGGCCACGATCATATTTTGGGCCGCTCCGTAAAGAGCGGAGAACTTATAGCGATCCTCTCTTGGGTCGCCAGGAACCAGCGATGATACACAGATGAAGATCAGGACCGGAGCATCTCGCAGGAGGGTGGCCAACGGATTCGCGCTGGCGCCGCCAAGTGACTCGAGACGCGCTCGCACTTCTGGTGAGATCATGGTTTCGTGGAGGAGCGCGCGCTGTTCCGGTGACTTAACCACGATGAAGTCCCAGAGTTGAGCGTTCGCTGGATTCGCCGCTCTAGTGCCAGCCCAGATCAACTTTTCGATCAGCTCATCGGGTACTGGCTCCTCGGTCAGCCACCGCATGGTCATGGCCGACTCCATCGCCTCAAACACATCCATGCTCTACCTCTGTCAATTCGTCGGGGCGGGAAACTTGCCTGTTTAGGGCCGGCTGGGCGATCTCGGGCAGGCCGGGGTGAGGGTGCGAGTACTGTCGCCGAACGGCGGCTTCAGCGGAGTGATGGCAAGCCCCTGCCCTTCCTCTCCCGTCGCAGCGCCGTCGAATCGCATGCCTTGCAGCGTGCTCTTCCTGGGTACCTTCGACTCTCAGCGGGGCGGCCGAGTACGGCCCCCAGCCGTCCATCCAAGCGGACTAACCGAACCTGTCACCAGTTCATGCAGCGGACCCGCTCTTAGACCACGTCTAAGTGCCGTGCTTTCGGATTCACCGTGCTCCTTCTGAGCGAGCGGGCGCACCGAGGATCGTCACCGCGGAGACGGCGTTGTCGTGACCGACGATCCCGCCGCCATTTTCGGCGAGCCCAACCTGCGCTCGGGGTAGTTGCAGCGCCCCGGCTTCGCCACGCAGCTGCAGGGTGACCTCGTTAAGCATCATGATTCCTGTAGCACCGATCGGGTGACCACGAGACACGAGGCCGCCCGACACGTTGACCGGGATCTCACCGCCGCGCGCTGTTGCGCCTGATGCCGTGAATGCCCCGCCCTGCCCTCGGGCGCAGAGGCCCAGATCCTCGATGAGAAGGATTTCTGCGATCGCGGTGGCGTCGTGCAGTTCCACCAGGTCCACATCCGACGGCCCGATGCCCGCCCGCTCGTAGGCGCGTCGGGCCGCCCGAGCGGCTGCACGGTCATTCTCGAACAAGGACCATCGGCTGCCGCCGGAAGAGGCGTGTCCGAGAATCGGCAGGGCACGCTCGCGCACAGCGCGCGGCTGCGTTTCCAGATATGCGCGCGAGCACACAAGCACCGCCGCAGCTCCGTCACCCGTCGGGGCGCACATGGCGCGCGTGAGCGGTTCAGTGACCATTCTGTCGGCGAGTACCTCCTCGATGGTCATCGGGAATCGGTACTGGGCTCGGGGGTTGTCGACCGCGTTGGTGTGATTCTTCGCAGCGACGGCCGCGATTTGCTTGTCCGTCGTCCCAAACTTCTGCCTGTGGGCCTGGGCCCACAGGGCGTAGACATCCATGGCGATCGAGCGGCCCTCTTCGCCCGGACTGAAACCCATGCTGAGTTCGGCGGCGAGCTTTCGGTGTGGATCGTAGAAGTAATCTCCCTCGAGCTGGCCCGCGGTCCCTTCGATCCATTTAAGGATGTCTCCGCGCGGTCGCTCAGGGTGGCTCATTTTCTCGATCCCGACCGCGAGCGCGATCTCCGCCTCGCCGGACAGGACGTCGCTCACCGCCCCAAGGAAGGCCATCATCCCGCTCGCGCAGCCGGCCTCCACGTTCTGGATGCAAAGACCGTGCGGGAGCAGGTCTTCATCACACAACGGGGTGAGGATCTCTTGTCCACGGCACGCACGCTGGCCCCAGAAGTCCATCAACACGCTTGAGAACCATGCACGCTCGACCGGAAGCTTGGCGAAGCCAGCGTCCTGGCCAGTTTCAGTTATCACCTCGCGACACAGGTCGACAAACGTGCGATCAGGAAATCGACCTACGGGCGTGCTCGCGATGCCCAGGATAAACATGTCTTCCGTTGCAGTCATTAGATGCCTTTCGTAGCTGAGGGCGCTACCGAGTTTGGTGGTGGCATCGGGTTGATGAATTGCGCCGTCGGATTAGGGTGTGGACGGTCGCACGCCGCGAGGTGTTCACCATGGGTCGACTCCTCGAGGCCTTGTCTCGAGCGGTTAACGATTCCTGGGGGAGTCAGCCCAGTAGGGTTCGCTCAGCTGGCGCTTATCGATCTTTCCTGTCCCAGAGATCGGAAGAACGTCGACGAACTCCACGCTTCGGGGCGACTTGTATCCCGCGATCAGCCCCTTGCAGTGCTCGCGGATCTGCTCTTCGGTCGGCTTCTGGGCACCGGGCTTGACCACCACGATCGCATGTACGCGTTCGCCCCAGCGGTCATCCGGGACCCCGACCACAGCGCATGCCGCGACGGCCGGGTGCTTGGCGACGGCGTTCTCCACCTCGGCCGCGTAGACGTTCTCGCCTCCCGAGATGATCACGTCCTTGATTCTGTCCGCGACAAAGAGGTAGCCGTCGTCGTCCATATAGCCGCCGTCGCCGGTGTGCATCCATCCGTCCCACAGCGCGCTGGCGGTCGCTTCAGGCTTATGCCAGTAACCGAGCATTACGTGGCCACCGCGCACGACAATCTCGCCGATCGTGCCTGGGGGCACCTCGTTGCCCTCCTGGTCGACCACGCGGACCTCGGCGTGCGCTACTACCCGGCCAGCGGAGCGCAACCGCGTGCCCTGGCGGTGATCTTCCCCTGACAGCATCGTGGCCATCGGAGCGAGCTCAGTCATGCCATAGCACTGCACAAAATCTGCCTGAGGGAAGGCGCTCATCGCGCGCCTGAGGAGAACCTCGGTGATCGGCTCGGCGCCATAGACGATGTAACGCACGCTCGACAAGTCGAATCGAGCCAACTCCGGGTGGTCCACCAGCATCTGAACCATGCTGGGCACCAGCACGACGTTCGTCACGCGGTGCTCGTCGATGGCAGCCATGACCGCTGGAGGGTCGAAGTTGGGGAGAACAACGTGCGCGCCCCCGAGCATCAACTGGGCGACCCACATCGCGAGATCGGCGAGGTGGAACATCGGTGCGACATGCAACGTGCGCCCGCTCGGGACGACGAAGGGACACGAGGCCTGGCTGCCGAACGCGGAGATCAGGATGTTGGCATGGCTGAGCATAACCCCTTTCGGGAATCCCGTCGTGCCACCGGTGTAGAACAGCCCGGCGAGCGCATCCCCGCCGCGCACCGAGTCGGCTAGCGGAGCGGTCTTAGCGATCAAGTCTTCGTAACCGACGGCATCTTCGAGCGGCGGCGGCCCATCGCCCATGTAGACGACGACACGCAGTCCCTCATATCCCTGGCGCAATTCGGAAACGACCGGGGCGAACGTGTCATCGACCAGAAGAATCTCGGTTTCAGACTCCTTCAGCGAGTAGATAATCTCAGCTGGGCTCCAGCGGTAGTTGACCGGGTTAACCACGCCGTTGGCCCACGGAACAGAAAGGAGCGCCTCGAGATACTTATCGGAGTTGTGGGACAGGATGCCCACTCTCTCGCCGTCGACCACCCCGAACTCTCGGAGCGCTCCGGCAAACCTGGCAACGCGATCGGCCTGATCCGAGAAGGTTCGCACCCGGTAGCCGAAGATCGTGGCGGGCGCATTCGGGCTCTCTCGAAGAGAGCGGTGAAGGCCTTGAGTTAGGTACACGGTTTTCCCTCTGGTTCTCGGGAAGGAAATTCTACAGACGAGGCCTGCGTCAGAGTTCCTGCCCGACTTCTGATTCGTTTGCTAGCGCGGCGATCCGCATCCTCACGTCTTCCATCGTTCCGGAAGGCTCCTCACCCTGGCGTCGCGTCGCATGGAATTCCGTGACGAGTACGGTGCACGGCTCATCGGAGATCACCTGCCATCGGTGATTCGAACCGCAAAAGACGACCACGTCACCCGAATTAAGGACTTCACGGGTCCCGTCAGATACCTCAACTGCGATCGTTCCGCTTACGACGGTGTCGATGGCAATGCTGTCGTGAGAATGAAAGCATCCAAACCCAACGCCGTCATACCAGTGAATCCCGCTGGGCTGCGCGTTAATGAGCTTCCTCTGCTCCTCGGAACCCGGGGACCATTCCATCTCCGCCAAACGCGACAGCGGGGGGAAATGCGCGCCGAACACTCGCACTCCTCCAGGAGGTGCCAACACGCTGCGAACCTTGTATGGCTCATCCGGATAGTAGGGGAGGGTTGGAGGCTCGTCGAAACCCCAAATGAACCCAGTACCATAACCATTCGGGTCTGTCGACTCGATTTCCGCAATCTCAAACTTCGAAATCCCGGTCTCGACCTCGCCAAGCAAGACCCTTCTCCATGGAGTAGCTGGCATTACAAAACTCCTTCGGCTCAACCGTACCTATCACAGAGTGCTGCGTTCGATCACCATAATTGTCGTACTGCACCGCCTACATATCAGCCAAGATGCGTTCTCCTGTGTGGCGTTAGCGCGATCGCTCGTTGTCACACATTTGGCTTCACTCCGGTGCCAGATGCTTGAAACGGGTGGGCTGCCGATCGCCGACGATCGCGCCTGGTGCGAATGCCTCGTCGAGCGTCGCCAGCTCGTCAGGACTCAGTTGAATGTCCAAGGTGCCGAGATTCTCGGGCAACCGCCCCGGCCGGCTCATCCCAATCAGCGGCACGATGTCGTCACCGCGCGAGAGCACCCACGCGATCGCGACCTGTGCCGGCGAGACACCCCTTGCCGCCGCCAAATCTTTAAGGACGGCCACGCGTTCGAGATTGTGGAGAAGATTGTCCCCCTGAAAGCGAGGGAAATTTTGGCTGCGGGGATCGTCGGCCGGCAGAGGAAATTCGATGTTACCCAACAGCAGGCCCTGCGCCACCACACTGTAGGCGACGATGCCAACTCCAAGCTCTCGTGCTGTGGGCAGGATCTCCGGCTCGATTAGCCGCGTTGCCAGCGAATACTCGATCTCGAGCGCGGCGACAGGATGGACAGCATGGGCCCGCCGGAGGTGTTCTGCATTGGCTTCGGAAAGGCCAAGGTAACGGACCTTTCCCTCCTGGATGAGATCAGCGATAGCGCCGACCGTATCCTCAACCGGAACATTCGGGTCGATGCGCCCCGGCTGATAAATGTCGATGACATCGACACCCAGCCGTTGAAGCGAGTAGGAAGCAAAATTCTTGACGGCGGCGGGCCGCATATCGAAGCCCAAAAATGCTCCGGTAGGAGACCGCTGCGCCCCGAATTTGACGCTGATAACGGCATCATCGCGACGCCGCCCCCTGATCGCCCGACCGATCAACATCTCATTGTGGCCCATTCCATAGAAGTCGCCCGTGTTAAGCATGTTGATCCCTGCATCGAGCGCCGCATGGATCGTGGCGATGCTGATTGCCTCGCTCTCACGGGTCTCGGTCTCTTGCGAGCCCTGGTAGTTCGACATCCGCATACACCCCAGCCCGATTGCTGACACGGTCGGGCCTTGCGTGCCCAGTCGCCGCATTTCCATCACAGCCTCCACTTCTTGGGCCGAAGGCCCATCATCAGCCCACCTTGAGCGGCACGGCCTGGGGACATCTTTGCTAGGTCGAATATTCGAACTATTGTGGTCGCGCCAGTGTGTTTATCAGCATCGTCAATGGGCCTCGCGCTGCGCGACCCGCAGCTAGTACCACACAGTTGCCGTGAGGTCCCCCCGGGAGTTGGTCTCCCGGTTCTTTTCTCTGTCGGCCCAACAGCGAAGAAGCTCTCGTGACGGTGTCTCCGTTTCTTGTGTCCAGGGAACAGCCTTTCTGTCCCGCCCACCACCGCCACGAGGACGTCTAGGTTGTTCTCTTATGCTGCGGTGTCGTTCAGCCAGTTCACGAAACGGGAGAAGCGTTCCATGTAGTCCGCTGGCGTCTCCGCCAACGCCATGGCCTTGGCGTGCTCGCGCACCAGCTTGTATCGGGCGATGCGGTCGGCTTCATAACTGTCCAATGCCGAGGAGATGTCGTTGTGCATGAGCCGGTCGCCAAGGACATGAGCGTCCTCGATGCCAAGCGAGGCACCAGATCCAATATGGGGGGACATAGCGTGTGCGGCGTCCCCGGCGAGCACCACCCGCCCGTCCTTCCAGCGTGGGATTTCCGGAACCACGGCGACCTGACTGTAGATCACTGAGTCTTGGGGAGTAGCCATGATGACCTTGCGCAGCAGGAACTCGGAATCCCCGTCGTACAGATTCGCAACCCTGGCAAGAGCCTCCTGCTTGGGGTCTCCGGCGACCTCGCCGGTCAAACCCAACTGGGCTAGCACCCAAAAGCAGGAACCGTCGGCGAGCCGCGTCACCGCGCCGCGGGTACGCTCACGCCCGATAGTCAGGTAACCATCGCCGAGATCCCCGTCGAACGGCAGTACCGCCCGCCACACATGGTGACCGTCTTCGTAATAATGGCTTTCCGAGCCCGGAATGAGCTTGGTGCGGACCCGGGAGTTCAGGCCATCGGCGCCGACGAGCAAATCCGCACGCTCGTAATCGCCATTGGCATAATGTACGGCAATGCCGGACTCGTCCTCGGCGTAATTGACCACTCCCATACCAGTGCGAATATTCTCTTCGCCGACAGCGGAGACGAGCAACGCGCTGAGCCGCTGGCGAAGCACCGTACGCCCCGGCGGCATATCGCTCACGTCGATCAGCGCACCGGAGGGGTCGCGAAAGCCTTGGAAGCTAGGTTCGGCCCTGATCTCGGACAGCCGCGAACCAAGCCCAAGACGTTCAAGTTCGGTGATTGTGTGCTGCCAAACTCCGAGCGCAGCACCGGTCTCCCTAATCCCCGGCGCTAGTTCTCGAACCCCGACCTCAAACCCCGCCCGACGCAGCGACAGCGCTGAACACAAACCGACCATGCCCGCACCGGCCACGATCACCCGGCCGCGCGACTTCACGTCGTTGCCTACCGTCGATAGATACGTCACACCGTTCCTCGTGTTGCGAATCCGAATATCAGTCCTCTATCGCCTCAGACGGACGCTACCCGCCCGACTCTTGCCGAGTCAAGGAACACGTAGGTCCGAAATTCGGACCACGTGTGTGCAGTCCAAGCGCGGCGCGGCGTCCGCATCGGCAACAGTGACGAGCGACGGCATGGTCGTAGTGGCCGCGTCCCAGAAACGCCTTCAGTCGCGCTCTCGAAGAGGATCCAGGTCAGGGTCCAGCCCGACCACGACCTCAACGACCGCACGACCCTTTGGCGGGACTTGCGATCACGCGGACAGCAGGAGCAGGCGGGCCATGACTAGAGCCGCGGTGGGCCGAACCGTCTCGCCAGCGCGCAACGGTGCAGACTAGGTCGTTACAAGGCATACCATTGTCCGACTATCGGCGGTGTCGGGCCGGATGCCGGTAGCTATCAGCACCTCATGTCCGAGTCAAGGAGATGTAATGTCGGAACTTGATCCCCTGGATCAGAGGATCTTCGGATTGCTGGCGGAGAACGGCCGGATGTCCAATCTGGAGCTGGCTGGGCACGTCGGAGTGTCGGAGAAGACGGTTCGTCAGCGGATCCGTCGATTGACCGAGCGCGACGGGATGCGAATCGGAGCCACGCTGGCTCGCAGCGCGGCGCGTTCGAGGCTGATCGTCTTGGTACGCGCTGAGAGCGGTCAACGATTCGCAGTCGCTCACCGGCTCTCCGCGCTGCCGGAAGTGGACGAGGTCCACATGACGACCGGCAACTGGGAGCTGATCGTCATGGCATCGTTCAACTCGGACAGCGATGCACTGACGTTCTACGTGAACCACGTCGAGCGGGCGGCCGGAATCGATGACTCAAGATCCACGCACATCGTCGAGACTATCTCATCAAAGACCGGCGAAAGTGCTGCCGCGTTCGAACAATTCGGAGTACGGGCGTCCTCCGCCGAGTCGCTACCAGAACTGCTCGACCTCGTTTGCGACGCGGCCACCGAACTGCTTGGCGCCGATCGAGTGCACGTTTCGGCTGACGATTCCTGGCTGACCGGACCGGACGCTTCCTGGACGAAGAGCATGCGCTGGCGCGGCCTCTCCTCTCGCTACGTCGAGGAGATTCGTATGATGGGTCGCGACAGTGCGCTCACCGTACCGAACGTCGTCAGACACCATCAGCACCTGTTTGTGGCGGATGCACAGACTGACCCACTTTTCGAGTCCATCAGTCATCTCGTCGCCTCAGAGGGCTACCACAGTTGGTTCGGCATGCCGGTTCGCAATGGCGATACTTTGCGGGGAACGCTCTGTCTCTACTGGAACGGAATTATCACCTACCGAGAGGATCTAGGCATCCGATCCCAGGAACTGGCGGACATGCTCGGCAAGCATCTGGCGAGGTTTGGCAACGAGCAGACCGACGCCGTCCCCGAGGAGTCTGAGCTGACCGGCGCCTCGCATGACCGCGGAGGCACTCCCCGCACGTAGAAGAACACACCGACCGTGTTTCCGGGCCGGCAGCGGGCGCCCCGACCGGGCCAACCCTCGCCGCCGTAAAGAGGCAGCGGCCTCCGTCACCAGCGTCTCGGCGTCGGTCGAACTTTGGTTCTATCGCAAGGATTGTGGTGCAGTGACTGAGTGTTAGCTCAGGAGGATGCGTTTGCGGAGTAGGGGCAACTTGGCACGGCCGAACATCTGCCGTTTGAGCATATTAAAAGTTACGTGGAATCTGCCGGGTGATCATGTCTCTCCGGTGCAACCACGGACTTGGGAGATGTGTTGAGCGGCACGACGGTGCTGACGGAGAAGTGGCCGGTGCTCGGCCGGCACGAGCAGGCGGCGACCTGGCTGACGATCTGGACGGATCTCGGACGTGCGCCCCGCACGATCGATGCCTACGCCCGCGGGCTCGCCGAGTACCTGCTGATGTGCGAACGGGAGGACGTCGACCCGGTAATCGCCAACCGCGCGCATATTGCCGTCTACGTACGGGAGTTGACCTCCAGGCCTCACCGTCGAGGGGCCAATGTGGTCTCGATCGACTCGGGGGCAGGACTGGCCAATGCCACCATCCAGCAGCGTCTATTAGCCTCGCCGTTTCGCTTGGGGCGATGAGGCTTCGCTGATCGTCAGCGGTTGAGTGGGCGGGGTGGTTTCGTTGCTTTGGGCATGACGGGGTCCCGGCGCGGTGGTCGGGTTCTCCGGGGTCCTTCGGGTCGTGGGCGGGCAGGGGCGGTTGGCCGGTCAGCCGACTGGGCGGGGCAGTGCGGCGAGGCGGCGGAAGGCCGTGGCCAGTTCGTGTCTCCAGGGCCAGGTCACCGATATCCGCAAGCGCAGGCGTCGGCCCCCGCGGGTAAGGCGGGCGGCGACATGCAGCAGCCGGTAGCGGAGCTTCTTCGGTTCGGCAGCCGCGAGTTCGCCGTCCAGGAGCAGGATGCGGGTCCAGGCCAGCAGGTCGATCGCTGTGAGGCTGAGTTCGAGCCAGACGGCATTGATGCCGAAGTCTCGGGAGGGGAAGCGGCCGAATCCGGTGGTCTTGCCGCACCGGATGTGGTCCTCGACGGTGGCATGCCCGCGGTGACGGACCTCGAGGAACTGGGCGGAGCCGCCGCCGGAGTAGGGGGTGTCGGTGAGGAACACCTGGTGGCGCAGGCCCTCGTCCTGGTCGAACAGGGACAGTTGGGCTCCGGGGTGCGGCCGCTCGCGGCGCACGATGATGCGGGTGCCGGCCGGGTAGCCGTTCAGGTCGACTATGCCGGTCAGCTCGGCGATCTCGGCGCCATCACGCATGGTCCCGTCCTGGTCCAGGGCGGGATGCCAGAGGCGGTCGGGAATGGCCCGGACAGCGCGGCGGACCGGTTCGGTGATGGCGTATCCGACCGAGAAGGAGGTACGGATTCCTCGTTTCCGCACGTCGCGGACGTGGGTGAGGAAGGCTTTCGAGGATCCGGCGCTGTCGGTGCGGACGAGGATGTCGGTGCCGTGCCGGTGGGCGTCGGGGATCTGCGCGAGCGCCTGGTCGAGCACCGTGATGTGGTCGCTCGCGGTGTTGGCACCGGCGTTCCCGGGCCGCAGCCGGCCGGACATGGCCTCGCCGGTGTTGGCCAGGAAGCACAGCAGCGGGTGGTAGCCGAAGCCGCCCTTGTAGGTGGGTGCGGCCTGCTCTTTCTCGGAGTGGCAGGTGACCAGCGTGGCGTCGAGGTCCAGGACCAGACCGGGCAGCACGCGACCCGCGGCACGGACTGCGGGAATGCTTTCACTGTGTTCGGCGGCCTGCAGCCAGGCGGCTTCCCGGGCCTGGGCACGGGCCGAGCGCAGAGAAGACAGTGCCCGCTCGGCAACGTCGGCGAGCAGCCGCCAGGCCGTCGGTGTCGAGGCGACGGGGCCGAACACCTCGGCCTGGTCCCGCAGTACGGCCAGATCTGTGATGGTCTCGCCGCCATCGGCGAGCATCACCGCGAGATCGGTGATGATCCTGCCCGGATCATGTCCGGTCCCGCGCGGGCGAAGCGACCGCAACGCGGTGGAGTACGCGGCGGTCAGCCCGGTGGCATCGGCAAGATCCGCCAGCAACCGTGCTCCGGCATGACCGACCACCCCCGAACCATCGGTGCTGACATGAACCCGGGGACGCAAGATAGCCTGCACGTAGAAAGTGCCCTCCGCTTGGACCGACAGAACCCCTCAGCAAGGTTCATCGTCCCAGGTCAGGAAGGCACTTTCGCATTTCTGCCCCATCACCCGCCGTACCCTAGCGAAACGGCGAGGTTAGTTACGTGGAATCTGGCCGCAGCGGAGATCATGTTCGCTCGGCACGACCACGGACTGAGGAGACGCGTTGGGCGGCACGGTGACGCTGGACAAGTGGCCGGTGTTAGGCAGGCATGAGCGAGCGGCCGTCTGGCTTCGGGTGTGGACCGATCTCGGCCGGGCGCCTCGGACGATCGACGCCTATGCGCGTGGGCTGGCCGAGTATCTGGAGATGTGCGAGCGAGAGGGGGCCGACCCGCTCACTGTTGACCGCGCCCACATCGCGCGTTTCGTCCGGGAGATGACCGAGCGGCCCAGCCGTCGCGGTGCGAACGTGGTGTCGATCGATTCGGGCGCGGGCCTGTCGAACGCCACCCTGCAGCAGCGATTGGTACCTGTGCGGCTGTTTTACGACTTCCTGGTCGAGGAAGGTCTGCGTGACTCCAACCCAGTCGGGCGGGGCCGTTACACCTCCCGCAGCCTTGGCGGCGGCTACCAGCGCGGCCTTGTCCCGAGGCTGACGAAGCTGCCGTGGATCCCCACCGAGGCGCAGTGGATGGAAATCCTCTCTGTCACGGCGAATGAGCCGGTCCGTAACCGCGTGATGCTGGCGCTGGCCTATGACGCCGCTCTGCGCCGGGAGGAGTTGTGCTCCCTGCGCACCAACGATCTCGACCCTGCGCACCGCACCTTGCGGGTGCGGGCGGAGACGACGAAGAACCGGCTGGAGCGGGTGGTGCCGTACTCGGCATCGACCGGGGTGCTGTTGTCAGGGTATCTGGCGCACCGGGCAACACTCAGCCGAGCTCGCGGCCCGCTGTTCCTGTCGGAGTCCCGCCGCAACAGGGCCGAGCCTCTAACGCTGTGGACCTGGTCGAAGGTGGTGCGTCGGATCGCGTTGACCGCCGATGCGCCGCGGTTCTCCACACACACCACCCGGCATCTTTGCTTGACCGACCTGGCCCGCATGGGCTGGGAACTGCACGCGATCGCCTCCTTCGCCGGTCACCGAAGCACTGACTCCACCCTGACCTACATCCACTTGTCCGGTCGGGATTTGGCCGAGAAGCTCAACCGTGGCATGGAGCAGATCCACGGCTGGCGGGTGGAGACGCTGGCCCGCCTCGGCGAGCAGGTGCCGGGGGCGATCAATCCGTGACCATCCTGTCCCCAGCGGCCCTCACCACGACGGCCGCAGCTCCCACCTGGCCGGGACCGATCTGGCCCGCGCGATATGACTGCTCGCCCACCCTGACCGTCGCCGAGCAGACCGCGCTCAACCGCCTCGGCTGGGATGTGCGCCGATGGCGCGAGCAATGGCGCGACCCTGATCTGCCTCAGTGGCAGGCAATTTACCGCTTGGCGCTGCCCCTGGCCGAGGCGAGCGAACGCCTGAACGTGGCCGACGACTGGTTTCAGCGCCACTCGGCCAGCGACGCGGTCGCGCTGCTGTTGAGGGCTTGCGCCACCCACCGGACGAGCTTCTGGGCCTGGGACGCCGCGATCTGGGCCAACGTCCTCGGAACAAGCGGAAAGGCTTACCGGGCAACGTATCCACGTTGGGCCGACACGTCAGCGCGGTCCTACGCGATATCTCTCGCCTACCTATTCGGGTTCACCGAGTTGCACCTGCTGGGCAACGTGGGCCGCGGCGCTGTCGCGAGGAAGGTGTTCGGCAGGGTCGTTGTCGACCAGGCGGTGGACCAGGTCACTTCGGTGCTGCATTCCTGGGGCCAGAGGTCGCCGCAGGTCACCCTGCGAACCAAGAGCCTGGTCTGTCACGCATTGCTGATTAACCGCAGCCCGTCCCTGGCGGACCTCTCAGAGGATGCACTCCAGGGACTGCGTGCGAACATGTCGATACCGTATTCGCTGCGCCAGAACGTCCACAGCCTCCACCGGGCACTGGCAGCGCTCGGGCATGTCAGCGCTCCGCGACCGCCGACCCGGCTGGCCCCGGCGCCGGCGGAGGGCGGCGACCCGGTCTGGGCCGACTGGGTGCAGCGGTGGCACGACACATCCACGCTTCCCGCCTCGGGCAGGAAGAGCAGGCGCAACCAGATGCTCCGGATGGGGCGGTGGCTGGCCGCCGAGCATCCCGGGGTGCGGGAACCGGGCCAGTGGACGCGAGAGCTGTGCGCCGCTTGGGTCGCCGCCGTCGACCGCCTGCGCATTGGCGACTACACCCAAAACGACGACTCACTACAGCACCGCATCGGCGAGCCGCTCATGCCGCGGACCAAGAGCGGCTTGCTCGCCGGGGCACGTCAGGTGTTCCGGGATTGCCAGGAATGGGGCTGGATCCCGCGACGCTTCGACCCGGCCCGCGCGCTGGCCACTCCTCGCAGCATCCGAGCCCTCATCGGCCCTGACCCTCGTGTGATCGCCGACGACGTCTGGGCCAAGCTGTTATGGGCCGGCCTCAACCTTGAAGCTTCCCCTTGTGACTGGACACCTGGAGACTGGAACCTGAGGTTCCAGAGGAAGTAGTGCCAGGTGGGTAGTCAGTACTCGAAGCGGTATTCGGCGGAGTTCAAGCGGGACGCGATCGCGTTGGCCCGCTCCTCCAGCAAGACGATCACGGAGGTCGCGCGGGATCTGGGAGTGAGCCCGGAGAGTCTGCGCGGCTGGGTCAAGCGTGACCGGATCGACCGCGGGGAGGGCGGGGCGGGTGAGCTGACCAGCGTCGAGCGCGAGGAGCTCAGGCAACTGCGCCGGCAGAACATCGAACAGCAGAAGACGATCGAGATCCTTAAAAAAGCCGCCTTAGATTCAACCGGTCAAGGCAACACTCTCGGCTGGTGTGCGAAATCCCAGGCACTTGCGCGGACGGTTGTTGAGCTTCGTCGCGATGGCGTCAAGGTCGTCCTGGCTGAACGTCGACAGGTTTGTGCCTTTGGGCAGGTACTGCCGGAGCAGCTTGTTGGCGTTCTCGTTGGTGCCACGTTGCCAGGGGCTACGCGGGGCTGCGAAGAACACGTCGACACCGGTGTCGGCGGTGAACCGCTTGTGGGCTGCCAGTTCCATGCCGCGATCCCAGGTCAGCGTGCTGCGTAGTCGGGGGTCCATGCGTTCGTAGGTGTCGGCCAGAGCGGGAACGACCACGGTGGTGTGGCGGCTGGCGAGTTTCACGACCGTGAGGAACCGTGACTTCCGGTCGACCAGTGTGGCGACCTGGCTGTTGTTCGAGCCGATCACCAGATCGCCTTCCAGATGCCCGAACTCGCTGCGGTCCTCCGCCGCCTGGGGCCGCTCCTCGATTGGTCGGGCATCGGTGATCTGTGAGCGCCACTGCCCTTTCACCGTGTGGCGCTTGTTCTTCCGGATCGGGCGGCCAGTTCGCAGGCGCTTGCACAGCTCGCGAGGGATCACCTTCCAGCGGGTGGTGTAGACCGACCGGTAGATCGTCTCGTGGCTGATCTCCATCCCCGGGTCGTCACCGTGATGCCGACGCAGGTGGCCGACGATCTGTTCCGGCGACCACTCCTCCCTCAGCAGGGTCAGCACCGTCTGCCTCAGCGCGGGCCTGCGGGCGAGCAGGCACTGCTTCGGGCGCCGGGCGCGCTCAAGTGCCCGTTCGTGCGCGGCGATCGCCCGGTAAACGTCGCGTCCGCCGTTGTTGCTGACTTCACGACTGATCGTCGACACTGCACGCCCCAGGAGGCCGGCGATGGCCCGGTAGGACTCTCCGGCACAAAGACCACGTGAGATCTCCTCCCGCTCGCCCATGGTCAAGTTTCCGGCGTGCGCTTTGCGGGGTTCGGGAGCGATCCCTCCGTGGTGATTGAGGACGGTGAACACCGAACCGGGCGGCTTACCGATCTGCCTTGAGATGACGCTGATCGATTCCCCGGCCCTCCACCGCCGCCACAAGTCGGCCTTCATCTCGTCCGACATCCCCGGCCGACCCAGTCTCGCCACGTAAACCGTCCTCAACCAGCACTGTTGCTCTGACCGGTTGAATCTAAGGCGGCCTTCTTCGCCAAGGACAGCGACCGGTGAGCGAGGTCTACCGGTTCATCGCCGCGGAGAAGGCTGTCCACCCGGTGGCTCTGCTGTGCCGTGTCCTGGGCGTGGTCCGTTCCTCCTTCTACGCCTGGCTGGAGGCCGAACAGGCCCGGCAGGCACGGACACGCGCGGACGAGGCCCTGGCCCACGAGATCACCGTGATCCACCTGGCTTCCAAGGGTGCCTACGGTGTCCCGCGCGTGCACGCTGAACTGCGGAGGCTGGGCCGGGCGGTCAACCGCAAGCGGGTGGAGCGGATCATGCGTGAACACGGCATCGCCGGCGTCACCCGCCGAAGACGCCGCTCGCTGACCCGCCCCGACAAGCAGGCGAGGCCGGCCCCGGACCTGATCGGCCGCGACTTCACCGCCGACCGACCCGGCACCCGGCTCGTCGGCGACATCACCTACCTGCCCACAGAGCAGGGCTGGCTGTATCTCGCCTGCTGGCTGGACCTGGCCACCCGCGAGGTCGTCGGCTACGCAATGGCCGACCACCACCGCGCCGAGCTGGTGGTAGACGCGCTGCGGATGGCCCACGGCCTCGGTGGCCTGGAACCCGGTTGCATCACGCACAGCGACTGCGGAAGCGAATACACCTCATCCGAATTCCGCGCGGAAATACGCGCGTTGGGCCTTCGGCAAAGTACCGGCCGGACCGGCTCCTGCTTTGACAACGCCGCGGCCGAAAGCTTCTGGGCCGTGCTCAAGGAGGAGATCGGCACCCGGCTCTGGCCCGACCGAGCCACCGCCCGCGCCGAGGTCTTCGCCTTTATCGAGACCTTCTACAACCGGCGCCGCCTGCGCAAGCACCCTGTCTTCGGGTATCTCACACCACACGAGACACGCCAACGGTTCCGCAACAGCCACACACTCGCAGCGTAGAAGAAAAGTGTCCAGGATCACGGGGAAACTTCATCGGCGGCATCCTCCACGAATACCGACATGCCGCATGACCTCACGGATGAGGTTTCCGGCATGGGCACGTTCCCGTACCGGCCGCCCGCGACTGAAGACCAACCCCATGGGGGCCGTTTACCTGCCAACCAGGCAAGTACGTGGCAAGGAGGGGTAGCGGGCGACCGACTGCCGCTGTGACGCGTTTCTCGTGTCCTCAGCCGATGATGAGAGGTCGCAGGGTCTGGTGCGCGATGGCCAGGCCTTGCTTGACGCGGGTTTCGTCGCCGCCCCAGATCGGGTCTTCGTGTTCGACGGAGAGGTTTCCGGTGAAGCCGTGTTCGTACAGGGTGTCGATGACCGCTGTCCAGTTGACCTGGCCTCGGCCGGGTACTCGGTAGCGCCACCAGCCGACGTCCCAGGGGTCGGTTCTGTCGATGGCCTTGCCGAAGAAGCCGTAGCGCTGGATGGATCCGTCGAGGATTTCGATGTCCTTGGCCTGGGCGTGGGCGATGTGCCTCACATAGGGGGCGATGGTCTTGACCGGATCGATGCCGATCCAGGTGAGGTGGGAGGGGTCCCAGTTGAGGAGGAGACCGAGAGAGAACATCCACTCCCACAGTTCGGGGGAGTAGGCGAGGTTGCCGGGATATCCGTCGGGGTGCCAGCCATCCATGACGCAGTTTTCGATGACGATGCCCACGCCACGTTCTCCCGCGTAGGAAACGAGAGCGGGGAAGAGCTTCTCGGCTTCCCGCAGGTTTTCTCGCACGGTCAGACCGGGGTCACGCCCGATGAAGGTGCCGACGTAGGGGACGTTGAGGGCGGCGGCCGTGTTGATGGCGTGCTTGAGGTGGGTGTGGATCTCGGCGCGGCGGGCCGGGCTGGGGTGCAGATTGTTCTCGTAGTAGGCCAGGGCCGAGATGGTGAGGCCGTGCCGGTCGAGGAGGGTACGGGTGCGGTCGGTTTCGGCCGGTCCGAAGTCGGCGACTGGCAGGTGCGCGGCCTCGAAGTCGCGGCTGCCGGTGGTGGGCCACACGGCGACTTCGAGGGCTTCATAGCCGGTCGCGGCGGCCCATGCGGCGATCTCGTCCAGGGTCAGTCCGGGCAGACAGGCGGTGAGCATCCCGAGCTTCATGCGCGGTGGTTCTCCTTCTTCGGGTTCTTCGTGTTCGGGTGCACACCTGTCCAGGACAGGCTGCGCGCGGAGCGCAGTACCGCCTCGACCAGGTGTGCGGAACGTATGCCGTCCTCGGCGACGGGCAGGCCGCAGGGCTGTTCGCCGTGCATGGCGGCGTAGGCGTCGCTGACGAAGGCGGTGAAGCAGTCGCCGTACCCCTGGGGGTGGCCTGCGGGCAGCAGGGACAGACGGCGCTGTTCGGGGCTTCCCTTGCCTGGATCGCGGACCAGGGTCCGAGCACCGACCGGGTCGCCGAGCCAGGCGGTTTCCGGCTGCTCCTGGTCGAAGGCGGCACTCGCGCGGGAGCCGTCGAGTTCGAACCAGAGGCGGTTCTTCCGTCCGGCGGACACCTGGGAGACGGTGAGAGAGGCCGGGATGCCGTCGCCGGTTCGCAGCAGCACGGTGGCGATGTCTTCGGTATCCCGGTTGACGACGGTGTCCAGGTGGGCGGTGAGGTCGGTGAAGCGTACTCCCGCCACCCATTCGACCAGGTCGCACCAGTGGGAGCCGATGTCGGCGAAGGCCCGGGAGGCACCGCCGGCGATGGGATCGGTACGCCAGTTGTCGCTCTGCTCCGACAGCAGCCAGTCCTGGAGGTAACTTCCGTGCAGCAGGTGCCAGTTGCCGAATTCCCCGGCTTCGCGCCGGGCCCGGATCTCGCGCACCAGAGGGTGGTAACGGTAGACGAAGGGGATGGCGACGATGCGGTCTGCCGCATGGGCGGTCCGTGCGATGCGCTCCGCGTCGGCGACGGAGGTCGCCAGGGGCTTTTCGCAGATCACCTGCTTTCCGGCGCGCAGCGCGGCCTCGGCCTGGTCCGCGTGCAGAGCGTTGGGGGTGCACAGGTGGACGACGTCCACCCGGTCGTCGGCCAGTACGGCGTCGAAGCCGGTATAGGGAACCGGGGCCTCGAACCGCTGGGCAGCGGCTTCCGTCCGCTCGAGGGTCGAGGCGAGCACCCCGATCAGCCGCGCTCCAGCGGCTCGGGCGGCTCGGGCGTGTACGGCGCCGATCATGCCGGTGCCGACGATGGCGACGCCCGGGTGGGGGCGTACCTTCCCTTCACGGCTCATCCCTTCACCGCCCCGCCGAGGATGCCCCTGACGAAGTACCGCTGGAGCAGCAGCAGGACGGCCAGGGGGAGGAGTACGGACAGCAGCGCGGCGGCGGCCATGGTTTCCTGGCCCTGGCCGGTGGCTTGCAGTAGTCCGGCGATCTGCACGGTGAAGGGGGCGTTCGCGCTGCCGCCGCCGAGGAAGAGCAGCGGGGTGAGCAGGTCGTTCCAGGACCAGATGAACTGGAGCATGGCCAGGGCGGACAGGACCGGTGTGGCGGTGGGCAGCACGATACGGCGGAAGATGGTGAACTCACCGGCGCCGTCGAGCGCGGCGGCCTCCAGTAGCTCGGCGGGTACGGAGGCGAAGAAGCCGTAGAGCAGGAACACCCCGAAGGGGATGGTGAAGCCGACCTGGTAGAGCCAGACGGCCGGGGTGCTGCCGGTCAGGCCGATCGCGTTGAACAGACGCAGCACGGGGACGAGGGTGAGCTGCGGCGGGGTGACCTGGAGGGCGATGACGAGCAGCAGAAGGGGCAGCCGTCCGCGGAAGGGCATGCGGGCCAGAGCGTAGGCGGCGACGGCGGAGACGGTCACGGTGCCGACGGTGGCGGGGACGGCGATGGCGAGGCTGTTGCCCGCGGCGGCGGCGAGGTCGATGAGGGTGGCGGCGCCGGCGTAGTTCTCGGGAGTGAAGGCGGGATGGGCGAGCTCGGTCCACCAGCCGCTGGTGGCGACAGCGCCGGTGGTGCGGAAGGAGGTGACCAGCAGTCCGACGACGGGTATGGCCCAGATGACGCCGATCACGGTCAGGACCAGATGTATCGGGGAGCGCGACAGGGTGCGCCAGAGTCGGAGCCGGAGTGGAGGATGAGGCGCTGGGCGCGGGGTGTTCGTCGACCGGTGATGTTCGGTGGCGCGGGGTGCGGGCGGGGTGGTGACGCTCATCGGGCGGTCGCCTCCTGCCGGAACTGGCGGATGTTGAGGAACATGATGGGTGAGGAGATGATCAGCAGGATCACCGCGAGGGCGCTGGCGTGGCCGAAGTTCTGGGCGACGAATAGCTCGGCGTAGATGCGGTTGGCCGCGACATCGGTGTCGAACTGGCCGTTGGTCATGACGTAGACGATGTCGAAGACCTTGAGCGCGAAGATGACCTGTGTGGTCAGGGCGACCAGGATGCTGGGCCACAGCGTCGGCAGGGTGACGGAGCGGAAAATCCGCCATTCCCCGGCGCCGTCCAGCCGGGCGGCCTCGATCAGCTCGCCGGGGATGTTCTTCACCCCCGCGGAGAGGATGAGCGCGGTGGTGCCCAGAGTCATCCAGCAGCCGACGAAAATCAGCGCGTAGGTGGCCACCGACGGGTCGGCGACCCACGCGACCGGATCGATGCCGGTGGTGGAGAGCAGGCCGTCGACGGTACCGGTCTGCTGAGCGCCGGGCGGCTGGTACTCGTACATCAGTCGCCAGATCACCCCGGCCGCGGCGAAGGAGATCCCGGCGGGCACGAGCACCAGGGTCCGGATAATCCGCTCGTAGCGCACCTTGTCGCCGAGGAGGGCGACGGCCAGGCCGAGGACGAGGGTCACGGCAGGGATCAGGACGAGCCACAGGGCGTTGTTGCGCAAGGTGGGCAGCAGGGCATCGCCGACCGACCAGGCGTAGTTGGTCAGCCCGGCCCAGCCACTCCCGTCGGCACGGCGCAGGCTCAGCAGGATGGTGTCCGCCATGGGGTAGACCAGGATGGCGCCGCTGAGCAGGCAGGCAGGCACCAGCCAGACCCATGGGCGGACGCGGGCCGCCCGGCGCGGGCGGCGGCCGAGTGCGCGCTCGGCGCTGATGATCAGGACTGCGATGATCGCGGGTACGGCGATCACCGCGAGGGCGATCTGCAGCAACCGGGGAAGCAGACCCATGGCGTTCACCTTCTTCGTGCGGAGCGGTTCTTATGTGCCGCGCGGGGGCGAGTGGAGGGGCCGGGTACTCAACCGGGTGGAGAGAACGGGCTCAGCCGGTCGAGGCGGTGCGTTGGATTCCGGCGAGGATGCCGCGCAGGGAGCCAGGCTTCTGGATGTAGCTGACCACCCCCTTGTCAAAGGCGGTGACGACGGCCGGGTTGCTGTACATGCTGGGTCCCGCGACCAGGTTCTTGCCGGTCAGCATGTGCTGGGACGCCTTCTTCAGCAGCGGGTTGTTGTAGGCGGAGGCGGGGATCTTGGTGTTGGCCTCGGTCCACTGGCCGCTGGCGACCAGCATCGTCTGGGCCGGGGCGGAGGCCCAGTACTTCATCAGCGCGCGGGTCCGGGGATTGTTCTTGAAGGCGTAGGCGACGTGTCCGCTGAACAGTTCGTCGTCGGCGTGGGCCTGGGAGCTGGCGGGGACCGGGAAGAAGTTCAGATCGGTACCGGCCTTCAGGGAAGGTTTCTGGCCGAGGGTGACGCCGCCCGCGTACACGCCCCACAGCATCACCGAGCACGTCGGGGGCGAGGAGACCATGCCGGTGCCGTTGTTGACGACCGACGAGGACAGCACTGTGGTGGGGCCTCCGGCGACCATCTTGTCGTCGGTGGCGACCGCGCCGAACGCCTTCCAGGCCGCGGTGACCTCAGGAGAGGTCCACGACAGTTTGCCGTTAACCCAGTCGCTGAGCTTGGCGCCGCCGTAGTGCTTGAGGAACCAGTTCTCGATCCACTGGGCGCCGGGCCAGCCGCTGCCCGCGCCGGCGTTCTGTGCCATGCACCAGGGGGTCTTGCCCGCCGCCGCCTGCTGCTTGGTGAACTTCTCCAGCTGGTCCCAGGTGGCGGGTGCCTTGGGGCCCTTGTAGGTCTTGGGGTTGTACCAGACCATGAAATTGTCGATCTCGTTGAAGACGCCGTAGGTCTTGCCGTTCACGGTAGTGGCGTCCAGCAGGCTCTTCGGGAAGTTCGACTTCAGGGTGGAGGTGCCGATCAAGCTGTCGAGGTCGACGAGTTTGCCCTGCTTGGCGTACTTGAGCATGGAGCCGAGGTCGGCGGCGTCCACGACATCCGGTGGGTTGCCCGCTTGGACGCGGGTCTGCACGACCGTGGCCAGGTCCTCGTTGCCGGTGTAGTCGACCTGGATGCCGGTGGCGTCGGTGAAGGGCTTGAGAGCGTTCTTGATGAGCTGTCCCTCGGCGCCGCCGTTGATGCCGAGCATGGTGACCTTGCCGCCGATCTTCTTGCCACCGGCGGCGGCGAGGGCTTCCTTGCGGGCTGCGGCGATCTGACTCGCGGACGGCCCCTTGCCGCTGGCGGCGGACCCGGTCGAGGTGTTGCTCGCGCAGGCCGTGGTGGCGAGCAGACAGGAGGTGAGGAGGACGGCGGGCAGGGCGCGGGCAGCGCTGCTTCTCATGAGGTGCTCCCGTACAGAAAGGGAAGAAGGCTGTCCTGGATGTGGGTGCGGGCGGCGGTGAGTTCGGCGACGGGGTCGGGGACGGCGTCGACCTCGAGCAGGACGTCGTCGCGCAGGCCGGTCCGGGACATCAGCGCGGCCCAGGCGGGCCAGTCGACACTGCCCGCGCCGACGCGGCGGAAGTAGTTCTGGTGGTCGTGGTGGAGGTGCTCGTCGATGGGAATGTCGAAGGGGGCGGTGCCGGAGGCGTCCTTCCAGTGGGCGATCGTGATCCGGTCGGTATGCCGTTCCGCGACGGAAGCGGGTTCGCTTCCGGCCATCCGGATGTGGCCGGTGTCCGGGCAGAAGGAGACGTAGAGGGGGTCGGTCGCGAGCATGAACAGGTCGATGTCCCGAGGGGTCCAGAACACCGAGTGCGCCTCGGTGTGCAGAGCCAGCCGCACACCACTGGCGCGCAAGGTGGCGGCGGCGATCTCGTTGAGATGACCGCCGAGTGCCGTGGCGTAGTCGAGGTCGACGAACAGGGGCGGCACCGCGTCGCGAGTAGTGCGCATGGGAAGTCCCGCGACCATGGTGGAGCAGCCCATCGAGGCGAGGAACTCCGCGTACTCCAAGGCCTGTTGGGTGAGGGCGGGCCAGTCGGTGGCCGCCAGGCTCGGCTGGGAGGAGATGTCGACGAAGAATCCGGAGAGCACGCTCAGTCCGCGTACCTCCAGTTCTTTACGGAACCCCTCCGTCGAGCCGAACGCGGCCAGCGCGGTGCGCCAGTCGCCGGGCGGGAAGGTCAGTTCCAGGGCGGACAGTCCGGCCTCAACGGCCGAGTCCAGCAGCCGGGTCCAGAACCATTCCGGCCGCTCGGTGGCGGTAGCGGCGAGTTGACGGTCGTCGGCGACCTGCCAGAACGCCGGGTCGTAAAAGGTGATGAGGTCGGCGCCGAAGCGGGGAGCGGACTGCTGGTCACTCACGGGTGCGTCTCCAAGGTCTTCAGGGCTTCGGCCCCGTAGGTGCCGTCGACCGGCTCGGGGCGTTCGCAGGTGCTGGCCAGCTCTACGGGGGCGCCGGTGCCGGCCGATACGCCGATGGACTCAAGGGCGTCCAGTACGTGGAAGGCCAGGCCAGCGGTGGCGTGGTGCGGGCGGCCGTCGCGCAGGGCGGCGGCCAGGTCGGCGACGCCGATGCCGCGCAGCAGTTGTTCGTCGGTGCCCGGGCGGGCGAGCGGCGGTACGGCGGGCGGGAGTTCGGCCCATTGCGGGTCGCCGTGGCGGCGTAGCAGGACGGGGCCGTCGTAGCCGTTGGGGTCGGGCAGGGAGAGGGTGCCTTCGGTGCCGTAGATCTCGATGAAGGGCAGGTGGTGGTCCCACACGTCGAAGCTCATCATCACTGTGGCCAGCGCGCCGCTCGCGAAGGTGAGCGTGGCGGCGGTGTGGGTCGGCACGGCCACGTCGATCCGGTCGACCAGACGGCCGGGGGCGGTGACAGTGCGTTGCGGGGCGCCGATCCGGCTGGCGCCGTACACCGCCGACACCGGGCCCAGGCAGTTGACGAGCGCGGTGAGATAGTACGGGCCCATGTCCAGGGCGGGTCCGCCGCCGGGCTGGAAGAGGAACGTGGGGTCCGGATGCCAGGTCTCCGCCTGCGAATGCGTCACGAAGGCCGTCGCGCCGACCGGCTCACCGATCGCCCCGGCGTCGATCGCGGCCCGTGCGGTCTGCCCGGCGGAGCCGAGGAAGGTGTCCGGCGCGGCCCCGAGCATCAGCCCCCGCCGGTCGGCCTCGGCCAGTGTGGCGCGGGCGGCGGCCGTGGTGTCGGCCAGGGGCTTCTCCACGTAAAGGTGCTTGCCCGCCGCCAGGGCCTGCTCGCTGACGGCGGCGTGCGCGGTCGGCGGGGTGATGTTCACGACCACCTCCACGTCCGTGCGGCCGAGCAGTCCGTCGACGGTGCAAGCGGCGGCGCCTGTCTCAGCTGCCGCCACGTGGGCGCGGGCGGCGTCGACGTCGGCGACAGCGACCAGTTCCAGCCCTGGGAAGCGGGACATTCCGGTGGCGTACCGGCTGAAGATGTTGCCGCAGCCGATCACACCGACACGGACGGGGACGTGCATCGTGGCTCCTGCCTCAGACGACTCGATGTCTCGGCCGTTGTGGATGTCTCGGAAGTGCGGGCCCTTAGGATCCGTGGATCGGTATTCCCAGGTCCCGGGTAGGGCGCCAAGTGCCGAAGACAGGGAAACCCGCAGGTGAGGGACGACTCTCCGGCGGTCTCGGGAGACCGGGTAACGGTCACTTCCGGCCGGGTGGCGCCGCACCGCAACTATCGCCTCGCTCCCAGCAGGCTGACAAGACAGAACTTTTGCAAGTTGCGGCGAAACTCCCCCGACACATTCCGCCCTTGTCCCGAGCAACAGGTTCAGCATGCGTTGACTGCGGAGTGACAGCTGCCTAGCCTGCCTCCAGGCGCCTCAAAAGGCATCACTCAATGAGGGAGACAGTGGCCAGATGTCAGCAGCTTATGCCGGATCTGGCAAAACAGGTGGAGTGAATGGCGCCGCGTCCACGCATGCCGGACTGCGCGAGCACAGCGAACTGATCACCCACATTGCCACCGGACGCGCCTCATCCAAGACGGAGCTGGCACGGCTGACCGGACTGTCCAGAACCACGATCAGTAAACGACTGGACACACTCACCCGGCGCGGGCTGCTGAGCACCCACCTCGGCGACTCCACCGGTGGCCGTCCCGCCATGGAACTCGGCGTCAACCCGGCCGCGGGAGTCGTCGCAGCCATCGACATCGGCCTCGCGCACTGCCGCGTCGGAGTCCTCGACCTGGGTGTGCACCTCCTCGACGCCGCCTACGTCGACATCACACCCGACGCCGGCCCCGAAGCCGCCATGGACGGCATCCTGGCCGCTCTCGAGGAACTGCTCACCCGCCTCGACCGGCGATGGTCCGACGTCCGGGCGGCCTGCCTCGGAGTACCCGGCCAGGTCGATGCCGAGAAGGCCGTCCCGATCCGGCCCGTGATGCTGCCTGGCTGGGAAGGCTTCCGCCCTCAGGACGCCTTCTCCCGCATGTGCGACGCCCCCGTGCTGGTCGACAACGACGCCAACCTCATGGCACTCGGCGAGTACCGATCCCGGGCCGAGGCGGTGGATCACATGCTCTTCGTCAAGTTCGGCTCCGCCCTCGGCTGCGGCATCATCAGCAACGGCACGGTCCACCGCGGCGCCAACGGCATCGCGGGCGAGATCGCCCACGTACGACTGCGCGGCACCGACTACGGAGACCAGCTCTGCACCGGCTGCGGCAACTCCGGCTGCCTGCGCGCCGTCGTCAACGGCACCGCCATCGCCGCCCAGCTCGCCGCCGAAGGTCTTCCCGTACGGACGAAGAACGACGTCATACGCCTCGCCCAGCAGGGCGAACCCCGTGCCCTGCGCGCGGTGCGCGAGGCAGGCAAACGCCTCGGCGAGGTACTGGCCATCATGGTCTGCTTCCACAACCCCGAACTCATCGTGATCGGCGGAGCCTTCGCCGCCCTCCAGGACGATCTGCTGGCCGGCATCCGCAGCGTCGTCTACGAACGCGCCCTGGCCCAGGCCACCCACCGCATCCGCATCGAGACCACCAGCCTCAACGCCGACCTCGGCCTGCTCGGCGGCGGCCACCACGCCGTCGAACACGCCCTCTCCCCGGCGGGACTCGCCACCTGGCTCTGAGTCGATACCCAGCACCTGCCACATCGATAGCGCTCGTAGCGCATCGCATCAATAATGCACCCGATTTTCCCTAGTGTCCTGAGTCGGCGATTCGTCGGCAGTAGGCGGCCACTTTGTCGATGATCTCGTCGGCGGTCTTGGTCCAGGCGAAGGGCCTGGGGTCCTTGTTCCAGTCGGCTAGCCAGTCTCGGATGTCGCGTTCGAAGGCCTGGACGGAGCGGGGGGCACCGCGCCTGAGCTTCTTTTGCGTCAGCTCGGCGAACCTGCGCTTGCCGAAAATGGCATCCGCCCTGGTGGGAGGCGGTGCGCGTGGTGTACTGGAGGTCGGCTGGCGAAGTCGCCAGAGCAGGCGCTCTCGCGAGGTGGCGCTCACCGCCGCATGATGATCGGCCGTGCTGCTGCGACTGGCTTACCTCGGCGTGGCGAACGCGTTCGCGATGCTTCGCCTGCTGCCGATGTCCGACCGGGACAAGGACGCGGAGATCCTCGCGCTGCGCCACCAGGTCACCGTGTTGGAACGTCAACTCGGCAAGGAAAGGGTCCGGTTCGCGCCGAGCGATCGGGCTTTCCTGGCGGTGCTGCTGCACCGGTTGCCACTGCACGTCCTGCGAAGATTACGGCTGCTTGTACGCCCTGGCACGGTGCTGCGTTGGCACCGCACCCTCGTCGCGCGCCTGAAGGGTGTCAATATTCCGATCAGGCTGCTGAGCTGGGTGTCTCCTGCGGAAGGTAAGGCGGCCGGGGTGGCGTCGGGTGTCTCGTCCGGCGTTGTAGTGCTCGGCGTACTGGTCGAGGACCGTCCTCAGGTGTCGTTCACCGGTGATGAGGAGTCGGTCGGTGCACTCGGCCCGGGCGGTGCGTATCCATCGTTCCGCGTAGGCGTTGGACCGCGGGCTTTGTGGCGGAGTCGGGATGACGGCTGTGCCGTTGCCGGCGAAGACGGCGTCGAATGCGGCGGTGAACTTGCTGTCCCGGTCCCGGATGAGGAACCGGAAGCGCCCCGCTCTGTCGTCGAGGTGCATGAGCAGGTTGCGGGCGAGTTGGGTGACCCATGCGCCGGTCGGGTGGCCGGTGACGCCCAGAACATGGACGCGCAGGGTGGCGATCTCTATGACGAAGAAGACATAGAGACGCCTGAGGAAGACGGTCTCCACATGCATGAAGTCACAGGCGAGCAGCGTGTGGGCCTGGGAGCGCAGAAAGGAACGCCAGGTCTCCTGGGAGGCGCGCTGCGGTGCGGGTGGTAGACCGAGGCGGCGCAGGACGCGCCGGATTGTGGCGGCTGCGGCCCGATGCCCGAGCCGTCGCAGCTCACCTTGGATCCTGACGTACCCCCAGGTCGGGTTCTCTCGCGCCAAGCGCTGGATGAGCACGACCGTCTCTTCCGGCAACGGTGGCCGACCGGGTCCGACCGCCGTCTGGCGCCACTTCCAGCGCACCAAACGCCGGTGCCAGGTCAGCAGCGTGCCCGGGGTGACCAGCCGATGGCGACGTAAGACGGAGGGGAGGTGCCGCGAAAGAGCGGAGAGCGCGGCACGATCAGCCCACGAAAACCGCGGCCGCTCGACCTGCCGGCGAAGCACAGCGACCTCATGACGAAGCACGAGGATCTCAGCATTGTTCGCGGCGGCCGACCGGCCCAGCAAGAGCAAGCAGCCCAGCAGTCGACGGAAGATCAAGTAGAGCAGTCGCAGACCCACAATCATTGATCAAGCCCACACGCAGGCAATCGCAAAGCCCCAGGTCAACCACCGTACGGTAATAAAGACACCCTTCAGGGAGCGGCCTGCTCGACTGCTCCCGCCGGCTGGGCCTGGCCTCGAACACCGTCAAACGCTACGCCCGGATGCCCGAACCCACGGCCCTGCGCATCGCCCCCACCTACCGGCCCACCCTCGTCGACCCCTACCGCGAACACCTGCGTGCCCGCCGCATGGCCGATCCCGCCATCCCCGTCACTCACCTGCTGCGGGAGATAAGGGAGTTGGGCTACCTCGGCAGTGCCAATCTGCTGGTCCGCTATCTCAACCAAGGCCGCGCCGAAGGCGACCGCCCCGTGACCGCCCCGCGCCATGCCAGCCGCCTGCTGCTCACCGATCCCCAACATCTGCGGCCGAAGGAGACCGCCCTGCTGGAGAAGATCACCGCGGCTTGCCCGGAAATGACCGACCTTGCAGCTCTCGTGGGCAGCTTCGCCTCCCTGCTCACACCCGCCGCGGGCCACGATCACCAGCTCACCGAGTGGATCGCTACCGCACGCGCTGCCGCCCTGCCCCACCTGCACGGTTTCGCCAATGGCCTCGAACTCGACCGGCCAGCCGTGAACGCCGGCCTCACCCTGCCTTTCCACAACGGCCGCACCGAAGGTGTCAACACCCGGACCAAACGGATCATGAGGCAGATGCACGGACGCGCCGGATTCGACCTCCTCCGCCACCGCATCCTGCTCAGCTGACAGGCACCCACCGTCACCACCGACTACGTGACAGACCCGTTCTTTGAAAGACCCCAACTAAGGATGCGGTTACCGGCACCCATCACCTCCGCCCCTCCGGTGCGGAGGTGGTGCACTTCGGCCAGATGGCTTGTCATGAGCGGTAATCAGTTCTACAGTCTCACATCGTATATGACATATGGTGTACCACAGGAGCCGCCGATGCCGCCCACCAGTCCCGGCGAGTTGCCCTCGCGGACCGCCCACGTGCTGGAGATCATCAAGGCGGCGATTCTCAACGGTCGGTTCAAGCCGGGGAGCCCGCTGGTGGAGAACGAGCTCGCCGGCGAGTTCAAGGTCTCCAAGACGCCGGTGCGTGAGGCGCTGAAGACACTGGAGAGCACAGGGCTCGTCGTCATCCGCCCGTACGCGGGAGCGACCGTGCGCCGGCTGAGCGGTAAGGATGCGATCGCGATCTACGACATGCGCCTGCTACTGGAGCCGGAGGCGGTGCGACGCAGTATCCAGGCGGGTGCGGATTTCTCCGCCGCCAAGCAGTCGCTGGACTGTGCGGCACTCGCGGCGGATGCCTCCGAGCGCAGCACGGCGAACCGGGACTTCCACCGCGGCCTGTATGCCGACTGCGGGAACCCGTTGCTGGTCCACACACTCGACGGCCTGCGGGACCAGACCGCTCTCGTTTCGGCGTCGTCGTGGTCCCGTATCGCGTCCTGGGAGCAGGAAGCCCAGGAGCACGCCGACATCCTGGAGCGGGCGGTGGACGGCGATCCAGATGGCGCGGCGGGACTTGTCCACCGCCACATCCAAGGCTTCATCGACCGTCAGATCAGAAGGGATTCACCTGCGCGATAACAACGAGGTGCGGCCCGCTTTCCGCCAAGATCCCAGGCCGCACCCCGGAAAAACGCTCTTTTGAGCGTCACGTCACCCCTCAGGAGCAACGATGCTTCATTCTAGCGTGACCCCATCCACGACAGCCGGGAGTACGCCTGCTGATCGGCGCAGCCGCATGCGCTGGACGATAGTCGGCCTTTCGGCCCTGGGGCTTTCGATCGCCTACCTGGACCGCGCCGCGCTAAGCGTGGCGATGCCGTTCATGGCGGACGATTTCAAGATCAGCCCTGCGGTTGAGGGCGTCCTCCTCTCCGCCTTCTTCTGGACCTACGCGCTGTTCCAGATTCCGTCCGGTTGGCTGCTCGACCGGTTCGGCCCCCGTGTGATCTATCCGATCGCGGTCGGATGGTGGTCGATCTGGACGACAGCGACAACACTCGCCACCGGCGTCGGCTCGGTCATCGCGTTCCGTCTAGGCCTCGGTATCGGTGAAGCGCCGGTACAGCCAGCGAACGTCAAGGTTGTCTCGCAGTGGTTTCCACGCAAAGAGCGCGCGTTCGCGTCGAGCCTGTTCGACATGGGCCAGCAGATCGGTACGGCGCTTTCTGTTCCCATCGTGACGGCACTGACTCTCGCCGCCGGATGGCGCATGTCCTTCGTAGTCATCGGTCTCGCGGGACTGCTGTGGATCGTGGGATGGGTCACGGTCTATCGCCCCCCGGAGAAGCATCCGAGGGTTTCCGCCACGGAACTGGCGCACATTCGCTCCGACAAAGGCGACATGGTGGCCACAGAGGCCACTGACGCCACGGTGTCATGGCGGCCGCTGCTCCGCGATAACCAGGTCTGGGCGCTGACCACCGGGTACGTCTTCCGCTCGCTTGCTGGAACGTTCTTCCTCACCTGGTATCCCAGCTACCTGCTCGATGACCGCGGATTCACCGAGGCGGAGTTCGGCATGGTGGGGGCGATTCCGCCGATCATCGCGATCGGATCCACCGTGCTCGGCGGAATCGTATCGGACCGGATGCTGGCGGCCGGGCGGTCGCCAGGCGCCGCCCGGAAGGTCCCGATCGTCGCCGGACTCGGCCTGAGCGCCTGCATCGGATGCGCGCCGTTCATCGAGAGCAACCTGGTGCTGATGATCGTGCTCACCGTCAGCAGCGCGGCCCACTCCTTCGCCGGCGCGGCGATCCTCAGCCTCCCGGCGGAGGTCGCGCCCTCTCCACAGAGCGTGGGTACCGTCGCCGGCTTCCAGAATTTCGGCTCCCAGATCGGAAGCCTGATCAGTCCCATCGCCATCGGCCTGTTCCTCACCTCCAGCAACGGCTCTTACGTCGGACCGCTGCTGGGGGCGGCCACGAGCTGTCTGGTGAGCGCCTCGATCTACCTGTTCTGGGTGCGCGTCAAGCCGATCGCCGCACCTGACGACGGACTGGCGACGCCCGCCGCACCCGATGAAAGGACCACCTCGTGAACGGCTCCGTCAACCACACGGGCCTGGCCGAACGCCTCAGCACCGTCGTCGGAATTCCCGTAGTTCCCTACGACGCCGACGGGAAGATCGACCATGATCTGACTGTGGCGCTCGCCGCCCGCCTGATCGGCAACGGCGTGTCCGCGCTCACCGTCAACGGGAACACCGGGGAGTTCTACGCCCTCTCCCCTGAGGAGCGCCGTGCCGTGCTGGCGAGCGTCATCTCGGCCCGTGACGCCACTACGACGATCATCGCCGGCGTGGGGCTCGACGTGCACACCGCTGTCTCCGACGCCTGCTTCGCACGCGACCTCGGTGCGGACGCCATCATGATCCACCAGCCGGTGGTGCCGTATCTGGCCGCCGACGGCTGGGTCGAGTACAACGCGGCCATCGCCGCTGCCGTCCCCGACCTCGGAGTCCTGCCCTACCTCACCAACCCCGTCGTCTCCGGCGCCCACATCGCACGCCTGACCGAACGCGCGCCCAACGTGGTCGGGCTGAAGTACTCGGTAGCCGACCCCGTCACGTTCACCACAGCCAAGACGCAGGCAGGCGACGAACTACTGTGGCTCGCGGGCCTCGCGGAGTCCTACGCGCCCGCCTATTGGCAGGCCGGTGCCCGCGGCTTCACCTCGGGCCTGGTCAACCTCGCCCCCGCCCTGTGCCTGGAGATGCTCTCGGCACTCCGAAAGAGCGACTACGCCGCCGCGTCCCGGGTGTGGCAGCGGATCAGGCACTTCGAGGAGCTGCGGGCCAGGGACGGCTCGGCGAACAACGTCTCCGTGGTCAAGGAGGCGATGCACCAACTCGGCCTGTGCCGACGCGAGGTCCGTCCGCCAAGCCATCCGCTGCCCGCCACGCTCGCGCGGGAGGTGGCCAAGGCGATCCAGCCGTGGCGCTCCCTTGTGCCCCAACTCGGCAGGGAGCGCGTGGCATGAGGATCAACGCGCTCCACACCTACCTGCAGCGGGTGGGGGACCGCCCCCGCGTACTGGTGAAGATCACCACTGACTCCGGTGTCGAGGGCTGGTCGGAGGTGTACAACCACGGCCCCGACCTCGCGTATCCGCCCCTGCTCGACTACCTCTTCGAGCAGATCAGAGGCATGGATGCTCGGCGTCCCAGCCACATCAACCAGTTTCTGCTCCAGTCTTCCCGCTTCCCGCAGGGGGCACTCGGGCTCGCCGCGATCGCCGCGATCGACCTCGCGCTGTGGGACATCGCGGCGAAGGCGCTTGGGGTACCGGTCTACCAATTGCTCGGCGGCGCCGTCCGTGACCGGGTACGCGTGTACGCAGGGCTGTACACAGCCCCCGACCTCGCCGAACTCCGGAACACCACCTCGGAGCTGCACCAACGCTTCGGCTTCACCGCCTTCAAGCTCAGCCCCTATCGAAGCGACCTGCACCGCACCCGGTTCGGGCGGGTGGCGCGGGAGCTCGGCAGCTACTTTGGCGAGGTCCGCGACGCACACCCCGCGGACTGGGAGTTCGCGTTCGACGCACATGCCTGCCTCTGGCAGCCCCGGCAAGCCGTCGAGCTGGGCGCGGCCCTGGCACCGAACGAGCCACTGTTTCTGGAGGAGCCGCTGCGGCCGGAGCACATCCCAGCCTGGTCACGCATCCGCAGCGAGCTAGCCGTACCGCTGGCCACGGGAGAGTCGCTGTACTCCCCGCACGAGTTCCTTTCGCTGCTGAGCTCGGGGGGCACCGACATCGTGCAGCCCGACATCTGCGTCGTCGGCGGGCTGACGCAGATGCTGAAGATCGCGGCCATCGCCGACGCGCACTACGTCCCCGTGGCGCCACACAACCCGCTGGGGCCGCTGGCGACCGCGGCGAATGTGCACTTCGCGGCGGCCACGACCAACTTCGGCATCCTGGAGTACAAACCCGACACCGTCTCATGGTGCCCGGACCCCTACGCCCCCGCCGACGGATACCTAGACCTTCGCCCGGAACGTCCCGGTTGGGGTATTGAGATCGACGAGGCAGCGCTGAGGACGGACGACTGGGTTTCCTGGAAACGGAGTGTGCCCGTGCGCCCCGACGGTTCGACCGCATGGATGTAAGCAGGTGGCTCCGCGCACGAAAGCGGGAGAGGGCAGGAAGGGCAACGGGGAGCTGACCATGAAGCGTACTGACCCCGAACGCTGCATGGTCTTGAAGGCCGTCCGCTGAACACATCTCCCGAACCGGCCTCGGGACGGTACCTGACGCCTGTCCCGGGGCTATCCTGTGCCGCTCGAAAAGTCATCGCCGCAGACGGGCGAGGTGTGGCCAGGCCGCTGGGACCATGTCCGCGTGATCGTTTCCTTGCTGTACAAGGTCACTCGGAAGCTGCTGACCGTTCCAACGGTGCTCCTCCATCGCGGGACAGCGAAGGACGCAGAATTGGCAGTGCTGCGGCACGAGAACGCGGTCCTGCGCGCCACTGGCCGGACCGGTCCGCATGAACCCGCCGACCGGCTCTGGTTCGCAGCCCTGTCCACACTGATCCCCCGACGCCACTGGCGCGAAGCCTTCCCTGTCACCCCAGGCACCCTGCTCACCTGGCACCGCACGTTCATCGCCGCAAAGTGGGACTACACCGCGCGCCGACTCGCGGGACGACCGCCCACCCCGGCCGCGATCAAGGCGCTCGTCATGCGGCTGGCCCGAGAGACTCCGCGGTGGAGGCACCGACGGATCCAAGGGGAGCTGACCCGACTCGGGCATCGGATCCCCGCCTCGACGGTCTGGGAGATCCTGCATGCAGCGGGCTTCGATCCGGCGCCACGTCGTTCAGGTCCCACCTGGCGCGAGTTCTTGACCGCGCAAGCCAAGGGGGCATCATCGCCGCAGACTTCTTCCACATCGACACCGCGCTCGACAGACGGCTGTACACGCTGGCGTTCCTCGAGCACGCACCCGGCGGCCGCACATCACCGGGCCACCGCCCGCCCCACACGGGACCGGGCAGCACAGCAGGCGAGGAATCTCACCGCTGACCAGGGCATACGCATCGAGACTCCGCACTTCTCGCTGCGTGACCGCGACGGCGAGTACGGCGAGGCCTTCAACGCCGACTTCCAGGCGGAGCAGACAGAGACCCTCAGGAGTACGCCACAGGCTCTCCGCATGAACGCGCACTGCGAACGCATCATCGGCAGCATCCGACACGAAGCCCCCGACCACATCCTCATCATGAACGAGGCCCACGCCCGCCACGTCCTTGCAGCCTACGAACGGCACAACAACGAACACCGACCCCACCAGGCCCGCAACCAGCTACCACCCAACACTCACGCACAACCCGCCACAGCGCATGGCCCGGCCACCAGCAAAGTTCCGCGCACCCAAGTCCTCGGCGGCCTCATCAACGAGTGCAGAGACGCGGCATGACGTGCAGCGACGAATTTTCGAGCGGCACAGCCTCGGTCCTCGCTTCGAAGATCACGAACATCAGCAGCAGGAGCACGGCGGCGGCGAGAAGAACGAGGGTGACGGGATCGGACCAGCCGTCCGACTCGGCGCGCGTGAAGCCGTACACCAGCGAGACCAGACCCAGCGACGTCAGCACGACCCCGGGAATGTCAAGCGCGGCACGGTTGCCGTCGGCTGCGGGCTCGCGGATCACGAAGTGCGCGCCGAGCGCGGCGACGACCGCGAACGGGATGTTGACGAAGAACATCCAGCGCCAGTTCAGGTATTCGGTGAGGAAGCCGCCGAGGATCAGCCCCACGGCTCCACCGCTGCTGGCGATCGCACCGAAGATGCCGAACGCCTTCGCCCGCTCCCCGAGGTCGGTGAAGGTGGCGGTGAGCAACCCGAGCACAGTGGGCGCGAGCAGCGCGCCGAAGGCGCCCTGGAGCGCTCGGGCACCGAGCAGCATCGCCTCGCCCGTCGCGGCGCCGCTGATGGCGGACGCGGCGGCGAAGCCAATCAGGCCGGTGACGAAGGTGCGCTTACGGCCCCACAGGTCGGCGATGCGGCCGCCGAAGAGCAGCAGACCGCCGAAGGCGAGGGCGTAGGCGGTAACGGTAGTTCGTTAAATCCGGTAGTAGAGGTCAATGCCGTGTCCGGTGGTGACCGCGTCGATCAGAGCCTGGAGTTCGGCGGGTGGGTCTTTGTCCGTCCATGCTTGCCACCATCGATTGAGGGTGACGGCGGGGGTGAGCCGGGAACGGATGGCTCGTAAGGCCCTGGGCCAGCGGGGAGGTTGGGGCTGGTGGGACGGTATGAGTCCCCCTCTCTGGCCCCTCGTCGGGGCGCGGGTCCGGCGCGGTGGTATCCAGGGGTCCTGGTGGTGTGAACCATTGGTCCCAGCAGAAGGAGAAGGCGCAGTTGACCAGAATCTGGTGGCGGCGGATGGCGCGGTCGGAGCGGACCTGGAAGTCGGCCCAGCCGAGTTCGTCCTTGATCTGTTTGTAGCTCTGCTCGATCCAGGGCCGCAGTCCGTAGAGACGGACGATCTCGACCAGGTCGGCCGGCGGATGCGGGCTGGTGGCGGCGTGGGGTGCGTCGGGGTGGGGCAGGTTGGTGGCCAGGTACCAGGTGGCCTTCTCCGGCAGGCCGGCCGGGTCGGTGGTGGCCACGACCAGTCGGCAGGGTGAGTCGGGACCGTAGCCGCCCAGGCGGGCATCGGCGGCCCACCAGGTCTCGGTGTGCCCGTCGCGGAAGTGACGCTCCACGGGTGTCCAGTCGCCGGGACGCTTGGCATCCTTCCAGGTCAGGGCGTGGGCGGCTTCGATGGGGGTGTGCGGCTGGTCGGTCCGGGCCCAGGTGCCGCGGTGCGGCTTGAGCGCGACCACGTAGGCCAGGCCGGCCGCGCGCAGTGCGAGGTACCAGTCGTCACCGACGGAACAGGCGCAGTCGGCGACCACCGCGCGGCAGCCGAAGCCCGCCTCCTTCCCGCGGGCCGCGAGGGCGGCGGCAGCTGCGGTTTCGTGCGGAAGGCCGGATCGGTGCGGCCCCGGGGTGAAGTGGTGGGCGGGGGTGTAGGGAGTCGTGTGCAGCGGGTAGTACACGCGGCCGTCGGTCCATACCGTGGTCACGGTGACGATGCCGTTGTCGGTCTTGCCGTACCGGCCCAGCCACTGCCGGCCGACATGCGCCGTCGCCATGCCGTCCTTGCGGTCTCCGGAGTCGTCGATCACGATGACCCCGCCGTCGTGCGGAGCCGTCGCCGGCTCCTCGCGCAGCAGCTCGAGCCGCCGGTCGTTGACCTGCTCGGCCTCCCAAGGGGACTCCGACAGGAAGAACTGCAGCCGCTGCACCCCCGGTATCCCCGCACCCGCTACCGGCTCTGCCCCTGCCAGGCAGGTGATCGTTTTGTTCCGCTCCCGTGGTGCCGGCAGACCGGTCAGGTACTCGCGAAACCCTCGCCGCTGGGCCAGGCTGAAGAAGAGGCCGTCGAACCGGGCCGCGTAGTCCTCCAACGGCCCCGGCACGGGCGGACACGGACGGCGAGCGGTCATCTCCGGCCTCCGGCAAGGCAGTTGACTCCTACCACCGGCCTACGACCAACCGGACCGGCCGTCAACCCACATCACCACCGGATTTAACGAACTACCGGTAAGGGCTGGTGTTCCGCATGTCGCTCGCTGCTCCCTATCGGGAGCACTGGCTATTTCCGCCGCCGCTACGCCTCCAGGTAGGCCACGATCACCAGCATGTGCAGAGCGAGCGCCGTTGCCGTTGCCGCCGCGGGTGGTCAGGACCGCGGCAGCCCTTTGCGAGTGTTCTCCCGTGCCAGGTCGACGCGTGACCGATGCACGCCTCCGCTCGGCGACGCGCAGCGCGCGCCGGGTGCTTTGCCGCGGTCAGGGCAGGTGACCTCGTAGACCCGCCAGGGGCGGGGGGTCTGCTGGGCTTTGTTCTTGCGTTCTTCCACGATCGGCAGCAGTCGCTCATCGTGAGGGACGGCGCGCACTTCGCCGGTGCCGGTCCCGTCGCCGATGGCACAGTCCGCGCCCTTGCCGGCGTGGCAGCGTGGGCAGTTCCTTTTGATCCAGTGGCGTCGCGCTACCTGCTTGTGCAGCGGCTGCCGCCCCTTGGGACGCCTCTCCTTGTTGGCTGGCGTCGGGGGCTGTGCGCTGGTGGTGGTCTCTCCGGGTGGCTATGGCCGAGCGGTGGAATCGCACCTGGGGCGTGCTGAACTGCGGCACACGGTCATCTTCCCCGGTCGCAGTCGCCAAGCAGTAGCACGTCCGCGCACCCGTCGGCCGTCTTCCCTGCCGCAACCGCACGGAGGCGTTCAACACGCCTGACCACAAGCCCGTTGCGGTTTCGACTCGCGGCCCCCTGCCCGGGCGAAGCTGGTATCAGTAATCCCATGGACCTTGTCTGGACACGACTTTCCCTGTGCGTGATCGCCGCGGCGGTGATGAGCGGCTGTTCCGGTTCCTCCTCCGGCGAGGACGGCGGCAAGGACTCCGCCTCCGCACCGGTCCCGAGCCCGAGCGCCTCGTCCTTCCCCTTCCCCACCCTCACCCCCACGGGGAGCCCCTCACCGTCCGGCCAGGCACTGCCGGTCAGGGTCACGAAGACGTACCAGGGCTTCGTCTCCGGCCTCGACCAGGCGGAGAAGCTCCTGCCGCCCGACCCCGGTCTGGGCGCCTCGGCGACCGAGAAGGTGCTGTACTCACTCCGCCAGAAGACGCTGCTCATGACCCAGTTCAAGGGCCGGACGAGCGCGTGGTGCGCCGGCGGCGGTGTGCAATTGGCGGCAGGGAAGAAGACGGAGTGCACCGTCAAATACGACGGGGTGAACGTCCACTGGACCGTCTCCGTCCCCTCCACGTACCGGGAGAGCGACTTTCTTGTCGAGTACGGCGTCAGCGCCCGCGGGACGACGGTGCTGAAGTCCGAGGCCGTGTACAGCCGGTTCTGGGACGGCTACCACGAGCCCGGCTGGGAGCTGCGCTGCGACCGGATGCCGGCGTTCAAGGTCGTGAAGGTGGGCGAGGACACCGGGTACGACTGCCAGTTCCTCAACCCCCACGTGTCCCCCGCGGCCTGGCACAACGTGTCGGTCAGGATCAGCGAAACGGGCGTCGACTTCACCTGATCCGCAAACGCGGCCGGGGGGCGGTGACTCGGGCTCAGGGATGCGAGGCGAAGACCTCGACCCGGCGACCACCGTCATCAGCTGCCCGGCGCCACTTATGGTCAGTGCGGACGGCTGACACGCGAGCGACCGCGCCGGGCCCGGAGTCCCCGAGGGGCCCGGAGTCCCCGAGGGGCCCGGCGTAGAGAACAGCCCAGGTGCGGGCCTCTCCCCCTTCTCTCCGACCGGTCTGGCTGGCGAGAAGGGGGGCCACATGCGAGCAGCATGACGGCGACGGCCACGACGGGCGGGCAGCAGCTCGGCTCCGCGCGCCCCCACATGACGCTCGCCGACCGGGTCGAGGTCCTCACCCTCGTCGACCGGGCCACGCCCGCCGACCAGGCGCTCCTGTCGTCCCTCGTCGCCGCAGGAGACCCGGACATGACGACGTCCTACCGCAAGGTCGCCGGCGCGCTGGGGCTGGACGTCCCCGCGGACGACAATGACCTGCGCGACATTCTCGAAGCCGACGTACAACAGGTTCACCACCACTGGCATCGCCAATAGACCATCCGTACAAGGCAATTGCGCCACTCTGAGACCTACACGAGGCCCGCCGACCTGCAGGCGTGACTCACCCGCGGATCAGGGAACAGCACACACGTGGGTGCCATCACACCAGGTCAGAGACCTGCGAAGTGGCCAGTTCGCGGACCGGTCCGGCAGGATCGGAGGGATGTTCGACAAGTCTTCGGGCGACCTGACCGGCTCTGGCTGCCCTGGCTATGCCTCTTGAACACAGCGGGCCCGGAGACGTGCGAATGCCTCTGCTGCGTCTCTACCTGTTCAGTTTGTGCTCGATCCAGGGTGTAGCGAAGTCGATGACTTCCGCGGTCTCGAACAGATAGCTTTCGGCAGCGCCGACCCTGCCCTGCCGGCCGATTCCCGCGGCGAACATGTCCCGGACGATCGCTTCGAACGGCTCTTGCCCTTCGGGCACCACTGCCGAGTAGTCGAAGGCCCCGTCCTCCGAGTCGATGTAGTGAAAGCGGCGCCAGACCCGTTGACCTTGCACGAGGATGGGCTGTTCGTAGTCCACGAACCGCTTGCCGGGGGCATTGGCGAGCGCCTCGGCGTGGTGCAGCAGTGTCATGGTGTCCAAAGGAGCGCCGATCAGAAGGACCCGGCCGCTGCGGGCGACCAACCGTGCAAGGGGGCTGTCCGGGCCATGGGGATCGTCCCAGGGGTGGTCGGCCATCAGCTCGGCTGCCGCCGCTCCCAGAGCCGCGAAACTGACGTCCGGATGACGGCTGCGCACGGCTCCGGGCCAGCGGCGCAGTGCTTCGGGGAGGCGGCCGTTGTTGTGGTCTGCCTCGCTGAGATCGGGGTCGTAAGCGGGATGTTCCGCACGCAGGGTGGACTGCCAGCCCTGTGTCCATGTGACGAAGTCGTAGGGGGCGCGTCATTCCAGCCGCAGGTCACCATGAGGGTTCCCTGCGTTCCGACCACGTCACGCAGAGCGCCGATGATGGTCTGCGGTCCTCCGGCCACGTAGCCGATGGCGGACATGCGGGTGTGGAACATGACGATGTCGCCGTCTGCGAGGCCGAGCGCGATCAGGTCACGGCTGATCCAGCTTCGGAGTACGGGACCGCCGGAGCGCTTGAGTAAGTCCATTTCGTCCATGATCGCGAACCTATCCCTGAGCCACGTATCCTGGGCAGGTCCCGGCAGAGTTCGTCGATCGTGGCGTCCTCCGGGTCACCGGGCAGCGGCATCCTGCTGGCCGGGACCTCGGCTGCGCACGGCTCGGCAGTGCTGGTGGGGGTCATGCGCTGGTGCCAGTCGGGCGGCAGCCGCTTGGTGTGCGGAGAGATCACCTTCGCGCCGTCGTCGGCGGTGCCCTCATCACCGTCGTCACCGTCCTGGTCGAGCGGATCGTCCTCCGGCTCGGTGTCGACGTTCTCCAGGGCCTTGCGGGCTTCGATGGCCACCAGGTCGGTGCTGACCGCGCCAACCTTCAACACCGTGGTCATCCCGGCGATGACCGCCCCTGCAGGCAGAGTCCGGTGCAGCAGCAGGACCTCGATCAGCATCTGGGTGCCCTCGCGGTCGCCGCACTTGGTCTTCGCCGCGGCCCAGAACGCCCACCTTCCGGCTCGCCGGGATCCCGATGCAGACCGCCCGCCAGGACCGGGTCCTGGACGAAGCCTTCGAGACCGCAGACCTCCACCTGATCCGCCTGTTCGGGATCAGCGCGAGCACCGCAATGCGCTACATCACCGCCGCCCACCCCGAACGCACCAGCAAACTGCCGCGCTGAGCAGTCCTCCTCACACCTGCGGATCCGAGCAAAGGGGCCTGCTGTCGAGCGGCCGGACTGGGATCATCTACGCGATGAGTGTGGCGGTCACCCGCAGGAGGTGCGACGTGTTCTTCCGACGAAGGAAACGATGGTCCAATGCCCCCGCAGTGCGGACGCAGCCGGGTCCGGAACCGAACGAGGACGGCACCGTGCTTCTCAGTGGTGACTGGACCGGCGAGTTCTGGGAACAACACCAGCCCATCCGGGTCCCCGTGACACTCGATGTCGACGCTTTCCTGCACTCATCGATGACCAAGACGTCGTAGTCGGTCACGTCGCTGCGGCCGATGTGGCTGCTGATCGTGCGGAAGGTGGACTTCTGCGCACTGACTCGACGCTTGAGGTTGTCGACGGCCGGGTGCGTGTGAGCGAGGAAGAGTTTCTCGTTGCCGTTGAAATAGTTGGCGATGAGGCCTGTGGGTGCCGGAAAGTGTGTCACCTGGGCTGACCTGCTGGTTCGAGTTTCCCAGATCTGAGAAGCCGTCTCTCAACCGATCATGGAACGTGCGGGTCGAACAGGTTTCCCGCCGGGGTGATCTTCTGGCGGTAGGCGCATGAAGGCAGGGCCCCTTGGTAGCTCGGAGGTGCGAACCGAACCGAGCAGTACCAGGAGGCCCTGTTGTCGCAGTTGTACGCGCTCACGCCCGCTGATCTCAACTCGGGCGCTCGATCGTGCGATTGCCTCGCACACGTGTACGGCAATGCGGCCGATCATCCCGCCCGGGTGCGCCGGTATCCGTCGGACATGACGGATGCGGAGTGGGCGGCCGTGCGGCCGTTGCTGCCAGTGCCGGCCTGGCTTCAGGGGCGGGGCGGGCAGCCCGAGGGCTACTGCCACCGCCAGCTGCTGGACGCGATCCGTTACCTGGTCGCGGGCGGGATCTCCTGGCGGGCGATGCCCGCGGACTTCCCCGCCTGGGGCCGGGTCTATGCCTTCTTCCGCCGCTGGCGCGAGCACGGGCTGATCGCCGAGTTCCACGACCGGCTGCTCGGAAAGGTCCGTGAGCGCGGCGGCCGTGAGGCCGAGCCCACCGCGGGCGTCATCGACGCGCAGTCGGTGCGGGCCGCGGCTTCGGTGCCGGCCGCCTCACGTGGCTACGACGGCGGGAAGAAGGTGCCGGGCCGAAAAAGGCACATCGTGACCGACACGCTCGGTCTGCTCCTGGGCGTCGTGGTCACCGCCGCGAGCATCGGCGACCGGGACGCCGCCGTGGGCCTGCTGGCCCGGCTGCGTCGCCTGCACCGCGACATCACCCTCGTCTGGGCCGACGGCGGCTACACCGGCTCCCTCGTCGACTGGGCACGAGAGAAACTCGCGCTGACCCTGCAGATCGTCAAACGCAGCGACGACACGCGGGGATTCGTGGTGCTGCCGAGGCGGTGGGTGGCAGAGCGCACGTTCGCGTGGCTGATGAACTCCCGCCGCCTGGCCCGGGACTACGAGAGGCGGCCGGAGAACAGCGAGGCGATGATCCAGTGGTCGATGGTCACACGGATGAGCAGGCGTCTGGCACGGCCACGGGCCGCCGCCCGGCACTGAAGGCCCCCGACACCGCCAGGAGGAGCCACCCGCGCTCTGCCAGACGTCTGGCCTTCGACCGCACCCCTCGACCTTCCGGCGTCGCCCCAAGGCCCAGCTCCACCGCGATCTCCTTGGCCTTCACCGGTCCCTTGCCAGCCGATCGTTGTTCATCCAGCACACCCAGAATCCGCTGGTAGTCCGGCCCCAGCACCGTCACCGGCAGCCCCTCCCGCCAGGGCGGCACCGTCGAGCGCGGCATCGGCACCGCCGGCGGCGCCGTTTCCTGCTCCGCCTCGGCCTCTGTCACGGCAGTGGACTCGGCCGCTGAGGCGGCCAGGGCCTCGACCAGTTCCTCCCGCGCGATCAACCGCCGGTCCAGCTCGATCTCCGCAGCCTCCAGCACCTCAGCCAGCCGCGCGACTTCCTCCCGCAGACCCTCCACCCGCACCCGGGCAGCCGCCTCCCGCTCTTCCAGCATTCCCAGCACCGACGCCACCGCGCACCCCTCAGCCATCAAGCGGACACAAGACGCCACATCCCTCCCTCACTCCGAGCGAAACCATGCCTGACCAGCAAGAATCAAACAATCATGTTCGGTTGAGAGACGGCTTCTGAGGTAGCTGCCGACTGTTCTGGGGCAGCATGCGAGTCGTGGTGATACGGCTGATCTACCTGCTCGCCTGTCAGACCTTCCGATGGCTTGCCCTCCTGGCCCGCTCGAGTGCGGCGAAAGATGCCGAGATCTTGATGCTTCGGCATCAGCTCGCTATCGCGCAACGCAACCGGCCTCGGCCCCAGTTCTCCTGGAGCGAGAAGGCTGTCATGGCAGCACTGCTCCGGATCGTCAGCAACCAGCGGCGTTCACAGCTGCCCCTGTTGGTCACTCCGCGAACGGTCCTGCGCTGGCACACACGGCTCATCGCCTGGAAGTGGACCTACCCATCCCGAAGTCCAGGAAGACCGCCAACGCCCGAAGTCTTGCGACAACTGGTCCTGCGTCTCGCGCGGGAGAACCCCGGATGGGGATACCGACGGATCCATGGGGAGTTGCTGGGCCTGGGGCACAAAGTCGGCGCCTCGACCGTCTGGGAGATTCTGAAGAAAGCCGGCTTAGATCGAACCATCACCGCAACGGGCAGACCGCTCCTGGGCCGTCTTCCTCAAAGCCCAGGCCTCCGCAATCGTGGCCACCGATCTCTTCCACATCGACACCGTGTTCCTACGGCGCTGGTTCGTGCTGTCCTTCATCGACCACGGCACCCGCAGCGCGCACATCGCAGGCATCACCCGACACCCGACCGGCCCCTGGATCACCCAGCAGGCACGCAACTGCCTCATGGACCTCGGCGACCATGCCAAGTCGATCAAGTTCCTCATCCGGGACCGCGGCGCCTACTTCACCGACAGCTTCGACTCCGTCTTCCAGGCGACCGGCATACGCGTGGTCCCCACCCTGCCCGCCGTGCCACGGATGAACGCCATCGCCGAACGCTGGATCGGCTCATGCCGACGCGAGGCAACCGACCGCATCCTGATCACCGGAGAGCGCCACCTACGCCTCGTCATCCGCGAGTACGCGGAGCACTACAACAGACACCGGCCACACCGATCCCTCGGACAACGGGCACCGAACCGACTCACCAAGCCCGAACCACTCACCGCCACCGACAACACTCGCATCCATCGACGTGATCGACTCGGCGGCCTCATCCACGAATACACACAGGTCGCATAGGGGTGACACAGTTTCCGGCACCCACACGCGTCAGCGGCCCGGCCGCCGCGGAGTACCGCCGCCGCACCGCATGGCGCCGGCCGGACACATCCGCTCGTGATCCGCGACTGGCTAGCGACCCTCGGCCGCTGAGTTCTTGACACTTGAGGCAAGAAGTTCAAGCCGCCCGCGGGAGTCGGACGGGTTCCGCGGACGGTGCCCGGATAGCGTGGGAGGGCTCCCGCCGGCGGCCGGGTAAGAAGGTCCAGGACGGCGCACGGGGCGGAACGACGGAGGGAGACGGTGATGGTCCATAGTGACCCGCCGCGGTTCCAGGGAATACCGGGAAGCCGGTCGACAACGCGCGTCGGGGGAACGGCGGTCTCCACGGCTACGTTCGCCGTCCTGCTGACCCTGACGGCCTGCGACGCCGGCGGCCGCTCCGGCACGTCGGCTTCCAAGACCCGGGTGGAGCCGACGGTGAGCGCCACGGAGGTCATCCCGGCCCCGCGCGAGGAGAACTGCGGCGACGAGCCGTGGAGCACCCGGAACCCGGCCTACGAAGGGCCGGGCCCGCACCTCATCGCACCAATCGGGATCCGCTCGCAGCTGCCCCAGTCCGTCGCCGTCGGGATCATCCCCACCGATCTCGACGACCCGGCCGACGGGCGGTACTTCGGCAGCGACGAATCCGTCCTCACCAACCCGATGACCGACAAAGACGCCCAGATCCAACTGCTCGCGTGCATCAAGCCAATCAAGGGTGACGGGCCGATCGGCAAGGTCGAGTGCTATTTCGGGGACGCCAGCGGCGGAGCACGCAACTTCCAGACGTTCCCGCTGTATCGGGCCGACTACGAAGTGACCGTCCGCGAGGCCCGTACCGGCCGGGTCGTCCGCACGCTCCCCGTGCCAGGCACGGTGAAGGGCCAGGACAACTGCCCAACGATAGCCACCGACACGGGGCACACGGTGTTGCTGCGCGCACTGTCCCGGGACCGGCTCGTCGAGGCGCTGCGCCCACTGTCCACGGCGCCCGCGCGCCGTTAGGCCCAGTTTCGGGAAGAGGCGGCCCGCCGCGCTGGTCGCAGACACCGGCTACGGCGCAAACGCTGACTTCCGGCAGGGTCTGGAAGACCGCGGGCTGGCCTATGTCCTTCAGGCCAAGGGCGAGATGACTGCTCATGCGGAAGGCTGCGAACCCCACCAGCCCTGCGCTTGCCGAGAATGTCGTCCGCCCTGGTCGGACGCCTGCACCCGGGCTGGCGGTGGTCTGTTTGTAAGCACTTCTTTGGGCTCCACTGCACGGACTGAAAGTGGCTCCACGACGTGAGAAGTTGATCTGGCTCCACTTGAGGTAAAGCCGTGCAAGGCTCACGGGATGGACTATGTGTTCGATGCTCTGCCCGTTGACCGGGAACTTCTTGACTTCGCTGTCCGCCTGGTCAGCCGTGCTGGGCAGATGTCCGTGAAGGGCTTCTTCGGTGACTGGCACAGCCGTCGCAAGGAGGACGGGAGCGAGGTCACCGAGGTCGACGAAGCGGTTGAGGAACTGATCAGAGCCGGGTTAGGCCGCCGTGCTCCGGAGGACGGGGTCTTCGGCGAGGAGGGAGGCGTGACCAGCGGAACATCCGGACGCCGATGGATCATTGACCCCATCAACGGCACGAGCTGCTTCACCCGCAGGGTTCCTCTGTTCTCGAATGATCTCGCCTACGAAGACGAGCACGGCCCGGCCATTGGCGTGATTAACCTGCCTCTGAGCCAGCAGATGGTCGTGGCCGGGCGTGGTCTGGGGTGCTGGGTGCTGCCTGGCCCGGAGCCGGACCTGCAGTCGGGATACCGTGCCCGGGTCACAGAACGGGCCAGCATCCGCGCAGCCAGGACCCAGATGCACAACCCGGCCGGCTGGCCGGAGGAACTCCTTATCGCTCTCCACCGTCAGGTCTTCCTGCTGCCCTCGACGGGCGGCATCGTGGATCTGGTCACGGGCCGTGCCGATGCGGTGGTGGTCGCCGGTCCGCCGATGGGCTACGAGGACGTGGCGCCGATGCCCGTCATCGTCACGGAGGCAGGCGGCCGGGTGACCGACCTGAGCGGGACGTCCGTGCTGGAGGGCGACATGACGGTGCTGGCCACCAACGGCCGACTCCACGACGCCTTCTTGCACCTGGTTTCGGGCTTGCCGCGCAGCCGTGACCTGCACGCCCTCGACATTGGTGATTAGTACGTCGGCCTGCGCCGCACCAATGGCTGGGGATGTTCGCGAGTACGCCGACAGGAAAGTCCGCGACGTGCCCTCATTGGAGTGAATGCACTGGTCCGTCCGCCCGGCGACGGCAGGGTTTGTGCGTCGATCACGGTCATGTCGGAGGCCGTGTTGCTTGTTCACGGTCGTGTCGGGAGGCCGGGATGGGTTTGTCACGGGCGGAGTTGTTCGCTGCGATCCGGAGGGATAAGCGTCTTGATCCGGAACTGTCGCAGCGGGCTCTGGCGGAGAAGTACGGGGTGCATCGCAGGACGGTGCGGCAGGCTCTGCTGTCTGCGGTTCCGCCACCGCGGAAGAAGCCGGCGCCGCGGGTCGCGGTCCTGGACCCGGCCAAGCCGTGGATCGACGCGATGCTGCGGGAAGACGCGAACGCGCCGCGCAAGCAGAAGCACACTGCCCGCCGGATCTACCAGCGTCTCGCCCAGGAGTACGACTTTGACCTGGTGTCCTATTCCACGGTCTGCGATTACGTGCTGGCCAGGCGCCCGCAGATTGAGGCTGAGGTGCTGGAGGGCCGCCGGCACCTGACCGGGATGGTTCCGCAGGTTCATCTGCCCGGCGAGGAGGCCGAGGTCGACTTCGCCGATGTCTGGGTCCGCCTGGCGGGCCAGGCCGTCAAGTGCCACCTGTTCACACTGCGGCTGTCGTACTCCGGCAAGGCCGTCCACCGCGTCTACGCCTCGCAGGCCCAGGAATCCTTCATGGAAGGGCATGTTGAAGCGTTCAACGTCCTGGGCGGAGTGCCGACCCGGCACATCCGCTACGACAACCTCAAGCCGGCGGTGAACCGCATCTGCACCGGCCGCAGCCGCATCGAGTCCGAGCGGTGGGTGTCTTTCCGGGCCCACTACGGCTTCGACGCTTTCTACTGCGTTCCCGGCGAGGACGGCGCCCACGAGAAGGGCGGGGTCGAGCACGAGGGCGGCCGTTTCCGCCGCACCCACCTGGTCCCGGTTCCCGAGGTTGCCACGCTGGAAGAGCTGAACGCGAAGATCGCCGAGATCGACGCGGCCGAGGACGAACGGATCCTCGCGGGCAAGCTGACCACCGTCGGTTTCAACTTCTTCACCGAGGCCGACCAGCTGACGCCGCTGCCGTTGGAGGAGTTCGAGTGCGGCATCACCCTGACGCCGAAGGTCGACCGCAGCAGTCGGATCACTGTCCGGCAGTGCTACTACTCGGTGCCGGCCCGCTTCATCGGCCAGAACGTGCGCGTGCTGCTGCGAGGCAACGAACTCCTCGTCTTCGAACGGCGGGAGATCGTCGCCCGCCACCCGCGGCTGACCCGCAGGGGCGACTTCCGCGACGAACTCGACCACTACCTGGAGATCCTGCTGACCAAGCCCGGAGCAATGGCCGGCTCGACCGCGCTGGTCACCGCCCGGCAGAACGGCTCGTTCACCGAGGTCCACGAAGCGTTCTGGGCCGCGGCCCGGACCGCCCACGGAGACGCAGCCGGGACACGGGCCCTGATCGAGGTCCTGCTGCTGCACCGCCGCATGCCCGCTGACGTTGTCGAGCAGGGCATGGCCGCCGCGATCCGGGCGGGCACCACCAGCGCGGACGTCGTCGCTGTCGAGGCGCGCAGGGCCGCCGCGCTGGCTCCGCCCCCAGCCGACGACGTGGACGACGAGGGTGACCCGCCGCCCTGGGCCGAGCCAAGCGGCGTGGTATCGCTGACGGCCCGCCGGGCTCAGCTGCCCGAGGACAGACGGCCGCTGCCGGACGTCGCCCACTACGACCAGCTATTGACACGTCAACCGAAAGGCACCGCATGAGCACAACCGAGACCAAGGCCACGCAAATCCCCTCACCCCGCCGCGACATGGGTCCGGAGGAGGCCGTGGACACGGCCATCGACGAGGCATGCCGGGCCCTGCACCTGCCGACGATCCGCCGTCGGGTCCAGGAGATGGCCGGCGCGGCGATGCGCCAGCGGTCCAGCTACAAGGACTTCCTTGCCGACCTGCTGGAGGCCGAGTGCGCCGAACGCGAGGAACGGCGCAAGCAGCGGCTGGTCCGGGACGCCAGCTTCCCCCGGCCCAAGCGCCTGGAGGATTTCGACTTCGAGGAGAATCCGAATGTCACGCCGGAACTTGTCGGCACCCTGTCCGACCCGGCCTGGGTCAAAGCGGGACAGCCGCTCTGTTTGATCGGCGACTCCGGCACCGGGAAGTCCCACCTGCTGATCGGGATCGGCACGGCGATGGCCGAGGCTGGGCTCAGGGTCCGCTACACGACCACGGTCAACCTGGTCAACGAGCTCGCGGAGGCCGCGGACGAGAAGAAGCTAACCCGCCTCATCGCCCGTTACGGCCGCGTTGACCTGCTCTGCCTGGACGAGTTCGGCTATCTCGACCTGGACAAGGCCGGCCCAAGCTGCTGTTCCAGATCTTCACCGAGCGCGAGGAGAGGCGGGCCATCGCGATCGCGTCAAACGCCCCGTTCTCGGAGTGGAAGCAGACCTTCACCGATCCCCGTCTCTGCACGGCGATCGTGGACCGGGTCACCTTCAACGCGCACATCGTCGAGACCGGAACCCAGTCCTACCGGTTCGCCCAGAGCCAGCGGAAGCGTCGCCGCTGACCTGCACCGACAACCGCGGCCGGCCTCCCTGACGGGAGGCCGGCCGCAGCCATTTCGGGCCCGGCCGTCAAGTCCCAGTGCCGACCGCGCACCATCGCCCGTTCTCGTCCGTCCGTCGCGGCCACTGGGCGGTCCGCGACCTGAGTCGAGTCGGGTCGGCAACCCTCCACGCACCTGTCGGGGGCGCGCTGACGGAGGTCCACCAAGGCTTCAAAACTACCGTCAACACCCCCCACCCGGGCCAGCGGAACCACCCGATCGAAGTGGGGCCAAATCACCTTGCTACAGGGGCGTGAATCACACCAATACACGCCCCCTCCACCCCGGCAGTGGAGCCAAAACAGCTCCGTGCAGTGGAGCCAAAACAAGTGCTTACAGACAGGTGGTCGGCCTCGTCGCTCTAGTCGGCGCTCTCGCGCAGCCGACAGTCCACGCGTCATGATGATCGACCGTGCTACTGCGACTGGCCTACCTGGGAATGACCAACACGTTCGCGCTGCTGCGCCTGCTGCCGAAGAGCGACCGGGACAAAGATGCGGAGATCCTGGCCCTCCGCCATCAGATCACAGTGCTCGAACGCCAACTCGGTAGTGATCGAGCACGGTTCACGCCGAGCGATCGGGCGTTCCTGGCGGCGCTGCTGCACCGGCTGCCGTTGCCCGCCCTGCGCCGTGTGCGATTGCTCGTGTGTCCTGACACGGTGCTGCGCTGGCATCGCAACCTCACCAGGGGCCGTCATGCCGCTTCATCTCGGCCCAAGCGACCCGGTCGGCCCCGTACCGTGCGCTCCATCCGGATTCTGGTGCTACGCCTGGCGAGGGAGAATCCAAGCTGGGGCTACAGGCGCCTTCACGGCGAGCTGCTCGTGCTGTAAGTGAAGGTGGCCGCCTCGACCGTCTGGAAGATCCTCAAGGATGCCGGCGTCGATCCGGCGCCCGACCGGAGCTCCAGCACGTGGACCGACTTTCCGCATTCCCAAGCCGACGCCCTCCTGGCCTGTGACTTCCTTGAGACGGTCACCCTGTCCAGCACGCGGATGTACGTACTCGCGGTGATCGAACACAGCAACCGCCGCATCCGGATCCTGGGCGCCACCGCACACCCGACCACCTCCTGGGTCACACAGGCGGCGAAGAACCTGGTCATGGACCTCGAGGACGTCGGATGCCGGGCACGATTCATGATCAGAGACAGGGACGGGAAGTTCCCCGCCCTGTTCGACGCTCTCCTCAAAGACACGGGCATCGAGGTCGTCCTCACCGGCATCCAGATGCCGAGAATGAACTCGATCATGGAAAGGTGGGTGCAGACCTGCAGACACGAACTCCTGGACCGGACCTTGATCTGGAACCAGCGCCACCTCCTCCACGCCCTACGGGAGTTCGAGGAGTTCTACAACTCCCATCGACCGCACCAGGGCATCGCGAACGCCCGACCGCTACACCCACTCCCCACACCAATCGACGATCCGGAGAAGCTCAGCCACCTCGACATACGACGCCACGACCGCCTTCGCGGCATCCTCCACGAGTACAAACCTGTCGCGTGACCTGCACGGACGAGGTATTCGGCAAGCGCCGGTCTCCCTCGACCACTGCCCCAGCGTTTGCACTCGTCGGCGCCATCCCTTTCACTCGCTTGGCACACTATTTACGCCGACAAGGCCCCGCACGGCCGTTTCGTTACGGCGCTCCAGAGCCGGATACGGCGCTCACGCCCTGGGAGTGCCCCATCTGCCGGCAAACGCCAAGGGGCTTTACCGCTCCTTGATGCAGGCCGCCTACGGCGACCAGGATGCCCGCGTGCCCACCGCCTGCGGAAACCGACCCGGAGAGATCACCGGCGGCCGCCCGTTCCCCGGTCGCATGGGGAGCGCGGCTCCGTGCTCCCACCCCGAAAGGGGGTCGGGAGCCGACAAGGGGCCTTATGCCTCTCGATGCACAGAGCATCCGAAATCAATGGGGTGACGCCAGGGGCCTACGGTTGACGACGGCACACAGAGGCGCGGTACGGCGCCGTAGGTCTACCGGATCGGGTGACGGACGAATCGGGCACCGTTGACACGTCTCCGAGTTGGGAGCACGAGCGCTCCCAGAGGGCTCCCCATTGCTCCCAGCCCGGAAACGGTTAAGGCCGCCTCCGCTACCCGCGGAAACGGCCTCCGACCTGCGAAAACGCTGGTCGGGACGACAGGATTTGAACCTGCGACCCCTTGACCCCCAGCGGTGTGGCAACTTTCTGTTACTTTCCATATCGCACCGTAGTGCGCTCCTGGGCGTCTTCCACAGTTCGCACCGCGCTCTGACGCCCCCCAAAAAAGAAAGCCGCCTGTCATGTTCTAGCCAGGAACAGCCCATACAAGACTCGAAGGATATCCTCCCGCAGGACGTCCCATTCCTGCCCAGCAGCCTGCGGTCATGATTCCCCAATGCCGTGGCGCCCACCACGCACCCGCTTGCCCACACGCCCACGCTGATCGACACCCGCACGGTATGGTACGAACAGCAATCCCCGCATTGGAGGTCATCGTGAGCGCGCAGCCAGACAGCCCACATGGACCGCTGATCCCCATGCCCGACCTCACCCCCGATGCACTGCGCGCGGCTGTGGCCCGGATCACTCCCAGCAGGATCCCTGCACTCACCCAGCATCTGTTCGAAGCAACTACAAACGCACAACAGGCACAGAGCCTCGCTCCCCTTCGGGCTTTCATCCACTCGTGGGCTGTGTTCATCGCCATCGAGCGACACCCGGAACGTGCAGCCCGCCTCCGTGAACTCGAACGAATCGTAGATACGGCCGAAGAAGACCCCACAACGGCCATCGATGAAATTCAGCAGATCCGCAAGACAGCGGAGGCCGAGGCCGGGCTGTGACCGACTGGACCTGGGAGTACAACCCCAGCGAGGAGCACGTCGCTGGCGGACTTGCGCCAGGCGTCATGGCAGAGGTTATGCGGCTGGCAACCGAGCTCGCAGCCCTCGGAGTTGACGCGGCAAAGGTGGGCCGCCCCTTGGACAGAGAAGGCGGACTCCGGGAATTCGACATTCTCGGCGGACGCGGCTTTATCAGCTTCCTCGCAGTAGCGCGCCACCACTGCGTCTACGTCTGCAATATCACCTGGTACGGCTGACGTCGCCCGCGTTGCGCTCGAGGCAGGAAGATCAATCGGCCTGTCCCGCTCGGAAGTACGATTCTGTTTCCGGCCTGTCGGCGACGGCTGAAAAGTGTTCCGGAACCAAAGTTGACCCTGAAGAGTGTGAATATTCCGATCAAGCTGCTGAGCTGGGCTTCCCTCGTGGTGAGCCGCTCGAAAAGTCATCGCCGCAGGTGAGCTGGATGTGATCAGTCCGCTGGGTGTGGGGCTCGGTTATTCATCGCTGCTGGTCAAACGCTGTGGGGCTCGAATAATCATTGCTCCTGGTCAAGAGGCATACCTGTACTCGTTGACCACGCCGCCGAGGACGTGGGTGCGCAGGACTTTGCAGCTGGCCGGCTCCAGGACTGGAGGTGGTTGTTCCTGGGCTTGGGGAGGTAGTTGACATCGTGTGGGGCTCGGAAAGTCGTCGCTGCAGGTGGCGTCAGGTATTCGGTCTCGGCTGGCAGCATCTCCACGTGACTGTCTCGCTGGTGTACAAGGTCGTTCGCAAACTGCTGTCCATACCCCGGGTACTGCTTCGCCGGGAAGCGACGAAGGACGCGGAGTTGCTCGTGCTGCGGCACGAGAACGCGGTGCTACGTCGCCAGATCAGCGGCCGGGTCCGGCATGAGCCCTTTGATCGGTTCTGGCTGGCTGCGCTGTCGGGGCTGATACCCCGCCACCGGTGGCGTTGAGTCTTCCCGGTCACGCCCGGCACCCTGCTGGCCTGGCATCGCAGGTTCATCGCGGCGAAATGGGACTACAGCGTGCGACACGCTCGGACCGGGCGACCACCGACCAGGGCGGCGCTCAGGGAGCTGATTCTGCGGCTCTGCCCTTGCCGAAAATATCATCCGCCCTGGTGGGAGGCGGTGCGCGGTGTACCTGAGGTCGACCGGCGAAGTCGCCCGAACGGACGTCTCGCGAGGTTGGCGTTCACCGCGGCAAGATGATCGACTGTGCTGCTGCGGCTGGCCTACCTGGGCGTGACGAATGCGTTCGCCATGCTGCGCCTGCTACCAATGGAGGATCGAGAGAAGACTGTCGAAATACTCGCCTTGCGCCACCAGATCATGGTTCTGGAACGCCAACTCGGCAAGGATCGGGTGCGGTTCGTTCCGAGCGACCGGGCATTTCTGGCGGCGCTGCTGCACCGGCTCCCCATGGACGTGCTCCGCGGAGTGCGGCTGCTGGTGCGTCCGGACACAGTGCTGCGCTGGCACCGCGGCCTTCTCGCACGCCGCCACGCTGCCGCCTCCCAGCCCAAGCGCTCGGGACGGCCCCGGACCGTGGGACCCTGGTGCTGCGCCTGGCGCGGGAGAACCCCGGTTGGGGGTATCGGCGCCTGCACGGCGAACTGCTAGTCCTGGGCGTGCAGGTGGCCGCTTCCACCGTCTGGGAGATCCTGCAAGAGGCCGACATCGATCCAGCACCCGAGCGGGCCTCCAGCACCTGGGCGGACTTCCTACGCTCCCAGGCCGACGTCCTACTGGCCTGCGACTTCTTTGAAACGGTCACCCTGTCCGGGGCACGAATGACCGCACCCTGATCTGGAACCGCCGACACTTGCTCCGCGTCCTGCGCGAGTTCGAGCAGTTCTACAACGCACACCGGCCGCACCAGGGCATCGGGAACGCCAGACCGCTGCACGCCTTACCGACGCCGATCGACGATCCTGAGCAGATCAGCCGTCTCGACATACGACGACGCGATCGACTCGGCGGGATCCTCCACGAGTACCAACATGCCGCATGACCTGCACGGATGACCCCCTCAGCAAGGGCAGCGTTGGTTCCGTATTCTGCCGCGCTCGACCTTCCCCAGGCCCTGGTCGAGTGGGTCACCATGCTCATCGTCACCCGCGAGTGTGACCGCCGCTGCAAGCTCCCACCGCACCAGCGTGCCCTGCTCGGCCTGGTGTACCTGCGCCGGCACGACACCCTCGCCCAGATCGCGACCGGGTTCGGCATCTCCGTCGGCACCGCCCACGCCTACACGACAGCCGTCGTTGGCCTGCTTGCCGACCGCTCTCCTGGCCTGCTGCGTGCCCTGCGCGAGGCGGACCCGGACTACGTCTTGCTCGACGCACCCTGGCAGAGTGCGACCGGGTCGGCGACGGCCGGGCCGACCTCTCCCACAAGCACCGCCGACACGGAGTAAACGTGTAGATGGTGACCGACCCGGTCGGGCGGCTGCTATGGATCTTGCCGACTATGCCCGGCCACGCGACTCTGGAGCGGCAATACTGAAAGAGCTCATTGACTCAGCCGCCGCTCTTGCGCCGGAACGACCGCTGGCTCGCAGCCGGGCCGTTCGCCCTACGGACCTTCGACGCCTCGACGTTCGCAGCGAGGTCAGCGGCGTCCGCCTGCACACTGCGCTTGCGCGCTAGGGCCTCCCGGAACTTGCGTTTCAGGTCGTAGTGGCCGTCGCTGTCGGGCACCAGGGCGGACGTCTCGGGGTCGGCCGGCTCCGAACCTTCTTTGGATACAGACTCTGCGGTCATGGCGACCTCCTGGGTTCGGGCAGTGGGAAGCACAGCTTGTCATGCCGAGCACACCACGAGGGCGTTCATCTCGCAGGTATATGCACCGGAGGGTTTCGGGCCGGGCTGGAGGTTTTCCGTTCCGGGGTCGGAAGCTTTCGACTATCAGGGCGACGGCTCTCAGCCGCCGCGACGCACCAGGGCCGCCTTGCGGGCTTCGGCGAGCTTGCGGGCCTCGCGGGCCTTTCGGGACTTGCCGCCGGCGCCGCGGGAGGTGTCCTTGCTGGTGCCCAGGCCGCGGAAGGGAGCGTTGGTGTTCTTGGGCCGGGGCGCGGCCGGCCCGCCATCGAGCGGGGTCCCGGAGGGGGCCTTGGCCCCGGTGATCCGGCTCAGCTCCGCCTCGCCCGAGCGTACCTTGGTGATGGTCGACTCGATGCCGGCCTCTGCCATCAGTCGGCTCATCTCGCGGCGCTGGCCCGCCAGCACCAACGTGACGACGCTGCCAGACTCACCGGCCCGGGCGGTACGGCCCGCGCGGTGCACATAGTCCTTGGGGTCGGTGGGCGGGTCGACGTTGACCACGAGATCGAGGTCGTCGACGTGCAGGCCACGGGCCGCGACATTGGTCGCCACCAAGACGGTGATCTGGCCGTTCTTGAACTGCGCCAGGGCCCGTGTGCGCTGCGGCTGGGACTTGCCGCTGTGCAGGGCCGCGGCGTGCACTCCGCTGGCTCGCAGATGCCGGGTGAGCTGGTCAACCGCGTGCTTGGTGTCCAGGAACAGCAGTACGCGGCCGTCGCGGGCGGCGATCTCCGTGGTGACGGCGTACCGGTCGGGGCCGTGGACGACCAGAACATGGTGGTTCATCGTCGTGACTGCGCCCGCGGACGTGTCGACCGAGTGGACGACGGGATCGTGGAGGTAGCGGCGGACCAGGTGGTCGACGTCGCGGTCCAGAGTGGCCGAGAACAGCAACCGCTGACCGTCGGGGTATACCTGGTCGAGCACCTCGGTCACGTGCGGCAGGAAGCCCATGTCGCACATCTGGTCGGCCTCGTCGAGGACAGTGATCCCTACCCGTCCCAGGCGGCAGGCCCTGCGCTCGATGAGGTCGTGCAGACGGCCGGGGGTGGCGACGACCACCTCGGCTCCATCGCGCAGCGCAGCGGCCTGCCGGCCGATCGACATGCCGCCGACGACCGTGGCCATCCGCAGCCGCAGTGCCTTTGCGTACGGCGCAAGCGCCTCGGTGACCTGTTGGGCCAGCTCTCGGGTAGGCACCAGGATCAGAGCCAGGGGCTGCTTCGGTTCCGCGCGCCGCCCAGCCATCCGTGCGAGCAGCGGTAGGCCGAAAGCGAGCGTCTTGCCCGATCCGGTGCGCCCGCGCCCCAGGACATCGCGTCCCGAAAGGGCGTTGGGCAGCGTGGCTGCTTGGATCGGGAAGGGCTCGCGCACACCGAGTTCGCTGAGCGTTCGCAGCACCTCGGCTGGTAGTTCCAGGCTGGCGAAGGAAGCGACCGGGGGCACCGTGGGCGCAGTGGCCATGAGCGGGGCGGGATCGCTGTGCGAGGTGCCGGGGAGGTCAGGGTGATTCATGAAGAGCCTTCCGCATGCGAACGTACCGAGGAAGGCCCGGTAGGAATGAGCAGTCGATGAACAAGAGGAACCGGACAGGCAGGATCAACCGTCACGAGCACGCAAAAGCATGAGGCTAACACGAAGTGACAGCCCCGCGTCCCGAGATCGCGTCCCGGCAGTCCCGGCCTCAGTCGGCCGTCAGCCCGCTACTTCCCCCCGCTTCGCCCACGCCGAAGCCTCTGGATGCACGGCTGCAGCGTGACGTGCACGAACGAGGCGTTCAGCAAAGGCGCCACAGCCCTTAGCCGTGCCGGTGGCGAAGAACGGCCACCTGCCACCCAGGAGTTGTGCGGTGGAGCGGGCGCGCCGGCTCCACCGATGACGCACCCGTGACGCCGCGAAGGCACGGCTGCGACGGCACAGGTGCGGCCCTGCGGCCACCATGCCTGTGCATATAAAGGTCCGCACGCCGCGCCCGACGACACCGGAGGTGTCCCCGGTGCGCGTTCCACGCATGCGGAGCGGGGCGGAGGTATCGGACCCTGCCTGGGCCGACCGCGCGTACGTCGAGCTCGGCCATGGAACCCGGCCCTGTGCCGCTCGAAAAGTCATCGCTGCTGATCAGGCGGCATAGCGGTACTCGTTGATGAGACCGCCGAGGATCCGGGTACGCAGGACTTTGTGAGTGTTGAGGTCCTGCGCCACGGCAGGTTGTGCAGAGGCGTCGGGTGGGAACTGATGGCGCGCTTGGTGGGGCCGGTGTTCGTTGTAGTGCCGCTCGTAGGCCGCGACGAAGTTGCGGGCGTGGGACGTTCATGATGAGGACGTGGTCGAGGGCTTCGCGTCGGATGCTGCCGATAATGCGTCGCAGTGCGCGTTCATACCGGGAGCCCGTGGCGCACTGTTGAGAATCTCCATCTCCTCGGCCCGAAAGACGGCGTCGAACGCCTCGATGTACTTGCCATCGCGGTCGCGCAGCAAGAAGCGCAGGGACTCGATGTGTACGCCCAGGTCGACGGTGATATTCCTCGCTTGCTGCACTGCCCAGTCCCGTGTCGGGTGGACGGTGACCCCAGTGATGTGCAGTCGCCGGGTGCCGTGCTCGAGGAACGCCAATGCGTACAACCGCCTGCCGAGGGCGGTGTCGATGTGGAAGAAGTCTGTCGCGCTGATGCCCTCGGCTTGCGCGGTCAGGAACTCGCGCCAGGTGGGACCTGAACGACGTGGCGCGGGGTCGATGCCGGCCGCGTGGAGGATCTCCCACACCGTCGAGGCGGCGATCCGATGCCCGAGTCGGGCCAGCTCCCCTTGGATCCGCCGGTGCCCCCACCTCGGATTCTCCCTCGCCAGCCGCACGACGAGCTTCTTGATCGCTGCCGGGGTGGGTGGGCGACCAGTGCTCCGGCGCGCGGTGTCGTCCCATTGCGTGGCGATGAACCTGCGGTGCCAGGCAAGCAGGGTGGCGGGGGTGACAGGGAAGATCTCGCGCCAGTGGCGCCGGGGTATCAGCCCGGACAAGGCGGCGAACCAGAACCGGTCTGCGGGCTCATAGCGGACCGATCCGGCCAACTGGCGGCGCAGGACAGCGTTCTCGTGCCGCAGCACCAGCAGTTCCGCGTCCTTCGCCGTCCCGCGACGCAGGAGCACCGATGGAACCGTCAGCAGCTTCCGGGTCACCTTGTACAACAAGGACACGATCACGGAGGACGTGATCCCAGCAGCCCCCGCTCACCTGTGGCGATGACTTTTCGAGCGGTACAAGGTGTACCGGATCGGGTGACGGACGAATCGGGCACCGTTGACACGTCTGCGAGTTGGGAGCACGAGGGCTCCCAGAGGGCTCCCACTTGCTCCCAACCCGGAAACGGTTAAGGCCGCCCCCGCTACCCGCGGAAACGGCCTTCGACCTGCGAAAACGCTGGTCGGGACGACAGGATTTGAACCTGCCACCCCTTGACCCCCAGTCGGGTCGAGCCTGAGCGGCGTGCTCCGGTTCGTCCTCCCAGGTCACGCTGACGCACAATCAGCCGAGTAAAGGGGTCGACCCTTTTCGGCTTCTGCGCCCCGAGGTGCCTAGGATCTGGCTTCGTGACCGGGCGTCGCATATGTACAGGATACGCTCGGAGTCACGCCCAGCACAGGCCCAAACCATCCACCGCACGCGCTGGCAGCTCACCAGACAGAAACACGCTCCTCGCCAAGCTGGACGCAATTTTCGGCACCCGCAACGCCAGCGCCAGGGACGCGAGGGCACTTGACGGGGTTCGGCGTACGCGCTTGCGGCTACTTCCCGCCTCACTGCCCTTGCCGGACGTGATCGGCGACTCAGGGGCACGCGTCAGACATGAGCAGCTGAGATACCTCGTTGAAATATGGACATGTCACTACAGCATCTCAGTTGGCGTCACATCATGCTGAACTTTGATATCTGAGCATGGATAGCAGCCTTTGTGATGAAGGACACAAGGTGACTGTTGGTAGTAGTTTAGACCTCATCTGCTGAGGTGACTTGTTGCGGCGGATCTCAACAGGACAGGAGCCGTTACTGTCGGTCACCAAATCGGCTGTGGGGTTCCAGAACTCGGCCAGGCCCCGTGACCAGCGACAATCGGTCAAGCACCACAGGGCAGGCAGAATCATGTCTCGTGTCCTTACGCCTCCTCTACCTGGTCATCACTCGGCTACTCAGCTGCTTTGCGTTACTCGGGCGTTCCTCAGCGTCCAAGAACATCGAGCTGCTCATTCTGCGTCATGAGGTCGCTGTGCTGCGCCGTGGCAACCCGAAGCCCCGTCTCGACTGGGCCGACCGTGCCCTCCTTGCGGCACTGGCCCGACTCCTGCCGAGGAAGCTTCGAGCACACCGGCTGGTCACCCCCGGAACACTGCTGCGCTGGCACCGCCGTCTGGTGACACGGAAGTGGACCTACCCGCACCAGGTAGGCCGCCCTCCCATCGACGAAGCCATAGCCACGCTCGTCGAACGGCTCGCGCGGGACAACCCCTCATGGGGGTACAAGCGAATCCAAGGCGAGTTACAGGCACTGGGCTATCGCATAGGTACGTCCACCATCCGCAGAATCCTCAGACGCCTGCACATACCCCCAGCACCCAAACGGCAGACCGACACGACGTGGCGACAATTCCTGCACGCCCAGGCATCCACCATGCTCGCCGTCGACTTCTTCCATGTCGACTGCGCAGTGACCCTGCGACGGCTGTATGTGTTCTTCGCGATAGAGGTCGACACCCGCTACGTGCACATCCTGGGCACAACGCCTCATCCCAACGGCCCCTGGACCACTCAGCAGGCACGCAACCTGCTGATGGAACTTGGCGACCGAGCGTCCGCGTTCACCTTCCTGGTACGGGACCGGGCCGGACAGTTCACCACTGCTTTCGATGCTGTCCTGGCCAGCGCCGGCATCACCGTAGCCAAGATCCCTCCACGCAGTCCACGGGCGAACGCGTACGCGGAGAGATTCGTACTCACCGTCCGCTCCGAAGTCACCGACCGCATGCTCATCTTCGGCCAACGCCACCTACAGGACGTCCTGAGTGAATACGTCCGGCACTACAACGGCCGAAGACCCCACCGAGCACTCCAACTACAGCCGCCACAACCCAACCGCCCCATCACAAGCCTCACTCACGAACGGATCAAACGCCGCCCCATCCTCAGAGGCCTCATCAACGAGTATGACAGAACAGCGTAAACGCGCAGGTCAAGACAGCGGGCTAGTTCTGGAACCCCACAGGTCACCTCGCGGGCCTTCGGGACGGGCGGCCGGGTAGCGGGTTTGGTGTTTTCCTGGAGCCGCAAGAGGAAGCGGCGGACCGTCCGTTCGCTGACAGACAGTCCGCGGTCGGCGAGTTCGCGGTGGAGGCGGCTGGTGCTGGTGCAGCCCTCGGCCCAGCGGGCGGCGAGGTAGGCGGCATGGCCATCGAGGCTGCTCTGTCGACCAGTGGGGCTGGCACCGATCAGCTCGTCCGCCGTGGCTGCGCGCATATTCTTGCGGATGGTCTTCGGGTCGAGACGGAGTTCGGCGACGATCTGGCCGATGCCCATCCCCTTGTCCATCAGCGCGTGGACTGCGGCGTGACGTTCGCGGATGCGCTGGGCCCGTAGTCCCTCAGGCTTCTCCGGTACGGTGACCTCCGGTTTCTCCGGCGGGGGCGGGACCCACTGCGGCCGGAGCTGGGCGACGAGCCGCTCGGCGGCGTCGCCGAGGTTCTGCCACAAGTGGAAGCGATCGGCGACCTGGACCGCGTCGGCGGCGCCCTGATCGGCGCCTTCGGCGTAGTAGCGGGCCCGGTCACGACAGATGACTTCGACGCCTGGGTGGTGGGTGAGCCAGCTGGCCAGCGCGTCGGCGGAGCGTTCGGGCAGCAGGCCCACTGGCCTGCGGTTTTCCATGTCGATCAGAACAGTGCCGTAGTGGTGGCCGCGCTTGAGTGCGAAGTCGTCGACGCCCAGGACCCGCACCGGGCCGACCTCGGGGTCAGGCAGGGCACGGATGAGCCGCAGCATCGCGTCCTTGCCGACGCCGATCGCCTGGAGCTCGGTGAGGCGGGCGCCGGCTCGGCCTCCGAGGGCCAGTGCGATGGCCTCCCGGATGGTGCGTAACAGCGTGGTGCAGCGGCCGTGCCGGAAGGTCAGCCCCGGGATCTGCTCGGCGAACGTCTTCTTCGGGCAGTCCGAGCTGACGCAGAAGAATCGGCGAACCCGCAGGTGAAGTACGGTCTGCTGGCTTGATATCGCGGCGTCGGACATCTTCCGCTCGTAGCCGCTGTGCACCCGCTCCGACACCGCGCCACAGCCGGGACAGACCGCCGACGGCTCCCGCCCTCTCGCCTGGATCCGGACGGTACGGCCCGTCACCCGGACCAACCCGACGTGCAGGAGGGCGAAGTGAGGGAAGAGGACGGCAAGCAGATCATCAACGGACACCCGGAATGATCACGAGCCGCCAAGATCGACATCTCAAGTTTCACGAAAACCGCGACAGAGCCCAGCAGTGTCCGTTGACAAGGGAGAGCGCATGCATGTGCGAGCCAGGCCCAAGCGGTCACAGGACGGATGACATCGGCCGCGAGACGGCGCCGCGCAGAGGAGCAACCGAGGACTCCGCCAATGCGCCATGGCCCCGCTGCCGAATGGACCGGGCGACCGCCGCACAGACCGGACCCCCGACGCCTACCGCATCCCATCCCTGTCAGGACTCCGCCAGCACCTCGACATTGGGCGCCACATTGCCGATGCTTCGTCCCTCAGCATTCAGCAGTCGGCCCATCTGCTTGACGGTGTGAAGGCAGGTGGCCCGATCGACGATGGTCACATGGGGGGAACGTTCGGCGATCAGCGCCTCCAGCCGCGGCAGATCGCCGAGCGTCCGCAACCAGACCATCAACAGCAGGTTGCGGCGCCCTGTCAAGCCGCAACATAGCCGGACGTCCTGGAGCGCCGTCAATGAGCGCGCCGCGGGCTCCAGGTGCTGCGACGGGACGCTCGCCCAGCACACCGCGGTCACCGGCGAGCCCGATATGGACTGCGCCACCTCGCAGCGTAGCCGCAGCAGCCGACTCGCGAGCAGCCGTTTGACGCGGCGGCGCGCGGTGGGCTCGCTGATCCCGGCACGGTCGGCCAGCACGGTGAACGGCATGCGGCCGTCCTCGTGCAGCAGCCGGTACAGCTCCTGATCCGTGGCATCCACCCGTGCCCCGCCCACTGCCGCGGGCAGCGTCCCGAGCGACTCGAGCACGTGCTGCTGCGACCGCTCCAGACTGCGCAGCCGCCACCGGCTCGCCTCGCTGTATCCCACGGTCCGCATCTCCACTCGGGACGACCGCACACCGGGCAGACGGTCGATCGTGTGGCGCAAGTAGGCGGACACCGCCGCGGGCGTCCTCAGCGCGATCACGACCAGTAGACCGTACGGGCCCGTGATGTGGTGGACATAACGGACAGGGCGCTCGGCACTGAGCGTCGCCGCCACTGCCTCCAGCTGCCCCGGTCCGCACTCGATCTCGATGTAGGCCATGCAGAAATCACCGTGCAGCGCCGGCCCGGCGACACAGGTGACCCAGGCCAGTCCGGTGCCGCACAGGCGCCCCCAGCGGCGCGCGACCGTCATGGGGTCCAAGTCCAGGGCCTGCCCCAGTTGAGCCCAGGAGGCGCGAGGGGTGACCTGCAACGCGTTGACCAGCGCCAGGTCTCTTTCGTCGACGATATCCTGCACCACACCACGTCTCTACCACATGGATTCCTGGGCGCCTACCCACGTTCAACGTGTGGACGTGACGTTTTCCCGCGTATGTGACGACTTCTCGTGGAGTTCCTCGACTCTGGTGCACGCCACGGGTGCTTCACAGGAGGTCGCGGTCGACATGTATGCGCACGACGACAAGAACAGCGGGGAAGGACGAGTCAGCGGCACGGGCGGCTCCGGGACATACCGCCGGGTCGATCCCGGCCGGCGCGACGGGGTTGTCCGCGAAGCGGTCCGTGCAGGTCTGATCGGCGCCGACCACCTGGTCGCGGGCTTCTTCGACGCTGACGGCGTCCGGGAGTCCGTGCGATATCTGCGGGAGGCGTTCGGTGATGCCCCGGTCCTGCACACATTCGCCGCCAAGGCCGCGTCCTTGGTCCCCGTGCTGCGTCTGCTCGCTCGGTCCGGCATGGGATGCGAGGTCGCCAGCCCGGGTGAGCTGGCGCAAGCCCTTGCCGCGGGTTTCTCGCCGGAGCGGATCGTTCTGGACTCACCGGCCAAGACACAAGCCGAGCTGGCGCACGCGCTCTCCCTGGGCGTAGCGGTCAACGCCGACAACTTCGCCGAGCTGGACCGGATCGGGACACTGCTCTCGGCAGGTGACAGCTCCTCGGTGTGCGGTTTGCGGATCAACCCGCAGGTCGGCGCCGGGTCGATTGACGCCATGAGCACCGCGTCGCGGAGCTCCAAGTTCGGTGTTCCGCTGCAGGACACCGGAGCCCGGCGGCGCATCCTCGGCGCGTTCGCCGGGCGCTCCTGGCTCACCCGAGTGCATGTGCACGTGGGATCACAGGGATGTTCCCTGGAACTGATCGGCGAAGGGGTGCGCGCTGCGTACGAACTCGCGGAGGAGATCAACACCGCGGCAGGTCGGCAGCAGGTCACCAGCCTGGACATCGGCGGCGGCCTGCCGGTCAACTTCGACGACGACGAGATCCGCCCTTCTTACGCGGACTATGTCGAGCAGCTGAGGACCAGTGTGCCGGGGCTCTTCGACGGACGCTATTCGCTGGTGACGGAGTTCGGGCGCTCGCTCGTGGCCAAGAACGGCTTCATCGCCGCGGTCGTGGAGTACACCAAGGACACCGGCGGCCGCCGGATCGCGTTGACGCACGCCGGAGCCCACGTCGCGACCCGCACCGTCTTCATGCCACAGGCGTGGCCACTGCGGGTCGGGGTGTACGACGCCGAGGGGCGGCCCAAACGTGGGGCGCCGCGTGTGCAGGACGTCGCGGGACCATGTTGCTTCGCCGGTGACCTCGTGGCCCGCGGAGTCGAACTGCCCGAGCTGGAATCGGGAGACGTCCTAGTGCTCCACGACACCGGCGGCTACTACTTCTCCACGCCATGGTCGTACAACAGCCTCGCCCGGCCCGGCGTGCACGGCTTCACCACTCAGGGACCGGCCATACGGTTCGCCACGGTCCGCCCGGAGCAGTCCCTCGAGGAGATCCTCGCCGAGAGCGGCGCCGACCAGGCGGACGCCCTCCTCTCCCTTGGTAGGCCGGACCGCACGACACCGGCCGCCGGCCCACCCGTCTCCTTGACCGCTCCCCCCAGCCCGCCAGGGACCACGATCAACGACCGCGATGACCACGAGGTCCGGAGCGCACCATGTCGATGACCAAGACCCCCCCCGCTGCCGCGGCCGCGCCCCGGCGCGGACGCTCGCTGCGGACGGTCACGCAGTACGCCATCGCGGGAGCCGGCCTGATCGCCGCGCTGGTGCTCGGTTTCCTGGTGCACACCCCGACGATCTGGGGTCTGCTCCCGATCGTCCTTTACGCGGTGCTCTCGCTGTGCGGCATGAATCTCCTGCTGGCCACCGTGATCTCCCTGCTGGCCGGGGTCGTCCTCGCGCAACGTCCGCCCACGGACGTCGGCATCCTCCTTGGCAGCGCGCTCGGTGACACGGTGACCGTCATCGGCGTCATCTGCCTGCTGGGCTCCGGCCTGGGTGAGGTACTGCGGCAGACAGGAGCCGCGGACCTCCTGGTCCGCGGCGTCATGCGCGTCGTCCGGCGGGACAGCCAACTGGCGATCCAACTCGGCGTGATGATGTCCTGCCTGGTACTGGTCTTCGCGCTCGGCACGCTCGCCGGTGCGCTGGCGATCGCCGCACCGATCCTCATCCCCATTGCAGCACGTGCCGGTTTCACACGCTCAGCGACGGCCAGCATGATGTTCCTGGGCGGCTGTGCGGGGCTGGCGCTGGCCCCCTTCGCCGGGTCGAACATCGCGATCCTGGACGCCTCCGGAGTGGAGTACGGGACCTATGTCCTCGTCGCCGCGGGCCCCCTCGCCCTGCTGTCCCTGCTGCTCTCAATGATCGTCGTGCCGCGTGTGCAGCGCCGCTCGGCACTTGGCGGCGACGACCTCTACGAAGACGACCTGCCCGGAGCGGACGAGCAAGCCCCTGGGCCCCGTACCGTGCGCGCCACCTGGGCATTCGCGGTAGTCCTCGTGGTCTCGGTGGCCTACGCCACGATGAGCAAGGGAGGCACCGCCTTCCCCTTGTTGGCCCTCCCAGTGATGGCCGTGGTCACCGCCATGGCCGGCGGGTTGTCCGTGAGGGACACCATCGACGCGCTGTGCCGCGGCGCGGGACGGATGGTGGAGACCTTCCTGCTGTTCTGGATACTCGCCGCGTTCTTCCAGATGGTCAACGAACTCAAGCCGTACGACGTCCTCCTGGACTCGTTCGGCCCGCAGCTGCACGACCTGCCGGCGCTGTCGTTCGCCATAGCGGTGGCGCTGCTCGGTTGGCTGGGCGTCCCGGGCGCTACCGCCGCACACGTGGTGCTGCTGAACAACGTGTTCGGTCCACTCGGCACCAGCCTCGGGCTCACCCCCGCCACGTGGGCTGTGACCTATCTGTGGGGTTCCAAAGCCGACACCTACGGCCCTTTCCCCAACCCCAACATGATGTCCGCCCTCGGCTTCGCCGAAGCCACCCGCCTCAGGACGCTGCTCTCGGTCGGCTGGCAGGTGCTCATCCCCGCCGCGGTCATGTACGGCCTGATCCTGACGTTGCTGGTCTGAGACGCACCCGCCCGAGTCCTGCATCACACGTCGCATATGGAGGAGAAGAGTTGCTCGAGCTTGATGTGCTCGCCGTCGGGGGAACCGTCGTGGACGGCACCGGAGAGCCCGGACGGCGCGCGGATGTCGGTATCCGGGGCGACAGGATTGTGTTCGTCGGCGACGCCCCGTCCGGCGCCACCGCCCGCGAGGTGATCGACTGTGCCGGCCAGGTGGTCGCACCGGGCTTCATTGACCTGCACTCGCATGCCGACTTCACGATACGTGACGCGCCCGCTGCCGAATCCTGCATCCGGCAGGGCGTGACCACCATCGTCACCGGCAACTGCGGCACATCTCCCTTTCCGATCAACCCCGCGCGGCGCCACGAACACGACACGACGCTCGCCCGCGGAGGCAGCAGCAGCGCCGAGATGCCGTGGGAGGACTTCGACGGCTTCGCCCGCGAAGTGGAGGCGGCCGCCCCGCGCGTCAACCTCGCGGCGTTGGTCGGCCACGCGACCCTCCGCATCGCCGCCCTCGGTACGGAGCTGCGCCCCCCGACATCCGAAGAGACGGCCACCATGCACAAGCTGCTCGCCGAAGCCGCCGAGCAGGGCGTGTTCGGCCTCTCCACCGGACTGATATACGCCCCCGGATCGTTCGCCGACACCGACGAGATCGTGCTGCTCGCCACCGAGGCGCGACGGGCTGGACTGCTCTACAGCACCCACATGCGGGACGAGGGGGATCACCTCATCGAGGCCGTTGTCGAGGCCCTCGAGACCGCCCGCCGCAGCGGCGTTCGCCTGCAGATCTCACACCTCAAGGCCATGGGACCGGCCAATCACGGCAAGGTGCACGAAGCGCTCACCCTCATCGACTCCGCAGCCGCGGAAGGTCTGGACGTGGCGTGCGACGTCTACCCGTACGCGGCGTCCTCGACCCGGCTCACCTCCCGGCTGCCCGACTGGGCGCTGGATGGCGGCCTGGAAGCGCTGCTCGCACGACTGGAGGACCGGGAAACACGCGAGGCGATCGCCGCGGAACTGCGCGCCAAGATCGGACGCACCTTCCTTCCCGAGGGCACCGTCCTCGCCGCCATGGTTCCGGGCCGCTACTCGGAGTGGGTGGGCTCCTCCATCCGGGAGATCGCCACCGCCGAGGGTCGTCACCCCGCTGAGGTCTCCCTCGACGTGCTGCGCGGCCACGGAGGGGAGGTGTGGATCGTCAACCACGCGATGTCCGAGGCCGACGTCGAGACCGTTCTGCGTCACCGGAACAGCGCTGTCGTCAGCGACGGATGGGAACTGGACCTGACTGGCGGCGGACACCCGCACCCGCGCCACTTCGGAGCTTTCGCCCGCGCCCTGGCGCAGTACACCCGGGATCGCGGTGTCCTCACTCTGTCACAGGCCGTGCGCAAGATGAGCGCACTCCCTGCCGCACGCCTCGGCCTCACCGACCGCGGCACACTGGCCGAGGGCATGGTCGCCGACATCACGGTCTTCGACCCCGCGACGATCACGGACACCGCCACCTACGAGGCACCGCTCTCCTACGCCCGCGGTGTGCGCCATGTCCTCGTCAATGGCAGTCCAGTGCTCCGTGACGGCGTGTTCTCGGCGAACAGGCCGGGGAAGGTGCTACGGAAGAAGCCCCCGGCCGCGCACGTGCCCTGAGGTGCGGCGCCGCAACCGGCGGCAGATCGGCCGACGGCCGGTACAGCCACCCCCGAGGCGGCCCCGCCAAAGGCGCGACCCCAGCCTAAAAGCAAAGAGTTCGCTTCATCGTGCGCACGCACCCTCGGACGCGCGTTCACGACATCCCCGCGATTTGTCATGATCTGCACGGCCGCTCGGCTCCTCGGGCGGAGATCACGTCGCCCCCTTGAGCAGGCGAGCCGGCGGCGGAGCGGATGCAGCGCCGCGGGTATGCTGTGGAAAAGGTGGGGTCAGCACGGTGGGGTCTACCGGTTCGGCTGTCGCTGGAGTAGGGGCGGAAACGCTCCAGGTGGTCGCTTTCGCCCACCGGCCGGTGGGCCAGATTCGCGTCCGCATCTGGTTGTTCCTAATGGGGTGAGCTTCGAATGCCTCGTTCGCGGAAGCATCGTCGAAACGACAGGCAGCAGCGGTACCGGCGCGCTCTGATGGACGCCTTGCTCGACGAGGGGCCAGTGGCCATCAGTGTGTACGACTCCGACCTGAACTTCGTGTTGCAGAATGCTCAGTTGCGACGTATCTCGGGCCTATCGGACGCGGACCGTCGCCGTGGACTTACCGTCAGCGACACGATGCCCGGTCCCGAGGGCGGGGCTATCCGGAGACGTCAGCGTGACGTGCTGGAGTCGGGACGGCCGCGTACGGATCAGGTACATGAGGACGACCATGTCTGGGCCGAGTCACTGTTCCCCTTGGTGAGCACAGCGGGGGAGCCATTCGCGGTAGGCCATGTCATTCTCGACGTCACCGAGCGGGTCCGGGCGCGTGAGCGGTTGGCGCTGATCAATGACATGAGCAGCCGTATCGGCAATGAGCTGGACCTCGTCCAGACGGCGGACGAACTGGCCGACGCCGCCGTGCCGGAATTCGCGGACTCGGCCCAGGTCGATCTGCTGGGAAGCGTGCTCGACGGCTCGGAGCTGGCCCCTGGGCCCGTCGCCGCGGACGCGGTGCTGCGCCGGGTCGCCTGCCAGAGCGTGGGGCCAGAGGCCGGAGCGAACCACTCCGGGAACGGCCCCTGCGCGATTCCCCCTCGTATCCTCGCCCAAGGTTCGCCGGTCCTCCTCCGTGAACCGGAGCCGGGGGGCGGTTCGCAGATGATCATGCCGCTATCCGCCCGGGGCATCACTCTGGGCACGGTTGTCTTCGCGCGTTGGTCGCGTCCGGAGCCGTTCGGGGAGGATGACCTTCTCCTTGCGGAGCAGGTGGCGGCCCGTGCCGGAGCGTGCCTCGACAACGCGCGCCGTTACCTGTGCGAACGTGCCGCCGCCCTGGCGCTGCAGCGCAGTCTGCTTCCGCGAAGCGAGTCTCGGCAGGCAGTGGAGGTCGCCACCCGCTACATGCCCGCTTCCGGCCCGCACGGGCTGGGTGGGGACTGGTTCGACGTGATCCCGCTCTCCGGGGCCCGCGTCGCCCTGGTGATGGGCGACGCCGTGGGCGACGGCCTGCAAGCCGCCGTCACCATGGGGCGACTGCGCACCGCCGTGCGAACGCTGGCGGATCTGGATCTGGAACCGGACGAACTGCTCAACCGCCTCAATGACCAGGCGTGCCGCTTCGTCAGCGACCATGGCGTGACGGGAGTGCCCAGCCGAACCGATGCCCCCGACCGTGGCGTCGACGGCGGCGGCGTGGCGTTCGATACGTCGGCGGCTGGTTCCACCTGTCTCTACGCCGTCTACGACCCGATCTCGCTACGCTGCGTCCTGGCCTCCGCCGGGCATCCTCCCCCGCTCCTCGCGGCGCCTGGCGGCAAGCCGGAGGCCGTCGACCTGCCAGTGGGCCCGCCCCTGGGAGCAAGCAGCCTGCCGTTCGAGGCCCGCGAGATCGCCCTCCCGGAGGGCGGAACGCTCGCCCTGTACACCGACGGGCTCCTCGACCACCGGGACGGCGGTGCCGCAAACCCCGAGCGGCTGCGCAGCGTGCTGGCTCGCCCCGACCTCACGCCTGAAGCCATATGTGACGCCGTGGTGGAGACCATGACCACCACCGCCCCCGATGACGATGCAACCCTGCTGGTCGCGCGCCTGCGCACATTGGGCCCGGACCGCCTCGCCGTTTGGGACCTTCACGGTGAATCAAGAGAGGTCGCCGGGGTCCGCGCCCTGGTCAGGCGGCAGCTCGTTGAATGGGGCCTGGAACACCTCACGTTCACCACAGAACTGGTGGCCAGCGAACTGGTCACCAACGCCATCCGCTACGGATCCGCCCCCGTCCAACTACGTCTCATCAGAGACCAGTCCCTGATCTGCGAGGTCTCCGACGGCAACAGCACCTCTCCTCATCTGCGCCGGGCGCGCACCACCGACGAAGGAGGGCGCGGTCTGCTGCTCGTCGCGCAGTTCACCCGGAGTTGGGGCACTCGGTATGCCAGGCGGGGAAAGACGATCTGGGCCGCACAATCGGTGCAGGAGAATGAGGGAGACATCGCACAGGACCTCTCCTCCCTCATGGAAAGCATGCCTGAGTAGGAACGCGGAGCTGATCGTACTGGACGCCTCGTAGGGGGTCGCCACATCACTGCCCCGCGAGCAACCCCCAGGATCCGGCGGGCGGTCAGCCCCACGGGCGCTTCCCGAACACGGCCGCCGCGCTGAAGTGCGTCTACATGGCCGTCATGTTGTCGGACCGCACCGGTAAGGCGAGGCCCGCTGGACCACACGCTGGAAGACTGCCCTCAGCGTCTTCGACGCCGACTCTCCGAAGCCCGTCAGCAGCCCTCCAGGACCTTGTGCCGCTCAAGTCATCACCGCCGGTGAGCGGGGTGCGGTCAGCCCGCTGGGATCATGTCCTCCGTGATCGTGTCCTTGTCGTACAAGGTGACCCGGAAGCTGCTGACGGTTCCATCGGTGCTCCTGCGTCGCGGGACGGCGAAGGACGCGGAACTGCTGGTGCTGCGGCACGAGAAAGCTGTCCTGCGCCGCCAGTTGGCCGGACCAGTTCGCTACGAACCTGCCGACTGGTTCTGGTTCGCCGCCCTGTCCGGGCCGATATCCCGGTGCCACTGGCTCAAGGTCTTCCCTGTCCCCCCAGCACCCTGCTTGCCTGGCACCGCAAGCTCGTCGCCCGCCGATGGGGCTGTTCCCGACGACGCCGCAGTCCCGGACGGCCGCCCACACAGGCCGCCATCAAGCACCTCGTAATGCGCCTCGCCACGAGAACAGCCGATGGGGCCACCGTTGGATTCAACGTGAACTGGCCCGGCTCGAACACCCGATCGCCGCCTCCACCATCTGCCAGATCCTCCACACCGCAGGAATCGATCCCGCACCCCGCCACACTGGCCCAACCTGGCGCGAGTTCCTCTCAACGCAGGCCATCGGTCTCATCGCCTGCGACTTCCTCCGCATCGACACCATCAGCTTGCACCGCCTGAACGCCCTGGTCTTTCTCGAGCACCGCACCCGGCGCCTGCACGTCGCCAGCGTCACCACACACCCGACCGCGGCCTGGGCCACCCAGCAAGACCGCAACCTCGCCACCGACCTGGGCATACGCATGGACTCGGTGCGCTTCCTCATCCGAGACCGCGACAGCAAGTACACCGACGCCTTTGACGCCAGGCCGAGGACATCGAGATCACCAAGACACCGATCCGCGCCTAAGGCCAACGCCTACTGCGAACGCGTGGTCGGCACCCTCCGCCGAGAGGTCCTGGACCACATACTCATTCTCGACGAATCTCACGTGCGCCATGTCCTGGCCACGTACCAGAGGCTGTACAACGCGCCCCCACCGGGCCCGATGCCAACTACCTCCCCAAGCTCACGGACAACCACCTCCGGTCCTGGAGCCGGCCCCCCACAGACTCCTGCGCACCCGCATCCTCGGCTGCGTGATCAACGAGTACAGATATGCCGCTTGACCAGGAGCGACGATTATTCGAGCCCCACAGGACTCACGGGCCGGATGCGAACGGGCCGTTGCGGGCAAGTCCCGACTGTTCGCCGTATGGCCAGCCCAGTGGTCGAGCGACCTCTTCCTGATCGACGACCTCGACGAGTACGCCAAGGCACATGGGATCAAGCACGACCAGAATCGCACCGGGCTCAGCGAGCATGTCCACGACGTGGAGTGGACCGAGGAGGTGGCCTACAACACCAACCCTCGCAGCCCGTACATCAGCATCCGCCTCACCATGAAGTGCGGGTGCGAGATCCGAAACTTGGACACCTTCGCCAAGCAGATGCGGGAGCAGCAAGGTTGGAGCGTAGCGACCAGCGTCGGCTGGGGCAGTAGCAGCGGCCCGGAAGGCACGTCCTATTCCCTACGGGTGCGGCGGAAGAGCCTCGCGCCTGATCAAGGGTGCGCTTGCCGAGAATGTCATCCGCCCTGGTCGGAGGTCTGCACCGAACCCACTCGTCGACCGCGGTCGCTCGAACCGGGGCGGTTCAGGGCGGTCAGACGGGTCCAGGTGACGTGGGTTGGCAGCGTGGCTGATGAGTCCGAGTATGCGGTCCACAATGTCGGCTTCCCGCCATAGTCGAAGTCCGGCCCGGAATGTGCGAGATGTTCGAAGTCATGAACGACTCCGCACGAGCAAGTGCCGTTCTTTCCGGGCAACGTCGACCAGTGTCGTTTCTCCTACGAGCATCCAGTTTCGCCAGTACGCGGCTCCGCCGTGGTTCTCCCCCATACAGGAGCATGTGCAGTCGTCCCCGGCGGCATCCCGGCAGCGTGTGTCGCACCGTTCCGTGGCGGAGAACTGCAGGTATACGTCCACCTCACCGAAGCGTTCTGCGAGCGCGGAGACGATTGTGCGCAGGTGAGGACGAGCGATCTCCCACCGCCCCTGCGTCATCGCGTTGTTCCACTCCGGGCGTATCCGTTCTCCCAGCTCTTCCAGAATCCAGCGCCGGTTGGAACCTTCCTGATACGGCATCCACACCCACAACCGCTGTTCACCGACGTTCCGGCGCACCCACGGACGACGAGACACAACATCACCCCCGCCTCAATACTCTTGCATCATGCGCTCGGCGGCCAGACCACTGCCAGTCGACTACTGATCTGACCCAAGTTCGGCTCGCATGGCCAGGCGTAGCCGAGTGAGCGCCCCCTCGTATGCGCCCCGGCCTCCCGAGTAAGCCTCATCGCCCGCGAGCACACCAGCCGCGGCGAGGTCCCGCACGTCCCGAAGCCGCCGGAAGGTCTCCTCGGATGCCTCAACCACGGGCGCTGACGCGGTGATCGTCATCTGGTAGCGCAGTTCGTAGCACGATGCGAACCTTTCCCGCGCCGCCCTCTCTCGCTCCAGCGACCCAAGCTCATGGTCTCGAGCGAGGAGGCGAAACGCGTTGCGCGCCTTCGATAAGCAGGTCAGATACTCGCCGTACAGCGTTCGGCGAACCTCCAAGAGATGGGCCCTCCGCTCCCGCCGCCACCGATGGCGATCGAAGAACGCGCCCGATGCCGTCGCTATGACAGCACCCGCAGCAGCACTGGCCAAAGTCGCCCACTCCACAACGTGACCCTAGAAGGGCCTGCTCGACGTCGCCAGACTGCGCGCACTGCTTGGCACACTATTTGTGAGCAGGGTAATCGATCATCGAAGCACCGACTGCTACCGCCCCGCTCTTGTGGCCACGACAAGGGGAACACCCAGCTCAGAGGCCTGTGGAGCCTGAGGTGATCGCGTGGTGTGCCCGTCGGCGGAGACTGGGATCGTCGGCACATCGCGCCAACCCAGGAGGCGATCACCATGCGCTCCGTCACCCACCGTGGACGTGTCTACCGGCGCTGTGGCTGCCGCGACGCACGCCGCCACCAGATCGGAACCCGCTGCCCGCGACTGGCAACCGATTGTGACCACGGCAGCTGGACCTTCGCCGTCGACCTCCCCTCCCCCGACCACCGCCGCACCACCATCCGCCGCGGCGGCTTCCCCACCCAGAACGCCGCCCAGGCCGCGCTGCAACGAATCCTCGAGGGCGAGGCCGGCGGGTTCAACGGCGACCCCAACCAGACCGTCGCCGACTACCTCTCTGCCTGGCTGGAGACGAAGGCGTACGTGCTCAAGCCGACCACTCTCGCCCGCGATCGCGACTACGTCACCGGCGACCTCATCCCCGCCCTGGGCGCGCTCAAGCTGGACGAGCTCGGCCACCGCCACATCGCCGGATTCGTTCACACCCAGCTGGCCGCAGGCCGTGGCCAAGTGACCGTCTACCGGTGCCTGGCCACCCTCTCCAGCGCCCTGGGCGACGCCGTCCGCCAGCTCCGCCTCACCCACAACCCCGCACGCCCCGCCGTCCTGCCCCGCCCGGCGGCGGCCGAGCGACGGATCTGGACAGCCGAGGAAGCAACCCGCTTCCTGCACTACTGCCACCACACCGACCCACTCATCGCGGATCTGTGCGAACTCCTCATCGGCACCGGCATGCGCAAAGGGGAAGCGCTCGCCCTCCACTGGCACGATGTCCACCTTAACGAAGGGGTACTCTACGTCCGTTACACCCTCTCAGCCATCAACAACGCCCGCCTCGTCATCACCTCACCAAAGACCCGCAGCAGCAAGAACTGGGTCGCCATCTCCCCGCGCGTGGCAGCCGCACTCACACGCCGCGCAGCCGAAGCCCCGGATTCAGTACTGTCTGACCGCTCCGACGACCCGTTCACCGGACTGGTCTTCTGCCGACCCGACGGCCGCCCGCTACGGCCTCAGACCGTCCTGGACCGCTTCCGCCGACACGCCAAAGAAGCAGGGGTCCCCCGCATCACCCTGCACGACCTGCGACACCTCGCCGCCACCCTCTCCATCACCGCAGGCACCCCGCTCACCGTCGTCTCCAAAACCCTGCGGCACTCCACCCTCTCCACCACCGCCAACCTCTACAGCCACCTCACCCAGCAAGCCGCCCACGACGCCGTAGACGCCATCGACACCGCACTCGCCCAAGCCGACCCCACCGCAGACCGCCCCCCCCACTGGCCCGCCTGGCTGCGACCACACCGCGACCACCCGAACGGACACCGGACACGCCTCACGCTGCCCTACTTCGCCGCCCCGGCCGCCAGTTCACCCAGCGCCTCCACACCACAAGGCGTGCGTGCGACCACCACGCGACCACCACGCCGCAAAACACAAAGAAGGCCGCCTCTCCATCTCTGGAAAAACGGCCTCCGACCTGCGAAAACGCTGGTCGGGACGACAGGATTTGAACCTGCGACCCCTTGACCCCCAGTCAAGTGCGCTACCAAGCTGCGCCACGTCCCGGTGCTCGTTCGGCTTGGGCTTTCCCTCGCCGACCGCGCATGAAGAACAATACCGCACTTCAGGGGGTGGTCGCTGCCACCCCGGGGGAGATCGGGAGTCCGGCGGGACCAGCTGGGGTGTTCACCTGGTGGGGTCGGGGCATTGCGTAGTGTTACCGGGGGTGACAGGTGGGTGGTGTCGATGGGGGGTTGACTTGAAGTTTGGTTTAAGTTGCACGCTCGGAGCATGACCTTCACCGACGTTCACACCGGGTATGGGTACGACGATCTTCCTCGGCTGATGAGTCTGATGACCGGGGACGAGAAGCACGGGCCGGCCGCCACCTCGACGCTGGACGTGGTCTGGGTGCTTTACGACCGTGTGCTGCGAGTTTCGGCGGAGGGGGTGGATGCGCCGGGGCGGGATCGGTTTTTGCTGTCCAAGGGGCATGGGCCGATGGCGTACTACGCCGTGCTTGCCGCCAAGGGGTTCTTTCCCGAGTCGCTGCTGGCAGGGTTCGGGGCGTATGACTCGCCGCTGGGGCACCATCCGGATCGGGTGCTGGTGCCGGGGGTCGAGATCAGCAGTGGGTCGCTCGGGCATGGGTTGCCGTTGGCTGTGGGGAGTGCGCTCGGGTTGCGGGCGCGGGGGCTCTCCGGGGCGGCGGTGTGGGTGCTCGTCGGCGATGCCGAGCTGGACGAGGGCAGTAATCACGAGGCGATCGCGTACGCCGGGGCCGTGGGGCTGGAGCGGTTGCACGCGGTCGTTGTGGACAACGGCTCCGCCAGCCATGGGCGGCCCGGGGGTATCGCCGCGCGCTTCGAGGCCGCCGGGTGGTCCACGGCGACCGTCGACGGGCGTGATCACGAGGCGCTGTACGAGGCGTACACCGCGCCGCACCCGGGGCGGCCGCATGTCGTGGTGGCCCGGGTCGAGGCCAAGGTCTGACGCGATTCGAGTGTGAAAGGGACTGTTCTCATGGACACCATGCGTGAGCGTTTCGCCTCCGTCGTCTCCCGTCTTCTGGACGACGATCCCCGGCTGGCGGTCGTGCTGGCCGAGATCGGCAAGGATGGCTTCACGGACGCGGCCCGGGCGCATCCCGACCGGGTGGTCAATGTCGGCATCCGCGAGCAGCTGCTGATCGGTGTCGGCGGTGGACTGGCTCTGACCGGGATGCGGCCGATTCTGCACACCTTCGCCAGCTTTCTGGTCGAGCGGCCCTTTGAGCAGGTCAAGCTGGACTTCGGGCATCAGGGCGTGGGCGGGGTGCTGGTGAGCGCGGCAGGTTCGTACGACTGGCCGGCGGGCGGCTACACCCATATGGCGCCCGGCGATGTGGCCCTGCTGGACACGCTCGACGGCTGGACCGTCCATGTGCCCGGCCATCCGGACGAGGCCGAGACCCTGCTGCGGGACGCGGCCGCGGCCGGTGACGACTCGGTGTACGTACGGCTGTCGGCGCACTCCAACTCCGCCCCGCGGGACATCGCCCCCGGCGGCTTCCTGACCGTACGGGAGGGGCGCCGCGGTGTGGTGATCGCGGTCGGGCCGATGCTCGATGGCGTCCTTACGGCCGTCGAGGGGCTGGACGTCACCGTGCTCTACGCCACGACTGTGCGGCCCTTCGATGAGCGGGCGGTGCGTGCCACCGCCGGAGCGGCGGCGGGCGGCGTCGATGTCGTACTGGTCGAGCCCTATCTCGAGGGCACCTCGACCGCCGCCGTGAACGACGCGCTCGCCGATCGCCCGCATCGGGTGCTCGGCCTGGGCATTCCCCGGCGCGAGCTGCGCCGCTACGGCACGATCGACGAGCATCTCGCGGGGCAGGGGCTGGATCCGGTGGGGTTGCGCGAGCGGATCTCCGCATTCCTGCGGTGAGGGGCGGGTCGGCTTCGAGCCGGGGCGGTGGTTCAGGTGTGTTTTTCCAGCCAGGTCAGCAGGTCCTGCTGGACCTCGTCCCGGTTGGTCTCGTTCAGGATCTCGTGCCGGGCCCCCTGGTATCCCTTCCAGGTCAGCTCCCGCGTGCCGCCGTAACGGAAGTCCTCCAGGAGTTCGTAGACGAGCGTCATCCCCTGGTTGCACGGGTCCTCGGTGCCCACCGCCACATGAACCGGCAGCGCGGCCGGGGTGCGGGCCTGGTGGCGCGGGTCGTTGATCTTACGGACGCCACGGACCCAGTCCTGGGACAGCCCGGCGCTGAACGCGAAGCCGCACCGCTCGTCCCCCGCGTACGTGGCCACCTCCGCCGCGTCGCGCGACAGCCACTCGAAGCCGGTCCGGTCCTGGATGTGCTCGTACGGGTCGTTGAACGAGGCGAAGAGGGTCGGGGTGAAGGTGGACCGCGCGTTCCGGCCCCGCTCCGCGATCTCCTGGGCGATGCCCGTCAGCGCCTCCTCGGTCTCGGTCCCCGGCAGTGAGCGGAAGGTCCCGGAGAGGATCAGCCCGGTCAGCTCCTCGCCGTACTCCTGGGCGCAGTCGCGGGCCAGCATCGAGCCCATGCTGTGGCCGAGCAGGACCAGGGGCGCACGGGGGTGCGCGGCCCGCGCGCGTTCACCGATGGCGCGCAGGTCCGAGACGATCGCCCGCCAGCCGTCGCCCTCCTCGCCCACGACACCGAAGCCGCCCGTCGACTCGGCGGTGGCTCCGTGGCCGCGGTGGTCCGAGGCGACCACCGCATAGCCGTGGGCGGCGAGGAAGCGGGCGAACCGGTCGTAGCGCCGGGCGTGCTCCGCGGCGCCATGGGCGATCTGGACGATCGCGCGCACGGCGCCGTTCTCCGGCAGCCAGCTGTAGGTCACGACCCGCGCGCCGTCGGGCATGGGCAGCTGGTCGGTGCGGTGGGTGATACCGCCGTCGGGCATGCCGTCTCATCTCCTGGCTCGAATCGATCTGATGCGAATCGATCTGATGCGGATGGATCTAGTGCGAGTGGAAGCCCACTCTCCCTTTGCCCGGCCCGCAAGCCAAGGGCGTCGACGCGGTCCTGTCCTCCGGAGCTCGGGGTGTGTAACGATCAACCGCTTGGTACCGCGTATCGACTGCCGATCCATACAACTCCCTTGCTCCAGGAGGACCGTTGGACTCGCACGACGCTTCGCTATCCACCAGCTCCCCCAACTCCCCCGGTTCGGAAGGCGCTTCCGGTTCGCCCACCTCGCTTGATTCGACCGGCGCTTCCGGCTCACCCGCCTCGGCGGCTGTCTTCGCCCTGTCGCGGCGGCGCTTTCTGCAGGCCGCCGCCGTGGGGACCACCGCCGTAGGGACCGCCGCCGCCACCGCGGCCACCCTGCCCTTCGAGGCGGCCGCCGCCGCACCGGCCCGGACGGGCTCGCTCTCCTTCACGGCCGCCACCAACGGCGCGGCGACCCTCTCCCCATCCGGCGACCGCCTGATCGCCGAGGTCCAGAACGTCCTGTGGTCGGTCGCCCGTAAGGGCGGCGAGGCCGTCGCGCTCACACCGGCCGATCTGGAGCCCACCCGGCCGGTGCACTCCCCCGACGGAAAGCTGCTGGCCGTCTGCGCCTACCGGGGTGGCGGATTCCACATCTGGACGCTGCGCCCCGACGGCTCCGGTTTGCGGCAGCGAACGGACGGTCCGTGGGATGACCGCGGCCCGGCGTGGTCGCCCGACGGCACCCGGATCGCCTTCGCCTCCGAGCGCGGCGGCGACCCCGTGGCGGGCAGCCCGTACCGGATCTGGGTGCTGGAGGTGGCCAGTGGTGAGCTCACCCGGCTCACCGGGGTGGACGGTCAGGACGGGCCGCTCCAGGACGGCGCCTGGGAGGACTTCGACCCCACCTGGTCCGCGGACGGCGAGCGGGTGCTGTTCGTGCGCGGCGCGCTCGCCGGGACGGCGCTGAACGCCCGTACGGTCGCCTCCGTACGGGCCGACGGCACCGGGCCCGTCACGACCGAGCGCACGGATCCCACCGCCGACGCCCAGGTGATGACCCCGTCCGTGTCGGCGGGCGGCCATCTCGCCTATCTGCGCACCACGGCCGCTCCCGCCGCCTCCTGCGTGCTGGTCGTGAACGGGGAGCCGGTGGCGATCACGGGCGATGTGCAGCCCGTGCCGCCCCGTTGGGTGTCGCGGGATGAGCTGCTGCTCACGGTGGACGGGCGGTTCCGGGTGTTCCGGGTGCCTTCGGCCATGCGGTCCGGCGCCGACGGAGACGGAGAGGCTGCCGGTGAGAGCGCTGCCCGGGCCGGGCGGGCCGGTGCTGATGCCGACCGTAAGGCGCTTGCCTACGAGGAGATCCCCTTCTCCGCCACCCTCCCCGTCGACCGGCCCCGGTATCGCGTCAAGCGGTACGACTTCGACGGTGGCGGGGTGCGGCCGGTGCGCGGGCTGCATCTGCCCGCGCTCTCTCCCGACGGCCGTAAGGTGGCCTTCGCCGCCCTCAACTCCCTCTGGGTCGCCGATGTCTCCGGCGGCCGGGCCCCGCGCCGGGTCGTACGGGCGGCCCCCACCCGCTATCTGCTGGCCCCCACCTGGACGCCCGACGGGCGCGCCCTGGTGTACGCCGACGACCGCGACGGGCTGCTGGCCGTGCGCCGCCGGGACCTGGCCTCGGGCGAGGAGACCGTGCTGACCTCCGGCGGCCGGGTGCATCCGGCGCTCTCCCCCGATGGCAAGCGGCTCGTCAGTGTCGACATGTCGGGAAACCTGGTCCTGCGCGACCTCGACGCCGGTACGGAACGGGTGCTCGCCGCGCCGATGGGCGCCGGAGGGCTGCCGGGCCGGCCGAGCTGGTCGCCCGACGGGCGCCATGTCGCCCTGTGCGATCGCAATCGCCTGAACCAGCGGTTCCGCGAGGGCTACAACCTGATCCGGGTGATCGACATCAGCACGGGTGCGGCCAGGCAGCACGCCGTCGCACCGCATACCTCCCTCTCCGACCGCTATGACTCCGGGCCGGTCTGGTCCCCCGATGGCCGCCATATGGCGCTCATCGTCGAGTCCGCCCTGTGGCTGCTGCCGGTGAGGGCGGATGGCACCCCCGACGGCGCGCCGCGCCGGCTGACCGACGAGGCCGCCGATCACCCCTCCTGGTCCGGGGACTCCCGCAGCGTCCTGTATCTCTCGGCCGGCCGGCTGCGGCTGCTGGACGTCAGGAGCGGCACCGCCCGGACGGTCCGTGTCCCGCTGGACCACCGGCGGCCGCGCCCCGCGGACACCGTCGTCCACGCCGGGCGGTTCTGGGACGGCACCGGCGACGAGGGCGGCGGCGCCGGTCGTGACGGCCGTAAGGGCGGCACGGTCCGCGAGGACGTGGACATCGTGGTGCGCGGCGGACGCATCGCGGCCGTGGAGGCACACCGGGCCGGGCGGCCCGCGAAGCGGCGCGTCGACGCCTCCGGCCGCACCGTGATCCCCGGGCTGTGGGACGCCCACACCCACCCCTGGCAGTACACCTATGGCGGCCGTCAGACCGCGCTGCAGCTCGCGTACGGCATCACCACCGCGGTCTCCCTCGGCGGGTTCGCCTATGAGCAGGCGCGCCTCAGGGAGGCCGTCGCGGCGGGCGCCCTGGCCGGGCCGCGGCTGCTGGCCACCGGCGAGCTGCTGGACGGGCCGCGCGTCGCGTACAGCATGGGCCGGGCGCATCGCACCCGCGACGGTCTGCGGCGCTCTCTGGCGCGCGGCGCCGCGCTCGACTGGGACTTCGTCAAGACCTATGTGCGCGCGCCGGGTTGGATCATGGAGGAGGCGGCCCGGTTCGCGCATGAGCGGCTCGGTGTGCGCACCGGCAGCCATCTGTGCTCACCCGGCATACAGCTCGGGCAGGACCTGACGACGCATCTGCAGGCCACCCAGCGGCTGGAGTACGGCCACGCCACGACGGCGACCGGGCACTCCCAGCAGGACCTGACGGAGATCTACACCGCGACCTCCGACTTCCGGCTCATCGCCACGCCGTTCACGGCCTCGCCCCTGGTCGGGGCGGATCCCTCGCTGGCGGAGGACGAGCGGGTCACCCGGCTGATGCCGCCGTGGGACACCGCGCTCGTACAGCAGCTCGCCGGGACGCCCCCGACCTCGGACCAACTGGCCACGCTGCGCATAGAGATCGGGGTCTACCAGCGGATCCTCGCCGGGGGCGGGGTGGTGGCCCTGGGGACGGACCAGCCGCTGGTGCCGGTGGGCCTCCATCTGCACATGGCGCTGCGCGCCCTGCACCGGTTCGGGCTGTCGCCGGAGGAGGCGCTGCGCACGGCGACCGTCCTCCCGGCACGGGCCTTCGGCGCCGACCGCGACCTGGGCACCCTGGAGGTCGGCAAGCTGGCGGACCTGACGGTCGTGGACGGCGATCCCTTCACGGACTTCGACTCGCTGGTACGGACGGTGTCGGTGTTGCGGGGCGGGATGCCGTACGAGCAGCGCGAGCTGGTCGAGTCCTTCCCGGGGGCCGGTGCCGCGGCGGCACCGCACGGGAAGTCGGCGGATGAGTGGCTGGAGGTGGGACGGCTGCTGCGGCGTGACTCCTGCTGCTCGGTGGACGGCTGAGGGTGATGGGGGGGGGGGGCGGGGGCTTCGGCCCCCGGCCCGGCCCGGCCCGCGCCGCCCCGCCCGGCCCCGCCCGGCCCTCGGCCATGCCCGGCCCTCGGCCATGTCGAGCCAGGTGTGCGGAAAGGTCACCGGGGGACGTCGAGCCTGGCCAGTGCTCCCGTCTCCAGGGCGCACCACAGCGCGCCGTCGTGCGCGGCGATTCCGTGCGGTTCGCAGTCGGCTCGGGGCAGGTCGTACGCCGTGATCCGGCCGTCCGTGGTGATGCGTCCGACCCCGCCGCGGCCCCATTCGGTGAACCACAGCGCCCCGTCCGGGCCGCTGGTGATGGCGTGCGGCCGGGCCTGCCGGTCGGGCAGCGGGTACTCGGTGACGGTTCCGTCCACCGTGACGCGGCCGATCTGGCCCGCGCCGATCTCGGTGAACCACAGGGCGCCGTCCGGCCCTTGGGCGAGGCCCACCGGCGCGGCGGCCTCGGTGGGCAGGGGGTGGGCGGTCGTATGGCCGTCCATGGCGATCCGGCCGATGGCGTTGCCCTGGTTGAGGGTGAACCACATGGCGCCGTCGGGCCCCGCCGCCATGGCGGACGGGAAGGCTCCGGGCGCGGGGTACTCGGTGATGCCGCCGTCCATGGTGATCCGCCCGATGCGGTCGGCGGCCGACAGCGTGAACCATATGGCCCCGTCCGGGCCCGCGGCGATCCCGTACGGCCCGCCGTCGGCGGTCGGCGGGGCGAAGGAGGAGGTCGTGCCGTCCGCCTCGATCCGGCCGATGCGGTGGGTGCCGTACTCGCTGAACCACAGGGCGCCATCGGGCCCTTGGGCGATCATCGTCGGCTTGGCTCCGACGGAGTGGACGGTGATCCGGCCGTCGGCGTCCCTGCGGCCGATCGCGCCCTGGTGGACCAGCGTGAACCACAGGGCGCCGTCGGGGCCGCCGGTGAGCGCGTAGGGACCCGCTTCCGGGTCGCTGACGGTGAAGACGCGGACCGGGTCGGCGAGCCACCGGCCGATCCGGTCCAGCAGTACCTCGCCCGGCTCGGACAGGTGGAAGGCGTGCCGCATGCCCTCGTACTCCTCCAGGCGCACGCTCACCCCGGCGGCGTCGGCCGCCTCGGCGAAGCGGCGGGCGTCGTCCAGGAGCACCTCGTCCGTACCCGCGGCGATCAGCAGCGGCGGCAGCCCACGTAGATCCCCGTACAGCGGCGACTGCGGGGCCCGGTCGGCGGGCGCGTCGGCCAGGTACTGGGCGCTGACGGAGCCGAGCACCGCCCGGCTCAGCACGTCCTTACCGTCGTTGGCGGCGATCGACGCACCCGTAAGGGCGAAGTCGGTGATGGGTGAGACGGCGATCGCGGCGGCGGGCCGCGGGCCTCCGGTCCGCTGGATCTCCAGCAGGGCGGAGAGCACCAGCGTGGCCCCGGCCGACTCCCCGGCGAGGACGACCTCGGCGGCCGGGACGCCGTCGTCCAGCACGCCGCGCCAGGCGGCCAGCACGTCCTCGAGGGCCGCGGGAAAGGGGTGTTCGGGCGCCAGCCGGTAGTCCACCCGCAGGGCGGGGCGTCCGGTCGCCTTCGACAGCCGGTAGGTCATCACCCGCTCGGCCTCGGGCATCGTGTGGGCGAACCCGCCGCCGTGCACATAGATCACCGCGCCGCCGCGTGCGCCGGGCGCGCGGACCCAGTCGCCCCGTACCTCGGCGTCGTCCGGCAGCGGGGCGGCGATCAGCGCGTCGGAGTGGTCGCGGACCGCTCGGGCCGCCTCGGGGTCCATGGGTACGGCGATGACGTTCAGCAACGGTCCTCCGTTGGAAGTGTTCCGGTGAAGATGTCCGGTGAGGTTGGTCCGGGCCGGTGAGGGCGGGCCGGATCGTCTTCCCCCAGACCGCCCCCGGCCCCTTACGGTCAGCGCGCCGCCGACAACGCGGCCGTAAGGACGGCGGGCGCCTCCGCCAGCGAGGGGCCGTACCAGGTGAGGTGACGGCCGCTGACCAGGGCCGCCGGGAGGCCGGGGAACGCCTCGGGGCCGTCGTCGGCCGTGAAGCGGTACGGCTCGTCGGGCAGCACCACCAGATCCGCCTCCCCCGCCGTCAGCTCCTGGATCGGGATCCGGGGATAGCGCTCGGGATGCGAGCTGTAGAGGTGCCGTACGCCCAGCCGGGCCAGGACGTCCCCGGCGAAGGTGTCCCGGCCCAGCACCATCCACGGACGCCGCCACACCGGTACGACGGCGTGCCGCACCGTGCCACCGGCCCGTGCGTCCGCCCAGGCGGCCTCGGCCTCGTCCAGCCAGCCGGGCCGGGCCAGTCCGCAGCCGCGCACCAGGACCCGTTCCAGCTCGGTGAACGCCTGTTCCAGGGTGCGCACTTCGGTCACCAGGACGTCGAGACCGGCGGCGCGCAGCGCGGCGAGGTCGGAGGGGCGGTTCTCCTCCTCGTTGGCGATCACGAGGTCGGGGGCGAGGGCGGCGATCCGGGCGGTGTCGGGGTTCTTGGTGCCGCCGATCCGCTCCGCGGTGAGGCCGGGCGGATGGGTGCACCAGTCCGTCGCCCCGGCCAGCAGCTCCGGCGCGGTGGCGGCGACGGCCTCGGTGAGCGAGGGCACGAGGGACACCACGCGCCGTACAGGGGTACGAGTGCTCATCGCCCCACCGTACGGCGCGACGAGGCGTATCCAGCCATGCGCCCGGCCGCCCCGATACCCACGCGCCCCAACGGCCGCGCTCCCATGTCCCTCGGCCGCCCCAATGCCCCGCCGCCCCACCGCCCGACCCCCTACGCCGCCTCCTGCGGCGTCTCCCACGGCCAGACGGTCCGGCCGCCATGGCCGCCATGGCCGCCATGGCCCCCACCGTCGCCGCCGTCGCCGCCGCAGCCCTCCGACAGCAGCCCGACCATCGTGAACAGCTTGTCGCTGAAGCCGCCGATCTCGTACCGGTTCGGCCGGCCGGTGTCGATGGACGTGGCCGCGTAGCCGGTGGTGTTGACGCCGAACACCGGCACCCGCGCCGGGACGGCCTCCGAGACCGGAGCGGACCGGCCGCGGCGCGCCTCCGCGAACGCCTGCATGTCCGAGACGATCACCACCCGGTCATGGCCGCGGTAGGCCGCCCGCAGCGCCGCACCCGTCTCCGTGCCGTGCCCGACCTCGCCGATCCGCCCGCAGAACGCCTCGATGTCGCGGAGCACCGAGCCGCCCGGGGTCAGCCGGTGGCCGAAGTGCCCGGAGGCGAAGCCGACCAGGTCCACCTGGCAGCCGCGGTGCGCGAGCGCGACCCCGAAGAGCGCGCCGACGTCCACATGGCGCACCTGGGAGCGGCTCGAGACCTGCGTCTGCATCGAGCCGGAGGTGTCGACGAGCACGAGGGTGCGGCCCGGCAGCGCCGGGACGGCCGCCGTGGACGCGGTCAGCGCCCGGTCCAGGGCGTGGCCCCAGCGCAGCGACGGCGCGGCCCGGTACGCGGACAGGAAGCGGTACGGGAACTGGCGGGAGCGGGCCACCTCCGCCGGGTCGGCCAGCCGTGCCGCGAACCGTTCGGCGACCGCGTCCGGCAGCCCGGCCTGGTCGAAGTTGCGCAGATTCCGCAGCAGCGCCATGTAGCCCATGGAGGGCAGCACGGCCTGCCAGGCCGGGGCGTCCATCGGCCCCTGAAGCCAGCCCGCGAGCGCCTCCCACGTCATGCCCGCCGTACGGAGCGCGTCGGCGGCGTCCGGCCGCTCCAGCACGGCGCGGCGCTCCCACTGCGGCAGGGCCGTCAGCCGGGCGCGGGCGCGCAGGGTGCGCAGCGAGACCGGGGGCGCGGCGTCCCGCTGGTGGCGGCGGTCGATGGCGTGCCGGAACAGCTCGCTCTGCCACGGCTTGTCGGGGTCCGGGGCGGCGTGCACCAGTTCCAGGACGTCGGCGAAGCGGAAGCCGTGGCTCTCGGTGTCGTACTTGAGCAGCGAGCGCTCGGAGTAGAGGCGGCGGACGGCGTCGGCGAGGCCGCGCTTGACCGGCTTGGGCAGCGCGCGGCCGTGGTGGGCGGTCCAGTAGGCGAGGAACTCACCGGGCTCGTCGGCGCGCAGACACGCGGCGGCGACGATGGGACGGTTGCCGCCGTGCAGCCCGGCCGCGAGACGTGCCGCGACGGCCTCGGCCGCGGCGACCAGCGCCGCGGTGCGCATGAGGGCCTCGGCGCGCAGCCAGCCGATGAAACGGGCGGTCCAGTCGGCGTCCTCGACGGCGACGGTGCGGACGAGAGTGCGGAAGCGGTCGTCGCGGTCGCCGGAGGGCTCGTAGAAGGTCTGCTCGCCGGCCATGTTCACCACGGCCAGCAGCACCAGTTCGGACTTGCTGTCGCGGGTGACGGCGGCGCCGCCCTCGTAGGTGGTCGTCGTGGCCCTGGTGCGCCGGAGGACGCGGTTGAACTTGGTCATGCGGTCATGCCTCTCCCCCGAGTGGGCATTGGGAGGAGGCGGCGCGCCGGTGCGTCGGCAGCGCCTGAGGTCAGGAGTGGGCGGCGGACCGTTCTGGAAGGGAAGTAACCGCGGCCCGCGCACCAGGCGCTCCGATGCCGTGCGCGCGCCTCCCGAGATCACAGTCGACGACGGTGTGTTTCCCACCCCGCACCGGGCGGAGTGTTTCAGGAATCGAACCCAAATCGACCGAAGTAACCGTCGTCTTCGCACCGGGAGGTGCGTTCACGGATACGACAGTAGGGGGCCGCCTCCCAGGCCGTCATCCGGTTTTCCGCCCCGCTGCGCGGCACCGCCCGCACAGCACGGCACCGCGGCCCGGAGCATGCGCTCCGGGCCGCGGTGTGTGTGGTGCGGACGGTGGGTCAGGAAGCCACCGGCGCCATCTTGTCGACGATGCCGGGGTGGGCGTCCATCCACTTCTGGACGCCCTTCTCCTCGTTGCCCTTACCGGCGTCCTGGATGGCCTGCTCCAGGCTCGCCAGCTCCTTCTCGGTCATGTGCCACTTCTTCAGCCACCCGTTGAACTCGGGGAACTTCTTCGGGAAGGACTTGTTGGCGAGAGTGTGGAGCTGGTTGCTGGCCCCGAACGCCTTCTTCGGGTCGGCGAGCTTGGTCAGCTTGTACTTGCTGTAGGCCCAGTGCGGGGTCCACAGGACCACGGCCACCGGCTCCTTCTTGGCGTACGACCGCTCCAGCTCGGCCAGCATCGCCGGCGAGGAGCCGTCACTGACCTTGTACTCCTTGTCCAGGCCGTACTCCTTGAGCACCTTGCCCTTCAGGAGCTTCATCTCACCGGTCCCGGGTTCGATACCGACGATCTTGCCGTCGAAGGTGCCGGACTTCCCCTTGAGGTCGGCGAGCGACTTCACGTCCTTGACGTAGGACGGCACCGCGATCTCCAGAGAGGTCTTGTCGTACCACGACCCGACGTCGACCAGGTTCTTCTTGTATCTGTCCCAGTACTGCTTCTGGGCGACCGGTAGCCAGCCGTCGAACTCGACGTCGACCTGTCCGGTGCTCATACCGGTGAACATCGAGCCGACGTCGTACTGCTTGATCTCCGGCTTGTAGCCACGCCGTTCGAGGACGTTCTTCCACAGGTAGGTGGTGGCGATGTCCTCGTCCCACGGGAAGTAGCCGATCATCGGCGCGGCGCCCGCGTCCTTGCCCTTCTGGTCGGCGCCGCCGGGCACCGGGGCGAGCTTGTTGGCGATGCCCGGGTTCTGCTTCAGCCAGGCGCGCACGCCCTGCTGCTCCTTGCCCTTACCGGCGTCCTGGATGGCCGACTCCAGGCTGGTGAGCTGCTTCTCGTCCAGCTTGAAGTTCTTGATCCACTTGGCGACCTGCGGGTTCTCCTTGGAGAAGCCCTTGCGCGCGAGGGAGTCGATGCGGTCGCCCTTGCCGAAGGCGCCCTTGGGGTCCTTCAGCTTGGTGAGCTTGTACTTGTCGTACGCCCAGTGCGGGGACCACAGGGTGACCGCGATCGGCTCCTTCTTGGAGTAGGAGCGGTCCAGCTGCGAGAGCATGGCCGCGGTGGAGCCCTTGACCAGGCTGAAGTTCTTGTTCAGCCCGTAGCCCGGCATGACCTTGTCCTGCATCAGCTTCATCTCACCGGCACCGGGCTCGATGCCGACGATCTTCTTCTTGAAGGTGCTGGACTTCTTCTCGAGGTCCTCAAGGGTCTTCACACCCTTGACGTACGAGGGGACCGCGACCTCCAGGGAGGTGGGGCCGTACCAGGAGCCGAGGTTCTCCAGCTTGCTCTTGTACTTCGACCAGTACGAGGCGTGGGTGGTGGGCAGCCAGGAGTCCGTCTCGAAGTCGATGTTGCCCGCGGCCATACCGGTGTACAGCGCGCCGACGTCGTACGACTGCACCTTGGGCTTGAAGCCGCGCTGCTCCAGGAGTTCCTTCCACAGGAAGGTGGAAGCGACGCCCTCGTCCCAGTTGATGTAGCCGATGTTGACCGACTGGCCCTTGCCGACGTTGGCGGAGACCTTGGGGCCCTCGTCGTCGCTGCCGAACATGCTCATGCCGCCGGCGACCAGCGCCAGGACGACCACGCCGACCATGGCGACGGAGGTCGCGGGGCGCCAGTGCAGCACCTTCAGACCGCTGAGCGCCTTGACCTTCTCCTTGGCCAGCGCGCGGCGGGCCAGCGGGGAGACGCGCTGATTGAGCGCGCTGGTCATCCGGTCCAGGTACATGGCCAGGATGACCACCGCGATGCCGCCCTCGAAGCCCATGGCGACGTCGACGGAGCTGATCGCCTGGAAGACGGTGGAGCCCAGGCCCTCGGCGCCGACCATACCGGCGATGACGACCATGGACAGTGCCAGCATGATCACCTGGTTGACGCCCGCCATGATGGTGGGCAGGGCCAGCGGAAGCTGGACGCGCATCAGGGTGCGGCGCGGATGGGTGCCGAAGGCGTCGGCCGCCTCGACCAGCTCCGCATCCACCTGCCGGATACCCAGCTCCGTCATGCGGACGCCCGGAGGCATCGAGAAGATGACGGTGGCGACGACACCGGGGACCACCCCGAGGCCGAAGAAGAAGATGCCGGGGATCAGGTAGACGAAGGCGGGCATCGTCTGCATGAAGTCCAGCACCGGACGGATCACGGCGCTCACCGCGCGGTTGCGCGAGGCCCAGATGCCGAGCGGCACCGCGAACACGATGGTGATCACACCGGCGACCAGCACCAGTGCGAGGGTGTTCATCGCCTCGCCCCACAACTCGATCGAGTCGATGAGGGCGAATCCCAGGAAGGCGAGCACGGCGGGCAGCAGCCCGCGCAGCCACCAGGCGAGCAGCGCCAGGATGCCCGCGAGCAGCAGCGGCTCGGGGCCGCTGAGCACCGTGTTCAACCCGTCGTACATGCCCTGGACGACGCTGGAGATGAAGTCGAAGAGCCAGCTCAGATTGTCTCGGAGCCAGTTGACGCCGGAGTTGATCCAGTCGCCGAGCTGAAGCCTAGGCACCGGTGATCACCTTCTTGGTGGTCTCGGGCGCGTCCGGAGAGCCACCGGACGGCGGCTGGGCCCCGTCGGGCCCGCCGTCCGGCTCGCCGAGGGCGGCGAGCAGCCGGGCGCGGGTGACGACGCCGGTGAGCGCGCCGTCGTCGCCGATCACGGCGACCGCGACGCCGCTGCGCGAGCAGGGCTGGAACAGCTCGATGATCGGGGTTCCCTCGGTGACGGTGGCGGGCGCGGCGGCCAGCACGTCCTCCGCGGTGCGGAGCGTGGTGCCGTCGTCGGTCTTGGTGCCCAGCACCTCGTCCGGCTCGGACATGATCGCGCCGGCGGTGAGCACCCGGCTGCGGTCCACGTCCTGGGTGAAGGAGGCGACGTAGTCGTTGGCGGGGGTGACCAGGATGTCCTCGGCGGTGCCGATCTGGACGATCTGGCCGTCGCGCATCACGGCGATGTGGTCGCCGAGCCGCATGGCCTCGTTCAGGTCGTGGGTGATGAAGACGATGGTCTTCTTGAGCCGCTTCTGGAGCTGGAGCAGCTGATCCTGCATATCGCGGCGGATCAGCGGGTCCAGCGCGCTGAAGGACTCGTCCATCAGCAGCATGTCGGCGTCGGTGGCCAGGGCCCGGGCGAGGCCGACGCGCTGCTGCATACCGCCGGAGAGCTCGTCGGGCCAGGACTTCTCCCAGCCGGCCAGGCCCACCAGCTCCAGCGCCTCGGTGGCGCGCCGGATGCGCTCCTCGCGCGGCACGGCCTGCACCTCGAGGCCGTAGGCGGCGTTCTCCAGGACGCTGCGGTGCGGGAAGAGGGCGAAGTGCTGGAAGACCATGCTGATCTTGCGGGACCGGACCTCGCGCAGACCCCTGGGGGTGAGCGCGGTCAGGTCGTCGTCGTCGAAGAGCACGCGCCCCGCGGTCGGCTCCAGCAGCCCGTTCAGCATCCGCAGCAGGGTGGACTTGCCGGACCCGGACAGACCCATGACGACGAAGATCTGGCCCGCCTCGACGGCGAAGGAGGCATCGATGACCGCTGCGGTCGTACCGTTCGCTCGGAGCTCCTCGCGGTCCGCGCCGCCTTCCAGCTGCGCCACCGCCTCATCGGGTCGTCTGCCGAACACCTTGTACAGGTGCTCGGCTCGCAATTTGGCCACATGTACCTCTCAGATCGCACCAAAAAACGACCCGCCACCCCCGCCGGCGGGTCGTGGAGCGGTACGGCATCGGACCGCTGACCGCCGCAATAGTTGAATCCAATAGTTGAATCACTGAACGGGTTCGCTCCGGGGGCGCGCCTGCCCCGATCGGTTTGGCGTAAACCAAACGGTGATCCACTTCACATTATCCTCGGGATCGGTGTCAGTGGGGTAGTGCATAGTCGGGTTCGTGACGCGACGCCTGATGCTCCTCGACACCGCCTCTCTCTACTTCCGAGCCTATTTCGGGGTCCCGGACTCGGTCCGGGCCCCCGACGGCACGCCGGTGAACGCCGTGCGGGGGCTCCTGGACTTCATCGCCCGGCTCGTCCAGGACCACCGCCCGGACGACCTGGTGGCCTGCATGGACTTCGACTGGCGCCCGGCCTGGCGGGTCGCCCTGATCCCCACCTACAAGGCCCACCGGGTGGCCGAGGAGGCCCCGGAGGGGGCCGGGGTGGACCAGGAGGAGGTGCCGGACACCCTCTCCCCGCAGGTCCCGGTGATCGACGAGGTGCTGGACGCGATCGGCATCGCCCGGGTCGGCGCCGCGGACTACGAGGCCGACGATGTGATCGGCACGCTCACCGGCCGGGCGGCCGGCCCGGTCGACATCGTCACCGGCGACCGCGATCTGTTCCAGCTGGTGGACGACGAGCGCGGGGTGCGGGTGCTCTACCCCGTCAAGGGCGTGGGCACCCTGCAGCTCGTCGACGAGTCCTATGTGCGCGAGAAGTACGGAGTGACCGGCCGGGGGTACGCGGAGCTGGCGCTGCTGCGCGGCGACCCCAGCGACGGCCTGCCGGGGGTGCCAGGCGTCGGCGAGAAGACCGCCGCCAAGCTGCTGGCCGCCCATGGTGACCTGGCCGGGATCATGGCCGCCGTCGACGACCCCGCCGCCAAGCTGACCCCCGCCCAGCGCAAGCGGCTGGCCGAGGCGCGGGCGTATGTCGAGGTCGCCCCGAAGGTGGTCCGTGTCGCCTCGGACGTGGCGCTTCCCGCCTTCGACCCGGCGCTGCCGAGGACGCCGCGCGACCCTGGAGCCGTGGCGGCGCTGGCGGAGCGCTGGGGATTGGGCGGATCTTTGCGCAGGTTGCTGTCCACTCTTGAGGAATGAGCTGTTAGGTTAGGTAAACCTAACTCTTGTTGATCAGGGAGGTCTCCATGGCGGACCGTCCGGCCCGTAAGACGCGCACGCCGCATCGCGCACAGGTGGTGCGCACCGACCGGCTGACCCCGCACATGGTGCGGGTCGTCCTGGGCGGCGACGGCCTCGCGGACTTCCATGCGGGCGAGTGGACCGATCACTACATCAAGCTGCTGTTCCCGACCGGGGGCGCCGTCTACCCCGAGCCGTTCGACCTGGAGCGGATCCGTGCCGAGTTCCCGCGCGAGCAGTGGCCGGTCACGCGGACGTACACGGTGCGGGCGTGGGACCCGGCCGCCCGCGAGCTGACGGTGGACTTCGTGACCCATGGCGACGAAGGGCTGGCCGGGCCGTGGGCCGCCCGGGTCCGGCCCGGCGAGGAGATCCACTTCATGGGGCCGGGCGGCGCCTACGCCCCCAGCACCGAGGCCGACTGGCATCTGCTCGCGGGCGACGAGAGCGCGCTGCCCGCGATCGCCACGGCGCTGGAGCGGCTCACCGACAGCCGGGCGGGTGGCGCGGCCGAGGTACCGGTGCACGTGTTCATCGAGGTGGCGGACGAGACGGAGGAGCTCAAGGTCACCGCGCCCGAGGGGGTCCAGGTGAGCTGGCTGCACCGGGGCGCCGCGCCGGTCGGCGAGACGCTGGTGGCGGCCGTACGGGGGCTGGAGTTCCCGCCCGGGCAGATGCACGCCTTCGTTCACGGCGAGGCGGGCTTCGTGAAGGAGATCCGCCGCCATCTGCGCCTGGAGCGCCAGATCCCGCGCGAGTGGCTGTCCATCTCCGGGTACTGGCGGCGCGGCCATGACGAGGACGGCTGGCAGGCGTCGAAGCGGGAGTGGAACCAGCAGGTCGAGGCGGAGCAGGAGAGCGCGGGGCCCGAGGAGGCCGCCGCGTAGGGGGACGCCGCCCAGGAAGTCGAAGTCGTCGCGCGGGGGGGGCGCGGCACAGGAGGCCGTCGCGTAGGCGAAGCGGCGCGTACGACCGTCAGGCCCCGGCCGGGAGCATCCGGCCGGGGCCTTCGCGTGCCCCGGTGACGAGCCGGGGCCGTCGCGTATCCCGGCCTCGGCGGGGACGGCAGAGCAACCGGCATCGCTCCGGCGGCGCGGAGGGCGCACTCCGGCTCACGGGAGCCCACCACGGAGGCTTGACATATCGTCATATGAGCTCCGTTCGAGCCTTTTTCGCACCTTCCGCACCTATCCCACTTTTGGTTCACTCACATCGAGCGAGAGTTTCGGCACCACGGTGACCTCGGCGCCGACCCGTTCCACGCATGACTCGCCCCATTACGGCCGGCACCCGGGCACGAGTCGAGTCCCTCTCAAGTCGCCATCACCGGTCTTGCGGTCCCCGCTGAAAGCCGTGGCGTCCCAGGCCCCCGAGGATCCGTCTCCCCTTCCACCCCTCCGCTTCCACCCCTCCGCGCGACGGAAGCCGGTGCGGGCAACGGCCACGTGCCCATCCCTCCTCTCTCGGCACACCCGCCCACAGCAAGACGATCGAACAGGAGAAAACTCATGCCCATCACCTCCCTCACCCCCAGCCAGGGCACGGTCGGCACCACTGTCAACATCAATGGCACATCGCTGGGCACGACCATCTCGGTGAACTTCGGCGGCGCCGTCGTCAGCCCGACGGCGGTCTCCAACACCGTGGTCACCTTCGTGGTTCCCTCCTCCGCGCCGTGTTCGGGTCAGGTCTCGGTCAGTACCAACCTGTCGAACGGGACCAGGACCAACGCGGTGCCGTTCTTCGTCATCGTGCGGCCGACGACCACCGGGCTGGACGAGACCTGCCTGCCCGCCGCCGGTGGCTCGATCACGGTCTTCGGCACCGGCTTCGCGGCCGGGGGCACCGTCAACGTGGGCGCGCTCACTCCGGTCGCGTTCGCCGCCGGCGGCAGCAACACCCAGGTCACCGTCACGGCCCCGGCCCACACCCCGGCCGGCTGCTTCGACACCCAGCAGGTGACGGTCACCACGGTCGGCGGCACGGGCACCGCGGGCACCACCCTGATCGACTACTACAACGCGCCGACTCTGACCGCCGCCACGCTGACCCCTGCCACGGGCGCGGCGGGGACCGAGACCACCATCTCCGGCGCCACCTGCCTCATCGGCATCACCGACGTCACGTTCACCGACTCGGCCGCCACCGCGTTCACGGGTCTGCCCTTCACGCCCATCGACGCCACGTCCATCGTCACCGCGGTGCCCGCCGCGGCGGCCGCGGGCGCGGGAGCCTTCACGATCACCACCTGTGGCGGCACATCCGGCCCCGGCGCCTTCACCGTCACCTGATCCACCGACCGTGGGCGGGCAAGCCCCGCACGGTCATCCCCGGGTCAGTCAGTACCCCGCATGGCACACGGTGATTTCCGATCCCCCGTGCCCTGACCGACGTCCCGCCGGTCAGGGCACGGCCGTCCGCACGGCTCAAGAAGGAGAAGGGCATCATGGCCCCCGTAGTGACCAGCGTCAGCCCCACACAAGGCAATCCGGCCGGGGGCACCCCTGTCACCATCAATGGTTCCGGCTTCATAGGCGCCACCGTGGTCAGGTTCGGCCCGAATCTCGCCTCCAATGTGGTCGTCGTGAGCGCCACACAGATCACGGCAAGGACTCCGCCGGGAAGCGGCACGGCCAAGGTCACGGTCACGGGGCCGACGGGCACCAGCACCCAGAACGTGTTCTTCACCTATACGACGGTCGCGGCTCCGGTGCTCACCGCGCTCAGCCCGGCCTCGGGGCCCACCGGCGGCGGCAATACGGTCACCATCACCGGCACCAACCTCACCGGGGCCACCCAAGTCCTCTTCGGCGCCACCCCCGCCACCATCCTCACCAACACCCCCACCCAACTCACCGCCACCGCCCCCGCAGGCACCGGCACCATCAACGTCACCGTCACCACCCCAGCCGGCACCAGCAACCCACTCCCCTACACCTACACCACCACCCCCGCCCCCACCCTCACCAACCTCACCCCCACCTCAGGACCCACCTCCGGCGGAAACACCATCACCATCACCGGCACCAACCTCACCAGCGCCACCCAAGTCCTCTTCGGCGCCACCCCCGCCACCATCCTCACCAACACCCCCACCCAGATCACCGTCAGCGCGCCGGCGGGACCGGCGTCGGTGGTGAACGTGACCGTCACCACGCCGGGGGGCATCAGCAATCCGCTGTCGTACATCTATGTCGCCGCCCCGGTCGTCACCGGTGTGAGCCCGCAGTTCGGTCCGGACACCGGCGGTAACTCCGTCACCATCACCGGCAGCGGCCTGGCCCTGGCCAGCGCCGTCAACTTCGGCCCCAGCCTCGCCACCGGCTTCACCGTGATCTCCGACAACCAGCTGACGGCGACCGCTCCTCCCGGCACCGGCACGGTCGTGGTCACCGTGACCACGCCGGGTGGCACCAGCACCCTGGGCCCGGGAAACCCGTACTACACCTATCTCGGCACCCCGGTGATCAATTCGCTGATCCCGGACGAGGGTTCGTCATTGGGCGGCGACTCGGTCACGATCAACGGCTCCAACCTCACCTACACCGACTCCGTGACCTTCGGGGGAGTCCCGGCCTCCTTCAGCGTCCTCTCGGACAACCTGACCGTGGCGACGGCTCCGGCGCACGCGGCCGGAACCGTCAATGTTCAGCTCCACACCCCCGCGGGCAACAGCAACACCCTCCCCTTCACCTACGATCCGGCCTGAGCGCACCGCTGCGGGCGACGGGCTCAGCCGACCGAGGAGTACGCCACGACTCCGCGCAGCAGCCCGTCGACCGCACGGCGGGCGCTGCGCGCCACGGTGCCCTCGGGGGCCGCCGCGGCGATCTGGCCGAGCACATCGATCAGTTGCTTGGTCCAGCGCACGAAGTCACCGGCTGGCACGTCGATTTCGCGCAGCACCTCGTCGAGCCCATGGCCGGAGGCCCAGCGGTAGGCGGCCCAGGCGAAGCCCAGGTCCGGTTCGCGCTGGCCGACGCCCTCCGCCTGGTTGATCTTGTGCTGCTCCTCCAGGGCGTCCAGCCGCCCCCATATGCGCACCATCTCGCCGAGCGCGTCCTTGGCCCGGCCCGTGGGCAGCTTGGGCGGCAGCGCGTCATCGGCCGTCCGCGCCTCGTAGACCAGCGCGGAGGCGCAGGCCGCGAGCTCGGCGGGGGGCAGCCCCTCCCAGACGCCCTCCCGCAGGCATTCGCTGGCCAGCAGGTCCAGCTCGCCGTACAGCCGCGCCAGCCGTCTGCCCTCGTCCGTGACCTCGTCGCCGCGCAGATAGCCGAGCTCGCTCAGCAGGGAGCAGATCCGGTCGAAGGTGCGGGCGATGGTGTTCGTACGGCCCTCGATGCGCCGCTCCAGCTGCCGGGTGTCGCGCAGCAGCCGGTGGTAGCGCTCGCCCCAGCGGGCGTGGTCCTCGCGGTCGCTGCAGCCGTGGCAGGGGTGGGCGCGGATGGCCGCGCGCAGCCTGCTGATCTCGGTGTCGTCGGCGGCGGCTGAGCGCTCCTTGCGGTGGCGCCGCATATCGTGGTGGCCGGCCTTGGTGCGCAGCGCGGACGCCAGGTCGCGGCGCGACTGGGGGCTGCGCGGATTGAACGACTTGGGGATCCGCATCCGGTCCAGCGGCTCGACCGGGACCGGGAAGTCGATCGACGCCAGCCGCTTGACCTGCCGCTCGGCGGTGAGCACCAGGGGCCGCGGCCCGTCGTGGTACTCCATGCCGCGGTGGCCGCCCACCCGCCCGGCGGGCAGCCCGGGGTCCAGCACCAGGGCGAGCCCGGCGAACTTGCCGGTGGGCACGTGGATGACATCGCCGGGGCGGAGCTTCTCCAGGGCGACCGCGGCGGCCGCGCGCCGCTGGGCCGCGCCCTGCCGGGCCAGTTCGGTCTCGCGGTCCTTGAGCTCGCGGCGCAGTCGCGCGTACTCGTCGAAGTCGCCGAGGTGGCAGGTCATGGAGGCGCGGTAGCCCTCGAGGCCCTCCTCGTTGCGCTGCACCTGACGGGAGATCCCGACGACCGCCTTGTCGGCCTGGAACTGCGCGAAGGAGGTCTCCAGCAGCTCGCGCGAGCGGTGCCGCCCGAACTGGGAGACCAGGTTGACCGCCATGTTGTACGACGGCTTGAAGGAGGAGCGCAGCGGATACGTGCGGGTGCCGGCCAGCCCGGCGAGCGCCGCGGGGTCCATGGTGCGCTGCCACAGCACCACCGCATGGCCCTCGACGTCGATACCGCGCCGCCCGGCGCGGCCGGTCAACTGGGTGTACTCACCGGGGGTGATGTCGACGTGCTGCTCGCCGTTCCACTTGACGAGCTTCTCCAACACCACCGAGCGGGCGGGCATGTTGATGCCGAGGGCGAGGGTCTCGGTGGCGAAGACCGCCTTGACCAGGCCGCGGACGAAGAGCTCCTCGACGACTTCCTTGAAGGTGGGGAGCATTCCGGCGTGGTGGGCCGCGATGCCCCGCTCCAGGCCCTCCAGCCATTCGAAGTACCCCAGCACATGGAGGTCTTCGTCGGGGATCCCGGCGGTGCGCTCCTCGACGACGGCCCGCACCTGGGAGCGCGCCGACTCGTCGTTGAGCCGCAGCCCCGCGTGGAGGCACTGCTGGACGGCGGCCTCGCAGCCGGCCCGGCTGAAGATGAAGGTGATGGCCGGAAGCAGCCCCTCGGCGTCGAGCCGGTCGATCACCTCGGGGCGGCCGGGGGTCCAGATCCGGCTGCGCTGGCGGCGCTCGCGCTCCCGGTCGGCCTCGCGCATATTGCGGCCGCGGCGCTTGTCACGGCCGAAGGAGGGGCGGCTGTTCTCCATCCGGGCCAGCCGGACCAGATCGGGGTTGACCTCGCGGCGTCCGCCCTGGTCGCCGTCCTGGCCGCTCTTCTCCTCGAACAGGTCGTACATCCGGCGCCCGGCCAGCACGTGCTGCCACAACGGCACCGGACGGTGCTCGGAGACGATGACCTCGGTGTCGCCGCGGACGGTGTCCAGCCAGTCGCCGAACTCCTCGGCGTTGGAGACGGTCGCGGAGAGTGACACCAGCGTCACCGACTCGGGGAGGTGGATGATGACCTCCTCCCAGACGGCGCCCCGGAACCGGTCGGAGAGGTAGTGGACCTCGTCCATCACCACATGGCCGAGGCCGAGCAGCGACTGGGAGCCGGCATAGAGCATGTTCCGCAGCACCTCGGTGGTCATCACGACCACCGGTGCCTCGGAATTGACGCTGTTGTCGCCGGTGAGCAGGCCGACCTGGTCGGCGCCGTAGCGCTTCACCAGGTCGGTGTACTTCTGGTTCGACAGCGCCTTGATGGGCGTGGTGTAGAAGCACTTGCGGCCCTGGGTCAGCGCCAGGTGGACGGCGAACTCGCCCACGATGGTCTTGCCCGAGCCGGTGGGAGCGGCGACCAGCACACCCTTGCCGCTCTCCAGGGCCTTGCACGCCTCGATCTGGAACGGGTCCAGCTCGAAGTCGTACATCTCGCGGAAGGGGGCCAGCGCGGTGGCCTGCTCGGCGGCCCGGTCGCGGGACGCCGCATAGCGCTCGGCGGGAGATAGCTCGTCGGTCATCGTATCTACGAGCCTACCGGCCACCTCCGACAGCGCACGCGATCTTTATCGGGGCTTTGTTCGGCCCACCGGCCGGGCCGCTCACCGAGCCGCCCGCCGGGCCGTCCGATGGACGGCCGCGGGCGGGCGGGTATGGGCGGGTACGGCCGGATATGACCGGATATGACTGCGTACAGCCGGGTACGGCTATGTGACGTCGTCGTAGCCGTTGCGCCGGGCGGGGCCGGAGTCGTCCCCGTCGGTGAGCTCCGGCGCGGCGCTGGGCGCGGCCACGGCCTCGGGGGTCAGATCCAGCTGGGACGCCTCGTCGTCGCTCAGCCCGAAGTCCGGGTCGGCGGCCCGGCGGCGCGCCCTGCGCCGGTCGTTGAGCAGCGAGACGCCCACGGCACCGAAGTAGAGCACGACGACCGGCCCGGCCAGGGCGAACATGCCGATCGGGTCGGTGCTGGGAGTGGCGATGGCGCCGAAGACCGTGATCCCCATGATCATGGCGCGCCACCAGCCGAGCATCCGGCGTCCGCTGAGGACGCCGGTGAAGTTCAGCAGTATCAGCAGCAGCGGGAGCTCGAAGGCGAGCCCGAAGACGACGACCATCCGGGCGAGCAGATCGAGGAAGTCGTCCAGTGGGAGGAGGTTGCTGACCCCGCCCGGGGTGAAGCCGAGGAGGACCTTGGCGCTGGTCGGCAGGATCATGTACGCGAAGTACGCGCCACAGACGAAGAGCGGTACGCCGAGTCCGACGAAGAACAGGCCGTACTTCTTCTCATTGCGGTGGAGCCCGGGTGCGAGGAAGGCCCACAACTGGTACAGCCAGATCGGGGTGGCCACCACCACACCGGTCATGAAGGAGACCTTCAGCATGATCGTGAACGGCGACAGCAGACCATTGGTGGTGAAGTTCGCACAGGGGCCACCGCCACTCCCCTTGTCCGAGAGGCTGGAGAGCGTGACATCGCCACAGCCGACGGAGTCCAGCACCGGCTGCATCAGGAACTCGGCGATGTCCATGTAGTAGAACATCGCGACGATGGTGACCACACAGATCGCCAGGACCGATTTGAGCAGCCGGTTGCGCAGCTCACGCAGATGCTCGGAGAGGGGCATCCGCCCCTCGGGGTCCTTCTCCTTTTTGCGGGCAGACTTGAGCAACCCACGTCCTCATCTCGTGCGTCCGGTGGCGGCCCTTCGCGCCGCCTTCAAGTGGCCCTGGGTCAGCGCTTGGTGGTGTCGCTCGGCTCCGACACCGGGCGCGAGCTGGTCACGTCTCCGGGCGCGGCCTGGATGGTGCGGTGAGTGGCGTCGTCCTGACCGGGGTGGGGCGGGTCGGCCGGAGCGTTCTGCTGCTGCTGACCGTCCGACTTCATGGCCTTCGCCTCGCTCTTGAGGATCCGGGCCGACTTGCCCAGCGAGCGCGCCATGTCCGGAAGCTTCTTGGCACCGAACAGCAGCAGCACGACGACAAGGATGAGGAGAATCTCGGGAACGCCGATCTTTCCGAACAGCATAAGCGTCTACCTTCTCACCGAGGCGGCTGGGGGTGGGGCTGCCCGACCGGTCGGACAGGTGTCCGGCAGCCGTGCTGTCAGCGATCGTAGCGCGCGGGGGTAAACCGGAAGCAATCCCCGTGCGGACTCCGGGTTGCGGCCCTCCGCCTCGTTTCCGGGGCCACGAAATCTCAGCGTACCCCGCTTGGCTGTGGGGCAGCAGAGTGCCCATCAGCGGCGAACCTCACCGCCGACGCGGCGCGAGCCCTCACCGCCGACGCAGAGCGACCCCTCACTGCCGACGCAGAGCGGCTGTCACTGCCGACGCAGCGCGTCGACGGTCGACCCCAGCGGAGCCGAGGCCCGCTCCAGGTCCTCCGCGGCCCGGGTGATCCGCTCCGAGCTGTCCGACACCTGCCGGGCCAGCCGGCGGACCTCGGCGTAGACCCGCACCGAGAGCACGGCGAGAACGGCGATTCCGCAGAAGGCGAGGGCGAGGGCGAGCATCGGCCAGAGCATGCGGCAGAGCCTAGACGGTGGAGTGCAGCCTCAGTGTACGCACCCCGCCACCGGTGAGCAGCTCCACGATCCGCTCCCCCGCCGGTTTGCGCACCGCGGTTCCGCAGTCGGGGCAGGTGAAGGAGTAGAAGGTGGTGCGGTGGCTGGCCCCAATGGCCAGCCGCAGGGCGCCCGCGGCCAGCTCGAACCGGCCGCGGCACTGCGGACAGGCTGCCTTGAAGATCACCGACGTGGCACTCCCCCGTGCGGTCACTGTGTGCGTCCCTTCACTCACCGTACGCCGCGAGCGCCTGCCGCGCCGCGTCCCGAGCACTGTCCGACAGCTCCTGCGGCGAGACGATCCTGCCGTCCCTGCCCAGCCGCAGCGCCAGGCGCCGCAGCGAGCCGGGGTCGGGCGCGCGCAGCGTGATCCGGAGGCCGCCGTCGGGCAGCTCATCGGCGCTGTCGTGCGGGTAGTACTCGGCGACCCAGCGCCCGCCGGGGCCGACCTCGACGACCACCTCGGGGTCCTCGGCGCCGGTCTGCACCAGGGCGGAGGACAGCTCCGACAGGTCGCGCAGCTCGATCGGCGGCGGGTCGGACGCCTCGTCCAGCAGCTTGATCTCGACGACCCGGTCCAGCCGGAAGGTCCGCCGCGCCTCGGAGAGGCGGCACCACGCCTCCATGTAGGTGCGGCCGACGGCGAAGAGCCGGATCGGGTCGACCTCGCGCTCGGTGACCTCGTCACGCGCGGGTGAGTAGTAGCGCAGCCACAGCCTGCGGCGCTCGGAGATGGCGCGGTCGACGTCGGCGAAGACCCCGCCCTCCGATTCGAAGATCACCGAGAGCCGGGAGCTGGCGCCCGCCGCCTCGCCCGCCGCGGCCTCCAGCTTGGCGGTGGCCCGCAGCAGCGCGTCCCGGTCGCCCTCGCGCAGCCCGGGGAGGGTGGCGACGGCGCGGGCGGCGACCAGCAGCGCGGTGGCCTCGTCGGCGGCCAGCCGCAGCGGCTCGGCCACGTCATCGGGGTTGTGCCACCAGATCCGCTCTCCGTCGGTGTCGATGTCCAGCAGGTCGCCGCCGCGGAAGCTGGTGCCGCACAGCGGCAGCACATCCAGGTCGGCGATCAGCTCGTCCTCGCTGATGCCGAAGGCCCGGGCGACGTCGGCGACGCGGGCGCCGGGGCGCTCGCGCAGATACGTCACCAGGGAGAGCATCCGCCGAGTCTGGTCAATGGCGTTTCCGGCCATGGTGAAGTAGATCCGTCCCCTCAGCCTTTGGCGACCGCGCGCAGCCGGTCCACGACATCCGCCCGCAGTTCCTCGGGCGCCAGTACGACCACATCCGGGCCGAACTCCACGAGCCAGGCGTCCAGGCCGTGCCCGTAGGGAATCTCCAGCTCGTCCCAGCCGTCGCCGGCCTCCCGGGTGGACAGCGCCTTCGCCCGCAGCGGATAGCCGTGGCCCGAGCGCAGCCGGATCCGGGCGGTGCCGTTGGCGGTCTCGCCCGCCCAGCTCTCCACGGTCTCCCGGACGGTGACGTGGTCGGGCACCTCGGCGGTGAACGCGCCGGACCGCAGCCGGACCCGGCCGGTGATCCGGGAGAGCCGGAAGACCCGCTCGGCGGCGCGCTCGCGGTCCCATCCGGCGAGATACCAGTGGCCGCGCCAGCACTCCAGGGTCCAGGGCTCGACCTGCCGCTGCCCGGGGCGCGCGGCGTTCGCCTTGCGGTAGTCGAAGACGACGGGGCGGCGGTCGCGGCAGGCGAGCATCAGCGGTTCGAAGGCGCTCTCATGGACCGGGATGCGCGGCTCCAGCGCGCTGTGCCCGGGCGTGTCGTACGGATCCTCGGCGACCGGCATCCCGGCGGCGCGCAGCTTCTGCAGGGCGCCGCTGGCGGCGCCCGCGAGCCGGGCCTGCTGCCAGACCTTGGCGGCGAGGCCGAGGGCGGCGGCCTCCTCGGCGTCCAGGGTGATCGGCGGGAGGCGGTTGCTGTCCCGGCGGGCGAGATAGCCGATCTCGCCGTCGAGGCCCTCCACCGTCTCGATGATCAGGCCGAGTTCACGCAGATCGTCCTTGTCGCGTTCGAACATGCGGTTGAACGCTTCGTCGTTGGCCGTGTCGGTCTGGAGGTACGCCTCTATGGAGCCCCGCAACTCCCGTTTGGTCAGCGGACGCCGCGTTCCCAGCAGGCACAGGGCCAGGTTCATCAACCGCTCGGCCTTGGCAATCGCCATCGACGCCCTTTCTTCGTGACCTTACGCACGTGACCGTACCGCTACCGGGACGCGCGGCAAAAGCCGAGGGCCCCCGCTCACCGGCAGGAGCCCTCGGCGCGACGGACGGCCGTCTCAGACGGAGACCAGGTCGCAGACGAAGATCAGCGTCTCGCCCGGCTTGATCCGGCCACCACCGGCGCCCCGGTCGCCGTAGCCGAGGTGCGGCGGGACGATGAGCTGGCGGCGGCCGCCGACCTTCATCCCCTGCAGACCCTGGTCCCAGCCGGAGATGAGCTGGCCCACGCCGAGCTGGATCCGCAGCGGGGTGCCGCGGTTGTAGCTCGCGTCGAACTCCTCGCCCGTGCTGAAGGACACGCCCACATAGTGCACGGCGATGTTGTCGCCGGCCTTGGCCGCGGGCCCGTCGCCCTCCCAGATGTCCTTGATCTCCAGCTCGGCCGGCGGCTCGCCGCCCGGGAAGTCGACCTCGGGCTTCTCGATGCTCACGAAATTGCTCCTTGTGACGTGGTGGGCAACCCGCACAGGCTACAGAACCGCCAGGATGTCCACCGAGAACACCAGCGTGGAGTTGGCCGGGATGCCCTTCTGGGCCGCCTTGCCGTAGCCCAGGTCCGGGGGCACGACGATCAGCACCCGGCTGCCCACCTTCTTCCCCGTCAGCCCCTGCGACCAGCCCTTGACGACCTGCTGGAGCGAGAACTGGGCGAGTTCGCCGCGCTTGTAGCTGGAGTCGAACTCCTTGCCACCGTCCCACAGCACGCCCTTGTAGTTGACGAGCAGCGCGTCGGTCTTCTTGACCTCCTTGCCGTCACCCTCGATGACGTACTCGGAGACCAGCTTCTTCGGCGCGGACTTCTTGGGGACGGTGATGCTGGGCGCCTTGCCGTCGGTGTTGGTGGACACCTTGGGCAGGTCGGCGTCGGTCTGGTCCACCTTGCTGCCCTTGGCCGCGCTCTTGGCGTTGTAGGCGCCGACGAGGTCGATGACGAAGACCAGCGTGTCGGTGCCCTTGATACCGGCCTGCGGCTGCCCCTGCTTGCCGTAGGCGTACGCGGGCGGGACGGCCAGCTCCAGCCGGCTGCCGAGGTTCCGGCCCAGCAGTCCCTGGTCCCAGCCCGGGAGGACCTGGCCCTTGCCGACGGGGAAGGCCGCGGTCTTCTTCTTGTCGAAGGTGTTGTCGATGACCTTCCCGGTGTCCCAGATCTGCGCCAGGTAGTTGATCTGGAGCCAGTCGCCCTTGGCTGTCTTCTTGCCGTCGCCCTGGCTGATCGTCTTGACCGCGAGACTCTGCGAGGGCTTCCCCGTGCCCTTGGCGACCTTCGGTTTCTCACCGAACTTCTTACCCGCGGTAATGGCCGGCACCGGGCCGGAGACGATCTTGCCGGTGGGGGCCGGTGAGGGACTCGGGCTCGTCGGCTCCTGGGACGGCTTGGTCTTGTCGGACCCTGATTCATCGTCACCGCAGCCCGCGAGTGTCAGCAGGCCCGCGGGCACGGCAAGGAGTACGGAGCGTCGACGCACGGAGTCCTCGTTAGGTAGATCTTGAGATGGCCAGTGCGCGCCACTCTACGACGTGACTCGGGCCCCGTCCGGAGAACGCACGGGGCCCGAGGGGAAGGTAAGCCGTACGCCGGTCACATACCGGCGATCAGCTTCTCCACCCGGTCGTCGACCGAGCGGAACGGGTCCTTGCACAGCACGGTGCGCTGCGCCTGGTCATTGAGCTTCAGATGCACCCAGTCGACGGTGAAATCGCGGCGCTGCTCCTGGGCCCGGCGGATGAAGTCGCCGCGCAGCCGGGCGCGGGTGGTCTGCGGTGGCACCGACTTGCCCTCGAAGATCTTCAAGTCGTTGCAGACCCGGGCCGCCTGGCCGCGCTTCTCCAGCAGGTAGTAGAGGCCGCGGCGGCGGTGGATGTCGTGGTAGGCGAGGTCTATCTGGGCGATGCGGGGATGCGACATGGTGATGTTGTTCTTCGCCCGGTACCGCTCGATGAGCTGGTACTTCATCACCCAGTCGATTTCGGTGCCGATGCGGTCGAGCTCCTCGGTGCGGATCGCGTCGAGGGTGCGGCCCCACAGTTCGAGGACGCGCTCGACCATGCCGGTGCGGATGCCCCGGCGCTCGCAGAAGTCGACGGCCTTCTCGTAGTACTCCTGCTGCACCTCCAGGGCGGACGCCTCGCGCCCGCTGGCGAGCCGCACCTTGCGCTGCCCGGTGATGTCGTGGCTGACCTCGCGGATCGCCCGGATGGGGTTCTCCAGGGTCAGGTCGCGCATCACCGTGCCCGCCTCGATCATGCGGAGCACCAGGTCGGTGGCGCCGACCTTGAGCAGCATGGTGGTCTCGGACATGTTGGAGTCGCCCACGATGACATGCAGCCGGCGGTACCGCTCGGCGTCGGCGTGGGGTTCGTCGCGGGTGTTGATGATCGGCCGGGAGCGGGTCGTGGCGGAGCTGACGCCCTCCCAGATGTGCTCGGCGCGCTGGCTGACGCAGTAGACCGCGCCGCGGGGGGTCTGGAGGACCTTGCCCGCGCCGCACAGGAGCTGTCGCGTCACCAGGAACGGGATGAGAATGTCGGCGAGCCGGGAGAACTCCCCGTGCCGTGCCACCAGATAGTTCTCGTGGCAGCCGTAGGAGTTGCCCGCGGAGTCGGTGTTGTTCTTGAAGAGATAGACGTCGCCCGCGATTCCCTCCTCGTGCAGGCGGCGCTCCGCGTCCACGAGCAGACCTTCGAGAATGCGCTCGCCCGCTTTGTCGTGGGTGACCAGCTCGGTCACGTTGTCACACTCGGGTGTCGCGTATTCCGGGTGCGAGCCCACGTCCAGATAGAGGCGGGCGCCGTTGCGCAGGAAGACATTGCTGCTGCGGCCCCAGGAGACAACACGGCGGAAGAGGTACCGCGCCACTTCGTCAGGAGACAACCGGCGCTGTCCCCTGAATGTGCACGTGACGCCGTACTCGTTCTCCAGCCCGAAAATGCGGCGGTCCATGCCTGAACATTACGCCTGATGGCGTGCTCTGAAACCGGGTTCGGCGGCATGGTTGCGATCATTTTCCGCACGAGGTTCATCCGGTGTTCGGTACGTGGTGGGCTGAACGACGGGCCGCGGCCCGTCCAGGAGGAACCGCTGGGCCGCCAGCAGCACCGCCAGCGCGGCCGCGCCACCGGCCGCGGGCACCGTGAATCCGGGGGCCACCCCGCCGAACTGGACGGCGGGCCCGGCCACGGCGGTGCCGACCGCGTTGCCCACCACGAAGGTGGTCACCAGCCAGGAGAACGCCTCGGTGACCGTGCCGGACGGCGCATGGCGGTCCACTACGACGAAGGCACAGGCCAGCGCCGGGGCGAGGAACACGCCCGCCACCCCGGCGAGGACGGTCATCGCGACGACGCCCGGCACCAGTATCAGCGGCAGATAGCCCAGCGCCAGCGCGGCCACCAGCAGCCGCAGCCGCCGTTCGGGCGCGCCGGGCCAGGTGCGGCCGCCGTAGACGATGCCGCCGATCAGCGCGCCCACGCCGAGGGCGGAGAGCAGCGCGCTGGAGACCGCGCCACCGCCGTGCTCGTCGGCGTACGCCACGGCGGCCACCGCGATGGCGCCGAGGGCCAGCCCGATGAAGAAGAACGAGCCGAGCAGCACCAGCAGCCCGGGCGAGCGCAGCGCGCCCAGCCAGTGCGCCTCGCGCGGCGCGGAGCGCCACTGCCGCGAAGGCCGCGAGACCACGACGGAGAGCGCGCCCGCGACCCCGACGGCGTTGATGACCAGCAGCGCGGCCGCCTCGGACCACACGGCCACGGACAGGGTGACCAGCAGCGGGCCGACCGCGAACATCACCTCCTGGGCCACGGCGTCCAGCGCGTACGCCGCGTGCACCTGGTCCTCGCGCCGCAGCACCGTGGGCCACAGCGCCCGCAGCCCGCCCTCCAGCGGCGGGGTGAACACGCCGGCGATCAGCATCGCCGCGTACGCCACGGGCAGCGGCTCGAGCCCGACGACGGCGAAGAGGACCATCCCGAGCGCGGAGGCCACGGCGGCGGGGAGCATCACCCGGGGCTGGCCGAGGCGGTCCACGGCCCGGCCCAGCAGCGGCTGGCCCACCGCGTTGGCCGCGCCGTAGACGGCCGAGAGCGCCCCGGCGAGGGCGTAGCTGCCGCCCTCGGCGCGGGCGAAGAGCAGCACGGCGAGGGCGGCGGTGGCGTTCGGAAGCCGCCCCAGCAGCGTGCCGGTGAGCAGCCGTGCCGCGTGCGGGGTGCGCAGCAGTTCCCCGTAGCCAGCCGCCATTGCCTGCCCCTTCCTGCGGGTTCCGGTGGTTCCGGTGGTTCCGGTGGGTTCCGCCGGGTTGTCGCGAGCGCGTCGCGGGTCGTGAGTGACGTTGTACGTATAACGTCCAGCGTCATACGTACCATGGCCGCCACCGCGGGTCCACTCGCGGGGCCGGAATGAGCAGCCTGCGGTCAGCCGTACGGCGACCGAGGGGAGCGGAGACGATGGTGGCGAGCGCGGACCGCCCCCACACGGCGGGCGGGGCCGCCGGGAAAGGTTCCCGGGGAACCGGCCGGACGGGTGAGCGGGCGCGGCGCGGCGGTCCGGGCGACGGCGGGGCAGGTCCGGGCCGCGGGACGGCTCCGGGCGGTGGGGCGACAGCGGGCGGCGGCGGAGCAGGTCCAGGCAGCCGCGGAGCGGCTCCGGGCGGCGGCGGGGAGGCCGCGGGACGGCCGGCGACGAGCCGGGATGTGGCGCGCGCGGCGGGCGTGTCCCAGGCGACCGTCTCCCTGGTGCTCGGGGAGAAGTGGCCCGGACGGGTCTCCGAGCGCACCGTGGAGACCGTGCGCGCCGCCGCGCGGGACCTCGGCTACCGCCCCAACCTCGCGGCCCGCAGCCTCCGCCTGGGCCGCACCAGGACCGTGCTGCTGGTGGTGCCCGCCCTCACGACCGAGTTCTTCGCCCGCGTCTACACCGGCGCCGAGCGGGTCGCCGCCGACAACGGCTTCGGTGTGGTGCTCTACCCGTCCCCCGAGGGCGTGGGCCCGGCCCGCGACCCGTTCGACTCGGCGCGCGCCTCGCTGGACGGGGTGATCGCCTCCTCCATGGCGGCCGACGCCCTGGTCGCGGTGCGCGGCGGCGGGCTGCCGCTGGTGATGCTCGACAGCGACCCGGACGACGCGGCCGCGGCGGCCACGGTCAACCTCGACATCGCGGACGGGGCACGGCAGGTGGCGGAGCATCTGCTGGGGCTCGGGCACCGCCGGGTGGCCCATCTGGCGGCGGCGGTGGACTCCTGGACCTTCCGGGTCCGCGCCCGGGCCCTGGCGGAGACGGTGGACGGGGTTCCGGGCGCCGCGCTGAGCGCGGAACCGGCGGGGCTGAGTGTCGAGGAGGGCCGCCGGGCCGCCGAGCGCGTCCTGGCCCGCCCCGGGCCCCGGCCGACCGCGCTCGTCTGCGACGACGACATCCTGGCCGCGGGCGCCTGCAAGGCGGCCCGGCGGCTGGGGCTGCGGATCCCGGACGACATCTCGGTGACCGGCTTCGACGATCTGGCCCTGGCCACGGCGGTGGAGCCGGAGCTGACCACGGTCCGGCTCTCGGCGGAGGCGGTGGGCGCGGCGGGCATGCGGGCCCTGATGACGCTCCTGGACGGCGAGACGCCCCAGGACACCGTGCTCCCCGTCGACCTGCTCCGCCGGGGCTCCACGGCCCCTCCCCCACGGCTCTGACCCGGGCCCGGGACCCATAACGCCCACCGCCGCCCCGGTGGGCCGGGGCGGCGGTGGGCGGTGAGACGAAACGGCGGCGGGTGGGTCAGTCCTCGGACTCCGAGGAGGACTCCTCCGAGGACTCGGCCGGCGCCTCCGCGTCGGCCCCGCCCTCTCCGGACTCCAGGAGCCGGGAGAGCTGGCCGCCCAGGACGCGCTTGAACTTGCGCTTCTGGGGGCGGGTGCGGTCCAGGACCGCCACCTCGAGCTGCTCGGCGGTGAGGCTGCGCTCCCCGCCGTTGTTGTCACGGGAGAGCGAGTCGACGGCCAGTTTGAGGGCCTCGGCCAGGGTCATGCCGTCGCGGTGGCGCTGGTCGAGGTAGCTGCTGATCTGGTCGGCGTTGCCACCGACGGCGACCGAGCCGTGCTCGTCCACGATGGAGCCGTCGTGCGGAAGCCGGTAGATCTGGTCGTCCTCGGGGCCCTCCCCGACCTCGGCGACGATCAGCTCGACCTCGTACGGCTTCTCGGCGGCGCTGGAGAAGATCGTGCCCAGGGTCTGGGCGTAGACGTTCGCCAGCCCGCGGGCGGTGACATCCTCACGGTCATAGGTATAGCCACGCAGATCGGCGTAACGGACACCGCCGATGCGCAGATTCTCGAATTCGTTGTACTTACCGACCGCCGCGAAGGCGATCCGGTCATAGATCTCGCTGACCTTGTGCAGCGCGCGGGACGGGTTCTCCGCAACGAAGACGATGCCGTCGGCGTACTGCAGCACGACCACGCTGCGGCCGCGTGCGATGCCCTTGCGGGCGTATTCCGCGCGGTCGGCCATGGCCTGCTGAGGAGAAACATAGAACGGCGTCGTCACCGGCTGTCCGTCCCTTCTGTCATTGGCGAATGCATTCCGGTAGGACCGTCCTGATCAGAGCAGGGCGGCGCGGGGGCCGTCCGGCTCTTCGAGGCGCCGTTCATGGATGGCGCGGGCGAGTTCGGACACCTCGTCCTCGCTGAACCGCTTGAAACCGTCCTCGGTGAGGGAGGTGATGATCGGATAAATACGGCGGGCGAGATCCGGCCCTCCGGTGGCCGAATCGTCGTCGGCGGCGTCATAGAGCGCCTGGAGCACGGTCGTGGCGGCCTGCTCCTCGGTCGAATCCTCGCGATAGAGCTTCTTGAGCGCGCCCCGGGCGAACATCGAGCCCGAGCCGGTGGCGGCGAAGCCGCGCTCCTCCGAACGCCCCCCGGTCACGTCGTAGGAGAAGATGCGGCCCTTCTCCCGGTCGACGTCCCACCCCGCGAAGAGCGGGACCACGGCAAGGCCCTGCATCGCCATGCCGAGGTTGCCGCGGATCATGGTCGACAGCCTGTTCGCCTTGCCCTCGAGCGAGAGCACGGTGCCCTCGACCTTCTCGAAGTGCTCCAGCTCCAGCTGGAAGAGCTTGACCATCTCCACCGCGATACCGGCGGTCCCCGCGATCCCGACCGCCGAGAACTCATCGGCGGGGAAGACCTTCTCGATGTCACGCTGCGCGATGACATTGCCCATGGTGGCGCGGCGGTCACCGGCGAGCACCACGCCGCCGGAGAAGGTCACCGCCACGATGGTGGTGCCGTGGGGGGCCTCGATGGCGCCCTGCACCGGAGGCAGTGGACGGTTCCCCGGAAGCAGCTCGGGCGAGTGGTCGCCCAGGAAGTCCATGAACGACGAGGAGCCGGGCGTCAGGAAGGCAGCCGGCAGACGCCCTGTGCTACGAGTGTTGGCTTCCACACGTTTCCTTCCACCAGATCTTGAAATGATGCACGGACCATACCCCTGGCCATGGAAGTCATCCGTCCTGCGTCCCCTCCGCGGGGACGCAGGACGGAGAAGACGCGCCTTACTGTCCGCCCTTCTGGACGAAAGACCTCACGAAGTCCTCCGCGTTCTCCTCGAGCACGTCGTCGATCTCGTCCAGCACGGAGTCGACGTCGTCCGAGAGCTTCTCCTGCCGCTCCTTGAGGTCGTCCGCGGCCTGTGCGTCCTGCGTCTGCTCCTCGACCTCTTCGGTCGAGCGCGACGCTTTCTGCTGACCGCCGCCGGTGTCCTTGGTCGCCATTTCCCTCACCCCGCTCGGTTCGCCCGCTGATTCGATCGGTCTCAAGATCAGACCCTACAAGCAGGGTCCGACATCGGCCTCCCACTCGCTACAACGTACGGAGGCCACCTCGATGATTCCCGGCCCAAGGGCATTTCAGCCTCCGGACAGCACCCGGACCAGGTCCTCGGCCGTGCGGCAACGGTCCAGCAACTCCTTGACGTGGTTGCGGGTGCCGCGCAGCGGCTCCAGGGTGGGAACCCGTTGCAGAGAGTCACGACCCGGCAGGTCGAAGATCACCGAGTCCCAGGAGGCCGCGGCCACGTCGTCCGCGTACTGCTCCAGGCAGCGGCCGCGGAAGTAGGCGCGGGTGTCCTCCGGGGGCTTGTTCTGGGCGCGCGCGATGTCCTGGTCGTCCAGCAGCCGCTTCATCTTGCCGCGGGCCACCAGCCGGTTGTACAGGCCCTTGTCCGGGCGCACGTCGGCGTACTGGAGGTCCACCAGATGGAGCCGGGCCGCGTCCCACTCCAGGGCGTCGCGGCGGCGGTAGCCCTCGAGCAGCTCCCGCTTGGCGATCCAGTCCAGCTCGCCGGACAGGCTCATGGGATCGCGCTCCAGCCGGTTCAGCACGTCCTCCCAGCGGGCCAGGACGTCCCGGGTCTGCTCGTCGGCGTCCGCCCCGTAGCGGTCCTCGACGTATTTGCGGGCCAGCTCGAAGTACTCCATCTGGAGCTGCACCGCGGTAAGCGTACGGCCGCTGCGCAGCGTGACGAGACGGCGCAGCGTCGGGTCGTGCGAGACCTGGTGCAGGGTGCGCACCGGCTGGTCCACCGCGAGGTCCACGGCGATGAAGCCGTCCTCGATCATCGACAGCACCAGGGCGGTGGTGCCGAGCTTGAGGTACGTCGACAGCTCGGAGAGGTTGGCGTCGCCGATGATCACATGGAGCCGGCGGTACTTCTCGGCGTCGGCGTGCGGCTCGTCGCGGGTGTTGATGATCGGGCGCTTGAGCGTGGTCTCCAGGCCGACCTCGACCTCGAAGTAATCCGCCCGCTGGCTGATCTGGAAGCCGTGCTCATGGCCGTCCTGGCCGACGCCGACGCGGCCCGCGCCCGTGACGACCTGGCGGGAGACGAAGAAGGGCGTCAGGTGGCGCACGATGTCCGAGAAGGCGGTCTCCCGCTTCATCAGGTAGTTCTCATGCGTGCCGTAGGAGGCGCCCTTGTTGTCGGTGTTGTTCTTGTAGAGGTGGATGGGCTGGCCGCCGGGCAGCTCGGCGGCGCGCAGCGCGGCCTCGGCCATGATGCGCTCACCGGCCTTGTCCCAGAGCACCGCGTCCCGGGGGTTGGTGACCTCGGGGGCGGAGTACTCGGGGTGGGCATGGTCCACATAGAGCCGCGCGCCATTGGTGAGGATCACATTGGCCAGGCCGATGTCCTCGTCCGTGAGCTGGCTGGCGTCCGCGGACTCGCGTGCGAGGTCGAATCCGCGGGCGTCCCGCAGCGGGTTCTCCTCCTCGAAGTCCCAGCGGGCGCGGCGCGCCCGGTGCATCGCCGCCGCGTAGGCGTTGACGACCTGGGATGAGGTGAGCATGGCATTGGCGTTCGGGTGCCCCGGGACGGAGATCCCGTACTCCGTCTCGATTCCCATTACGCGCCGTACGGTCATGCGGCCCTCCTTGCCCGGCGCCGCCCCCGGCTGGGATCGGCGCTCAAGTACCGCTGCGCTCCCGGTCCATCTGCGGCCCCCGATCCCCCGTGCCGCGATACTGCGGTACCGAAGAGCCTAGAACGGCCAAGCGGTGCTGCGGAGATCATTACAGTCATTGCTCCGGTAGGGCTCGTAGGACTCATACGAAGAATGCGGTCCGAAAAGCGCATCCGGCTGCGGATGCCCCGTCCAGGACATCCGCAGCCGGACCGCGGTGTTACAGGTACTGACCGGTGTTCGCCACCGTGTCGATGGAGCGTCCAGTGTCCGCGCCCTGCTTTCCGGTGACCAGGGTGCGGATGTACACGATCCGCTCGCCCTTCTTACCGGAGATCCGGGCCCAGTCGTCCGGGTTCGTGGTGTTGGGCAGGTCCTCGTTCTCCTTGAACTCGTCCACGCAGGCGGCGAGCAGATGGGAGACGCGAAGGCCCTTCTGGTTGTGGTCCAGGAAGTCCTTGATCGCCATCTTCTTGGCGCGGTCCACAATGTTCTGGATCATGGCGCCGGAGTTGAAGTCCTTGAAGTAGAGGACTTCCTTGTCGCCATTGGCGTAGGTGACCTCCAGGAAGCGGTTCTCCTCGGACTCGGTGTACATCTGCTCGACCACCGACTGGATCATCCCGCCGATCGCGGCCTTCGGCGACCCGCCGTGCTCGGAGAGGTCGTCGCCGTGGATCGGCAGGGACTCCGTCAGGTACTTCGAGAAGATGTCCTTGGCGGCCTCGGCGTCCGGACGCTCGATCTTGATCTTCACATCGAGGCGGCCGGGGCGCAGGATCGCGGGGTCGATCATGTCCTCGCGGTTGGAGGCACCGATGACGATCACGTTCTCCAGGCCCTCCACACCGTCGATCTCGGAGAGCAGCTGGGGGACGATGGTGTTCTCCACGTCCGAGCTGACCCCGGAGCCACGGGTGCGGAACAGGGAGTCCATCTCGTCGAAGAAGACGATGACGGGCGTGCCCTCGCTGGCCTTCTCCCGAGCCCGCTGGAAGACCAGCCGGATGTGCCGCTCCGTCTCGCCGACGTACTTGTTGAGGAGCTCGGGGCCCTTGATGTTGAGGAAGAAGCTCTTCCCCGCGGGCTTGCCGGTCACCTCGGCGACCTTCTTGGCAAGGGAGTTGGCCACGGCCTTGGCGATCAGCGTCTTACCGCAGCCGGGCGGGCCGTACAGCAGCACACCCTTGGGCGGCCGCAGTTCGTGCTCCTTGAAGAGGTCGGGATAGAGATACGGGAGCTCGACCGCGTCGCGGATCAGCTCGATCTGGTTTCCCAGACCGCCGATCTTGTTGTAGTCGATGTCCGGCACCTCTTCGAGGACGAGCTCCTCGACCTCGCTCTTCGGTACCACCTCGTAGACATAGCCGGACCGGGGCTCGAGCAGCAGGGCGTCACCGGGCCGGATGGTGGTGCTCAGCAGCGGCTCCGCCAGCCGCACCACCCGCTCCTCGTCGGTGTGCCCGATCACCAGGGCGCGCTCGCCGTCCTCAAGGACTTCCTTGAGGGTGACGATGTCCCCGGCGCGCTCGAACTCCATGGCCTCGACCACATTGAGCGCCTCGTTGAGCATGACCTCCTGGCCGCGCCTGAGGTCGTCGAGCTCGACGCTTGGGCTGACATTCACCCGGAGTTTACGGCCCCCGGTAAAGATGTCCGCCGTACCGTCCTCGTTCGCCTGCAGAAAGGCACCGAAACCGGCCGGCGGCTGCGCGAGCCGGTCGACCTCCTCCTTGAGGGCCACGATCTGATCGCGGGCCTCACGGAGTGTGTTCGCGAGCCGCTCGTTCTGTGCGGAGACTCCCGCCAGATTGGTCTGCAGCTCGACGATCCGCTCTTCGAGAATCCTCGTATGACGCGGAGAGTCGGCGAGCTTGCGGCGCAGGACGGCGATTTCCTGCTCGAGATAGGCAACCTGGCCGGCAGGGTCGTCAGACCCCCGCCCCGGCCGGATGCCGCGGTTGATGTCGTCGTCGTGGGCTGCCACGGTCCTCACCTCCTCCAAGGGGAGCTGGACGCTTCCTGACCCTACCTGGGCCGGTGCGGGTTGAAACCCCTAGATCACAAACCCGGTCGGCGTGTGTCCGATCTTCACCCTTGCGCACTCCCTCACGCCAGGTGAATACCCACCCAACAACATCGGAAAGCGAGCGGTTGTATCGTCGACACGGTCAACACCCGCCAGGGTTGGCGATATTTAGACAATGTTGAATCGCGTATCGAAGGAACAGGAGGGGGCACACCGTGCGGAACGAGGAGCTCGGCGGTCTTGAGGTCTGGATCGACCAGGATCTGTGCACCGGGGACGGCATCTGCGCCCAGTACGCTCCCGAGGTCTTCGAACTCGACATCGACGGTCTAGCCTACGTCAAGAGCGCCGACGATGAGCTGCTGCAGGACAAGGGCGCGACCACCCCGGTCCCCCTGGCCCTGCTGACCGAGGTCAGGGATTCCGCCAAGGAGTGCCCCGGCGACTGCATCCATGTACGCCGCGTCACGGACCGGGTCGAGGTCTACGGACCCGACGCGGGGTGACACGCCGCGAGTAACCGCTCACACACTCCCCGGGACCGGCAGCGCCTTCAGTACGAACTTTCCGTCCCGCCACTGCCAGTTGACCTTGCGCTGCAGATCCGGACAGCACCGCGGGACCTTGGCCGACGAGTATCCCAGCAACGTGGCCGAAACCCTCTTTCCGCGCACCGCGAAATCGCTGATGCTCATCCCTTCCTTCGGATCCACGAAGGTGGACACCACACGGGGCGCGGCGCCCGCGCGGCCGGTCGGCTGGGAGAGCACATAGACGCCGCTGGGCGGGGTGCCGAAGGCGGTCGGGCAGCGCACCACGGCGACGGTCTCCGGCCGCCCGTCCCCGTCCAGGTCCGCCGAGCCCCGGTCGATGACGTCGGGCCGGGCCCGTCCGCAGTTCATCGGATAGTCCGCGGCGCGGGGGTCGGGGGCCTTGGCGGCCGGAAGCCCCCCGGTGCCCGGCGCGGAGGCGGTGGTGGACGTGGTGGCCTTGGCGTCGGAGGGCTGGAAGAACGACCCTCCGGCGATGACGGCGGCCACGGCGGCCGCGGTCGCCACCCAGTGCACCGGACGGGGTTGGGTGTGCGCGAGATCCGGGCCCAGAGGCTGCACGCGGGATGACTCCATGTGAGGGGCTGAGGCGGGAGATGACCCGCATGGTGCCACATCTCACAGGGGCGCGGCCACCGCCCTCACACGAGGAATTCGGTGGCCGCGCCGAGCCGTTGTGGTGCCGGTCTCCGCCGGGGGCGGGCCCTCGGGCGGCCGCCGGACGGATCCCGGACGGCCGTCAGACGTCGCCGGAGGGGGTGTCCGCCTGGGTGTCCTGGCCGCCGGAGGGGCGCCTGTCGGCTCCTGAGCCTTCCGTGGCGCCTGTGCCCTTGGCGGTGCCGTTGTCCTTGGCGGTGCCGCTGTCCTTGGCGGTGCCCCAGCCCACGTAGTCCTCGCCGTAGGCGCCCTTGGCGGGCCTGCGGCGGCGCATCGGGGGCTCTACACCGTCCGCGAGCCGACGGGCGGTGAGCAGGAAGCCGGTGTGGCCGATCATGCGGTGGTCGGGCCGTACCGCCAGGCCCTCCACGTGCCAGGTGCGCACCATGGTCTCCCAGGCCGACGGCTCGTTGAAGGTGCCGTGCTCGCGGATGGCCTCCACGGTGCGGGCGAGCTGGGTGGTGGTGGCGACGTACGCGCACAGGATGCCGCCGGGGACGAGCGCCTTGGACACCGGCTCCAGGCACTCCCAGGGGGCGAGCATGTCCAGGATCACGCGGTCCACGTCGGTGTCGCTGAGGTTGTCCTGGAGGTCGCCGACGGTGAGCCGCCAGGCGGGGTGCGGGGCGCCGAAGTAGCGCTCGACGTTCTGGGCGGCGATCTCGGCGAAGTCGGCCCGGCGCTCGTAGGAGTGCAGCATGCCCTGGTCGCCGATGGCCCGCAGCAGGAAGGTGGAGAGCGAGCCGGAGCCGACGCCCGCCTCGACGACGCGCGCGCCGGGGAAGATGTCGGCCATCGCCAGGATCTGCCCCGCGTCCTTGGGGTAGACCACGGCGGCGCCTCGTGGCATGGACAGGACATAGTCGGGGAGCAGGGGGCGCAGCGCGAGATACGCGACGTTTCCCGTGGTGCGCACGACGGTTCCCTCGGGGGCACCGATCAGCTCGTCATGGGGGAAGGATCCCTTGTGGGTGTGGAAGTTCTTCCCTGACTCGAGCGTGAAGGTGTAGTGGCGTCCCTTGGGGTCGGTGAGCTGGACCTGGTCCCCGACCTGGAAGGGCCCGCGACGGCGGGCGGCACCGGTCGGTTCGGACATGTGAACAGCCTACCGGGCACTTCGCCGTGCCCGGACCACGCCCGGGGCCTCAGGAGCGGCCCGAGGGGGTCCTGGCCATGGCCGCCACGAAGGCGCGCTCGACATCGGCCGTGGAGAGCACCCCGTAGATCTCGCCGGTCTCCTCCACCACCAGGTACTCGGTGGCGGGGGTGGCACGCAGGGTGTCCAGCAGTTCCTCGCCGGTGAGCTCGGCGGAGACCCGCATACCGTCCTTGAGGTCCTGGGCGAGACCGCTGACCGCGACCCAGGGGCGGCGGTGCTCGGGGATCCCCACGATGGCCGCCTCGCGCACCACGGCGGTCGGGGCGCCGTGGCCGTCCACCACGACCAGGGCCCGGGCCCCCGCCTCGTTCGCCCGGCGCAGCGCCTCGGAGAGCGGGGTGTCGGCCGCCACGGGGACGGCGCGCCGGGTGAGCGTACGGGCGCGCAGGTCCGGCAGCCGCTCCCGCAGCCGGGCCATCCGCAGGCTGTTGCCCGCGCCGGTCCAGATGATCGCGGCGAGTATGGCGGCCAGCAGCGCGTCGGTGAGCGAGTCGACGCTGCCGAAGCTCTTGGGCTCCTCGCCGAGCCCGCCCGCCTGGGTGAGCAGCGGCAGCCCGACGAGCACCGCGACGGCGAGCGCGCGGCCGCTCCAGGCGGCGGCGACGGTGCCGGTCATGGGCCTGCCGCTGATCTTCCAGACGACGGCCCGCAGCATCCGCCCGCCGTCCAGCGGCAGCCCGGGCAGCAGGTTGAACGCGGCCACGATCAGGTTGGAGATCATCAGCCCGGCGAGCAGCACCCCGGGCACCGTGCCGGGCTCCACGACCATCATGCCGAGGTAGAACACGCCCGACAGGACCAGGGAGAGCAGCGGGCCGACGAAGGCGAGCACGAACTCCCGGCCGGGGGTCTCGGTCTCCTTCTCGATCTCCGAGACACCGCCGAAGAACTGCAGCTGGATCCGGCGCACCGGCAGCTTGAAGCGGAGCGCGGCCACGGTGTGGGCGAGCTCGTGCACCAGCACCGAGGCGTAGAAGGCCACCGCGAAGAAGAGCGAGACCAGATAGCGGGCCGCGCCGAGCTCGGGCAGCACCCGGTCGAGCTGGCCGCCGAAGACCCAGGTGATGAGGGCGGCGACCAGGAACCAGCTGGGCGAGACGTACACGGGCACGCCGAAGGGCCGGCCCATGAGAATGCCGCCGCCCACGTCGCGTGGGCGCGGCGGCTTGCCGCCCTCGGGCTCGGTCGCGCGGTCCGATTCCCCGTTGTCGGACTGCCGCTGCCCGCTGTTGTCCACGGTGTCCCCTCGTCGGATGCTCGATCGCACCCTTCTTTTTGATACGGTCCCCACGATCATGCAGTGCCGGGGGCTCGAACGTCGATGGTATGCGTCCGGCTGTCGGTGGCGGGTCGTAGGGTCTTCGCCATGGGAACCACCACGGGAACCACCACCGGGAAGGCCGAACCCTCCGACGGGCCACCGAAGTCCGGCCCCGCCGCCTCGTTGTCACCCTCACGGGCGGCCGATTTCATGCGGTGCCCGTTGCTGTACCGCTTCCGAGTGATCGACAAACTGCCGGAGAAGCCCAGCGCGGCGGCCACCCGCGGCACGGTGGTCCACGCGGTGCTGGAGCGGCTCTTCGACGCCCCGGCCGCCGACCGCACCGCCCCGCGGGCCCGGTCGATGGTGCCGGGCGAGTGGGAGCGGCTGCTGGCGGCCAAGCCGGAGCTGGCGGAGCTGTTCCAGGAGGAGGACGGCGCTCCGGCGCCGGACCGGCTGGCCGAGTGGCTGACGGGGGCCCAGACGCTGGTGGAGCAGTGGTTCTCGCTGGAGGATCCGACCCGTCTGGAGCCCGCGGAGCGCGAGCTGTTCGTGGAGGCCGAGCTCGAGTCCGGGCTGACGCTCCGTGGAATCATCGACCGGATCGACATCGCCCCCACCGGTGATGTGCGGATCGTGGACTACAAGACGGGCAAGGCCCCCGCGCCGCAGTACGCGGGCGAGGCGCTGTTCCAGATGAAGTTCTACGCCCTGGTGCTGTGGCGGCTGCGCGGGGTGATCCCGCGGCGGCTCCAGCTGGTCTATCTGGGCAGCGGGGATGTGCTGACGTACGACCCGGAGGAGCGGGATCTGCGGGCCGTGGAGCGCAAGGTGCTGGCCCTGTGGGAGGCGATCCGGCTGGCCACGGAGACCGGTGCCTTCGTGCCCCGGCAGACCAGGCTCTGCGGCTGGTGCGACCACCAGGCGCACTGTCCGGAATTCGGGGGTACGCCGCCGCCTTATCCGCTGGCGGTCCTTCCGGGGCAGTCCGGCAGAATGGACGCGGTCTAGGAGAAGGAGTTCCCGTGGCGATCCGCGTCCTACTGGTCGATGATCAACCGCTGCTGCGCACCGGCTTCCGGATGATTCTGGAGGCGGAGCAGGATCTGGCGGTCGTCGGTGAGGCCGGGGACGGTCTGCAGGCCCTCGATCAGGTGCGGGCGCTGCAGCCCGATGTGGTCCTGATGGACATCCGGATGCCGCGGATGGACGGCGTGGAGGCGACCCGTCAGATCACCGGTCCGGGGCGGGACGGCCCGGCCAAGGTGCTGGTGCTGACCACCTTCGACCTGGATGAGTACGTGGTGGAGGCGCTGCGCGCCGGGGCCAGCGGCTTCCTGCTGAAGGACGCGCCCGCCACCGAGCTGGTGCAGGCCATCCGCGTGGTGGCGGCGGGCGAGGCGATGCTGGCGCCCAGCATCACCCGCAGGCTGCTGGACAAGTACGCCGGGCATCTGCCGTCGGGTGAGGAGCCGGTGCCGGACACCCTGCACACGCTGACCGAGCGCGAGGTCGAGGTGCTGAAGCTGGTGGCCCGGGGGCTGTCCAACGCGGAGATCGCCGCCGATCTGTTCGTCAGCGAGACCACGGTCAAGACGCATGTGGGCCATGTGCTGACCAAGCTGGGGCTGCGCGACCGGGTGCAGGCCGCCGTCTACGCCTACGAGAGCGGGCTGGTCCGCCCCGGCGCGCAGTAGGCGTCACCGGGGCGGTTGACGGGTGCTACCTGCCGATGGGCCGGTAGCACCCGTCAGCCGTCGGACGACTTGCCGATCTCCCAGAAGCGGAAGACCGTCGAGGAGTCGAGGGTCCACTGCAGTCCGGTGATGTCGTCCTGGGCCACCGCGTACTGCTTGCCCTGCCACAGCGGGAGCATCGGCACCTCGTCGGCGACGATGTCCTGGATCCGCTGGAAGTCGCCGACCGTGGCCTCGCGGCTGGGCTGCTCGGCGGTGGCGGGGATGAGCTGCGCGGTCAGCCGCGGCGAGGTGTAGTGGTTGGCCAGGACATTGCCGGCGCCGAAGAACGGGGCGACGAAGTTGTCCGGGTCCGGGTAGTCCGGAACCCAGCCCTTCACATAGACGCCGTACTTCCCCCCGGCGACGCCCTTCTCGTACGTGGCGACGTCCGCGCTCTTCACGTCGACGTCGAACAGTCCGCTGGCGTTGAGCTGCGCGGCGATCCGGCGCAGGCCCGGAACGGTGCCGGGGCCGTAGCGGATCGGGGTGCCCCACAGGGTCAGCTTGACCTTGCCGGTGATCCCCTCGTCCCGCAGCGCCTGCTTGGCCTTCCCGGGCTGCGGGCGGTCGCCGTACTTGTCGTAGAAGGCGGTGTTGTGGCCGGTGATACCGGCCGGGACCACCGAGTACAGCGGTTCGGCGGTGCGCTTGTAGACGTCCCGCACCAGGGTGGAGCGGTCGATGAGGTACGCCATGGCCTTGCGCACTCCGAGCTTGCCCGCCACCGGGTCCTTCATGTTGAAGACCAGGTGCTGGACCTCGGCGCCGGTGCCCTCGACCACGTTCAGGCTCTTGCCGCCGCCGAGGCTCCGCGCCTGGAGGTCGGCGAGGTCGCGCATGGCCAGTCCGCGGTAGGCGAGGTCCACATCGCCCTTCTGCACGGCGGACTTGAGCCGCGCCTGCCCGCCGTGGAAGAACTTCAGGGTCAGCCCGGAGTTCTTCGGCTTGGCGGGCCCCTGGTAGCCGTCGTTGACGGAGAAGTCCGCCTCGCCCTTGGTGAAGGAGTCCAGCTTGTAGACGCCGGAGCCGACCGCCTTGTGGTCCGTGCGCAGCTTGTCGGCCGGGTACTCCGCGTGGTCCACGATGGACCCGGCGCCGGAGGCGATCTTCTGCGGGAAGGTCGCGTCGGAGTCCTTCAGATGGAAGACGACGGTCCGCTTGTCCGGGGCGTCGATGCTCCCGATGGAGGTGAGCATCAGCGCCGGACCGTTCGGGTCATTGATCCGCTTGGTGCGCTCGAAGGAGTACTTGACGTCCTCGGAGGTGAGCGGATGACCGTTTGAGAACTTCAGGCCGTCCTTCAGCGTGCAGGAGTAGACCCGGCTGGTGTCGTCCTTGAAGGAGCACTTCTCCGCCGCCTCCGGCTGCGGTGTGGTGCTGCCCTTCGGGAAGCTCAGCAGCGACTGGAAGACGTTGTTGAACAGCAGCCAGGAGCCCGGGTCGTAGCCCGACGCCGGGTCGGTGGCGAGCACCTCGTCCGACATCCCCATGACCACGTGCTCACCGGTGCCCGCCGCGTCGCCGTCCTCACTGCCGCAGCCGGTGAGCAGGGCGGCGGCCAGTCCTGCCCCGAGGGGAGCTGCCAGCCACTGATCACGTTTCCTCAACGGTATTCCTCACACACTCGACGTCTTCGTACCCGACCCCCGTAAGTCGTTCTCAGTCGCCCTTGCCGAGCTCCCACAGCTGGAGCATGGTCGAGGAGTCGAAGGCGTACTCGGCGCCCGTCACGTTCCCGCGGGCGGCCACGTACGTGTTGCCCTGCCACAGCGGAAGGTAGGGCACATCGCTGGCGACGGCGTTCTGGATGGACTGGTAGTCCTTGTCGGCGAGGCTGCGCTGGGCCTCCTGCCGGGTCTTGGGGATCAACTCGTCCTGGATGGTCTTGTTGCTGTAGGGCGAGTTGAGGAAGTTGTCCTTGGTGAGGAACGGCGCGGTGTAGCTGTCGGGGTCCGGGAAGTCGGGCAGCCAGCCCATCCCGGAGACGGAGAACTGGCGCTTGACGAGCTCGGGCCGGAAGTCCCGCCACGGGTAGCCCTTGATCTTGACGGAGAACAGTCCGCTGCCGTTGAGCTGCTTGCGCAGCTCCTTGAACTCCCCGGCCGTCTCCGGGCCGTAGTGGTCGGTGGTGTAGGTCAGCGTCAGCTTCACCGGGGTGTTGATACCGGCCTCGCTCAGCACGCGCCGGGCCTCCGCGGGATCCGGGTCGCCGTACTCGTTGTGGAACGAGTTGATATGCGAGGAGATGCTGGTGGGGATCATCGAGTACAGGGGCTCGGCGGTCCGCTTGTACACATCTCGCACCAGCGCCTGGCGGTCCACGAGATGGGCGATGGCCTGCCGGACCGCCTTGTTCTTCACCGTCGGGTCGGAGGTGTTGAACACCAGGTAGCGGATGCCCTGGCCGGAAGACTCGAAGAGGCGGACGCCCTTGACATCGCCCTTGTTGAGCTTGTCGATCTGCTCGGGCGAGAAGCCGCGGTGGACCACGTCGATGTCGCCCTTGACCAGCGCCCGCTCCATGGTCGACGCGGAGTCGTAGAACCGCATCTCCACCTTGCCGGCCTTCGGCTCGACATCGCCCTTGTAGTGGGAGTTCTTGGTGAAGACGACCTTCGTCAGCCGGTTGTCGCGCACCTCGGTCTTGGCGCTGTACGGGCCCGAGCCCGTCATGTCGAAGCCGTTGCGCAGCGCGTCGGGCTTGTAGACCTCGCTGTCCACGATCGCGGCGGCCGGGGTGGTGAGCTTCGACGGGAAGGTCGCGTCCGGCTGCGAGAGGTGGATGACGATCTCGCGGTCGCTGGGAGTTTCGATCTTGTCCACGTTGGACAGCAAGGACTTGGTGCCGTTGGGGTCGTCGATGCGCAGCACCCGCTCGAGGGAGAACTTGACGTCCTTCGAGGTGAGGTCGTGGCCGTTGGAGAACTTCAGCCCGTCCCGCAGGGTGCAGCGGTACTGCTCGCTCTGTCTGTCCTGGAAGCCGCATTTCTCGGCGGCGTCGGGTATCGGCTCGGTTCCCGAGCGGGGCAGCCGCATCAGCGTCTGGAAGGCGTTGTGCAGCACGCTCCAGGACGCGAAGTCGTAGGCCAGGGCGGGGTCCAGCGGCGCGAGCGCCGCCTTCGACGCCTCTATGCGGTCCGTGCTGCCCAGGACGAGCGTCTTGCCGTCCGAGCCCGAGCCGTCGGTACCACCGCACGCGGCGAGCGTGGAGATCAGGAGGCCGGCCACAGCCGGCAGCACCAGCGACTTGCGCGTCATTGTCGGGAGTCTCCCTGCCATCGATCAACTACTCGCGACGAGATTAGTCCGCGGCGCCAGTGATGCTCAGACACAACGAAGTTGAGGCGATATCACGCCCCGATAACGCGCGATCATCGACCGATATTCGGACGTGGCCGCGATTCGTACGCCATGCCACCAATCCGGACACAAGGGCTCACCCAAAACGCACCAGACGGGACGCGCGACAGTCATCCGTCGCACTCGTCTACGGCATATGCAGTGATAAACATCACGTTCCGTTGTCGCCAACGGAACGTGAAAAGTCCGCCCGCGCTATTCAGTTTGTAATTTACAGGAATACGCTCGGTGCGCGATCAGTGCACCGCCGTGACCAGAGTGCGCAGGAAATCGAGATCGACTTCTTCGAGCGAGCCGATGACCGTACGCCCCGCCACGGGCTCGATCGGCACCACGGACGGCACCGCGACCACCCGGCACCCGGCCGCCTCCGCGGCCCGTACGCCCGTGTCGGTGTCCTCGATGACCACGCACCGCCCCGGCTCGGCGGCCAGCCCGGCCGCGGCGAACAGATAGGGGTCCGGATGCGGCTTGGTCCGCTCGACCTCGTCGCCCGCGACCGTCAGGGCGAAGTGCGCCGGGCCGAGCGAGCGCAGGACGCGGTCCATCACCCGCCGGTGGGAGGCGGAGACCAGGGCGGTGGGGATACCGTGCGCGGCCAGCTCGGTGAGCAGCCGGTGGGCGCCGGGCAGCATCGGCACGCTGCCGTCGATCAGCTCGGTGAAACGGCTGTTGAGCAGGCCGGTGAGCTCGGCGAGGGCGATCTCGGCGCCGGTGGCCTCGATCAGGAACTGGGCGCTGCGGGACATCGGACCGCCCACCACGACCTGGCGGTACTCCTCGGCGAGGGCGTGCCCGAGCTCGGCGAAGATGGAGACCTCCGCGTCCCACCAGATGCCCTCGGTGTCGACCAGGGTGCCGTCCATGTCGAGCAGAACGGCCTGCAGGGCCGAGCCTTCGGCCGTACGGGTGTCGACGGCGGGGATGCTGCTGGTCATCCAAACACCTCCGGATAAGGGGCACGAAGGCCGGCCCCCTTCCGCTGTTGGGAAGGCGACCGGCCTCTACCGGATCGACCAGTCTACGTCGCGCCGCGCCGACGCGCCCGGTGAGAGCCCAAGGCGGTCACAGAAGGCCGCCGGGGGGCTACCGCGCGTCTACCGCGCGTTGAAGTACTTCGCCTCCGGGTGGTGGATCACGATGGCGTCCGTGGACTGCTCGGGGTGGAGCTGGAACTCCTCCGAGAGCTTCACCCCGATCCGCTCCGGCCCCAGCAGGTCGGCGATCTTCGCGCGGTCCTCCAGGTCGGGGCAGGCGCCGTAGCCCAGCGAGAAGCGCGCGCCGCGGTACTTCAGCGCGAACATGTCCTCCATCTCGCTCGGGTCCTCACCGGAGAAGCCCAGCTCGGAGCGGACCCGGGCGTGCCAGTACTCGGCCAGCGCCTCCGCCAGCTGGACGGACAGGCCGTGCAGCTCCAGGTAGTCGCGGTAGGAGTCGGCGGCGAACAGCTCGCCGGTGGCCTCGCCGATCTTCGAGCCGACGGTCACCACCTGGAGGCCGACGACATCTGTCTCACCCGACTCCTCGGGGCGGAAGAAGTCGGCCAGGCACAGCCGGCGGCCGCGGCGCTGGCGCGGGAAGGTGAAGCGGGTCCGCTCGCTGCCGTCCTCGTTCAGCAGGACCAGGTCGTCGCCCTTGGAGACGCACGGGAAGTAGCCGTAGACGACGGCCGCCTCCAGCAGGTTCTCGGTGTGCAGCTTGTCGAGCCAGCCGCGCAGCCGCGGACGGCCCTCGGACTCCACCAGCTCCTGATAACTCGGCCCCTCGCCGGTGCGGGCCTGCTTGAGCCCCCACTGGCCCTTGAACAGCGCCCCCTCGTCCAGCCAGGAGGCGTAGTCGGCCTGCTGGATGCCCTTGACCACGCGGGTGCCCCAGAACGGCGGGGTGGGCACCGGGTTGTCGGTGGCCACGTCGGACCGGGACGGGCCCTCCGGCTCCGGCTCGTTCACGGACACGTCCCGCTTGGGCACCCGGCGCTGCTTGAGCTCCGGCAGGGTGGCGCCGGGCACGCCGCGCTTGACGGCGATCAGGGCGTCCATGAGCCGCAGCCCCTCGAAGGCGTCGCGGGCGTAGCGCACCTCGCCCTCGTAGATCTCGTGCAGATCCTGCTCGACATAGGCCCGGGTGAGCGCGGCGCCGCCGAGGATCACGGGGAACCGGGCGGCCAGCTTGCGCTGGTTGAGCTCCTCCAGGTTCTCCTTCATGATCACCGTGGACTTCACCAGCAGCCCGGACATGCCGATCACATCGGCGCGGTGCTCCTCGGCGGCCTCCAGGATCGCGGAGACCGGCTGCTTGATGCCCAGGTTGACGACGTTGTAGCCGTTGTTGGACAGGATGATGTCCACGAGGTTCTTACCGATGTCATGGACGTCGCCGCGGACGGTGGCGAGCACGATGGTGCCCTTGCCCTCGTCGTCCGACTTCTCCATGTGCGGCTCCAGATGGGCGACCGCGGTCTTCATGACCTCGGCGGACTGGAGGACGAACGGCAGCTGCATCTGGCCGGAGCCGAACAGCTCGCCGACCACCTTCATGCCTTCCAGCAGCGTCTCGTTGACGATGTCGAGGGCGGGGCGCTCCTGGAGGGCCTCGTCGAGGTCGGCCTCCAGGCCGTTGCGCTCACCGTCGATGATGCGGCGCTTGAGGCGCTCCTCCAGGGGCAGCGCGGCCAGTTCCTCGGCCTTGCCCGCCTTGAGGGACTTGGCGGTGGCGCCCTCGAAGAGCCCCATCAGCTTCTGGAGCGGGTCATAGCCCTCGGCGCGGCGGTCGTAGACCAGGTCCAGTGCGGTCCGGACCTGCTCCTCCTCGAACCGCGCGATCGGCAGGATCTTGGAGGCGTGCACGATCGCCGAGTCCAGGCCCGCCTTGACGCACTCGTCGAGGAAGACGGAGTTGAGCACGATGCGGGCGGCCGGGTTGAGGCCGAAGGAGATGTTGGACAGGCCCAGTGTGGTCTGGACGTCCGGGTGGCGGCGCTTGAGCTCGCGGATCGCCTCGATGGTGGCGATGCCGTCCTTACGGGACTCCTCCTGACCGGTGCAGATGGTGAAGGTCAGGGTGTCGATGAGGATGTCCGACTCGTGGATGCCCCAGTTGCCGGTCAGGTCGGCGATCAGCCGCTCGGCGATCTCGACCTTCTTCTCCGGCGTGCGGGCCTGGCCCTCCTCGTCGATGGTCAGCGCGATGAGGGCGGCGCCGTGCTCCTGGGCCAGCCGGGTGACCTTGGCGAACCGCGACTCGGGGCCGTCCCCGTCCTCGTAGTTGACGGAGTTGATGACCGCGCGTCCGCCGAGCTTCTCCAGCCCGGCCCGGATGACGTCGACCTCGGTGGAGTCCAGGACGATGGGGAGGGTGGAGGCGGTGGCGAACCGCCCGGCCAGCTCCTCCATGTCCGCGACGCCGTCCCGGCCGACGTAGTCCACGCACAGGTCGAGCAGATGGGCGCCCTCGCGGATCTGCTCGCGGGCGATCTCCACGCAGTCGTCCCAGCGGGCCTCCAGCATGGCCTCGCGGAACTTCTTGGAGCCGTTGGCGTTGGTGCGCTCGCCGATGGCCAGGTACGAGGTGTCCTGGCGGAACGGCACGGTCTGGTAGAGCGAGGCGGCGCCGGGCTCGGGGCGCGGGGTGCGCTCGGTGGGGGTCAGCTCGCGGACCCGCTCGACGACCTGGCGCAGATGCTCGGGCGTGGTGCCGCAGCAGCCGCCGACCAGGGAGAGCCCGTATTCGCGGACGAAGGTCTCCTGGGCGTCGGCGAGCTCGCCGGGGGTGAGGGGGTAGTGGGCGCCGTCCTTGCCCAGCACCGGGAGGCCGGCGTTGGGCATGCAGGACAGCGGGATCCGGGAGTGGCGGGCCAGGTGGCGCAGGTGCTCGCTCATCTCGGCGGGGCCGGTGGCGCAGTTGAGGCCGATCATGTCGATGCCGAGCGGTTCGAGGGCGGTGAGCGCCGCGCCGATCTCGGAGCCGAGCAGCATGGTGCCGGTGGTCTCGACGGTGACCGAGCAGATCACCGGGAGGTTGGCACCGGTGGCCTCGAGGGCGCGGCGGGCGCCGATGATCGAGGCCTTGGTCTGCAGCAGGTCCTGGGTGGTCTCCACCAGGAGGGCGTCCGCGCCGCCGGCGATCATTCCTTCGGCGTTGGCCTGGTAGGCGTCGCGGAGGGTGGTGTACGGGGCGTGGCCGAGGGTGGGCAGCTTGGTGCCCGGGCCCATGGAGCCCAGCACCCAGCGCTGGCGTCCGTCGGCGCCGAACTCGTCGGCGACCTCACGGGCGATCCGGGCGCCGGCCTCGGAGAGCTCGTGGACGCGGTGGGGGATGTCGTACTCACCGAGCGCCGCGTGGTTGGCGCCGAAGGTGTTGGTCTCGACGCAGTCCACGCCGACGGCGTAGTACGCCTCGTGGACCGAGCGGACGATGTCCGGGCGGGTGATGTTGAGGATCTCGTTGCAGCCCTCGAGCTGCTGGAAGTCGTCGAGACTGGGCTCCTGCGCCTGGAGCATCGTCCCCATCGCGCCGTCGGCGACCACCACGCGGGTGGCCAGCGCTTCGCGGAGCGCGTCGGCTCGGGCGGCGGATGTGGGCGATGGCGTATGAGAGGCCATGGATGTGCTCCCTGGAGTGCGACGGCTGTCGGCTTTGCGCCCTCCCCTGGGGACGGCGCACCACGCCAGGGTAGCTGCCAGTGGTCATTTCACGATGGTCGTTCCATCAGCCGGGATGGGCACGGCCGATCGGGGCCCGGCGAGTCCGTCGATCACCGACACGCGGCACCAGGTACCACGCAGTCGACATGGACCGATAGTGTTCAGCATTGTCGAACCGCAGTCAGGAGGTTGGTGATGGCCCGGAACATCCAGTCGTTGGAGCGCGCCGCCGCGATGCTACGCCTGCTCGCCGGTGGTGAGCGACGTCTGGGACTGTCCGACATCGCCTCCACTCTGGGGCTGGCCAAGGGCACCGCGCACGGCATATTGCGCACCCTCCAGCAGGAGGGCTTCGTGGAGCAGGACGAGGCGTCCGGCCGCTATCAGCTCGGCGCGGAGCTGCTGCGCCTGGGCAACAGCTATCTGGACGTGCACGAGCTGCGCGCCCGCGCCCTGGTGTGGACCGACGACCTGGCCCGCTCCAGCGGCGAGAGCGTGTACCTGGGCGTGCTGCACCAGCAGGGCGTGCTGATCGTCCACCATGTCTTCCGGCCGGACGACAGCCGCCAGGTGCTGGAGGTCGGCGCCATGCACCCGCTGCACTCCACGGCCCTGGGCAAGGTGCTCTCCGCCTATGACCCGGTCGCGCACAGCGAGGTGGCCGACGGCGACCGTAAGGCGTTCACGCCGCGCACGGTGACCGGTGAGCGCGAGTTCGAGGGCGTGCTGGACCTGACCCGGGCGCGCGGCTGGGGCTGCGACGTGGAGGAGACCTGGGAGGGCGTGGCCTCGGTCGCGGCGCCCATCCACGACCGGCGCCGGCTGCCCGTGGGCGCGGTGGGGATAACGGGCGCGGTCGAGCGGGTGTGCGAGGGCGGGGTGCTGCGCTCGGAGCTCGTGGCCGCCGTACGGGACTGTGCGCGTGCCGTCTCCCGGGACCTGGGTGCCCTGCGTTTCTGAATCGCGCCAACGCGGGTGGATCTGCCCCCATATCCCGGCATGACCTGCTTCATCACGGTTTCACATACGCGCGATTTTTCCTTCACACGACCCTTGACGGGGTCTTCGGCGTGAAGAAAACTGCCGTTCATCGGTCGGCATTGTCGAACACCTGACGACAATATTCGCTATGGTGGACTCGCCGCGGGCCGACCAACGCCCTCCCACGAGGGCGCGGACCACCGGACAGCCCCGGGGGTTCGCCTTCCCCTGGACGAAGGACAAAGGAGTCGCGGGTGTCCAGCTCCGACATCTTCATCGGCGAGACCATCGGTACCGCCGTTCTCATTCTGCTCGGCTGCGGTGTCGTCGCCGGCGTTGTCTTGAAGCAATCCAAGGCGTTCGAGGCCGGGTGGGTCGCCATCACCCTCGGGTGGGGCTTCGCCGTGCTCACCGGCGCCTATATCTCCGCACCGCTCTCGGGAGCGCATCTCAACCCGGCGGTGACGATCGGCCTCGCCATCGAGGGCGGCGTCGAGTGGAACAAGGTGCCCATCTACTTCCTCGGCCAGATGCTCGGCGCGGTGATCGGCGCGTCGCTGGTGTGGCTCGCCTACCTCGGCCACTTCCACGCCCATCTCACCGACCGCGAGATCGTCGGCGGCCCGGGCGCCCAGGACACGGTGGCGGCGGACCGGCAGCAGCAGGCCACCGGCGCCGGCCCGGTGCTGGGCGTCTTCTCCACCGGCCCGGAGATCCGGAACGTCGGTCAGAACCTGGCCACCGAGATCATCGCCACGGCCGTGCTGGTGCTCGCCATCCTCACCCAGGGGCTCAACGGCGACGGCAAGGGCCTAGGCGTCATCGGCGTCATGATCACCGCGTTCGTGGTGGTCGGCATCGGCCTCTCGCTCGGCGGCCCGACCGGTTACGCCATCAACCCGGCGCGTGACCTCGGCCCCCGGATCGCCCACGCCCTCCTGCCGCTGCCCAACAAGGGCGGCTCGGACTGGGGCTATGCCTGGATCCCGGTCGTCGGCCCGCTCATCGGCGGCGCCATCGCCGGCGGGATCTACGAGATCGCCTTCGCCTAGTCCACCCCACCACTCGCAGGAGAGCAGCAGATCATGACCGACACCCACACCACCAGCGCCTCGTCCCACGGCCAGGGACCGTTCATCGCGGCCATCGACCAGGGCACCACCTCCAGCCGCTGCATCGTCTTCGACCGCGACGGCCGCATCGTCGCGGTCGACCAGAAGGAGCACGAGCAGATCTTCCCCAAGCCCGGCTGGGTGGAGCACAACGCCACCGAGATCTGGGAGAACGTCAAGGAGGTGGTCGCCGGCGCCATCACCAAGGCCGAGATCACCGCCGTCGACGTCAAGGCGATCGGCATCACCAACCAGCGCGAGACCACCCTGCTGTGGGACAAGAACACCGGTGAGCCGGTGCACAACGCCATCGTCTGGCAGGACACCCGCACCGACGCCCTCTGTCGCGAGCTCGGCCGCAACGTCGGCCAGGACCGCTTCCGCCGCGAGACCGGCCTCCCGCTGGCCTCCTACTTCGCCGGTCCCAAGATCCGCTGGCTGCTCGACAACGTCGAGGGGCTGCGCGCGCGGGCCGAGGCGGGCGACATCCTCTTCGGCACCATGGACTCCTGGGTCATCTGGAACCTGACCGGCGGTGTCAACGGCGGCGTGCACGTCACCGACGTCACCAACGCCTCCCGCACCCTCCTGATGAACCTGCACACCCTGGACTGGGACGAGAAGATCCTGGCCTCGATGGACATCCCGGCCGCCGTGCTGCCGCGGATACGCTCCTCCGCCGAGGTCTACGGGCACACCGCCCGGGGCGTCCTGGCGGGCGTGCCGGTGGCCTCCGCGCTCGGCGACCAGCAGGCGGCCCTGTTCGGCCAGACCTGCTACTCCGAGGGCGAGGCCAAGTCCACCTACGGAACCGGCACCTTCCTGCTGATGAACACCGGCGAGAAGCCGGTCAACTCCTACAACGGGCTGCTGACCACCGTCGGCTACCGGATCGGCGACGAGAAGCCGGTCTACGCCCTGGAGGGCTCGATCGCGGTCACCGGTTCGCTGGTGCAGTGGATGCGGGACCAGATGGGCCTGATCAACAGCGCCGCCGAGATCGAGACCCTTGCGAGTTCGGTCGAGGACAACGGCGGCGCGTACTTCGTGCCCGCCTTCTCGGGCCTGTTCGCCCCGTACTGGCGGTCCGACGCCCGCGGTGTGATCGCGGGCCTGACCCGCTACGTCACCAAGGCGCACATCGCCCGCGCCGTGCTCGAGGCCACCGCCTGGCAGACCCGCGAGATCGTCGACGCGATGACCAAGGACTCCGAGGTCGAGCTCGCCTCGCTCAAGGTCGACGGCGGCATGACCTCCAACAACCTCCTGATGCAGACCCTCTCGGACGCCTTGGACGCACCCGTGGTGCGCCCGATGGTCGCCGAGACCACCTGCCTGGGCGCCGCCTACGCCGCCGGTCTCGCCGTCGGCTTCTGGCCGGACACCGACGCCCTGCGCGCGAACTGGCGCCGGGCGGCCGAATGGACCCCCCGAATGGACGCGGACGTCCGCGACCGCGAGTACAAGAGCTGGCTCAAGGCCGTGCAGCGGACCATGGGCTGGATCGAAGACGAGGAGTAATCAATGACCACCCTGCAGAGCGTTCCGTCCTCCCTCGGAACGCACCCGGCTGCCGGTTCGAACCCGAGCCGAGCCGAAACCCGGGAACAGCTCTCCAAGGCGACGTACGACCTCCTGGTGATCGGCGGCGGAATCCTGGGCATCACCACTGCCTGGCACGCCGCGCAGTCCGGGCTGCGGGTGGCGATGGTGGACGCCGGTGACTTCGCCGGTGCCACCTCCTCGGCCTCCTCCAAGCTGCTCCACGGCGGCCTGCGCTACCTCCAGACGGGCGCGGTCAAGCTGGTCGCCGAGAACCACTTCGAGCGGCGCGCGGTCTCCCGTACCGTCGCCCCGCACCTGTCCAACCCCCTCACCTTCTACCTGCCGGTCTACAAGGGCGGTCCGCACGGCGCGGCCAAGCTGGGCGCGGGCGTCTTCGCCTACTCGGCGCTCTCCGCGTTCCGTGACGGCGTGGGCCATGTGATCGGCGCCGAGCGGGCCGCGCGCGACGTCCCCGAGCTGCGCACCGAGGGCCTCAAGGCGGTCGCGGTCTACGGCGACGGCCAGATGAACGACAGCCGCATGGCCCTGATGACGGTCCGGGCGGCCGTGGAGGCGGGTGCCACCGTCCTCAACCACGCCGAGGTCATCGGCCTGCGCAAGAACGACGGCCGGGTCGCCGGAGCCGAGCTCAGGGACCGTACCGACGGCACCGAGTTCGGGGTCGGCGCCCGTCTGGTGCTCAACGCCACCGGCCCCTGGGTGGACCATCTGCGCCGGATGGAGGACCCGGGCGCGGCGCCGTCGATCCGGCTGTCCAAGGGCGCCCACCTGGTCCTCAAGCGCACCTCCCCCTGGCGGGCGGCGCTGGCCACCCCCATCGACAAGTACCGCATCACCTTCGCCCTCCCCTGGGAGGACATGCTGCTGCTGGGCACCACGGACGAGGAGTTCGAGGGCGACCCGGCCGATGTCGCGGTCAACGAGGCGGACATCTCCCAGATCCTGGACGAGGCCGCCTTCTCCATCCGCGACCAGCAGCTCTCCCGCGATCTGATCACCTACTCCTTCGCGGGGCTGCGGGTGCTGCCCGGCGGCCCGGGCGACACCGCCAAGGCCAAGCGGGAGACCGTGGTCACCGAGGGCAAGGGCGGGATGCTCTCCATAGCCGGCGGCAAGTGGACCACCTTCCGCCACATCGGCCGCACCGTGATGCAGAAGCTGGCCGAGCTGCCGGGCCGTCCGCTCGCCGACGACATGGAGCCGGTCAAGCTGCTGCCCCGGCACATGCCGCTGCCGGGCCTGGCCAATCCGCACGCCGTAGAGCACCGGCTGCTGGTGGACGGCGGCACCCCCGGCCCGCGCATGGCCGCCGACACCGCCCGCCATCTGGCGACCCACTACGGCTCGCTCTCCTTCGACATCGCCCGGCTGGCCGGCGGCGACCCGGCGCTCGCGGAGCGGATCCACCCGGACGCCCCGGAGATCTGGGCGCAGGTCGCCTACGCCCGGGACTACGAGTGGGCGCGCACGGCGGATGACGTCCTGCGCCGCCGCACCACCCTGACCATCCGCGGCCTGGACTCCGAGGACATCCGGAGCCGGGTCGAGGATCTGCTGGCCAAGCGACCCTGACCCCCGCAGGGCCGCCTTCCCAGGTCCGGGCGGCCGGGTGAGAGGAAACGTCTTCTCACCCGGCCGCCCGGACTGCTAGTTTGAGGCAGCAATCAATTCGAGGAGGGGGTGAGCGCGCGATGTCCTACCGGGAGCACGCCATCTCGCTCACCGCCCGCCGCCATATCGATCTGCACCGCGTCTCCAGCGCGATCTGTCAGGGCCGCTGACGGCTTCTCCGCCGCCCGGCCCTTTCTCCTTTTCGCCTCTCTTTCGATTCGTTCTGCCTGGAGACCTCCCCATGCTCGGCTCACGCCTTGACCGGTGAGCTGCCGTCCGCCGCCGAGTGGTTCGAGGACGTAGTGGAGACGGGGGTGGCCGCCGAGCGGCTCGGTTTCGACGCGTACGCCGTCGGGGAGCGGCACGCCGGGCCGTTCCTGTCCTCGAGCCCGACGGTGGTGCTGGGCGCGCTCCCGGTCCGCATCTCCCGGATCCGGCTGCTCACCGGTGTGACCGTGGTGGCGATCCTGGACCCGGTGCGGGTCGCCGAGGACTACGCGACGCTGGACCAGATCTCCCGGCGCCGGATCGAGCTGGTGGTGGGCAAGGGCGCGGAGGCCGGGCACTTCGGCCTCTTCGGCCTCGACGAGGACCGGCAGCGGGATCTCCAGGCCGAGAAGTACGAGCTGCTGCGGCGGCTGTGGAGCGAGGAAAAGGTCACCTGGAAGTGGGAGTTCCGGCCGCCGCTGAAGGAGGTGACGACCGTGCCGCGCCCCTACGACGGGCTGCCCAGGATCTGGCACGGCTCGGCCACCAGCCGGAACTCACCCGAGCTGGCCGCCAGTCGATCACGGTCGACGGGATCGGGCTGAGCCGGTCCCGGCAGATCGAGACCTTGCAGAGGTTCGCCGAGGAGATCGCCCCGGTGGTGCGCCGGGCGGCGCCCAGCGCGCTCTGGAGCTGAGGGTCTCACCAACTGGTCGCTCACGGAGGGCAGTTGGCGACCGAGCCGCCGGGGGCCTTTGAACTTACTCGCGCGTTAAAAATCAACTGAATCGCTCTTGCCTTCTTCGGCGGTGCGCGCATCAATGACATCGCCCGTGGATGACGGGCGGGAACCCCCCACACATCAGCCGCACTTTCCCCCACTCCGGAAGGCAATCCCATGAGACGGTTCAAGCTCGGGATCGGCACGGCAATGGGAACAGCAGCACTGGCCGCCGGCGCGCTGGCGCTGGCACCGACCGCGTCCGCGGTCGACCCCACGTCCGCCACCCTCACGGCGGACTGCGGGACGTACGGGTCGGGCCTGGCCACCCTGACCGCCACGCAGAGCGGGACCTCCGCGACCATCACCCTGTCGTCGGGGGCGATCAAGGCCCCGATCGACGTTCCGGCGGGCTCGGTGAGCTCGACGCTGACGCTGTCGAAGAGCGGCGGCGGAACCAAGACCTTCACCGGGAACGCCAATCCGGCGATCCCGACCGGCTCCGATGTGACCACCGGCCCGCTCAAGGGCACGGTGGCCGCGGGCGACGTCCTGGAGGCCAAGTCGCTCAAGCTGGTCATCTTCGGTCTGATCACGGTGAACTGCACCGCCACCTCGCCGCAGTCCCCGGGGCCGTTCACCTTCTGAGCCATCCGATGAACCAGCTCCGAGCCCGCTTCGGGCCCTCCTGGTAAAAGGTCACAGCGGACCGGCGGCGTCCCCGGCAGACGCCGCCGGTCCAAGCACGTCATAATGGACCTGATACATCGGATGTTTGACCCGGGGAGGTCCACCATGGCGGTCACCGACGAGGCGATCGAAAAAATCAAGGGCATGATCGTCTCGGGCGCGCTGCGCCCCGGTGACCGGCTCCCCAAGGAGAGTGAGCTGGCCGCCGATCTGGGGCTGTCGCGCAACTCGCTGCGGGAGGCCGTCCGGGCGCTGTCGCTGATCCGGATCCTCGACGTACGGCAGGGCGACGGCACCTATGTGACCAGCCTCGATCCCCAGCTGCTGCTGGAGGCGCTGAGCTTCGTGGTGGACTTCCACCGCGACGACACGGTACTGGAGTTCCTGGCGGTGCGGCGGATCCTGGAGCCCGCGGCCACCGCGCTGGCCTCCACCCGGATCAGCGACGCCGAGCTGGACCGGCTCCAGGAGCAGCTGGACGCGCTCGGGCAGGAGCCCTCGGTGGAGGAGCTGGTCGCCTGCGATCTGGAGTTCCACCGCGGCATCGTCCAGACCTCCGGCAACTCGGTGCTGTGCTCGCTGCTCGACGGGCTCTCCGGGCCCACCACCCGGGCCCGGGTGTGGCGCGGTCTGACGCAGGAGGACGCGGTCAGCCGCACCCTCCACGAGCACCGGGCGATCCTGGCCGCCCTGCGGGACCGTGACGCGGAGGCGGCACGGTCCTGGGCGACGGTGCACATCGCGAGCGTGGAGCAGTGGCTGCGCTCCACGCTGTGAGCCCACCGGGGCCGCGCCCCGGCCCCCGCCGGGGGCTCCGCCCCCAGACCCCCGTCGGCGGGCCCCGCCTTCCAGCCGCTCGGGGGGGGGCACCTCCCAGCGGTAGCCGGGGGAGTTTGAGGAGCGGGGTCTGGGGCGGAGCCCCCCACGCGGCGGAGCCGCATATCGTCAGGTGTCGGGAAGGGGCGGGTAGGGGACAGCGTCGATATGCGGCTCCGCCGCGTGGGCCCGCCGCAGGCGTACGCGTACCGCCGGAAACCCCCTAGGTTCCCAGACCGTACGCGCGGGCCGCGTTGCCGCCGAAGACGGCGGCGCGCTCGTCCTCGCCGAGCCGGAGGGCGGCCCGGTCCGCGAGGGCCACCACCTCGTCGTAGGTCGCGGCCAGGAGGCACACCGGCCAGTCGGAGCCGAAGAGCACCCGGCCGGGCCCGAAGGCGTCCAGCACGTGCCAGGCGTACGGGAGCACCTGCTCGGGCTTCCAGCCCTCCCAGTCGGCCTCGGTGACCAGACCGGACAGCTTGCAGTCGACGTTCGGCAGGGCCGCGAGCGCGGCCAGCTGCCACGCCCAGGGGTCGCGCTCACCGCTCGCCACCGGCGGTTTGGCGGCGTGGTCCAGGACGAAGCGCAGCTGCGGCAGCTCACGGACGGCGTCCACGGCCGCGGGCAGCTCGCGCGGGGTGACCAGCAGGTCGTAGACCAGCCCCGCGCCGGCCACGGCGGCCAGTCCCCGGCGGGCGTCCTCGCGGTCCAGCCACCGCGGGTCCGGCTCGTCCTGCACCTGGTGGCGCAGGCCCACCAGCCGGTCGCCGCCGGGTCCGGCGGCCAGCTCCGCGAGCACCTCGCCCACCCCGGGGTCGGTGAGGTCGGCCCAGCCGACGACGCCCGCGATCCGGTCCGACCCGCCGGCCAGGGCGAGGAGCTCCCGGGTCTCCGCCACGGAGGAGCTGGACTGGACGACGACGGTGGCATCGATCCCATGGGCGTCCAGATGCGGGGCGAGGTCGTCCGGGGTGAAGGTGCGGCGGATGGGCTCGGCCCACGCGCCGTCCATCCACGGCTGCTCACGGCGGGTCAGGTCCCACAGGTGGTGATGGGCGTCGATACGGCGCGGCAAGGGCACTCGGGCACTCCTCGGGGGTTCAGACCGGCAGCGGGATGTCGTCGTCGAGCAGACCGCGCCGGACCAGGGCCTGCCACAGCTCGTCGGGGATGTCGTGGGCGAACAGCTCGGCATTGTCCCGGACCTCGGCCGCGGAGGCGCAGCCGACGACCGCGGCGGCCACCGCGGGGTGGCCGAAGGGGAAGCGCAGTGCGGCGGCCCGCAGCGGCACCCCGAACTCGGCGCACACCTCGGCCAGCCGCCGGGCCCGCGCGAGGAGTTCGGGCGGAGCCTGCTGGTAGTCGTAGCGGGCCCCGGGGGCGGGGTCGGCGAGCAGCCCGGAGTTGTAGACCCCGGCGGCCACCACGGAGGTGCCGCGCCGCTCGCACACCGGCAGCAGATCGTCGAAGGCGGTGCGCTCCAGCAGCGTCCAGCGCCCGGCGCACAGCACGACGTCCACGTCGAAGTCGGCGACGAACCGGGCGAGGAGGTCGCTGTGGTTCATGCCGAAGCCGATGGCCCGGACGAGCTTCTCCCGCTTCAGCTCGGCCAGCGCCGCGAAGGCCGTCTCATAGACCTCGGGGACGTGGTCCTCCGGATCGTGGAGGTAGACGATGTCCACGGCGTCGACGCCGAGCCGCTCCAGGGAGGACTCGAGGCTCGCGCGGATGCCGTCCCGGGTGAAGTCCCACTCCCGGACCCGGTCGGGGGTGTCGGCGAACCCGTCCGCCTGGACGGGCTCCCCGGGGGCGCGCGGCCGCAGCCGCCGCCCCACCTTGGTGGAGAGCGTGTACCCGGCGCGGTCGCGCCCGGCCAGCACCCGCCCCAGCCGCTCCTCGGACAGCCCGACGCCGTAGTGCGGCGCGGTGTCCATATAGGTGAGGCCGGTGTCGAACGCCGCCCTTACGGTGTCCAGCGCGCGCTCCTCCGGCACCGCCTCGTAGAGATTGGCCAGCGGCGCGCAGCCCAGCCCCAGGGGTGGTACGCACACCCCCGAGCGCCCCAGTTCGCGCGGGCCGCTCGGGGCCCGTCCGCCGTCGTCCGCCATGGCTTCCTCCCGGCTCTCAGTCCTGCTTCTCGCCGCTGGCGTAGCGGGAGATGATCAGCGCGACGATGATGATCGAGCCGTTGATGAACTGGTTCCACAGGGGCGGTACCCCGCCGAGGGTCATCACATTGACGACCAGCTGCAGCGTCAGCACACCGGTGAGCGCGCCGAAGAGGGTGCCGCGGCCGCCCTTGAGGCTGATCCCGCCGATGACCGCGGCGGCGAACACCTGGAAGATCCAGCCGTTGCCCTGGGTCGCGGCGACCGAGCCGTAGTGGCCCGTGTACAGGATGCCCGCGAAGGCGGCCAGCAGTCCGCCGACGCTCAGCACGATCCAGGTGATCCGGTCCACCCGGATGCCCGCCGCGCGCGCGGCCTCGGGGTTGCCGCCGATCGCGTACAGCGAGCGCCCGTGCCGCAGATAGCCCAGCGCCAGGCCGCCGAGTGCGTACAGCCCCAGGCAGATCCACACGGCGGCGGGCACGCCCAGCCACTCGGCCTTGCCGAGGTAGCGGAAGGACTCGGGGACGTTGACGATCGACTGGCCCTCGGCGATGCCGACCTGGAGGCCGCGCAGCATGGTGAGCATGCCCAGGGTCGCGATGAAGCCGTTGACGCGCAGTTTGAGCATCAGGAAGCCGTTGGCCGCGCCGATCAGCGCCCCGACCGCCAGGCACAGCGGTATCGCGGTCCACACCGGCAGCAGCCCCAGGCCCTCGAACCGCGCCCCGTGCGCGGGCAGCACCAACCACAGGGCGATCACCGGCGCCACGGCGATGGTCGATTCCAGGGAGAGGTCCATCCGCCCGCTGATCAGGATCAGCGCCTCGCCCAGCACCAGCAGCCCCAGCTCGGTGGACTGCTGGACGACGCCGATCAGGTTGTCCTCGGTGAGGAAGGCGGGCGAGACGATGAAGCCGATCACCCCGAGGACGAAGATCACGGGGACCAGCGACAGATCGCGCCAGCGCGCGATGTCGATCCGCGGCCGGCCCCCCGCCGGGTCGTCAGCCACCGCCTCGGCGGTCCGCTGCCGTGCGGTATCGGTCATGTCTGCCTTCCTTCTGTGCGGTCTTCGGTGTCCCCCGCCGTGCCGTTGGTGCCCGGCTCCGTGATGCCCTCCATGGCGGCCACGAGCTGACGGTCGCTCCAGCCGCTGCCGAACTCGGCGACCACCCGCCCGTGGAAGAACGCCAGGATCCGGTCGCAGACCCGCAGATCGTCCAGTTCGTCGGAGACGATGACCGCGCCGCTCCCGGACGCGGCCACGTCCCGTACGACGCCGAGCAGCGCGTCCTTGGACTTCACGTCCACCCCGGCGGTCGGGCGGATCGCGACCAGGACGCTGGGCTCACGGGCCAGCGCCCGCGCGATGACGACCTTCTGCTGATTTCCGCCGGACAAACCCGAAACGGGCTGCGAAGGCCCCGAGGTCTTGATGTCCAGGGAGGTGATCATCCGCTGGGCGAAGGCGCGGGTCCGGGAGGGCAGCACCGTGCCGTAGGGCCCGAGTTGGTCGGTGACGGTCAGCGTGGCGTTCTCGGCGACGCTGCGGCCCAGGACCAGGCCCTGGTCGTGCCGGTCCTCCGGGACGTAGCCGATGCCCGCGTCGATGGCGTGCGGCACACTGCCGGGGCGCACCGGCCGGCCGCGCACCGACAGCCGCCCCCCGGCCGGTTTGCGCAAGCCCACCAGGGTCTCGCCGACCGCCGTGTTGCCGCTGGCCGTGGCCCCGGCCAGGCCGAGCACCTCGCCGGGGCGCACCACCAGGTCCAGCGGGTCGAACTCGCCCTCCAGGGCGAGCCCTTCGGTGCGCAGCACCGGCTCCCCGTCCGGGTCGGCCTCCTTACGGGCGACGGGGGCGCGGACGCCGGCACGGGAGTCGCCCTCGGGCGCCCCGCCGTCGTCCCCGGTCATCGCCGCCACCAGTTCCTCCTTGGGGAGGCCGGCGACCGGGGCGGTCAGCACATGGCGGGCGTCGCGGAAGACGGTGACGGTGTCGCAGAGTTCGTAGACCTCTTGCAGATGGTGCGAGATGAACAGGAAGGCGACCCCCTGCCGGCGCAGCTCCAGCAGCTTGGCGAAGAGCCGGTCGATCCCGCCCGCGTCGAGCTGGGCGGTGGGCTCGTCGAGGATGATCAGCCGGGCGCCGAAGGAGAGCGCGCGGGCGATCTCCACGAACTGCCGCTGCTCCACGCTGAGATCCTTCGCCCGCGTCTGCGGATCCACCTCCACCCCGTACTCGGCCAGCAGCGCGCGGGCGTCCTCGCGCAGGGCGCGCCAGCGGATGCGCCCCGCGCCCGGGAAGCGGTTGAGGTAGAGGTTCTCGGCGACCGTCAGGTCCGGGACCACCATCGACTTCTGGTAGACGCAGGCCACCTTGCGCTGCCAGGCGGCGGTGTCGCCGTAGCCGGGGGCGGACTCGCCCGCGAAGGTCACCTCGCCCTCGTCCGGGCGCTCCATCCCGGTCAGGACGGACACCAGCGTGGACTTGCCCGCCCCGTTGCGCCCGACGAGCGCGTGGGCCTCCCCGGGCCGCACCGCCAGCCGGGCGTGGTCCAGGGCGACGGTGGGCCCGAACCGTTTGACGATGCCCTGGGCCCGTACGACGGCGGGCTGCTCGGCCTCCGCCATGGTCACTTCTTCTCGAGCTGGTTGGCCCACAACTTCTTGTCGTCGACGTTCTCCTTGGTGACCAGCGGCGCCGGAAGCTGGTCCTCCAGGCCGCTCCCGATCTTGACGATCTTGGAGTCGTGGTCGGTCGGGCCGGGTTTGAACGTCTTGCCGTCCAGAGCGGCCTTCGCGTAGTTCAGGGCCCACTGGGCGTAGAGGTCGGCGGGCTGGGAGAGCGTGGCGTCGATCTTCCCGGAGCGGATCGCGTCCAGCTCCTCGGGTATCCCGTCGTTGGAGATGATCGTGATGTGCTTGGCCGAACCGGCGTGCTTCAGCAGCCGCTTCTGCTCCAGCAGGGCGAGCGTGGGCTGCAGGAAGGCGCCGCCCGCCTGCATGTAGATGCCGTTCACGTCCTTGTGCTGGGCCAGCAGGCTCTGCAGCTTGGCCGAGGCGACATCGCCCTTCCAGTCGGTGGGCAGCTCATGCACCTTGATGCCGGGGTACTTCTTCTTCATGCAGGAGGCGAACGCCTGCGAGCGGTCCCTGCCGTTGATGGAGCTGAGGTCGCCCTGGAGCTCGGCGATCCGGCCCTTGCCGCCCAGCTTCTCGCCGAGGTACTCGCACGCCTTGGTGCCGTACGCCCGGTTGTCGGCGCGCACCACCATGTAGACCTTGCCGGAGTCGGGCCGGGTGTCCACGCTGATGACGGGGATCTTCTTCTCCTCCAGTTGCTCCAGGGTGGAGGAGATGGCCCCGGTGTCCTGGGGCGCCATGATGACCGCCTTGGCGCCCTGGTCGGTGAACGCCTGGACGTTGGCGACCAGCTTGCCGATGTCGTTCTGCGAGTTGGACAGCGGGAGCGCGGAGACCGTGCCCTTGTCGATGCCCTTCTCCAGGTACTGCTGGTAGGAGTTCCAGAAGTCGGTGTCCGTCCGCGGCATGTCGATGCCGACCTTGCCGCCGCCGGCGCCATTGCTCTCTCGGTTGCAGCCGGTGAGCGCTGCGACGGCCAGCAGCACGGCGCAGGCGGCGGTGCCGGTGGTGCGGAGTCTCGTCATCGAGTCCCGTCCTTGGTCGTTCCTGGGTCGAGTCGTGCGGGTGGTACCGGCCTCGGGCAGAGGCGGTTGTGCGGTTGTCTCAAGCGGTGGGGCGGTTGTCTAGGAGGAGGCGGGGCGCAGCCGCAGCCCCTGCATCCCTCCGTCGACGGCCAGCGCGGTGCCGGTGACGGCCGCGGCGGCGGGGCTGGCGAGGTACGCGACGGCGGCGGCCACCTCGTCGGCGGAGACCAGCCGTCCGGTGGGCTGCCGGGCCTCCAGGGCGGCGCGCTCGGCCGCCGGGTCGGGGGCCTGGCCGAGCAGCCGGCCGACCCACGGGGTGTCCACGGTGCCGGGGTTGACGCAGTTGACGCGCACCCCCTCGCGGACGTGGTCCGCCGCCATGGCGAGGGTCAGCGACAGCACCGCGCCCTTGCTGGCGCTGTAGGCGGCGCGCTGCGGAAGCCCCGCGGTGGCGGCGATCGAGCAGGTGTGGGTGATGGAGACGGCGCCGGGCCGGTCGGCCGCGGCGGCGCGCAGGTGGGGCAGCGCGGCCCGCGCGGTGCGGACCAGGCCCAGCACGTTGATGTCCAGCAGCCGGTGCCACTCCTCGTCGGAGTTGTCCTCCACGCTGCCGATCGCGCCGATGCCCGCGTTGCCGACGAGGGTGTGCAGGGCGCCGAACTCGGCTACGGCCGCGTCCACCGCCGTCCTGACCCCCTCGTCGGAGGTGACATCGGCCTTGAGCGGCAGCGTGCCGTCCGGGGCGCCCGACGGATCGCGGTCGAGCACGGCGACCCGCGCGCCCCGGTCGCGCAGCGCGACGGCGATGGCGGCGCCGATGCCGGAGGCGCCGCCGGTGACGAGCGCGGCCAGCCCTTCGAAGTCGCCGGTGGTCACTTGTGGTCCTCCTGAGGCTGTGCGGGTGCGGACGGTGCAGGTACGGGCTGAGCCGGTGCGGACGGTGCCGGTACGGGCTGAGCCGGTGCGGACGGTGCCGGTACGGGCCGTGCGAGGCGGGCCCGCCATTCGGGCCCGTCCGGATAGCGGTAGGCGGCGATCGACTCTGGGTACATACGGGCGGAGAAGCCCGGCGCGGTCGGAGCCCGGTAGCGGCCCGACTCGACGACCGCGGGATCGGCGAAGTGCTCGTGGAGGTGGTCGACATACTCGATGACCCGGTCCTCCCAGCTGCCCGAGACGGCCACGAAGTCGAACATGGCCAGGTGCTGGACGAGTTCGCACAGCCCGACGCCGCCCGCGTGCGGGCACACCGGAAGTCCGTACTTGGCGGCGAGCAGCAGGATCGTGAGGTTCTCGTTGACCCCCGCGACCCGTGCCGCGTCGATCTGGACGAAGTCCACCGCCTCGGCCTGGAGCAGCTGCTTGAAGACCACGCGGTTGGCGACATGCTCACCGGTGGCCACCTTGACCGGCTGTCCGGCGCGGATGGCGGCGTGGGCGAGGACGTCGTCCGGGCTGGTGGGCTCCTCGATCCAGTGCGGGTCGTACGGCGCGAGGGCGCTCATCCAGCGCACCGCCTCCGCCACGTCCCAGCGCTGGTTGGCGTCCACGGCGATGCGCACATCGGGGCCGACGGCCTCGCGGGCGAGCCGCATCCGTCTGAGGTCCTCGTCCAGATCGGACCCGACCTTGAGCTTGATCTGGCCGAAGCCGTCGGCGACAGCCTCCTGCGCCAGCTTGATCATTTTCTCGTCGGAGTAGCCGAGCCAGCCGGGCGAGGTGGTGTAGGCGGGGTAGCCCCGCTCGCGCAGCCGCGCGGCGCGCTCGGCGCGGCCGGGCTCGGCGGCGCGCAGGATGGCGAGCGCCTCCTCCGGGGTGAGCGCGTCGCTGAGGTAGCGGAAGTCGACCAGCTCGACCAGTTCCTCGGGCGACATCTCGGCGAGGAACTGCCACAGGGGCTTTCCGGCCTGCCGGGCGGCGAGGTCCCAGGCGGCGTTGACCACCGCACCCGCGGCCATGTGCATGACGCCCTTCTCGGGCCCGAGCCAGCGCAGCTGCGAGTCATGGGTCAGTTCGCGGTGCAGGGCGGCGAGATCGGCGGCCGTCAACGGCGCGGGGCGGCCCACCACATGGGGGCGCAGGGAGCGGATGGCGGCCGCGGTGACATCGTTGCCGCGGCCGATGGTGAAGACGAAGCCGTGTCCCTCGGAGGCCGCCGCGCCCTCCCCCGCTTCCGTGCGCAGCACGACGTAGGCGGCGGAGTAGTCGGGGTCCGGGTTCATGGCGTCCGAGCCGTCGAGCTGCTCCGAGGTGGGAAACCGGATGTCATGGACCTCGAGCTCGGTGACGGATGGACGCTGACTCAATGGGGGCTCCCTGAAACGATGCGCGAGAGAGAACATCGGACCTTTCGCGATGATCCGATGTATAGCGCTGCCCTAAGGGTTTCGTCCAGAGGTGCGTCGGAACTTTCGAAGGACAGATCGGATGAATCTCTTAGTACTCCTGGACAGGGGCTGCGGCCGGGGCCCCGGAAAGCCGTAGGCTTGGGTGGCACGCAATGGGAAACTGCAGCTGGAGGCGGCACCATCCGTCCGCCCCGGTCGGAAGGAGGCGCTGGGTGATCGAGCTTGAGGGGGTTCCCGAGCTGATCGACCCGGTCATGATCTGTGCCTTCGAGGGCTGGAACGACGCCGGAGACGCCGCCTCGACCGCGGTCGGGCACCTGGACCGGGAGTGGAAGGGCGAGGTCTTCGCCTCGCTCGACGCGGAGGACTACTACGACTTCCAGGTGAACCGGCCCACCGTCGCCCTGGAGGGCGGTGTGCGCAAGATCACTTGGCCGACGACCCGGCTCTCGGTGGTCCGGGCGGACACCGGGGAGAAGTCCCGGGACCTGGTGCTGGTGCGCGGCATCGAGCCGAGCATGCGCTGGCGGTCGTTCTGCAACGAGATCCTCGGCTACGCCCATGAGTTGGGCGTGGAGATGGTCGTCATCCTCGGCGCACTGCTCGGCGACACCCCGCACACCCGGCCGGTGCCGGTCAGCGGGGTCACCTCCGACCCGGACCTGGCCCGCAGCCTCGATCTGGAGGAGACCCGCTACGAGGGCCCGACCGGGATCGTCGGCGTCCTCCAGGAGGCGTGCGCCCACGCCGGCGTCCCGGCGGTGAGCCTGTGGGCGGCCGTACCGCACTACGTCTCGCAGCCGCCGAACCCGAAGGCCACCCTGGCGCTGCTGAACCGCCTCGAGGACCTCATCACGGTGCGCATCCCCCTCGGCGAGCTGACCGAGGACTCGCGGGCCTGGCAACTGGGCGTGGACCAGCTGGCCGCCGAGGACAGCGAGGTCGCCGAGTACGTCCAGTCGCTGGAGGAGGCGCGGGACACCGCCGAGCTGCCCGAGGCGTCCGGCGAGGCCATCGCCCGCGAGTTCGAGCGCTATCTGCGGCGGCGCGACGGCCAGCCCGGCCCCGCCGGCGGCCACGCGACCGAGAGCGGCGGCCTGGAGGGCGGCTCGGGAGGCCCGGGCGCCCCCTATCTGCGCGACCCCTCCACCGGCCACGGGCGGCCGCGCAAGCCGTCCCCCAAGGACGAGCCGGCCAAGGAGGACGACGCCGAGGACACCGGCGGCGCCGAGGACGAGGCCAAGGACGCGGACGAGGCCAAGGACGCGGGCAAAGCCGAGGACGCCGACAGCGCCAAGGGGGCGGACGACGCCAAGGAGGCGGACGACGGCCGGGGCACCGAGGACCGGGACGCCTCCCGCCGCGACGAGGGCGGCACGGACCGGGGCGGCGACGGGGACGAGGGGTCCGGCTCCGACCGGTAACCACGACCGCCACACACGGCGGCCGACGTCACACCACGCGCGCCACACCGCGTACGCCCCGCACGCCGCGTACGCCCCGCACGCCCCGCACGACACAGCGCGAAGCCCGCGCCGGGAGGACCCCGGCGCGGGCTCATGCGTTCACCGTCGCGGCGCGGCGCCCCGACGGCGCGTCAGAGGGCCACGCCCAGCAGCGCGTCCACGGCGCGCGAGACCAGTCCTGGCGCCCCCTCGTCCGTACCGCCGGTGGCCGACTGCGCGGCGGCCCAGCGGTCGACGGCGGCCAGGGCGGCCGGGGAGTCCAGGTCGTCCGCGAGCGCCTCGCGGATCTCGCCCACCAGCCCGTCGGCCGAGGGCCCGTCGGGCCGCGAGACGGCGGCACGCCAGCGGGCAAGGCGCTCCTCGGCCTCCCTCAGCAGCCCGTCCGTCCACTCCCAGTCCGAGCGGTAGTGGCGGGCCAGCAGCGCGAGCCGTATGGCCGCCGGGTCGACGCCGTCGCGGCGCAGCGCCGAGACGAAGACCAGGTTGCCCTTGGACTTGGACATCTTCTCGCCGTCCAGGGCGACCATCCCGGCGTGTACGTACGTCTTGGCGAACGGCCGCTCACCGGTGAGGACCTGGGCGTGCGAGGCGCCCATCTCGTGGTGCGGGAAGGCCAGATCGGATCCGCCGCCCTGCACGTCGAAGCTCATGCCGAGGTGGTCCAGGGCGATGGCCACGCATTCGATGTGCCAGCCGGGGCGGCCGCGGCCGAGCGATCCGCCGTCCCAACTCGGCTCGCCGTCACGGGCGGCCATCCACAGCATCGGGTCGAGGGGGCTCTTCTTGCCCGGGCGCTCCGGGTCGCCGCCGCGCTCGGCGGACAGCAGCCGCATGGCCTCGGCGTCGAGCCGGCTGACCGAGCCGAAGGAGGGGTCGGACTCCACGGAGAAGTAGATGTCGCCTTCGAGTTCATAGGCGGCGCCCAGGTCGCGCAGCCGCTCCACGAGCGGCACGATCCCCGGTATCGCCTCGACGGCGCCGATGTAGTGCTGCGGGGGCAGCATCCGCAGGGCCGTCATGTCCTCGCGGAAGAGGGCGGTCTCGCGCTCGGCGAGGGCCGTCCAGTCGTCGCCGTTCTCCCGCGCCCGCTCCAGCAGGGGATCGTCGACATCGGTGACGTTCTGGACGTAGTGCACCTGGCGCTTGGTGTCGAGCCATACGCGCTGAACGAGGTCGAACGCGTTGTAGGTCGCGGCATGACCCATGTGGGTCGCGTCGTACGGGGTGATCCCACAGACGTAGATGCGCGCGACGGGACCGGGGGTCAGAGTGATCCTTCCCCCGGTCGCGGTGTCGTGAATGCTCAGGTCGCGGCCACTGCCGGGCAGGGCGGGAACCTCAGAAGCGGGCCAGGCATACATGCAATGAGCGTAACCGGATGCAGCGTCCGTATACGAACCGGACCAGTGGTGTTGGCCGGATGGGCGGTCTTGCGCGGACGCCCACGAGCTGCTTGAGCTGCCCGATCCGCGTTCCGGGGGCTGCGGACGGGGACCCGGCGGCCCCCGTCCGGTCAGACCGGCGGCCAGGGGATGGCGGGCCACTGGCCGCTGGGCTCGGGGTGGATCCCCGAGCGCAACAGCGCGGCGACACGGGCCCGCAGGGCCTCGATCTCGGCCCCGGTGATCAGCTCCGCCAGCCGGGCGCTCAGCGGGCCGCCGTCGGCCAGCTCGCCCGCCAGCCGGTGCAGCACCTCCAGCACATCGTCCGGCAGCGGCTCCCCGGCCCAGCCCCACAGCAGCGTGCGCAGCTTGTCGTCGGCGTTGAAGGTCACTCCGTGATCAATCGCATAGAGCCGGCCACCGGCCGCGGGCAGCAGATGGCCGCCCTTGCGGTCGCCATTGTTGATCACCGCGTCGAGGACGGCCAGCCGGCGCAGCCGTACGTCGTCGGCGTGGACCAGCAGCGCCGTACGGCCCTCGCCCACCTCGGCGTAGCCCACGGCCTTCCAGCCGGGGCCCGGCTCATCGCCCTCGACGAGCGCGAGCAGCTCCGCTCCCCCGGTCTCCGCCGAGCCGTCACCGTCCGGCCCGCCGTCGGCCCCGTCCGGCCCGTCGGTGGCCGTCTCGACCTCCACCCAGAGCTGGCACATCCCCTGCCCGTACGGCCCGTCGCGCAGCACCGTGGGCGGCACCAGGCCCCAGCCGGTGGCCTCGGAGATCTCGTACGCCGCGACCTCGCGCTGGGCGAGCGTGCCGTCCGGGAAGTCCCACAGCGGCCGCTCCCCGGCCACCGGCTTGTAGACACAAGGGGCGCTGTGGCCCTCGTACTCGACCGTGCAGTACAGCACCGCGTTGGACGCCTCGCGGACCCGGCCGCGCACCGTCAGCTCACCGAGAGCCAGCAGCTCGGCCGCGGGCAAAAGGCGCGAAGCCTCCGTTGAGGGTGGTGGGAGACGGGCGGGCGTCAGGCTCCGCGGCGGTATCCGTTCTGGCGCGGACATACGTGTCCCTCCGGGTCGAGCGGCAGACTGCACAGCGGGCAGGGCGGCCGGCCGGCGTTGACGACCTCCAGGGCGCGCTTGGCGAACGCGCGCGCCTGCGTCCCGGTCAGCCGCACCCGCAGCATGGGCGGGCCGTTCACATCGTCCTGGAGCAGCCGCTCCTCGGCCTCGGCCAGGTCCTCCTCGGACTCGGCCTCCAGCTCGACCAGCGCCTGCGCCTCGACGATCATCCGCTGTTCCTCGCCGTCCCAGGCGAGTGCCATGGTGCCGACCCGGAACTCCTCCTCGACGGGGACTTCCAGCGGTCCGGTGTCGCTGAGTTCGGTCGGTGCGACGGCCGGGACCGGGGCGTTTCCGCCGGTGCGCCGCACCACCTCGTCCAGCAGCTCGTCTATCCGCTCGGCCAACGCGGCGACCTGCGTCTTCTCCAACGCGACACTGGTGGTCCGGCCACCGGCGGACGCTTGCAGGAAAAAGGTACGGCGACCAGGCAGCCCGACCGTACCGGCGACGAAACGGTCCGGCGGGTCATAGAGGAACACCTGACGGGACAACGTCCTGCTCCATTTGGTTCGACTGCTCTGCTGACTGACTGCTGACCGCTGGGTGTCACGACCGCCCGGTCACGGCTGTCACGGCGCCCTCGCACCGCGGCACCACCCTACTGCGCACGGCGATCACGGTGCTCCCGTGTCGCCGCCCACCGCCGCGTCCCCGCCGCGGTTGCCGGAGTTCGCCTCACGCGGCGCCAGTCCGGCGAAGTCCCCGGTGTCCCCGAGCCGCACGAGGAAGGGCCGGGTCGGGGTGTACCGGATCGCGGTGACCGAGCAGGGCTCGACCGAGATCCGCTGGAACAGATCGAGATGGAGTCCGATGGCGTCCGCGACGAGCGCCTTGATGATGTCCCCGTGGGAGCACATCAGATAGACCGCGTCGGCGCCGTGCTCCCGCTCGATCCGGGCGTTCCAGTCGCGCACCGCCTCGACCGCGCGCGCGTGCATGGCGCGCATGGACTCACCGCCGGGGAAGGCGGCCGCGGACGGATGCTGCTGGACGATGTTCATCAATGGTTCATCGGCGAGCTCGGCCAGCTTCCGGCCGGACCAGTCGCCGTAGTGGCACTCCCCGATCCGGTCGTCGGGGTGCAGCGGCAGTTCGGGGCGGGCGGCGAGCAGCGGGGCCAGTGTCTCCCGGCAGCGCTGCAGCGGGCTGGTGACGGCGGCGGCGAGCGGCAGTCCGGCCAGCCTGCCGGGCAGCGCCGCGGCCTGGGCCGTACCGCGCTCGTCGAGGGCGACACCGGGCGTCCAGCCCGCGAGGACGCCCGCGGTATTGGCGGTGGACCGGCCGTGCCGTACGAGGATCAGCATGGGCATGGCTGCCACCCTACGACCCCTCCGGCGCCGCTCAGCGGGGATGCGCACCGATCCCGCACGGGGTCCCCTGTGCCGATCGGCATCGCGCGAGGCACAATGCGCAGCGTGATCGTGGATTGTGCCATCTACCGGGACGGGGCCCGCACCGAGGGACCCGCTGACTTCTCCGACGCCCTGGACGAGGCGCGGGCGAGTGGGGACGCCTTCTTGTGGATCGGGCTGCATGAGCCGACCGAGAAGGAGTTCGAGCTGGTCACCAGCGAGTTCGGACTGCATCCGCTGGCCGTCGAGGACGCCCTGTGCGCCCACCAGAGGCCGAAGCTGGAGGTCTATGACGATTCGCTGTTCCTGGTGCTCAAGCCGGTGCAGTACGACGACAAGGCCGGGACCGTCACCGCGGGTGAGCTGATGGTCTTCGTAGGTGACTCCTTCGTGGTGACCGTAAGGCACGGCGAGGCCAATCCGCTCGGCTCGGTGCGCGACCGGCTGGAGAAGATGCCCGAGGTGCTCCAGCACGGCCCTACGGCGGTGATGTACGCGGTCTCCGACGCGGTCGTGGACCATTACCTGGACGTGGCCGACGATCTGCACGGGGACCTGGAGGAGCTGGAGACGGAGGTCTTCGCCCCGAACTCGGGCGCCGGGCAGAACACCGCCGGGCGGATCTACGCCTTCAAGCGCGAGGTGATGGAATTCCGCCGCTCGGCCGGGCCGTTGGGGGAGCCGATGGAGCGGCTCACCGGCGCCGGGGTGCCGTTCGTGCACGAGGGCTCCCGGCCGTTCTTCCGCGATGTCAGCGACCATCTGACCCGGGTGAACGAGCATGTTGAGGGGCTGGACCGGCTGCTGTCGGACATCCTCTCCGCCCATCTCGCGCAGATGGGCGTGCGGCAGAACGACGACATGCGGAAGATCTCGGCGTGGGCGGCCATGGCCGCGGTCCCGACGATGATCGCCGGGATCTACGGCATGAACTTCACACACATGCCGGAGCTGAAGCAGCCCTGGGGATACCCGGGGGTGGTCGCGCTGATGGCCGGTGTGATCGCGCTGCTGTACCGCTGGTTCAAGCGGCGCGGGTGGCTCTGAGCGGCGGTCTCAGGGGCCGGTCAGACAAACTCGGGCGCCTCGGGCGCGCCGGAGGCGCTCTTCGCGGGTCCTCCGCCGAGCGCGTTCCGCCGCTCGGGCATCCGCAGTGACACCATGCGCCGCCAGCCGCCCAGCCGCTCGTATGTGTGCAGGGCGTGGATCCCGGCCGCGAGGAGCGCGGACTTCGGCCGGGGCCAGCCCAGGAGGCGTCCCATGCGGGCCATCACGGCCAGGCTGACGTCCCGGTAGACCTCCGTCTCGACGAGCGCGCTCTCCCGCAGGGTCCGCTGGATGGTCCGGCCGTATCCGTCGGCGGCCAGCCGCAGCAGCTCCTCGTGGCAGTAGGCGAGGTGGCTGTCCTCGTCGTCGGCGATCATGCGCACCGCGCGGCCGACGTCGGGGTGGCCGCCGAAGTACCTGCGCAACATCATCATCTGGGCGGAGGCGCGCTGTTCGGTGACCCGGCTGTGGGCGAGGTAGGTCACGATGTCGTGCTCGGTGAGCGGCTCGTCGCGGCGCAGCTTGTCATGGGCGAGGCCGATGCCGCGCGCCTCCAGGAGCATCGTGTAGTCGGTCTCGCGCGGGACCTCCATGGGCTCCAGACCGCGCTTGCGGAGCAGAGCGTTGAAGATCCGGCCGTGTTTGTCCTCGTCGGCGCCATGGCGGGCGATCTTGGGCGCGAGGTCGCGGCGGCTCCCGGGCACCAGGGCGGCGATCCGGCCGTTCTCCCAGCCTCCCTGGGCCTCCCCGCTGGCCGCGACGGAGCAGAAGAGCCGGAACGACTCGTCGTTGTCGAGGATCTCCTGGAACACGCTTTTCGCCGAGAGCATCGCCGCCACCTCCGTGCGCTGGTCATGCGCCGCCGTGCGCAGAAGCCGCCGTGCGCAGAAAAAGTCAACGGCCCGGTGGGGGCGGCTGCAACAGCTGGGGCACCCGGCTCGGCCGAACGGGGGGACCCCTCCGTACGCCGCGTCCGCGTAACCCCTGGGCGGCGGAGGCGTTGTGCTGGATGACGGCCGTGGCGGGGAAGACCCCCGAGCCCCCACCACGGCCGCAGAACTTTCCAGACTCTCCCGGCTCGGCGCCGGGCCGACACCGTGCGCGTGGCGCCGGGCCGGCACGTGCGCGTGGCGCCGGGCCGACACATCGCGTTTCGCGCGTTACGCGAGCCCGGCCCGCTCCAGGGCCTCGACGCCCGCCCGCAGCCCGGCCAGCCGCTCCTCCAGCGTGAAGCCCGCGGGCGTGAGCGACAGGGTGGTGACCCCGGCGCCCGCGTACGCCTGCATGCGGTCGGCGATGCGCTCGACGGGGCCGAGCAGCGCGGTGGAGTCGATCAGCTCGTGGGGGACGGCAGCGGCGGCGCCCTCCTTGTCACCGGAGAGGTACTTCTCCTGGATCTCGGCGGCCTCCTTCTCGTACCCCATGCGCTGCGCCAGCTTGTTGTAGAAGTTCTGCTTGGCGCTGCCCATACCGCCCACGTAGAGCGCGGTGTACGGGCGGAACTGGTCGGCGAGGCCACGGACGTCGTCGCCGAGGGCCATCGGGACGGTGGGCACCACGTCGAACCCCTCGAGGTCCTTGCCCGCCTTCTCGCGGCCCGCGCGCAGCGAGCTGAGGGTGGTCTCCTCGGCGTGCTCGGGATCGTAGAACAGGACCAGGGCGCCGTCGGCGATCTCGCCGGTCTGCTCCAGGTTCTTCGGGCCGATGGCCGCGATGTACAGCGGGATGTACTCCCGCACCGGGTGCACGGTGAGCTTGAGGGGCTTGCCGGGGCCGTCCGGCAGCGGCAGGGTCCAGTTCCGGCCCTCGTGGGTCAGCCGCTCACGCGACATCGCCTTGCGGATGATCTCCACGTACTCGCGGGTGCGGGCGAGCGGCTTGTCGAACCGCACCCCGTACCAGCCCTCGGACACCTGGGGCCCCGAGACGCCGAGCCCGAGGCGGAAACGGCCGCCGGAGAGGGTGTCCAGGGTGGCGGCGGTCATCGCCGTCATGGCGGGCGTGCGGGCCGGGATCTGGAAGATGGCGGAGCCGACGTCGATGCGCTCGGTCTGCGCGGCGACCCACGCGAGCACCGTGGCGGCGTCCGAACCGTAGGCTTCCGCCGCCCAGCAGACGGAATAGCCGAGTTTGTCGGCCTCGCGGGCGACCGCGAGGTTGTCCGCGTCCATTCCGGCGCCCCAGTAGCCGAGGTTGATGCCGAGCCTCATACCGCACCCCTTACTGATCAGTAACGTCGCTGCTCCGGGGACTCTAGCGCGCATGGCCCTGATACGTCAGGGGCGGGTTATCCACAGGCTGCCACGTGGCGCTTTGCGGCCAGTAATCTCGACGTTCATGGAGCTAAGGCACCTCGGCCGCACGGGCCTGCGCGTCTCCCGGCTCGGGCTCGGCACGCTCACTTGGGGGCGGGACACCGACGAACACGACGCCGCGGATCAGCTCAAGGCGTTCTGGGAAGCGGGCGGGACGCTCGTCGACACCGCGGATGTGTACGCGGACGGCGGCGCCGAATACCTCCTGGGGCAGTTGCTGGAGGGGTTACTGCCCCGGCGCGATCTCCAGATCGCGACCAAGGCGGGCAGCGTTCCCGACCCCGACCGCCGCTTCGACGCCTCGCGCGGCAATCTGCTGGCCGCGCTGGACGCCTCGCTGGAGCGGCTGGGCACGGACTATGTCGACCTGTGGCAGGTGCACGCCTTCGACCCGTTCACCCCGCTCGAGGAGACCCTTCAAGCGCTCGACATCGCGGTGAGCAGCGGGCGGGCCCGCTATGTGGGGGTGTCCAACTTCAGCGGCTGGCAGCTCGCGAAGGCCGCCACCTGGCAGCTGGCCTCCTCGGGCGCGCACACCCGGCTGGCCAGCACCCAGATGGAGTATTCGCTGCTCCAGCGCGGTGTGGAGCGCGAGGTGCTGCCCGCCGCGCTCGACCTGGGCGTCGGGCTGCTGCCGTCCTCGCCGCTCGGCCGCGGTGTGCTCACCGGCAAGTACCGCCATACGACGCCCGCCGACTCGCGCGGCGCCTCCGAGCTCGCGGCGTTCGTCGAGCCGTATCTGGACGAGGAGGCGAGCCGCATCGTCGAAGCGGTCGCCATAGCCGCCGACGGCCTGGCGACCACCGCGCTCAACGTGGCCCTGGCCTGGGTCCGCGACCGCCCGGGCGTCACCGCCCCGATCGTCGGCGCGCGCAACGCCCAGCAGCTGAGGGCGGCGTTGTCGGCGGAGACCCTTAGTCTTCCGGACGAGATCTGCCAGGCGCTCGACGATGTGTCGGCGCCCGTGCACCGCTATCCCGATCAGGACTGGAGCACGCTGTGAGTACCGACCGCCTCGCCGGCGACGCCACACCCGCGCCCGAGGAGGCCGACTCGCCGGCGGGGCCGGAAAGCGCTGGGGCCCGTGCGCCGGGTGCCCCGGGCGACCCCGCTACCGGGACGGCCCCGGGCCACGCCCCGGACGACCGCAGCGAGCCCGCCGCCACGTCCGCCCCCGCGGGGGCGGACCGGAACGACGCGGGGACGGTCGCGGCCGCCGGAGCCGCGGAATCCCCCGGACGGGGCGCGGCCGACGAGGCGGGGACTCCCGGCGGGGAGGACAAGTCGCGCGAGGCCGCGGAGACCTCCGGCGGTGCGGGCAAGGGAGGGCGGTCGGCGGCGGCTGAGGCGTTGGCCGCTGCCGTGCGGGCCGTGGAGAGCGGTGAGCGGTCGGCGGCGTCGTTCTTCAACGACGCCCCGGCGGCGCGTCCGGCGGCGCCCGCCGCCCCCGCGGCCCCCCGTGAGCGGGCCCGTGCGGCGGCGCCCGCCGCCGCGCCCGCTCCCGTACGGCCGTCGGCGGCCCGTCCGGCGCGTGGACCGGGGGGCGAGATCCCCGGCAGCGGCGACGTCCGGGAGGTGCTCGTGGCGGGCGGGGCCCCCGAGACCCTGGCCGGGAAGGTCGCCGAAACGCTCGGGGAGCACGCCGCCGAGGCGCTGCGCGAGGACCCCTGGCAGCTGCTGGCCGTGCCCGGCGTACGCCCCGACCAGGCGGACGGCTTCGCCCGCTCCCTCCTCGGCCCGGCCTGCGAGCCCGGCGACGAGCGCCGTGCGCTGGCGCTCACCGGCTGGCTGCTGGAGCGCGCCGCCCTCGAGGGGCACACCGCGCTGGAGTCGTCCGCGCTGCGCGACGCGCTCGCCAAGGCGTCCGTGCCGGACCCGGACGAGGCGCTGCGCACCGCGATCGCGGAGGGCGCGGTGCTGGTCTTCCAGGACGCGCTCGACGCCCCGGCGGGCGCCCGTCCCCGGGCGGCCGAGGACGAGGACGCCGAGCAGCCGGTGCGGGTGCTGCTGGGGCTGGACCGCTATGCCCTGGCGGAGGAGAGCCTGGCCGACGGGCTCGCCCGGCTGGCGAGCACCTTCGCCCCCGTACAGGACGGCGAGGCGCCCGTGGGGGACGCCGAGTGGGAGGGCGCGGCCGCCGCCGCGCCGTCCGCCTCCGCCGCGGAGCTCATCCGTACCGTCGCGGCCCACGGCCTGGTCTCCCACAGCGGTGGTGAGGCGGCGCGCGCCGAACCGGCGGCACTGGTCGCCGCCGCCCGTGCGATGGGCCTGCGGGCCTACGCCGCCGCGCACACCGAGGACGGCAGGCGGCGGCTGGCCGCCGCACTCAGCGAGGCCCCGGGCACCGGCCCGGAGGCGGGCCCGGAGGCAGACCCGGACGAGGCCCCGGAGGCCGCCTCGGCGGCCGTCACGGTCGCCGGGCTGCTGGCCGGCGCCGAGGGCCCCGGACGCGACGAGGAGGGCGCGCTGGCGCTCGATCTGCTCGCCGTGCTGGACGCCCCGCAGCTCGATGTGGAAACGGCCGCGATGCTGGTCGAGTCGCTGCCGGACGGCGCCCGTCTGGTGCTGAGCGGGGATCCGGGGGTGCTGTGGTCGGCCGGTCCCGGCCGGGTCTTCGCGGACCTGGTGGCGGCCCGCCGCTGCCCGCAGGTCGTCTCCCGCACCCCCGACCCGGGCCCCATCGGCGAGCTGGTCTCGGGCATCGGGATCGGCGAGCTCAGCCAGGTGGAGGCGCCCGGCAAGGAGGTCGTGATCGTGCCCGTGCGGGACGCGGGCGAGGCGGTGCACCGCACCGTGCAGCTCGTCGCCGACTCGGTGCCCCGCGCGATCGGCGTCCCGCCGGAGCAGACCCAGGTGATCACCCCGGGCCACGGCGGCGCGGCCGGCACCCGCGCGCTCAACGCGGCCCTGAAGGACCGCCTCAACCCCGGCCCCGGCCGGTTCGGCGGCTTCGACCCGGGCGACCGCGTGGCGTACACCCCGGCCCCGGGCCGTACGGTGCAGGGCACCGTGGTCTCGGCGGACGCCGAGGGGCTGCGTCTGGACTGCGCCGGCACGCCGGTCGTGGTGGTGCGCGAGGAGGTCGGCGAGCTGGTGCGGCACGGCTGGGCCCTCACCGCGCACCAGGCGGCGGGGGCGCGCTGGCCCGCGGCCGTGGTGGTGCTGCCGGGCGACGCCGCAGCGGGGCTGACCCGGGCCTGGGTCTATACGGCCTTCGGCCGTGGTGAGCGCCATCTCTCGGTGGTGCACGGCGCGGATGCGGCGCTGCCGCGAGCGGTGGCGGAAATCCCCTTCAAGGACCGCACCACCCGCCTGCGCGCCCTCCTCCAGGCCCAGGTCCCACCCGCGCCCACCGGCTGACCACGGGACCGGGCCGGGCCCCCCCCCCCCCCCCCCCCCCCCACCCCGCCCCACCCCGCGACAAGCCTCCAGCACGCCCCCGGCCCCGGATCGCGCGGCCTCACGACCAAGCGATCCGGGGCCGGGGTACTACGGAGCCGAGTGACCCGGTTCCGGGCGGCCCGAAGCCACCGCCGGGCCCGAGCCGCCCGGAACCGAGCAATCCGAAGGCAAACGGCCCCGGGCCGGGCGGCCCGGAACCCCAGACCTCAGCTGCCCGGCTCCAGGACCTCCAGGTCATCCTCGTCCTCGTCCTCGTCCTCGAGCTCCTCGTCGTCCTCGAGCTCTTCGTCGAAGACCGAGCTCATGTCGAAGCGGCACACGACCATATGCGGATCCGCCTGGTCGAAGGGGGCGGAGAGCCACTCCCCCGGCTCCGGGGGCTCCTCGGCCGCCACCACCCAGAGCGTGGAGTCGCCCTCCTCCAGGCCGAACTCCTTGTGCCGGGAGGCGATCTCGTCCGGCTCGAACTCGCCGAAGACCACCCCCAGGGCGGTGTGCACGCTCTCCCCGGCGGCCGCCCCGCCGCTCTGCTTGTCGTTCCCCGTGTCGATGTCCGGATCCAGGTCGGCGATCCGCTGCGCCTGCGAGAGCAGTCGCTGCGGTTCGGCGACGACGTAGTCCCTGCGGATCAGCACGCTCAGCGCGCTCGGCTCCTCCGGCCCGGTGTAGGCGGGGAGACGGTCGTCACCGGGGATCTCGAAGGGCGTCACCTCGTCGTAGGCGTCATAGAGCAGCTCGTCGTAGACCTCGGCTGCCGCGGCCAGTTCGTTGAACGCGGCGTAGACGGCCGGATCGCCTTCCCCCGACCGACGTTCGACAGCGTCGAGGTGACGATCCAGTGCGGCTTTCACCGCTTCGGCGGCGGCACGTACCTCGGCAGCGGATGGCTGCGCAGCATCAGACATAGTGCAGACGCTATCCGTAGCAGGGCAGTTCCCGCACAATAGATGCGATGCCGGAATACGAATTCTGTGATGTGTATGTGCCGCGCGGCGTTTCCCGCAAGGCCACTACCCGCCTGCTCACCGACCATGCTGAGTACGGACACTGGGAGTTGGATCGCTTGAGACTCAACCCCGACGGCAGCCGCAGAGTGCGATTGCGGCGCCGGATCATCCGCCAGCTCAGGGCGACCTGGTAGCGGGCCCGGGACATGACCGGGCGGGCCCCGCCGACCGCGGGGGGCCCGCCCGGAGTGATGCCACCGTCACCCGGCGTATGGGATCCGGTGTGTGATGCGTGGCGTGTGAGGTGCGGTGCACGGTGAGTGGTGCGGTGCGGCCACCGTCCGGCACCGGTCAGCGCCCATCAGCGCGAGGTGTGATCAGCGCTGTGCGGCGCGGGCCCGGCGGTAGAGCACCGTGCCCGCGAGCAGCAGGCCCGCGGCGGCCGGAATGGCCAGCTCGACGGGGCCCGCGCCAGTGTGCGCGAGCTGCTCCTTGCTGCCGAGGTTCGCGGACGGGTCGAGGCCGTGGACTCCCGTGTGCTCGGCCTGGTGGCCCTGCGAGGAGTCCCCGGGCTGCTCCGAGCCACCACCGGGGTTCGAACCCCCCGGGTTGCTCGGGTTGCCGGGGTTGCCCGGGTTCCCAGGCTGGCCCGGGTTTCCGGGGTTCCCCGGGTTGCCGGGGTTGCCAGGGTTACCCGGGTTCCCAGGATTCCCGGGGTTCCCCGGATTGCCAGGGTTCCCGGGGTTCCCCGGATTGCCAGGGTTCCCGGGGTTTCCCGGGTTGCCCGGATTCCCCGGGTTGCCGGGCTCCTCCGGCTGCCCCGGGTTCTCCGGCACCGCCGGCACCGTCTCCCCGCAGTCGCCGCCGTCGCCGCTGTTCCCGAACCCGACCGCGCTGACGTTGTTCCCGCACACATTGACCGGAACGCCGATCGGGGCCTGGATGTTGTTGCCGGAACCGATGCCCGACGAGCCGCTGCTGCCGCCCTGCGCCTGCGAGCCGCCGGACTGCGAGCCGCCACCCCCGGACGAGCCGCCCGAGCCACCGCCGGACCGGTTGCCGCACTCGGCGCCGTTGAAGACACCGACGACGCTCACCGTGTTTCCGCACAGGTTCACCGGCACATGCACCGGGACCTGGATGTTGTTGCCCGAGACGACGCCCGGCGAGTACGCGGCGCCACCGTCGGCGCCCGACCCCGCCGCGTGGGCATAGCCGCCGGTCACGGCGAGAACGCCGCTGGCCGCGGCTACGGTGATCAGGCCCTTTTTCGCAACCTGTCGCATAACTGTCTGCTCCCCTAGCCTTCCGTCCCGGACGGAGCGCGCGCGGGCGATCTCGCCCGCACCCCCATCCCCGAGCGGCCCCGGAGCACGCACACTCCGAAACCGCCCGGGATCACACCCCGGTGGACCGTGACCCGATGTCACGTGATCGATGCGGTAGTTGCCGAAGGCGGGGCACAGCACCACCCCCTTGTCGGCATCGCGGCCCGGTTACGGGCCGCACACACCATGTAACGAGGAGGGAGCAATCAAGCTATCAAGCTACGACACCATTCACCCTTTTTGGTCCCTTCGGTATGTGTGATCGATTAGGCCGATCGTGTCAGCCTCTCAGCGGGCCCGACAGCCCCCTCAGTACGCCCTCAGCAGGCGTCCAGGAACCGGTCCAGCACCCGCACACCGAACTTCAGCCCGTCCACCGGCACCCGCTCGTCGACCCCGTGGAACATCCCGGCGAAGTCCAGCTCCGGCGGCAGCCGCAGCGGCGCGAAGCCGAAGCAGCGGATGCCGAGGTCGTCGAAGGACTTCGCGTCCGTACCGCCCGAGAGGCAGTACGGCACGGCGCGGGCGATCGGGTCCTCGGCCTTCAGCGCCGACTGCATGGCCTCCACCAGCGCCCCGTCGAAGGTGGTCTCCAGCGCCTTGTCCGCGTGCACGTCCTCCCGCTTGACCCGCGGGCCGAGGATGCGGTCGAGGTCGGCCAGGAACTCGTCCTCGTACCCCGGCAGGAAGCGCCCGTCCACATGCGCCGTGGCCTGCCCCGGAATGACGTTCACCTTGTAGCCGGCGCCGAGCATGGTCGGGGCGGCGGTGTTCTGGAGCGTGGCCCCGATGATCTTCGCGATGCCGCCCAGCTTGGCGAGCGTCTCGTCCATGTTCTCCGGGTCGAGCGGGGTGCCGAGCGCGTCGGACAGCTCGTCCAGGAAGGACCGTACGGTCTTGGTGACCCGCACCGGGAACTTGTGCCGCCCGAGCCGCCCGACCGCCTCGGTCAGCTCGGTGATGGCGTTGTCGTTGTTGGTCATCGAGCCGTGACCCGCGGTGCCGTCCACCGTGAGCCGCATCCAGTGCATGCCCTTCTGCGCGGTCTCGATCAGATAGAGCCGCAACTGCTCGTTGACGGTGAAGGAGAAGCCGCCGACCTCGCCGATCGCCTCCGTCACGCCCTCGAAGAGGTCGGGGTGGTTGTTGACCAGGTGCTTGGCCCCGTAGACCCCGCCCGCCTCCTCATCGGCGAGGAAGGCCAGCACGATGTCGCGCGGGGGCTTGCGGCCGCTGCGCAGCCGCTCCCGGACGACCGCGAGCGTCATCGCGTCCATGTCCTTCATGTCCACCGCGCCCCGGCCCCAGACGCAGTCGTCCACGATCTCGCCGGAGAACGGGTGGTGGGTCCAGTCCTCGGCGTTGGCCGGTACGACGTCGGTGTGGCCGTGGATCAGCAGCGCGGGACGGGACGGATCCTCCCCTTCGATCCGTGCCACGGTCGACGCCCTGCCCTTGTGCGACTCGAAGATCTTGGGCTCGAGCCCCACCTCGGCCAGCTTCTCGGCGACGTACTCGGCGGCCGCGCGCTCACCGGGGCCGGAGTGGTCGCCATAGTTACTGGTGTCGATCCGGATCAGGTCACGGCAGAGGTCGACCACCTCGTCCTCACCCTTGACCGTCCCGGTCGTCGTCGCGCCCGAAAGCGACTCACTCACGATGCCTCCTCGTCGTTGCACTGCCGCGGAACGCCCAGCCACGGACCCCGCGGCAGGGGGTCACCCGCCCATACTCCTCCGCTCGCCCGCCCAGCCCAAGGCGGCAATACCACCGTCATGCCCCCGTCACACAGCCCGCCCACTCGGCGGCCCCGCGGGCACGACCGGCCGTGATCGAGCACGTCCCGATGTTTGCTATGGTTTTCCATGTCGGAGCGGCCACGGGCCGACCGGCAGACACCTGGTCCGGGTGGCGGAATGGCAGACGCGCTAGCTTGAGGTGCTAGTGCCCTTTATCGGGCGTGGGGGTTCAAGTCCCCCCTCGGACACCACGCACACATCGACACCCGCCTCCGGCTTTCCGCCGGGCGCGGGTGTTCGTCGTTTCGGCTCCTTCTTCCCCCGGCTTCCGCGCCGCCCGTGCCGCCCCGCGGCGCCTCGCGCCACCCCTCGGCGGCAGAACGATCGGTTCCGGCCAGCCCTCGCCGCAGTGCCCGTAAGAGCCGCGTCAAAGGCGTGCTGATCGCCGTATGGGACCCGTCAACGACGGTCGGATCCGGCCATGGGGCGGGGTTTCCTTCTTGCGTTGTCCATTCGATCCGCTGTTCGCGGATCTCCCCCGACCTCTTCTCCAGGAGCTCGCGATGGCCGATGTGGCCTTCGTTATCGCCACGATCGCGGTGTTCGCGCTGGTGGCCTTTGTCGCCAAAGGGGTGACGAAGCTGTGACCGTCGAAAACGTCGTCGGCCTGATCGTGGCCGTCGCCCTGCTGGGCTATCTCGTCCTCGCCCTGATCTTCCCGGAGAGGTTCTGAGAACAAGCATGAGTCCCGTACTCTCCGGCGTGCTACAGCTGCTCGCCCTCATGGGGGCGCTCGCGCTCGCCTACGTCCCCCTCGGCAACTACATGGCCAGGGTCTACTCCTCCGACAGGCATCTGCGGGTGGAGAAGTGGATCTACAAGGGCATCGGTGCCAACCCCGACACCGAGATGCGCTGGACCGCGTATCTGCGCGGGGTGCTGGCCTTCTCGGCGGCCGGGGTGCTCTTCCTCTATCTGCTGCAGCGGCTCCAGGGCAGCCTGCCCGGTTCGCTGGGGTTCTCCTCGATCGAGCCCGCGCAGGCGTTCGACACGGCCGCGTCCTTCGTGACGAACACCAACTGGCAGTCGTACGCCGGCGAGCAGGCCATGGGCCACGTCGTGCAGACCGCCGGGCTGGCCGTGCAGAACTTCGTGTCGGCGGCGGTGGGCATCGCCGTCGCGGTGGCGCTGGTGCGCGGCTTCGCGCGCTCGCGCACCGGTGAGCTCGGGAACTTCTGGGCCGATCTGGTGCGCGGCACGGTCCGCGTCCTGGTGCCGGTGGCGGCGGTCGCCGCTGTGGTGCTGGTCGCCTGCGGGGCGATCCAGAACTTCTCCGGCATTCACGAGGTCGGCCAGTTCATGGGCGGCTCGCAGCAGTGGAACGGCGGGGCCGTGGCCTCGCAGGAGGCCATCAAGGAGCTGGGCACCAACGGTGGCGGGTACTTCAACGCCAACAGCGCCCACCCGTTCGAGAACCCGACCCCGTTCACCAACCTCTTCGAGATCTTCCTGATCCTGGTCATCCCGCTGGCGCTGACCCGCACCTTCGGCGTCATGGTCGGCTCGGTCAAGCAGGGCTACGCGATCCTGGCGACCATGGTCACCATCTGGGTCGGCTTCGTCGCCCTGCTGATGTGGACCGAGTTCGCCCACCACGGCCCGGCGCTGCAGGCCGCCGGTGGTGCGATGGAGGGCAAGGAGACCCGCTTCGGGGTGGGCGCCTCGGCGCTCTTCGGGGTGTCGACCACGCTCACCTCGACCGGGGCGGTGGACTCCTTCCACTCCTCCTTCACCGGCCTGGGCGGCGGCATCACCATGCTCGGCATGATGCTGGGCGAGATCGCGCCCGGCGGTGTGGGCTCCGGGCTCTACGGGATGCTGATCATGGCCATCATCGCGGTGTTCATCGCCGGGCTGATGGTCGGCCGTACGCCCGAGTACCTGGGCAAGAAGATCGGTTCCCGCGAGATCAAGCTGGCGGCCTGCTACATCCTGGTCACCCCGGCGCTGGTGCTGATCTTCACCGCCGCCTCCATGGCCCTGCCGACGCCGCCGGACTCGATGCGGGGCTCCGGTGCGCACGGCTTCTCCGAGGTGCTGTACGCCTTCACCTCCGCCTCGAACAACAACGGCTCGGCCTTCGCGGGCCTGAACGCGAACACCGACTGGTACAACACCACGACCGGGCTCGCGATGCTGTTCGGCCGCTTCGTGCCCATGGTCTTCGTGCTGGCGCTCGCGGGCTCGCTCGCCGGGCAGCGGCCGGTCCCGGCCACCGCGGGCACTCTGCGCACCGAGAAGCCCCTGTTCACCGGGTTGCTGGTGGGCGCGATCCTGATCATCACCGGTCTGACGTACTTCCCGGCGCTGGCGCTGGGGCCGCTGGCCGAGGGGCTGGCGTGATGACCAACCGCATAGGAAACCACGAGGACTCCATGTCCACTGCCACTCCGACCAGGGCGCCGCACAGCGGCGTTCCCACCGGGCACACCCCGGCCGAGGACCGTGTCGGCGCGGGTCTCTTCGACCCCGAGCAGCTGCTGCGGTCGCTGCCGGACGCCTTCCGCAAGCTGGATCCGCGGGTGATGGTGAAGTCGCCCGTCATGTTCGTCGTACTGGTCGGGTCCGTACTGACCACCGCGTTCTCGTGTCAGGACCCGGGCGACTGGTTCGGCTGGGCGATCAGCGCCTGGCTGTGGCTGACCGTGATCTTCGCCAATCTGGCGGAGGCGGTCGCCGAGGGCCGTGGCAAGGCGCAGGCCGACACCCTGCGCAAGGCCAAGACCGACACCGTCGCGCGACGGCTGCTGGGGGACGGCTCGGAGGAGCGGATCCCCGGTACCGGGCTGACCATCGGTGACCTGGTGGTCTGCGAGGCCGGCGATGTCATCCCCGGCGACGGCGATGTCGTGGAGGGCGTCGCCTCGGTCGACGAGTCGGCGATCACCGGCGAGTCGGCGCCGGTCATCCGGGAGTCCGGTGGCGACCGCTCGGCCGTGACCGGCGGGACGAAGGTGCTGTCCGACCGCATCGTCATCAGGATCACCACCAAGCCCGGCGAGACCTTCATCGACCGGATGATCAACCTGGTGGAGGGCGCCGCACGGCAGAAGACGCCCAACGAGATCGCGCTGAACATCCTGCTCGCCTCGCTGACCATCGCGTTCCTGCTCGCCTGCGCCACGCTGCCGCCGTTCGCGGATTACGCGGGCACGCATCTGACGATGGTGGTGCTCGTGGCGCTGCTGGTCTGTCTGATCCCGACGACGATCGGCGCCCTGCTGTCGGCGATCGGCATCGCGGGCATGGACCGGCTGGTGCAGCGCAATGTGCTGGCGATGTCGGGCCGGGCGGTCGAGGCCGCCGGTGACGTCTCCACGCTGCTGCTCGACAAGACCGGCACCATCACCCTGGGCAACCGGCGGGCGGCGGAGTTCGTGCCGGTGCCCGGCACCACCGAGGCCGAGGTGGCGGACGCCGCCCAGCTGTCCTCGCTGGCCGACGAGACCCCCGAGGGCCGGTCCGTCGTCGTCCTGGCGAAGGAGGCGTACGGGCTGCGCGAGCGCCACCAGGGCGAGTTGGTGGGGGCCGAGTGGATCGAGTTCACCGCGCAGACCCGGATGTCGGGTGTGGACGTCGGCGAGCGGAAGATCCGCAAGGGGGCGGCCGGTTCGGTCATCGCCTGGGTCCGGGAGCGGAGCGGCACGGACGCCCAGGACGCGGTCGCGGAGGCGGACGCTGACGCTGACGCTGACCGGATCGTCCACCGGATCTCCGCGGCCGGTGGCACCCCGCTGCTGGTGGCGGTGCACGACGCCGACGGGGCCCGGGTCCTGGGCGTCATCCACCTCAAGGACGTGGTCAAGGAGGGCATGCGGGAACGGTTCGACGAGCTGCGCCGCATGGGCATCAAGACCGTCATGATCACGGGTGACAATCCGCTGACGGCCAAGGCGATAGCGGAGGAGGCGGGCGTCGACGACTTCCTCGCCGAGGCCACTCCCGAGGACAAGATGGCCCTGATCAAACGGGAGCAGGCGGGCGGCAAGCTGGTCGCGATGACCGGGGACGGCACCAACGACGCCCCGGCGCTGGCGCAGGCGGACGTCGGGGTGGCGATGAACACCGGTACGTCGGCCGCCAAGGAGGCCGGCAACATGGTCGACCTCGACTCCAATCCGACCAAGCTGATCGAGATCGTGGAGATCGGCAAGCAGTTGCTGATCACCCGGGGCGCGTTGACCACCTTCTCCATCGCCAATGACGTCGCGAAGTACTTCGCGATCATCCCGGCGCTCTTCGCGGCGGTCTACCCGGGCCTGGACAAGCTGAACATCATGCGGTTGTCCTCGCCGGACTCGGCGATCCTGTCCGCGGTCATCTTCAACGCGCTGATCATCATCACACTGGTGCCGCTCGCCCTGCGGGGCGTGCGCTACCGGCCGATGAGCGCGGACCGGATGCTGCGGCGCAACCTCGGGATCTACGGTCTCGGCGGCCTGATCGCGCCCTTCGTCGGCATCAAGATCATCGACATCCTCATCTCCCTCATCCCCGGGATCGGCTGATCGCCATGAACCACTCCGTCACGAACACCGTCCGGCTGTTCGGCGCCGGGCTGCGCGCCCTGCTGATGCTGACCCTGGTCACGGGCGTCATCTACCCGCTGCTGGTCACCGGCGTCGCCCAGGGGCTGTTCCACGACAAGGCGAACGGCTCCGAGATCACGGCACACGGCGAGGTCGTCGGCTCCTCGCTGATCGGGCAGTCGTACGACCTGCCGCTGAAGAAGGGTCAGGAGACCCCGGAACCCGATCTGAAGTGGTTCCAGGGACGTCCGGCGAACGGGCTCGGCAGCAACAGTGTCAACACCCGGTACAAGCTGCTGCTGTCCGGAGCCACCAACCTCTCCGCCGACAGCGGGGACCTCCTCCAGCAGGTCCGGGACGCCAAGGCCGCGGTCGTCAGGAACAACTCGGTGCCCGGCTACACCGTCAAGCCGTCCCAGGTCCCCGCAGAGGCGGTGACGTCCTCCGGCTCCGGTCTGGACCCGGACATCTCCCCGCGGTACGCGAAGATCCAGGTCCATCGGGTCGCGGAGCGGAACGGGCTGTCCGTCGGCCAGGTGGAGACGCTGGTCAAGGACAAGACCGAGGGCCGCACGGCCGGTTTCATCGGCGAGCCGCGGGTGAACGTCCTCGAACTGAACGTCGCGCTCGAGGATCTGGTGGCCCAGCGCTGAGGTTCGCGCGCCGAGGAGTTACGCGGCCTTCCGAGGAGTTCCGCGACCGCGGCCTTGGGGAACGGGAGTCGGCGGCCGGACACATTCTCCGGCCGTCGGCTCTTCGTGCCGCTGGACGGGGAACCGCTATGCGGGGGAACCGCTGCGCGGCCGCTCCGGCAGCACGGCCCGGTCGGGCGGCCGCGCGGCGCCCGTGGTGGTCTTGGTGGCCTTGGTGGTCTTGGTGGTGGTGAGATCCTCGATGCGGTCGGCGAACCCCGGCTCCGGCAGCGGGAGGTCGATATCGGGGTCGTCGGTGAAGTCGACGGCCTCGGCGACGTAGTGGATGACCGCCCTGGTGGCGGGCGGGACCTCCTGTCCCCGCTTCAGGCCGTGCAGGATGCGGAGGGCGGCGGCCATCTCATGGTCGGTGGCGGTCCAGTCCTCCACGGTGTCGGTGACCGGCGGGATGTCGTTGCCCGCCTGCTCGTGCCACCACTCGAGCCATGCGTGCGCCTGGCCGTCCTCGCCCAGCGCCATGTGGTGGAGGTAGAGGCAGTACGCGGCGGCGGGGTCGCCCGCCCCGGCGGCGAACTGCCACCAGAACTGGGCGTGGTCCTCATGCCCGGCCAGTTGGAGCACGCATCCCAGGACCCGGGAGCCGGGCGGTTCGAGGATGCGGCGGGTGAGGAAGTCCCGCAGCTGGGTCAGGGCGTCGGGCCGGGCGATGATCGCCTCGCACAGGGTGTGCAGATCCTGCGCCATCCGCTCGTCCGCGCCCGGCGCCGCGGCTCCGGCGACCGCGGCGGTCCGCCGGTCCTGTTGCGGGGGGCGCTCCTGGGGCGGGGCGCCGCCGGGGTGGGCGTGGCGGGCGGCGAGCCGGGCCTCGGCGGCCTCGAAGTCGATGGGAGGGGTGGGATTGAGCAGGGCCCGCGCGAGGATGCGGTCAATGGGTGAGGTCATCGGTTGTCCTTGGCCAGGAGTTGTTGCAGACGGCGGCGGGCGTAGCGGGCGGTCGAGCGGACACCGGCCTCGGTGATGCCGAGGTGGGTGGCGGTCTCGGCGACGCTGTAGCCGCGGCAGTGGAGCAGGATGACCACGTCCTGCTGGCGTTCGGGGAGTTTCTTGATCGCCTGATAGAGGTTCAGGCTCTCCTCCAGGGCGGCGATCGGGTCGACCGCGTTCTTGAGGATCGCGGTCTCGAAGGTCGCGTTGTCCAGGAGGGCGGGGCCCCGGTTGCGGGCCCTGGCGAGGTCGATGACCCGGTTCTTCATGACCTTCCAGGCGTAGGCGGCCGGGTTCTCCATGGTCAGCACCTTGGGCCAACAGCGCAGGAGTTGTTCGAAGGCGGCGTCGACGGCCTCTTCGGCGTCCGCGTGGTTGCCGAGGTAGACCATGGCCCGGTCGATGTACGCCTTCCGGTGGAGTTGGTGGAAGGCACGGAAGTCCGCGGGGAGTCCGGCGGTCATCGAGGTGATCTCGCGCGAGCGCGGGAAGTCGTTGGTCACCGCTCCCCTCCCTCCTGATGGTTGCGATGCAGTTCCGATACGCCGACGCGGACTCCCATCGCGGCCGCGCGGCGCAGGAGGGCGATGGCGTCACTGCCGAATACCCGGGTGACGAGTACGGCGGTGACGACGTTCACCACGGTTTGAAGATTCACCGGACTTCGCTGTCCTTCTGTTCGTCGCACGAGGGTGGCCCCCACACGCCCCGCGAGTGCGCCGTGTTGCGCCCTCTGTTCAGATAGCGCGCGCCAACGCCGGTTCGTGCATCGGATGAGCCTAAAATCTTACGGAACGCAGCGATCCAATTACGCAAATATGAAAATCTCATCGCCAGATTCGGGGGTACGGGGGTCCGGCGGGTCTTTCCCCTCCCCGCCCCTTCCCGTAACCAAGGGCTCCGCCCCTGGACCCCAAGGAGTCGACAAGCCGACCGTCGCCACCGTGCACACCCGCACCGGCGGACCGATCGCGGTCGGCATGCCAGTACGGTCGATGATCGGGCGGATGCCCGCGCACATCCGGGTCGGCCGGCCGGGGTCCGGGGCCGAGCCCCGGGTTCACCCCCCTGGACCCCAGTGCGTCGACAAGCCAGCCGTCGGCGCGGTCAGCTCACAGGCCGGGGGCTGGGGCGGAGCCCCAGTTGTGGGAAGGGGCGGGGAGGGGAACAGCGCGCCGTAGGCGGCACGGTCCGTAGGACGACACTCCTAGCCGGTGAGCGTCTGGGTGCCCAGCACCGTGAGCAGGGCGAGGCGTTCGGCGTCCTCGGTGTCGGGCTCGGCGGTGTAGACCACGATGCGCAGATCGCTGCCCGCCACGGTGAGCACGTCGCAGTCCAGCGTCAGGGGGCCCACCCGTGGATGGTCGATGGTCTTGCGCGATGCCTCGTGGTGGCCGACGGCGCCGGAGTCCCACAGTTCGGCGAACCGCTCGCTGTTCGCGCGCAGTTCCGCGACCAGCCGCCGGAGCCGCTGGTCGGCCGGGTAGCGGGCGGCGGCCGTACGGAGGTCGGCGACCAGCGCGGCCTGGAACTCGTTCCGGGCCTCATGTGTCTGCCGGGAGCTGGTGTCCTCGCTGACGAAGTGGCGCCAGACTCCGTTGCGCTCGTTGCCGCGCCACCGGGACGGATCGCCTCTCAGGGCCACATACGGCGGATTGGCCATGAGCAGCGTCCAGGACGCGTCGCTCACGGCGACGGGCGTTCCGGTCAGCCGGTCCAGCAGTCGCTGGACGCTCGGGGTGATGTACGCGGGGACCGTCTCGGGGCCCGGTGGGGCGAGCCCGGCCAGCCGGAAGAGGTGGGCGCGCTCGGCCGCCGACAGCCGTAGCGCCCTGGCCAGGGCCTCCACGACCTGGGTCGAGGGATGGGAGGCCCGGCCCTGTTCGAGGCGGGTGACGTAGTCGACGGAGATCCCGGCGAGCAGGGCCAGCTCCTCGCGGCGCAGCCCGGCCGCCCGCCGCTGTCCGCCGGCCGGCAGCCCGGCGGCCTCCGGTGGGACCCGGTCCCGCCAGCGCCGTACCGCCTGTCCGAACTCCGTGGTCGCCATGGTCACCAGTCTGCACCTCGGGCCGGGGGCGAGCCTGGTACCCGCGGTCCCAGGAAGACGGAGCACCTGGCTGCTCCCCCGGTCCGGACGCAGCCTGGAGGGCATGACGACAACACTCATCACCGGAGCGAACAAGGGTCTCGGCTTCGAGACCGCCCGCCGTCTGATCGCCGCGGGCCACACCGTCTATCTGGGCAGCCGGGACGCCGAGCGCGGGCGTCGCGCCGCCGAGCGGCTGGGGGCGGGGGCGCGGCTGGTCGTCCTCGATGTCACCGATGACGCGTCCGTGGCCGCCGCCGCGAAGACGGTCGAGGCCGACGGCGGACTGGATGTACTGATCAACAACGCCGGTGTCGAGGCGCGGATGCCGGACGGCGGGGTGATCGGCGCCGCCGAGGTCACCGCCGACATGATGAAGGAGGTGTTCGAGACGAACGTCTTCGGCGTGGTGCGGGTGACCCATGCCTTCCTGCCGCTGCTGCGGCGGTCCGCCGCGCCGGTCGTGGTCAATGTCAGCAGCGGGCTGGCCTCACTGGACCGGGTCTCCACCCCGGGCACCCCCATGCACGCCTATCCGGGGGTCGCCTATCCGGCGTCGAAGGCCACGGTCAACATGGTCACCGTGCAGTACGCGAAGGCGTTCCCGGAGATGCGGATCAACGCCGTGGAGCCCGGCTACACCGCGACGGACCTCAACGGGCACACCGGTCACCAGACCGTCGAGCAGGGCGCCGAGATCATCGTCCGTATGGCGACGGTGGGCCCGGACGGCCCGACGGGAGGCTACTTCGACATCGAGGGCACCCTGCCCTGGTAGCGGGGTCCTCCACTGGTAGCAGGGCCCCTGTGGCGGTGGGCGGCGGGCTCGTCGGCGCCCGGCGCTCACTGTGCGCCCGGCGCGCCGCCGCGCTCACTGCGCCCGGTCGGCCCGGGTGCGCCACAGCCACCTGATGTCGCGGGCGAAGGACCAGCTGAGCAGGGTCAGGGCCAGCAGGGCGGCGCCGAAGGCCGCCGGATACGGGAGCACATCGGCGCCGACGACCAGCAGCAGGACGCCCTGGAGCGCGGCCACCGTCTTGCGGGCCGTGCTCGGGGGCAGCCGGCCGTTCAGCCAGGGCAGCACCCTTGCCGCGGCGACGAAGGCGTAGCGCATGGCGCCGATCAGCAGCACCCAGGGGCCGAGGAGGGTGGCCACATAGATGCTGAGCACCAGGATGAGGACGGCGTCGACCTCCATGTCGAACCGCGCGCCCAGGGAGGACGAGGTGCCGGTGCGGCGCGCGACCTGTCCGTCGACCGCGTCGAGGATCAGCGCGACCGCGGTGAGCGCCACCAGGGCGGTGACCGGCGTCGGGCTCTCGAAGGAGTCGGCGACCAGCGCGGTCACCCCGCCGACGAGCGTGGCCCGCGCCAGGGTGACGCGGTTGGCCGCGCCGAAGGAGGCGAGCCAGGACCGTTGCAGGGCGCGGGTGAGCACGGCCCAGGTGGCGACCGCGAAGGCCAGGCCGGTCAGCCAGCCCGCGGGCCCGAGGTCGATCGCCGTGCCGAGCAGGACGAGCAACAGCAGCTGAGCGGCCGCGCCCACCGCCGTCTCGTTCCGCAACGGCGTCGTGTTGTAGGGATTGTTCAGGGCCACCGTGCACCCTCCGGGCTGTGTGGCGGAGTGAATGGGTGCCGCGTACCGTGTTCGCGGCTTCATGGTCATCCGTACGTGGGCCACCGTCCGATTGTTCAGCCCCTCAGGAGAACGTCGTATGACGCGCACCGCCCGTGCCTTCTGGCTCCGCTCCCCCGGCCATGGCGAGATACGGGAGGTGGACCTGGCCGAACCCGGTCCCGAGGACGTGGTGGTGCGCACGCTGTGCTCCGGGGTGAGCCGCGGTACGGAGACCCTGGTCTTCCGCGGTGGCGTACCGGAGAGCCAGTACTCCGCGATGCGCGCGCCGTTCCAGGACGGCGAGTTCCCGGGGCCGGTGAAGTACGGCTATCTCAATGTGGGGCTGGTCGAGGAGGGGCCGGCGTCCCTGCGGGGGCGCACCGTCTTCAGTCTGTATCCGCATCAGACCCGCTATGTGGTCCCGGCGAGCGCGGTGACCCCGGTGCCGGAGGGCGTGCCCGCGCCGCGCGCGGTGCTGGCGGGGACGGTGGAGACCGCGGTGAACGCCGCGTGGGACGCCGCGCCGCTGCTGGGCGACCGGATCGCGGTGGTGGGGGCGGGGATGGTGGGTGCCTCCGTCGCGGCGGTGCTGTCCCGGTTCCCGGCCGTACGGGTGCAGCTGGTGGACGCCGACCCGGCGCGCGCGGAGGTCGCGCGGGCGCTCGGGGTGGACTTCGCGCTCCCCGGGGAGGCGGCGGGCGACCTCGATCTGGTGGTGCACGCCAGCGCCACCGAACAGGGGCTCGCGCGCTCGCTGGAGCTCCTCGCCCCGGAGGGCACCGTACTGGAGCTGAGCTGGTACGGGGACCGGCGGATCGGCCTGCCGCTGGGCGAGGCGTTCCACTCCCGGCGGCTGACGGTGCGCAGCAGCCAGGTGGGGACGGTGTCCCCGGCCCGGGGCGCCCGCCGCTCCTACGGCGACCGGATGGCGCTGGCGCTCGAACTGCTCGCCGACCCCGCCTTCGACGCCCTCGTCACCGGCGAATGCGGTTTCGAGGAGCTTCCCGAGGTGCTTCCGCGGCTCGCGTCGGGCGAGATTCCGGGGCTGTGCCACCGGGTTCGCTACGACGCGGAATCTGCCGTGTCATCCGTCTGAACACGGGGAACGCGACGGCCGTACTAGAGGGCGTGCCCCGGACGAGGGCCCGACGCGCCGTATCTGGAGGGTCATCCGTTGTTCAGCATCACCGTTCGCGATCACATCATGATCGCTCACAGTTTTCGCGGCGAGGTCTTCGGACCCGCGCAGCGGTTGCACGGGGCGACGTTCCTCGTGGACGCCACCTTCCGCCGTGCCGAGCTGGACGACGACAACATCGTCGTCGACATCGGCCTGGCCACCCGTGAGCTGGGGGAGGTGTGCGGCGCGCTCAGCTATCGCAACCTCGACGACGAACCCGATTTCAAGGGGATCAACACCTCCACCGAGTTCCTCGCCAAGGTGATCGCCGACCGCCTCGCCGAGCGGGTGGGCTCGGGGGCGCTGGGCGAGGGCGCCCGGGGCCTGTCCGGGATCGCCGTCACGCTGCATGAGTCGCATGTCGCCTGGGCGAGTTACGAGCGTGGCCTATGACCCGGGCCGCACCGCGCACGGTGCACTTCGTGATGCCCGGCGGCGTGGCCGATCCGGCCGCGCCGAGCGGCGGCAACGTCTACGACCGGCGGATCTGCCGGGACCTGCCCGGCTCCGGCTGGCGGGTCGAGGAGCACGCCATCGCGGGCGACTGGCCCCAGCCGGGCCCGGCCGCCCGCGCCGAGCTGGCCCGGCTCCTGACCGCGCTGGCGGACGGCACGCTGGTCCTGCTCGACGGGCTGGTGGCCTGTGCGCTCCCGTACATCGTCGTTCCGCAGGCACAGCGGCTGCGGCTGTCGGTGCTGGTGCATCTGCCGCTGAGCGACGAGACCGGGCTGGCCCCCGGCCGGGCCGAGGATCTGAAGGCGCTGGAGGGCCGGACGCTGCGCGCGGTGCGGACCGTGGTGGCCACCAGCGCCTGGGCGGCCGGGCGGCTGGTGGATCTGCACGGGCTGGTCCCGGACCGGGTCCATGTGGCGGCGCCCGGCGCCGACATCGCGCCGCTCGCCTCCTCGGGCGGCGAGGGCTCGCGGCTGCTGTGCGTGGCCTCGGTGACCCCGCGCAAGGGGCAGCTGCGGCTGGTCGAGGCGCTCGCGCGGATCGACGATCTGCCCTGGAGCTGCGACCTCGTGGGCTCCCTCGAGCAGGACCCGGAGTACGCCGCCCGGCTCCGGAAGCTGGTCGGGAAGCTGGGCGTGGCCGACCGGGTGCATCTGCTCGGCCCGAGGACCGGCGCCGAGCTGGACGCCGGCTACGCCTCCGCCGACGCGATGGTGCTCGCCTCGTACGCCGAGACCTACGGCATGGCGGTGACCGAGGCGCTGGCCCGGGGGATCCCGGTGCTGGCCACGGCCGTCGGCGGGGTTCCGGAGGCGGTCGGGCAGGCACCCGACGGCAGGGTGCCGGGCATCCTCGTCGACCCGGACGACCCCGACGCGCTCACCGCGGCGCTGCGCCGCTGGCTGGGCGACCCCGGTGCGCGGCGCCGGCTCACCGCCGCCGCGCACGAGCGGCGCACCGCGCTGGCCGGGTGGGAGAACACCACCCGCAATCTGGCCGGTGCGCTGGAACAGCTCCGACACGAACCGCGGAGGGCCGCGTGAAGACGACCGACGTACCGCGTTACACACCCGACTGGCTGGAGCTGCGGGAGGCCGCCGACGCGGCGGCCCGCTCCCCCGAACTCCTCGAGGCGCTCGGCCCCCGGCTGTCCGGCCCGCCGCTGGTGATCCACGACCTGGGCTGCGGCACCGGCTCCATGGGGCGCTGGCTGGCGCCCCGGCTGAGCGGCCCGCAGCTGTGGATCCTGCACGACCGCGACCCCGATCTGCTGGACCGGGCGGCGGTGCGGATGCCCCGGGCCGCCACCGACGGCAGCCGCATCACCGTCGCGACGGCGCGCGGCGACCTCTCCCGGCTGACCGCGAGCACGCTGGACGGCGCCTCGCTGGTGACGGCGTCCGCGCTGCTGGACGTGCTCACCCCCGAGGAGGTGGACGGGATCGCCGCGGCCTGCGCCGAGGCGGAGTGCCCGGCGCTGCTGGCGCTGTCCGTGGTGGGGCGGGTCGAGCTCACCCCGGCCGACCCGATGGACGCGGAGATCACCGAGGCGTTCAACGCCCATCAGCGGCGCGGCGGTCTGGTGGGCCCCGACGCGATGGCGGTGGCCTCCGAGGCGTTCACCCGGCACGGCGCGACGGTACGGACCCACGCCAGCCCCTGGGTGCTGGGCGCCGAGCACTCCGCGCTGACGGCCGAGTGGCTGCGGGGCTGGGTGGGCGCGGCCGTGGACCACCGGCCGGAGCTCGGCGCGCACGCCGAGGCGTATCTGCGCCGCCGGCTGGCGATGGCCGCGGCGGGCGCGCTGCGGGTGGTGGTGCACCACCACGATCTGCTGGCGCTGCCCGCGCCCCGCACACTGGGGGCGGCCGCGTGACCGGCGCGCTGCGGGCCCGGCTCGGGGCGGCCGCGGGCGTCGCCATCCTCGGGGTGGTGCTGTGGCGGCTGGGTACCGGCGCCTTCGTCGAGGGCCTGCGCACCGTCGACGGGCGCACCCTGCTGGCGGCGGTCGGCCTCGGCCTGCTCACCACGGTCTTCCAAGCCTGGCGCTGGTGTCTGGTGGCGCGTGGGCTGCGGATCCGGCTGCCGCTGGGCCCGGCCGTCGCCGACTACTACCGCGCGCTGTTCCTCAATGCCGCGCTGCCCGGCGGGGTGCTCGGCGATGTGCACCGCGCGGTGCGGCACGGGCGGGACGCGGGCGATGTCGGCCGGGGCGTGCGCGCGGTGGTGCTGGAGCGGGTCGCGGGCCAGGTGGTGCTGATCGCGGTGGGGGTGGCGATCCTGCTGGCCCACCCCTCCCTGGTCCTGGAACACACCGGCCGGCTGATCGGCGGGCCGGCCACGGCATGGGTACTGGCCACGGTGGGCGTCCTGTCGCTCCTCGCGGTGGTGGCCGTCCGGCGCCACCGCCGCGCGGCGCCGGTGGCCGGGCGGCGGCGGGGCTCGGTCCGCGGCGCACTCCTCGAGGCGCGCCGCGGGCTGCTGGCCCGGGGCAGCTGGCCGGGGGTGGTGATCTCCTCAGTGGTGGTGCTGGCCGGGCATCTGACGACGTTCGTCCTGGCCGCGCGGGTGGCGGGGTCAGACGCCCCGCTGACCGAGCTGGTGCCCCTGATGGTGCTCGCCCTGATCGCCATGGCCCTGCCGCTGAACGTCGGCGGCTGGGGCCCCCGCGAGGGCGTGACCGCCTGGGCCTTCGGCGCCGCGGGCCTGGGCGCGAGCCAGGGGCTGACCGTGGCCATGGTCTACGGGGTGCTCACCTTCGCCGCGAGCCTCCCCGGTGTCGTGGTGCTGGCCGTCCAGTGGTACGGCCGGCTGCGGGGCCGACAGGTCGAGTTCGAAGAGGGAGTCCTCGCCGAGGGTGTCGCGGCGGACCGGGGGGCGGAGCGCGTCCCGCATGACGGTCGTCCCGTCGAAGCGCAGCCCGGGGATGCCGTCGCCGAGCAGGACCGGGGCCACGGTGACGTAGAGCCGGTGCAGCGCCCCCGCGTGCAGGAAGCGCGACACGGTGACCCCGCCGCCCTCGACGAGTATCCGGCCGAGCCCGCGCCGCCGAAGCGCCCGCACCAGGTGGTGGGGGGCAAAGGCGTCCGGGTCGTCAAGCGTCAGCACGTCCACGCCGTCCGGCGGCGCCGGCCGGCGCTCACCGGTGGTGCCCACCACCCAGAGGGTCGGAGCTGAGCCATCGGTGAACACCCGTCGGCCGAGCGGCACCCGTCCGCGCGGATCGAGAACGACCCGCACCGGGTGGGCGCCCGCGCAGGCGCGCACGGTCAGCTGGGGGTCGTCCGCCACGGCGGTGCCGGCCCCGACGACCACCGCGTCGGCGAGTGCGCGCAGCCGGTGGAGATGGCGGCGGTCCTCCTCGCCGGTGACGTAGTCGGCGTCGCCGGTGCGGGTGGCGATGAAGCCGTCCAGGCTCTGGCCGAGCTGAGCGATGGTCAGCCGCGGCCCGGCCAGGCACAGCGGGAGGTAGCGGTCGACCAGGAGCCGGGCCTCCGGCGAGGCGGCCTCGTTCCACCGCCACCGGCCGTCCGGGCCCCGGACCAGACCGGCGGCCCCGGTGTCCGCCTCGGTCCGGACGGAGCGCAGCCGCTCCCATGCCTCTTCCGTCTCCAGGAAGGTCATCACGCCTCCTTCTCGGCACCGACCAGGGAAAGATACTCGGCGAAGCAGTCGACGAGCCCGGCCAGGAGTTCCTTTCCCTTGTCCGCGGATGCCCTGGACGGACGGCCGACGACCCCGGACTCGGTATAGGCGGACATACCGAGGGTGAGCAGATGTTTCCGATCGTCGGATATCCAGTCGGAGGTTTCATGACCGGGCCGTACGAGTTCCGGATGGGCATACAGGAGGATCGATGTCTCCAGTTCGCCCGCGTGCATATCGCTGTTGGCCGGGGTGCGTACTCCGGCGCGTGTCCTGGCGGTCTCCCAGTCGGCCGATCCGGGGAATAGCGCCATGCGGAAGTCAGTGCCCGCGGATTCCTGCACGATGTTGCGCAGTACATAATTTCCGCCGTGTCCGTTCACCAGAATCAGACCGCGTATACCCGAGCGCCTGAGTGAGTCCGCGATATCGCGGACGACGGCGTAGAGGGTGGCCGCGGATATCGACACCGTCCCTGGCCAGGCGGCGTGTTCATGGGAGCAGGAGACCGTCACCGGGGGCAGTTGGAGCACCGGATACGCGGCCGCGATCTCAGCTGCGACCGTGCAGGCGATGACCGTGTCGGTCACCAGTGGGAGAAATGCGCCGTGTTGTTCGAAGCTGCCTACGGGAAGAACGGCGACATCGACCCGGTCGGCCCGCACTTCCTCCGTCGTCCGTGTCGGCAACACCATGCCGGCCTGCGGGCGCGTTCCCGAACCGCTCATATCTCGTGGACCTTTCATGCGTCGTCCTGACAGCTTGTTGCTGCGGCTTTCTCATTCTCCTGTACAAGGGCGGTGGTTTTCCAGATAAGATCGGGACATGACAGAAAGTGATGGCGTGTTCGATGTCGACACCCGCACCTCGGGTGTCGAACGAGTGGTGAATGTCCGGCTGGCCACGAAGCATGGCGACTTTCTCGCGATCGGCTATCGGGACCTCGTGCGCGGTGATGAACAAATAGCGCTGGTATACGGCGATGTCGGCGGGGAGGAAGCGCTTACCCGGCTGCATTCCGAGTGCCTCACCGGAGACGCGTTCGGCTCCCGTCACTGCGAGTGCGGCGACCAGCTGTCCGCCGCGCTGAAGGCGATCGCGGCCGAAGGCCGGGGCGTTCTGGTGTATCTGAGAGGCCATGAGGGGCGCGGGATCGGGCTGCTCGCCAAGCTCCAGGCGATGAAGCTCCAGTCCGAGGGGCTGGACACCGTCGAGGCCAACCTCGCCCTCGGCCTGCCGGCGGACGCCCGTGACTACAAGGTGGCTGCGGATGTGCTGCACGACCTCGAGGTGCGTTCCGTACGGCTGCTGTCCAACAACCCCCAGAAGCGGGACGCGCTGCTGCGGCACGGCGTCCGGGTCAGCGAGCAGGTGCCGCTGCTGATGACTCCGCACAAGGAGAACCTCCCGTATCTGCTCACCAAGCGGGATCGCATGGACCACTATCTGCCCCATCTGGAAGCCGTGATCCAGCGCACCTGAAGGAGGTTCTGGCCCCGGGCCGCGGCCTGGTCCACCGGTGTCGGCCGGGTGTGGGCCGCGGCCCGTATCGGTGCGGCGTTTCGGCGTGACCATACCGCCGAACGGGCGATCAGTACCTAAATGTCCGAGAATGGGGGTGCCCCGTGACGTTCCGAAGGACGACGATCAAGGGTAGGGAACATGGACCTCGAGATCGAGCTCCGGGTGGACGGGACCGAGCACCGCCTCACCGTCGACACCCGTACGACACTGCTGGACGCCCTGCGCGAACAGTTGGGGAACACCAGCCCCAAGAAGGGCTGCGACCACGGACAGTGCGGCGCCTGCACCCTGCTGCTCGACGGCCGCCGGATCCTCGGCTGCCTCGCACTGGCCGTCGCCCACCAGGGCGCGGACATCGTCACGGCGGCCGGGCTCACCGACGGTGAGCTGCATCCGCTCCAGCGGTCGTTCATCGCCCATGACGCCTTCCAGTGCGGCTACTGCACACCCGGTCAGATCGTCTCGGCGGCCGGGATGCTCCAGGAGGCCGGGAACGGCTGGCCCAGCGCCGTGAGCAAGGATCCGGGCGCCACCGATGTGGTGCTCGACGACGAGGAGATCGCCGAGCGGATGAGCGGCAATCTGTGCCGCTGCGCCGCGTACGCGAACATCGTCCCGGCGATCGCGGAGGTGGCGCACCGATGAAGCCCTTTCGCTACGAACGCGCCGATGAGGTGCCGGCGGCCGTCGCCACCCTGGTGAGGGAGCCCGAGGCGGCCTATCTGGCCGGGGGCACCAATCTGGTCGATCTGATGCGTCTTGAGGTGACGACCCCGGAGGTGCTGATCGACGTCCGGCGGCTCACCTCGGACCGGATCGAGGAACTGCCCGACGGGGGGCTGCGGATCGGCGCGGCGGTGCCCAACAGCGATCTGGCCGCCGACCAGCGGGTCCGGCGGCGCTATCCGGTGCTCTCCCAGGCGCTGCTCTCGGGCGCCTCGGGCCAGCTGCGCAACCTCGCCACCACCGGCGGCAATCTGCTCCAGCGCACCCGCTGCCCGTACTTCCAGAACGTCACCACCCCCTGCAACAAGCGCATACCGGGCTCGGGCTGCTCGGCGATGGAGGGCTATCAGCGCGATATGGCGATCCTGGGCGCCTCCCCCGTCTGTGTGGCCACCCACCCCTCCGACATGGCCGTCGCGCTGGCCGCGCTGGACGCGGTGGTGACGGTGACCGGCCCGGCCGCCGAGCGGCGGATCCCGCTGACCCGGCTGCACCGGCTGCCGGAGGACGCCCCCGACCGCGACACCGTCCTGGAGCGCGGTGAGCTGATCACCGGAGTGGAGCTGCCGCCCCCGCACTCCGCGACCCGCTCCCGCTACCGCAAGGTGCGCGACCGCGCCTCGTACGCCTTCGCGCTGGTCTCGGTCGCCGCCGCGCTGGAGGTCACCGACGGGGCGGTACGAGATGCGCGCATCGCGCTGGGCGGAGTGGCGCACAAGCCCTGGCGGGCCACCACGGCCGAGGCGATGCTGCGCGGCGCGCCCGCCACCCGGGAGAGCTTCGTGGACGCGGCCGCCGCCGAACTGGCCGCGGCGCGGCCGCTGGCGGGCAACGCCTTCAAGGTCCCGCTCGCCCGCAACACGATGGTCAGCACCCTGCTGGAGCTGCTGGAGGAGGCGCGATGAGCGACGTCACGGCACGCCCCCGCGCCATCGGCGTCCCGATGGACCGTATCGACGGTGTGCAGAAGGTCACCGGCACCGCCACCTACGCCTATGAATGGCCCCTCGACCAGCCCGTCTATCTGTATCCGCTGCAGTCCACGATCGCCGCCGGGCGGGTCACCGGAGTGGACGGCGCGCTCGCGGAGGCGGAGCCGGGGGTGCTGGCGGTGCTCAGCCATCTCAACGCGCCCACGCTGACCCGGCCGGAGGATCCGGAGCTCGCGGTGCTCCAGTCCGACGAGGTCGCCTGGCGCGGCCAGTTCATCGGGGCGGTGGTGGCCGAGAGCCTGGAGACCGCGCGCCGCGCGGCGGGGCTCGTCCGCGTGGACTACGAGAGCCGGCCCCCCGATGTGGAGCTGCGCGCCGACCGCGGCGACCTCTACTCCCCGGTGCACGCAGCGACCTTCGGCTCGGGCGGCGGGGAGCTCCAGGACGGCTCGCCCGCCGACAGTGTGCTCGGGGACGTCGATACGGCGCTGGCGGCCTCGCCGACCATGGTGGACGTCACGTACTCCACGCCGATGTACCACAACAACCCGATGGAGCCGCACACCGCCGTGGTCACCTGGCTGGACGGGGAGCTGACCGTGCGCTGCTCCACCCAGGGCGCCTCCATGAGCCAGGCCCTGATCTCCGGGGTGCTGGGTCTCGAGCCGGGACGGGTGCGGGTGATCTCCCCGCATGTCGGGGGCGCGTTCGGCTCGAAGGTCTACCCCCACTCGTACGCCGTGCTCGCCGCGATGGCGGCCCGGATGGTCCGGCGGCCGGTCAAGTTCTCGCTGACCCGGCAGCAGATGTTCGCCCTGGTGGGCTACCGCCCGGCGTCGATCCAGCGGATCCGGCTGGGCGCCGGCCGGGACGGCAGGCTGACCGCGCTCTGCCACGAGGTGATCGAGCAGACCGCCAAGGCCAAGGGGTACGCGGAGCAGGTGGGCGTCTGCTCCCGGATGATGTACGCGGCGCCGCACCGGCGCACCACCCACCGGCTGGCCCCGCTGGATGTCCCGGTGCCGACGATCATGCGGGCGCCGGGCGAGGCGCAGGGGATGTTCGCGCTGGAGTCGGCGCTGGACGAGATGGCGATCGCCTGTGGTCTCGACCCGGTGGAGTTCCGGATCCGCAATGAGCCGGAGGTGCATCCGGAGTCCGGGCTGCCGTTCTCCAGCCGCCATCTGACGGAGTGTCTGCGCGAGGGCGCCCGCCGGGCCGGCTGGGACCACCGCGACCCGGTTCCCCGGTCGCGGCGCGAGGGCCGCTGGCTGGTGGGCACCGGCGTGGCCGCCTCGACGTACCCCTCCCCCCGCTTCCCCGGCAACGCGGCCACGATCCGGCTCGCCCCGGACGGCCACTACACGGTCCGGATCGCCGCCGCCGACCTGGGCACCGGCACCTGGACGGCGCTCACCCAGATCGCCGCGGACGCGCTGAGCGTCCCGGTCGGGCAGGTGGAGATGCGGATCGGGGACACGGCGCTGCCTGCCGCGTCGGTCGCCGGGTTCTCGGCGGGCATCAACAGCTGGGGCACCGCGATCTGGGAGGCTGCGGACCGGCTGCGGGCCCGGCTGCAGGCCGAGCACGGCGGTATCGCGCCGTCGGAGGGGCTGGAGGTCACCGCGGAGCTGCCCGGCGGCAATCCGGAGGCCGAGCGCTTCGCGATGCACAGCTTCGGCGCCCAGTTCGCCGAGGTACGGGTGGACGAGGACACCGGCGAGGTGCGGGTGGCGCGACTGCTGGGCATGTTCGACGTGGGCCGGGTCATCAACCCCAAGACGGCCCGCTCCCAGCTGATCGGCGGAATGACCCAGGGCATCTCGATGGCGCTGTACGAACACAGCGTGCTGGACCCGCGGTTCGGCCATGTGGTCAACCAGGACTTCGCCCAGTACCACATCGCCTCCGCCGCCGATGTCCACTCGGTCGAGGCCCACTGGGTGGACGAGTCCGATCCGTACACCAACCCCATGGGGGCCAAGGGCCTCGGCGAGGTGGGCATCACGGGCACCGCGGCGGCCATCGCCAACGCCGTGCACCACGCCACCGGTGTCCGGATCCGCGAACTGCCCATCACCCTCGACAAGTTGGTGTCCTAGCCATGCCCGATCCACCGATCCTGGTGACCGGCGCCGCGGGCAGTACCGGGGCGGTCGGCCGTACCGTGGTGGAGGAGCTGCGCCGCCGCGGGCTGCCCGTGCGCGCCATGGTCCACCGGGAGGACGAGCGGGCCGAGGCCCTGCGCGCCACGGGCGCGGAGGTGGTGGCGGGCGATCTGACCCGCGCCCCGGACGTGGCCCGCGTGCTGGACGGCTGCGGGCGGATGTACTTCGGCATGAGCGTGTCGCCGAAGTATCTGGAGGCGACGGTGACCACGGCGGCGGTCGCCCGCGACTACGCGCGGCTGGACGCGCTGGTCAACATGTCGCAGATGACGGTCTCCCAGATGGACCTCTCCAGCACCTCGGAGTCCACGCAGCAGCGGGAGCACTGGCTGGCGGAGCAGGCGCTCAACTGGTCCGGACTGCCCGTCACCCACCTCCGGCCCACCGTCTTCCTGGAGAATCCGCTCTTCACGGCCTTCGTCTACCGCTCCATCGCCGAGGAGGGCACGATCCGGCTGCCGTTCGGCACCGGGCGCACCTCCCCGGTCGCGGCGCGGGACGTCGCCGCGGTGGTGGCGGCGATCCTGGTGGACCCCTCCTCGCACATCGGCAGGACCTACCACCTGACCGGCCCGGCCTCCGTCGACATGACCACCATGGCCGGGGAGTTCGCCGACGCGCTGGGCCGGCCGGTCGCCTATGTGGACGTCTCCTACGAGGCCTGGGTCAACCACGACCTGAAGGCGCTGGACCTGCCCGACCACCTCTTCGACCACCTCGCCACGATGGCGCGGCTGCACGCGGAGAACCGCTACGACCGCTGGACCGACGACATCGAGACGATCACGGGAAGGCCCGCGACCGGGGTGCGGGAGTACGTCCGCGAGCACCCCGGGATGTTCACGAAATGACGTGGGCGGAACGGAAGCGCGGTGCGAGTACTGCTGGGCGTCATCGGCGCCGTCATCGTGCTGGGAATCTTCTCCTCGGTGCTGCGCACCCTGGTCATCCCCCGGCCGACCCCCGCCGGGTTCACCGGGTTCGTCCAGCGCTCGGTCAGCCGTCCGTTCCGCTTTCTGGCCGACCGGCTGCACGGCATCGAGGCGAAGGACCGGGTGCTGGCCCCGGTGGCGCCGGTGTCCATCGTGATCACGCTGCTGGGCTGGCTGCTCTCCTTCATGATCGGCTACGGGCTGCTGGAGGCCGCGGTGAGCGGACTGGACGTACACGAGGGGATCCACGAGGCCGGGTCCTCGCTCTTCACCCTCGGCTTCGCCAGCAGCCGCCGGGCCAGCCTGACCGCCATCGACTTCTGCGCGGCGGCCACCGGCCCCATCGTGGTCGGCCTGCAGATCGGCTACCTGCCCACCCTGTACAACGCATATCAGCGGCGCGAGACCCAGGTCACCCTGTTGCAGACCCGGGCGGGCGCCCCGCCGTGGGGCCCGGAGATCCTCGCCCGCTACGCCCAGGTGGGCCTGCTGGACGACATCGGCGACCTCTTCCGCGGCTGGGAGCAGTGGTGCGCCGTGGTGAGCGAGACCCACACCACCTATCCGGTCCTGATCCACTTCCGCTCCCCCAAGGCCGACCGCAACTGGCTGATCGCACTGCTGGCGGTGCTGGACGCGGCGGCGCTGCGGGCGGCCTTCAACCCGTCGCAGCCACAGGCCCGGACCCGGCTGGCGCTGCGGGCGGGCTTCGTCTGTCTGCGCGACATCGCCGACATCCGCGGCATCCCGTACGACGTCGACCCGCGTCCGGACGATCCGGTGCGGCTCGGCTACGAGGACTTCCTGCTCGGGGTGGAGCGGATGCGCGCCCACGGCTATCCGATGGAGCGCACCGCGGAGGAGGCGTGGCCGCACTTCCGCGGCCGGCGGGTGAACTACGAGACGCTCGCCTATCGGCTGGCACGGGACATCGACGCGGTCCCGGCCCCCTGGTCGGGGCCGCGCCGCACCACGCTGCCCGTCTGGTCCCCGCTGACCCCGGTCGACCGCCGCCCGACCGGTTAGCACTGGAACGCACCTCTAAGGGAGTAAATTTTCCCCATGGGCATGGACGACGCCATCGCCGCCCGGATACGCATGATCACCGAGGCGGGTGACGGGCTGAGCGGCCCCGATCTGCTCGGATTCGCGCTCGACCACGCCGTGACGGAGACCGGCGGTCTCGGCGGCATGGTGCATCTGCGCGGCCCCGGCGCCCGGTCGCTGCTGCTCACGGCGGTGCACGGGCTGATCCGTCCGGTCGCCCGGGACTGGGCGGAGGTCGAGTCGGCCGGCGCCAGCGCCCCGGCCCGTGCGATGGCCCAGGGCACACCGGTGTGGGCGCCGGCCCTCGGCGCCGGGGACGGCACGGGCCCGGCGCTGCCCGCCGGAAGCGGGCTGCTGGCGGTTCCGCTGATCACTCCGGAGCGGGTCACCGGCACGCTGTCGGTGCTGATGGTCCCGGCCGAGCGGCCCGCACCGGAGCGGTGGGCGGCCGTCGAGGCGCTGGCCGCGTGGGCCGCCCCACGGCTGCGGGAGGACCCTCCCGACCGGAAGCGGGACCGGGACGGCACCGGCACCCTGCTGGCGGACGACCAGGTGGGCCAGGCGCTCTGGCATATGAGCGACGCGTTCTTCGCGGTCGACGGTGACTGGCGCATCACCTTCGTCAACGGCGAGGCGGAGCGGCTGCTCGGCGCCGCCCGGACGACTCTCGGCCGGACGCTGTGGGACGCCTTCGCGCGGCTGAGCGTCGACGAGGCCGAGCCGGACCTGCGGAGCCGCTACCGGCGGGCCGCCGAGAGCGGCACCCCGGTCGGGTTCGAGGTGCGCTGGCCCACCAATCAGCGCTGGTACTCCATGCGGCTGGTCCCGGTGCCGAACGGGCTCACGGTCTACGCCGCCGATATCACCGCGAGCCGGGCGCGGGAGGCGGAGCGGGCCGCGGCCGAGCAAGCGGCGGCCGAGCGCACCGCGCGGATCGGCGAGCTGACCGACGCCCTCGCGCAGGCGCTGACGATGCGCGACGTGGTGAACGCCATCGCCGACCGGGTGCTGCCGCCGTTCGGCGCCTCGGGGATGGTGGTGCAGCTCATCGAGGGCAGCGTGATCCGGATCGCCGGGGCCGTCGGCTATCCGCAGCCCTTCCTGGAGTCGATCGACGGGGCCTCGATCCACGATGTGTCGCCGGTCTCGGAGGTGTACCAGACCGGGGCGCCGGCCTTCGTCGAGTCGGCCGAGGAGTACACCGCGCGCTACCCCGGCATGGCCGGACGGCCCGCCGCGGCGCAGAAGCAGGCATGGGCCTTTCTGCCGTTGATCGTCTCCGGCCGGAACATCGGCTGCTCGGTGGTCGCCTTCGCCGAGCCGCGCCGGCTCGACGCGGAGGAGCGGGCCCTGCTGACCGCGCTCAGCGGACTGATGGGGCAGGCCATCGAGCGCGCCCGGCTGTACGACGTGGAGCACACCCGGGCCAAGGAGCTCCAGCGGGGGCTGCTGCCCCGCGCTCTGCCGTCGCTGTCCTCGGTCACCACCGCCGCACGCTATCTGCCCGCCAGCGAGGGCATCGACGTGGGCGGTGACTGGTACGACGTGATCCCGCTGTCCGGCGCCCGGGTGGCCCTGGTCATCGGCGATGTGATGGGTCACGGGCTGTCCGAGGCGGCCACCATGGGCCGGCTGCGCACCGCCGTGAACACCCTGGCCGAATTGGAGTTCCCGCCCGCCGAGTTGCTCACCCGGCTCAACGACGTGGTGAGCGAACTGGGGGACAACCTCTACGCGACCTGCCTGTACGCCGTGTACGACCCGGTCGGCGCCAGCTGCGTCTTCTCCAGCGCCGGACATCCGCCCCCGGCCGTCGTACGCCCCGGCCACCCGGTCCGCTTCGCCGGCGGCGTCCCCGACCCCCCGCTGGGCGCGGCCCGGCCGCCGTTCGAGACCACCGAGGTGACCCTGGAGGAGGGCAGCCTGCTGGTGCTGTACACCGACGGCCTGGTGGAATCCGCCGCCCGGGACATCGACCGCGGGATGCGGCACCTGGCGAGCGCGCTGTCCAGCGCGGCCCGCGCATCCGGCCCCGGGGACACCTGGCCCGACGGAGACCAGGGCGGACACGCGTCGCTGGAGCGGCTGTGCGACGAGGTGCTGGCCGAGTTGCTGCCGGAGAAGCAGCTCACCGCCGATGACGCGGCACTGCTCATCGCCCGCACCCATGCGCTCGCCCCCGACCACATCGCCGCCTGGCCGCTGTCCGAGGGCCCGATCGCCGCGGGCGAGGCGCGCGACCACGTCCGCGACCAGCTGACCCGCTGGGAGCTGGCACCACTCACCCCCACCGCGGAGCTGCTGGTCAGCGAGTTGGTCGCGAACGCGATCCGGCACGGCAGGGGCCCGGTCGAGCTGCGGCTGCTGCGCGGCGAGGGGCTGATCTGCGAGGTGACCGACGGCTCCTTGACCACCCCCCGGATCCGCCACGCCTCGGAAACCGACGAGGGCGGACGCGGCCTCCAGTTGGTCTCGGCCCTCTCCCAGCGCTGGGGCACCCGCTACACACCCACCGGCAAGTGCATCTGGACCGAACAGCCACTCCCCTGACCCGTCCCTCACGGAAGGCGGCGGGGTCCGTCGTCCTCAGCCGGTCCAGACCCCGCCCCGCGCGGCCTGCCGCGCGTAGTCCGCGAAGTCGCGGGGCGCACGGCCCAGGACGCGCCGGACATCGTCCGTCAGATGCGCGTTGCGCCCGTCCAGCAAGGTGGCGAACAGCTCGGTCAGAAACGCCCCCAACTCGTCCGGCAGCCCGTGGTCGCGCACCAGCGCGGCCCCGTAACTCCGGGCGGAGACCGGCACATAGCGCACCGTGCGGCCCGTCACCGCGGCGATCTCCGCGGCCGCCTCGGCGAAGGTCAGCAGCCTCGGTCCGGTGATCTCGTACGTCCGGTCGCCGGATACGTCCCCGGTCAGCGCCGCGACCGCGACCTCGGCGATGTCGTCGGCGTCCACGAAGGGCTCCTTGACGTCCCCGGCGGGGAAGACGATCTCGCCGTCCAGCACCCCGTCGCGCAGAATGCCCTCGTCGAAGTTCTGGAAGAACCAACTCGCCCGCAGCACGGTCGCCGACACGCCCGGCACCCGCACCGCCTCCTCGGCGGGCAGCGCCGCCTCCACACCCCGGGCGGAGAGCAGCACCAGCCGCCGGGTGCCGTGCTCGGCCGCCCGTTCGGTGAAGGCGCGGAGGGTGGCGGCGGCTCCCGGGCCGCAGACGTCGGGGTAGTAGGCGAGGTACGCGGCGGCCGCCCCGTCCAGCGCGGGCTCCCAGGTGCGCGGGTCCTCCCAGTCGAACGGCGTCTCGCCGGACCGGGAGCCGATCCGCACCGGGTGTCCGGCCCGGCTCAGCCGGTCGGCGACCCGGCGGCCGGTCTTCCCGGTGCCCCCGAGCACCAGGACGGTCGTGTGCTCTGCGGGCTGTGATCGCGTGTGCTGTGTCGTCATACGGCCAGTCAACTCGCGGCAGGTGAGACGAGCCATGGCCGAGAGGCTCCGCCGCATGCGCGAGCGTCTACGCTGGGCGCCATGGACGCGCTGGCGAATCTGCTGGACGGCCCGCGGGCCCGGGGGCCCTTCTGCTGCGGGTCGTGATGGAGCCGCCCTGGGCGGTGCGGATCGAGGACCAGGCCCCGCTGTGTGTGATGACCATGGCACGCGGCGAGGCGTGGGTGGTGCCGGACGGGGGCGAGGCGGTGCGGCTGCGCCCGGGGGACGTGGCGATCGCGCGCGGCCCGGATCCGTACACGGTGGCCGGGGACCCCGCGACCGCGCCGCAGGCGTGGATCCTCCCCGGTGAGGTGTGCCGCACGGCGGACGGCGTCGATCTGGCCGAGGCGATGGCGCTCGGGGTACGCACCTGGGGCAACAGCCCGGACGGCTCGGCCGTGATGCTCATCGGCAGTTATCTGCTGGACGGGGAGATCAGTGGGCGGCTGCTGGACGCGCTGCCCCCGCTGCTGGCGCTGGACGGCCGGGTGTGGGACTGCCCCCTGATGCCCTGGCTCGGCGAGGAGATCGTCAAGGACGAGCCCGGGCAGGAGGCGGTCCTGGACCGGCTGCTGGACCTGCTGCTGATCTCGGTGCTGCGGGCCTGGTTCTCCCGGCCGGAGGCCCGGACGCCTGGCTGGTACCGGGCGCTGGGCGACCCGGTGGTGGGCCGCGCCCTGCGGCTGCTGCAGAACAACCCGGCCCATCCGTGGACGGTCGCCGGGCTCGCCGCCGAGGCGGGTGTCTCGCGCGCGGCGCTGGCCCGCCGCTTCACCGCGCTGGTGGGCGAGCCGCCCATGGCGTATCTGACCGGCTGGCGGCTGGCGCTCGCGGCGGATCTGCTCCGGGATCCGGAGCACACCCTGGCGGCGGTGGCACGGCGGGTCGGCTACGGCAGCGCGTTCGCCCTCAGCGCCGCCTTCAAGCGCGAGCGCGGCCTGAGCCCGCGGGCGCACCGCGCGTCGGCGCCCGCCGACTGACCCGCACCCCTCACGGACGCCGGTCCGTCCCACGGACGCCCGGACACGGCCTCGCCCGCGGCGACAGGGGGGCACGGCGGCCGACATGGCGCGAACACGGCATCGCCGAGCCGCCCGCGGCGCCCCCGGCAGACGCCCCTCCCCCGAACGGCGGGGCACGGCCGGACCCGGGCGACGACCGCCCCGACCACGGGTGCGGGAACCACTCCGCCGCCTGGCCCCGGGCGCCCGCCCATGACAACGACGACGCGGGCAGTGCACTGATCGTCCGTCCCGACCCAAAGAGTAGGGCCGGCCCGGAATGAACTGCGAGGCTGTCCTCGCGCGCCCGTAGACGTGGCAGAACAGGCGCTCCGCCGAGCATGGCGCGTCCGGGCGAAGCCACGGCGACACATCGACCGCCAGGACCAGACGCCCGCCTCGAACCGCGGCAACGACAGCCCGGCCAGCACCGTCCGCAGCCGATCGACGTCGAGCCGGCCGGGCCTTCGTCGTGATCACGTGCACCTTGGTCGGAGCACATGATCAGACGAAGGCCGCCCCCGCGTCTGGCGAACCCTCAGGTGAGCGGCTCAGTCCGAGACACCGTTCGAGGCCGGAAGAAAGAGAACAAGCTCATCGGGCGAGAGGCTCGGGGAGACCTGTGAGCCGAATGCCGGCGTGGGTCTTGTAACGCCTGTTGATCCCGATCAGCAGCGCGGTGATCCGCTCGCAGACACCGCTCATGTCCAGCAGGCCGCAGTCGACGGTGCGCAGCCCGGGGATACGGTCGATGAGATCCGCGGCCAGGACCTTGTCGGCCGTGTGATCGCCGCAGAGCAATACGTCCTCGTCCAGCCGGAGCTCGATGTCCTGCAAGGTGGCGGCGCTGACCGTCTGCAGAGCCGAGACCACGCTTGTACCGTCCGGCAGCAGGGCCTGGGCCTGTTCGGCGGCAGAACCGGCCCAGGGGACGATGGGACGCAGGCCGCGGGGGCCGGCGGGCAGAAGGGGCGCGGTCGTGTCGATGACCAGTTGTCCGGGCTGGATGGCTTTCGCAATGGAGCGCATCGTCTCGACGTGTGCGCTGAAGGGCACGGCGACGACCACCGCCGCCGCGCCTTCGATCATTGTGGTGTTGTCCCCGCCGACCGCTCCGGGGAGTTTGTCGGCGCAGCCCTGCGCCGCTTCTGCACGCCGGGATCCGATGCGGACATTGACGCCGCTGTGGGCCCACCGGGTGGCGAGCCCAAGACCGAGGGCGCCGGTGCCGCCGACGATGGCGACGGTGTTCTCGTGGTGCGTTGTTGTGGCGGGGAGCGTGTCCGGCTGAGTGACTGTCATGGGTGATCGCCTTCGGTCGGCTGGTTCGGGAGAAGAGAATGCTGGTCATTCGCTGAGGGGGTGGCTCTGTGCGTTGTGTGCGGGGCCGATCCACACGCTCTTGACGTTGGTGAACTGACGGAGTCCGAAGGCGCCCAGCTCGCGTCCGTAGCCGCTGCGCTTGATGCCGCCGAACGGCAGCCGCGGGTCGGAGGCGACGATCCCGTTGACGAATACCGCGCCGGCCTCGATGCCGGGAATCAGGCGATCGGCGCGCTCGGGGTCGGTTGTCCAGAGCGCGGCGCCGAGGCCGAATTCGGTGGCGTTGGCGATGTCGATGGCCTGGGCCGGGTCCTTCGCGGAGACGACGGCGGCCACCGGCCCGAATGTCTCTTCCGCTGCGACGGCCATGGTCGGGGTGACCTGGTCGAGGACGGCGGGCACGTAGAAGTACCCGGGGCCGTCGGGGACGGTGCCGCCGGTGACGACGCGGGCGCCCGCCGCGGTGCTGCGCTCGACCTGGTCGAGGAGGTCGGAGCGGAGAGTGGGCCGGGCGAGCGGGCCGATCTGTACGTCTTGGCGGAACGGGTCGCCCACGGTCAGTGCGGCGACACCGGCGGTAAACGCGTCGGTGAATTCCTCGACGACCGTTTCCTCGACGATGAACCGCTTGGCGGAGATGCAGCTCTGCCCGGTGTTGTGCATGCGTGCGCTGACCGCCGCCGCGGCGGCGGCCGGGACGTCCGCGTCGGCGAGGACGATGAAGGGGTCCGAGCCGCCGAGTTCGAGGACCTGTGGCTTGAGGTGGTGCGCGGCCATAGCAGCGACGGCAGAGCCCACTTCGGTCGATCCGGTGAGGGTCAGGGCGTGGATGCGGGGATCGGCTATGAGGTCCGGCACCGCGTCGGGGCCGACGAGCAGCGTGGTGAACAGACCGGGCGGGCAGCCGGCCCGGTTCCAGATGTCGGCGATGGCCAGGGCACAACGCGGCACGTTCGAGGCGTGTTTGAGTACGATGCCGTTGCCGGCCAGCAGTGCGGGCGGCGCGAAGCGGAACACCTGCCAGAGCGGATAGTTCCAGGGCATGACCGCCAGGACGAGGCCCAGCGGGTCGAAGGCGACGTGGCTGCGGGCGGCCCCGGTTGCCACGGGCTGGTGCATCAGTAGTTCCGGTCCCTGCGTCGCGTAGTACTCGCAGCACCAGGCGGACTTGTCGACCTCGGCTTCCGCTTCGGCGATGGGCTTGCCCATCTCCTCGGTGATGAGTGCGGCGAGTTGGTCCCGTTCGGCGCGTAGTAGCGCGGCGGCCCGCTTGAGGTGCTCGGCACGTGCCGGTACGGGTATCGCCCGCCACCTCCTGGCGGCGAGGGATGCCCGCTCGACTGCCGCGTCGACAGCTGTCGGCGAGTGGGGGGTGAACTGGGCGATGACTTCCTCGGTGGCCGGGTTGACGGAGTTGATCTGGTGAACGGCCATGGTGGCCTCACTCCTTGGGGGTTGACGTGATGGTCCGCGAAGGGCGGGCATGTCCGGCGGTCGGTGTCTCGGGGCGCTCCTCGGGTGGCCGGATCAGGCGACGGAAGTGCGGCCGACCAGCTCTGGATCGGGGCCGCTCCACAGCACGTCGTCGCCGGCGACCCGCTCGTGCGCGGCGGGCGATGCAAGCGCTTCGAGGACTTCGCCGGCGACCTGCTCGTACCATCGCGCCACTTCGGCGGGATAGTCGGCGTAGCTGCCGTTCTCCCGCAGCACGGGCCCCTCGACGGTCGGGATGTCCGTGACGCCGTCGTAGGTGACGGTGTAGGGCTTGCCCAGACGGGTCGCTGTGGGCGCGTCGATGGTTGCGTCCAGCTTGATCCACCGGCCGTTGAGGAAGGCTTCGCCGAGCGAGTGCCAGGGCAGTGGCCGTCCGACCGGCCCTCCCCACAGGGTGCGGACCTCCGGTGAGAGGAATTCCATCTTCGGGGCGTGGAGCGCCTGGAACGCGATGCGGGCAGGGATGCGGGCGGCCCTGGACAGGGCGACGAACGAACTCGCCTTGCCCATGCAGAAGGCGACGCCGTGGGCGAGGACGTCGCTGGCCGCCGATTCGCCCTCGGCGAGATAGCGGAACGAGGCGAGGATGTCGTAGGGCAGGTCGCGGACGTAGTGGTAGATGCGGCCCAGTCGTTCGCTGTCGGTGGCGGCACCGTCCGTCAGCTCTCGTGCGGTGGATACCACGAGCGGGTGGTCGGAATCGATGTAGGCGGTCGGCCTCAGGTACGCCTCGTCGATGGTGGTGAGCTCGTTGTGTGCGGTCGTCTCGGAGGTCACGGAGTAGCCCTTCGTTGAGTCGTTGGCGTCGTGGTCGCGCGGCTGGGTCAGGTGGGTTGCGTGTGCCGTGCGGGCTTGATGTGGGGCAGGATCTGCTCCCCGACGACGTCGAGATAGGTCGAGTCCGCGACGTCCGGGATGGTGAACAGGAAGTGGTCGATGCCGGCGTCCTGGTAGGCGCGGATGCGCTCGACACAGGCTTCCGGCGTCCCGGTGATCAGTCCGGTGTCGGGAATCGACTGGAAGCGGGTACGCAGCTCGTCCTGCTGTGCCGAGGAGTCGGTCGGTGCGAGCAGGGTGGTGATCGACAGGCGCAGGGTCGCCGGGTCGCGGCCGATCGCCTCGCACTCACGGTCCAGGAACGCGCGGCGCTCCGCGCACTTCTCGGCGGGCCACCATCGGACGTTGATGCCGTTGGCGTGCCGGGCGGCGGTGCGGTGGACCCGCAGTCCCTCGCCGCCCACCCACAAGGGCGGATGCGGCTGCTGGAGCGGGGGCGGATCGCAGACCGCCCCGTCGATGCTGTAGAAGTCGCCGTGGAAGGTCGGATGCGCCTCGGTCCACACCTGGCGCATCACCTGGAGCGACTCGCCGAGCGCGGTGACCCGGTCCCCGGTCGGGGGGAACGGGATGCCGTACGCCTCGTACTCCTGCTGGAACCAGCCCGCTCCCATGCCCAGGTCCAGTCGGCCGCCGGAGATGACATCGAGGGTGGCGGCCATCTTGGCGAGCACGGCGGGATAGCGGTAGGAGTTGCACAGCACACTGGTGCCCAGGCGCACGGTGGTGGTGTCGCGGGACAGGGCCGACAGCGCGGTCCAGCATTCGAGCAGCGGGACCGACGACGAGCGGCTCTGCTGGGCATCGCCGTCGCTCTCGGGTCCGGCGGTGATGCCCGCGTCCCGGACGTAGTCGTCGGGGCTGAGGGTCAGGAAGTGGTCGCACAGCCACACGGAGTCGAATCCGTAGGACTCGGCGGCCTGCGCGGCGCGGACCATGTCGGGATAGTTGCCCACGGCGAGGCCGCGGATGGTCAGGGCCAGGATCAGCCCGATGTGCGGCTCGGGCTCGTGGGCGGGACCCGCGCCGGAGGGATCGTCGTCGTTCATGGACGTTGCCTTTCTGTCATGTCGGTCATGCCGACCGGGGCACCGGAGACGGTGCGGGGAAGCGTTACGGTGAATCCGTAGCGTTCCGGCCGGTAGTGGAAGATCACGACTTCCAGTGGACGGTCGTCGTGGCCGAGGCTGACCCGCTCCAGGACGAGCACGGGTGCGGACTCGTCGATCTCCAGCGCCGCGGCGACGTCCGGAGAAGCCGCGGCCGCGTGGATCTGGTGCTGGGCCTGGGCGATCCGCACCCCCAGGCGCTGCTCCCACATCGTGTACGTGGTCTCGGTGGCGGGTTCGCCGGAGCGCAGCGGCCCGGCCGCCTCCAGCACCCGCGTCGGGAGGTGGATCGTGACGAGCGCGACCGGCTTCTCCCCGTCCCCGTACCGGCGCCGGATCGTCAGTACCTCGGACTCCCCGAGGACCTGCGCGACGTGGGGCGCAGCGGATTCGACCCCGAAGCCCAGGACGTCGATGTGCGGTGTGACGCCCTGTTCGAGCAGGACCTCGGTGATGGTGCGCACGCCGGAGGACAGCTCCTGGTCCACCGGTTCGGAGACGAAGGTGCCCAGTCCTTGCTTGCGTACCACCCAGCCCTGCGACTCCAGTGCACCCACGGCGGCACGGACCGTGATGCGGCTCAGACCGGTCTCAGCCATCAGCTCCCGTTCCGTGGGCAGCCGCGTTCCCGGCGGCAGTTGCTGCTTGAGGATCAGTGCCTTGATCTGCTCCGCCAGCTGCGTCGTCGCCGGTGTCCGGCCCCGTTCGATCCGGAATCCGGCGGCCGACAGGTCGAAGCGGGGCTCGTTGCCCATGTCAGATGTCATAAGTCGTATTGAACCCGGCAGCAGGCCCGGACGCGTAACAACCCCTTCGGGTGTCACGGCCGGCGGAGTCACCGAACCCTTGACGAGCTTCATAAGACGTTTTATAACGTCTTACATCTGGTGGGCGCAAGTAGCCCCGCCGGGAATCAAAGGAGCCCCCCGTGTCAGACCAGAACCCTGTGACCGTGATCGCCCGCTTCACCCCGGCCGCAGACCGCGCTCCGCAGCTGCGGGCCCTGCTCGAAGGAATGATCGCCCCGACCCGCGCCGAGCCGGGATGCCGCTCCTACGACCTCTACACCACCGAGACGGAAGCATCGGACTTCGTCCTCCTGGAGCGCTACCAGGACTCCGCGGCCCTGGAGGCGCACCGCACGACGGCCCACTACAAGGCATACCGCGCCCAGCTGTCCGACCTCCTCGCCAAACCGGTCGAGGTCTCCGTCCTCAGGCCGGTCAACGTCATCGACTGACAACGGGCACGTCACGACGTCGCGCGACCGCTCAAAGGAGAGCACCATGTCCGACCTGCAAAACGACGTGTCGCCCCCCAGAACTCTCGGCCCGTCCCCAGCCGTGCGCCACATCGACAAGAGCAGCCGCCGTGCGCTGTTCGCGTCCTGGCTGGGATGGACCTTCGACGGGTTCGAGACCTACGCCCTCGTCCTCGTCGGCCCCACGGCCGTCATGGCGGTGGGCACCGAAGCACAGCTGGCAGACCTTCCCACCTACGTCAGCGGCCTGCTTGCGGCCACCCTCGCCGGCTGGGCGCTCGGCGGGATCCTCGCCGGCTTCGCGGCCGACCGACTCGGCCGACGCCGCACCCTCATCCTCTCCATCCTCTGGTACGCCCTCTTCACCGGTCTGACCGCACTCGCACCCGACTACTGGTGGCTGCTCACCCTGCGCTTCATCACCGGCATGGGACTGGGAGCGGAGTGGGGCAGTGCCACCGCCCTGATCGGCGAACTCTGGCCGGACCGTTCACGAGGACGAGCCGCCGCAGTACTTCAGTCGGGCTTCGGCGTCGGCGCGGTCATCGCCGCACTGGCCTGGTACCTGCTGGAGCCCGTGGGCGACAACGCCTGGCGCTACCTCTTCCTGATCGGCACGCTCCCGGCACTCATCGTCCTCTACGTACGGCGGGCCGTCCGCGACCCGGAGATGTGGACCTCGGTCCGCGACCGGCGGCGCAAGGCCAAAGCCGCCCAAGAAGCCGGCAACACCGTCGCAGCCGCAGACAGGGAACTCCTGCGCTCCCCCTTCACCGCCGTCTTCAGCCAACCCCACCTGCGCCGTCGCGGGCTGCGGCTGCTCGTGCTGACCGTCGTGTCGGTCATCGGCCTGTACGCCGTGTCGGCCTGGATCCCCGCATACACCGCCCAACTCGCCAAGGACACCGGCGAGACGGGCACCCGATGGGGTGCCAACGCCGGCCTGGTCTTCAACGGCGCCTCCGTACCCGGCTACCTCCTGCTCGGTTACCTGGCCGACCGCTGGGGCCGAAAACCCACCATGCTCCTCTACTACTCCGTATCCGCGGCCGTCGTCCCGGTCTTCTTCTGCGCCGTCCACACCCCGCAGGCGGCACTGGCCGTGGCAGCCGTGGCCGGGTTCTTCATCCTGGGCCAGTTCGCCTGGATGCCCATCTACATGCCCGAACTGTTCCCCACCTCCGGTCGCGCCACAGCGATCTCCACGGTGTTCAACTCCGCACGCATCGCCGACGCACTGGTCACCCTCGGCACCGGAATGCTCATCAGCCTGCTCGGCGGGATCACCGCCGCTGCCACCATCGTCGGAGTGGTGATGTACGCCATCGCCATCGCCACCGTCTGGTTCGTCGGGCCGGAGACCAAGGGACAACCCCTCCCCCGGTGAGCCGCTTCCAGGTCCCCACCGGCCACGACCGCACAACGGCAGCCGGTGGGACCAACTGCGAACACCACCTGGCCGGCCAAGCACCACCCGGCCCTGCGCCGAGAACGCCGGAGGACTCCCGAAGGCTCCGCGCCCGTGATCCACAACGGCGCCCACCCGAGCCATACGGTCGGCTGGCGATCGAGCAGCGGACAAGCATGAACTTCCCGAGCCGGGTGTAGTCGCGCCAGGTGAAGCCTGGCAACCGACATGGAGTCGGGCTGCAGGTGGCACGTGACGCAGACCGTCTGCTTTCAGGACGACCAGGCGCATGCGGACCTGCTGCACCATGACCGACGACAGACAAGAAGTGTCCGTCAAGGTTGCCAACCGCGGTCATGCGGGCGACAAACTCGACGGACGGCCCCAAGTCACCCGATGGCCGGTCAGAGCCCGGGGACCACTGCTCCGCGACAGCGGTGCCGGATCCGTACCACTGGTTCGAGAGCCGACGGATCCGTTCGTCGAACTCGGGGCTCGTTCCCACAACGTTGAGCCAAGCTCAGCCCGCGGGAGCGCCGCGCCGGGGCATGCGGCTGGCCGGGGGGACCCGCAGGCAGCCGTCCGGGCCGCAGGTGGTGGTGCGGTCGTAGAGGTCCATCAGGCGGCGGGCGGCGCGGGCGATGTCGTAGCGGTCGACGGCGTCCGGGACCGGGAAGCGCAGCGGGCCCTGGGCGCCCTGCGCGCGCAGGGCGGCGGCGAGGGCGGGCGGGCCGGGGGCGATACGGCGGGCGGCGGGGGCGGCGCCGGCGGGCAGTTCGTCGAGGGCGGGGCAGACGGTGTGCAGCACCGGCAGCCCGGCGGCCAGCCCCTCCAGTGCCGCGAGGCCGAACGCCTCCTCGGCGGACGGCGAGACCAGGACGTCCATGGCGGCCAGCAGCGCGGGCAGCCCCGCGGGCCGGTCGTCGGCCGGGGCCACCGCGCCGTCGCGCTCCCCCAGCAGCCGGACCCGGTCGGCCATGCCGAGGCGGGCGGCCAGGTCTTCAAGGGCGGGGCGTTCGGGGCCCTCGCCGACCAGCAGCAGCCGGGCGTCCGGCACCTCGGCGACGGCCCGCACCGCCGTGTCGAACCGCTTGTCCGCCACCAGGCGGCCCACCCCGCCGACCACGAAGGCCCGGTCGGGGATGCCGAGACGGGCGCGGGCGGCCGCCCGGGCGGTCGGCTCGAAGCGGAAGTGGCGGGCGTCGATCCCGTTGGGCACCAGATGGATCCGGCGGTTGGGCACGCCCCAGTCGCGCAGCCGGTCGGCCACGGCGGCCGAGACGGCGACGGTCGCCGAGCCCAGCCGCTCGGCGGCGAGGTAGCGGGCGCGGAGGGCGGCGTTGAGCGGGCGGCCGTCGATCCGCCGTTCGCCCAGGCTGTGTTCGGTGGCGATGACCGCCCGCACCCCGGCCAGCCGGGCGGCGATCCGGCCGAGCACACAGGCCCGGTACAGATGGGTGTGCACCAGGTCGTAGCCGCCGGACCGGATGACCCGGACCAGCCTCGGCACGGTGGTGAGCTGCCGCTCGCGGCCGCCGTCCAGGGGCAGATGGGTGACCGGGACGCCGTCCGCGCGGATGCCGTGCGCGGTGGCGCCGGGGCCCGAGAGGGCGATGACGTCACAGCGGACCGGCACATGGCGCAGCAGCAGCCGCAGTTGCTGTTCGGCTCCTCCGGCCCCGAGGCGGGAGATGATGTGCAGGACTCTCATCGGGCGACTGCGCCCCATCCTCCGTATTCCGATGGGCTTCGATCGGTGCCGACCCTGCCAGACGGCGGGATGTAAATCACGTAAGACGCGCGCCGCTGGGCCATCGGAGTGGATGCCTTACGGACCGTCAACAATGGCGCGCCGAATATCCGATGTGCGCGCTCATGCCCCATGGGATTGTTACCTTCTCATCTCGCGCGATGACCTGAAGAATATGGCCCGTATGGGTCATCGTGGCGCGACATTCGGTTCGAGCCAGCCCCGCGGGAGTGCCCAGATGTCTGCACCGACCCCCGTCAGAGATTCCCCCCGGAAAACCACCGCACGCGCCGTAGCCGGGCCGCCGCCCGCGCGTACCGCGTCGGATTCCCGCGTCCCGCACCACCGTCCCGCCCCGGTGTATGAGTACAAGCGGTACAGCGAGCTGGCGGGCCCGCTGACCAAGGCCCCCACGGACCGCCCCTACCGGGTGCGCTGCCGGAGCCTGCTGGCGCAGGAGCCGCACCGGATCCGTGCCGCGCTGCTGCTGTGCGCGGCGCCGGTGTGCTCGGCGGTGCTGCTGCTGTGGCTGCTGCACCCGGACCACTGGGTGGAGCGCGCCTACGCGCCGGGGTGGCAGCGGGCGGCGGATCTGGCGATGCTGGTCTCGATCGCGCTGATCGAGGGGTTTCGCCTGTTCACGGTCGTCTCCAACGCCCATGCCACGCTGGTGGCGCGGGATCCGGTGCCGGTGGTGGCCGCGCCGGGGACCCGGGTGGCGTTCCTGACCAGCTTCGTGCCCGGCAAGGAGCCGATCGCGATGGTGCGGGCCACGCTGGAGGGGGCGGTGCGGATCCGGCACACCGGGCCGCTGGACGTCTGGCTGCTCGACGAGGGGGACGACGACGAGGTCAAGGCGCTGTGCAAGCGGCTGGGCGTACGGCACTTCTCGCGCAAGGGCATCAAGAAGTGGAATCAGCCGAAGGGCGCTTTCCGGGCGCGGACCAAGCACGGGAATTACAACGCCTGGCTGGACGCGCACGGCGACGGCTATGAATTCATGGCGTGTGTGGACACCGACCATGTGCCGCTGCCCAACTTCCTGGAGCGCATGCTGGGTTACTTCCGGGATCCGGATATCGCCTTCGTGGTCGGCCCGCAGGTCTACGGGAATTACGACACCCCGGTCACCAAGGCCGCCGAAAGCCAGCAGTTCCTTTTCCACGCGCTGATCCAGCGGGCCGGAAACGCCTATGGCGGCCCGATGTTCGTGGGCACCAACAACGCGGTGCGGATCAGCGCGCTGCGCTCGATCGGCGGACTGTACGACTCGATCACCGAGGACATGGCCACCGGTTTCGAACTGCACCGCCACCGCAACCCGGCGACCCGGAAGAAGTGGCGCTCGGTCTACACCCCCGATGTGCTCGCGGTCGGCGAAGGGCCGAGCACCTGGACGGACTTCTTCACCCAGCAGATGCGGTGGAGCCGCGGCACCTACGAGACCGTGCTCAAGCAGTTCTGGAAGGGCCCTTTCACCCTGTCGCCGGGCAAGCTGCTGAACTACTCGCTGATGATCGCGTACTACCCGATGACCGCGGTCAACTGGCTCCTCTCCGCGCTGTCGTGCGCGCTGTTCCTGGTGCTGGGCGCCGCCGGGATCCACATCCCGGCCGAGATGTGGATGATGCTCTACAGCGACGCGGCGATGCTGCAGATCGGGCTGTACATCTGGAACCGGCGGCACAACGTCTCCCCGCACGAGCCGGAGGGCTCCGGCGGGCTTGCCGGGATGCTGCTCTCGGCGCTGTCCGCCCCGATCTACGCCAAGTCGCTGTGCGACGCGGTGCTGCGGCGTACCAGCCGGTTCGTGGTCACGCCCAAGGGCGACTCGTCCAGCCCGGACCGGCTCTCCACGTTCCGTATCCATCTGCTGTGGGCGGGGGTGTTCGGCTCCTCGCTGGTCGGTTCGTTCTTCCTGGGGCACACCCATGCGGTGATGCGGGTGTGGGCGGTGCTCGCCCTGGCCCTGTGTCTGGCTCCGGTGGCGATCTGGTCGGTGGGGCTGCTGCGCCGCGGCCGGAAGCGTCCGGCGCGTGGCACGGTACCGACGGCGCGCGACGCGGCCGGCCCCTGCGCGACACCGAAGGAGAGGCGCCCCGAAGGGGCGCGGGGAACGGCGCGACCGGCCACGACGGCGCCGCAGCCGACCGGCGGCAGGTCAGGGCACTTCCAGCGGAGCGCTTAGCGGTGGGGGGCGTTACGGGCCAGGTCGAGGGCGTACTTGGTCCACCAGTGGCCCGCCGGAGGGCCGCCGTTGCAGGTGCCGTCGGACTCCCCGGGCCGTTTGATCCACAGATAGGCGTCCACGAGGCGGTCCCCGGTGTGGGTGCTGGGCGGCTCGCCCAGCGCCCGCCCCGGCGGGTTGCACCAGCGGTCCCGCGCCCGGATGCCGTGCCGGGCCGCACCCCGGGCCCGCAGCGGGCCGTTGCCGTTGCGGCTGGTGTCGATGATGAAGTGGGCCTTGTCGAGGGCGGTGGAGAGCCGATGGCCGTACGCCTTGGTGCGGCGGGTCGGCTGGAAGTTGGAGACGTTCAGCGCGAAGCCGTCCGCCTGCTCGATACCGGCCTCGCGCAGCGGCCGCACCAGCCGGGCCGGATTCTTGATCCAGCTCGGGTTCCCCGCGTCCAGGTACACCTGGACGCGGGGCAGCGCGGCGAACAGGGCGACCGCGTCGCGCAGCATCTCCAGCCGGGCCTTGCGCAGCCTGCGCGGCACACAGCCGTCGACCAGTTGGGCCACCGCGTCGGGCTCCAGGACGACGATCGCCCTGCGATCGCCGATGCCGAGCGTGAACTGCTCGATCCACCACCGGTAGGCCGCGCGGTTCCGCGCGCCGCCCGCCGAGTACCGCCCACAGTCGCGGTACGGGATGTGATAGGCCACCAGAACGGGGGTGGACCCGGTCCGTGCCGCCGATTCGGTGATGGAGCGGGCCCGTTCCCGGGGCGGCGCCGGGCCGAACCATTCGGCGACCGGCTGCTGGGCGATCTGCCGGATGAGCGCGGCGTCGCCGTTCTTTCCCTCGTGTTCCCTCTCATGAGCCTGCCGGGCGGCGGGGCTGTCCGGGTTCACCCAGAGGCCGCCGCGCCGCAGCGGGGACTCGAACATGCGGCATCCGCCCAGCGGAAGCATCACCGCGAGGCATACGGCGGCATGCAGCCAAAGCCGCATAACGCTTGTTCTTGCACCTTTCTCTCGCATGCGACGAATCATGGCACCGGGTGTCGTGGGTTCAGCGCTGTCGGCGCTCCCGCGCGTCCTCGTCCGTACGCCACAGGGGGTGCTCCCGGGCCGCCCACGCCCGCTCGACCCGGCCCGTGCGCATCCCGCGCCGGGCCTCCGGATCGGCGAGCGCCTTGCCGATATGGCCGAGCAGGACGATGCCGATGGCCAGCGCCAGCCAGTCGTGGACGAAGGTGGCGCTGGTGCGCCACACCAGCGGGGCCAGACCGGTGAACCACATCAGCAGCCCGGTGCCCGCCATCACCAGCACCGCGCCCGCGATGTATCCCGCGTACAGCTTCTGCCCGGCGTTGAACTTCCCCGCCGGGCGCTCCTGGGGCCGGTGGTCGCGGCGCAGCGCCGCGCGCAGCCAGCGGCGGTCGTGCGGGCCGAAGCGGTTGAGGCGGGTGAGATCGGCGCGGAAGGCGCGGGAGACGAGGCCGAGCAGGGCCGGGAGCGGCGTCAGGATGCCGGTCCACTCATGGACGGTGACGACGAGCTCGCGCCGGCCGACGAGTTCGGCGAGCGCGGGCAGATAGAGGCAGGCCGCACTGACCACACACGCGCCCAGCAGGAGGGCCGTGGTGCGGTGGATCCAGCGCTCGGCGGGGCTGAACCGGAGCACCCGGGAGCCGCCGTCCCGCTCCCCGGCCCGGGGCGGAGGGGCCGTCGTCCGCTCAGGCGGTGGGGTCATCGTCGCGTCCGTTCGACCTGCCGACCCAGGCGTCGACGTCATAGCCCCGCTCCTCCCAATAGCCGGGCCGCACCTCATCGGTGACGGTGATACCGGAGAGCCATTTCGCCGACTTGTAGAAGTACATCGGCGCCACATACAGCCGCACCGGCCCGCCGTGGGAGTGGCCGAGCGGCTTGTCCCGCAGCTTCAGCGTGACCAGTACGTCCGGCCGCCGCGCCTGCTCGAGGGTCAGGCTCTCGCTGTACGCGCCGTCGAAGCAGGTGAAGCGGACGGCCTTGGCCCCTCGGCGCACTCCGGCGGCGTCCAGCAGCGCCGACAGCCGCACCCCCTCGAACGGGGTCTCGGGCACCCGCCAGCCGGTGACGCACTGGACATCGCGCACCAGGCGGGTCTGCGGCAGCGCGCGCAGATCGGCGAGGCGGTACGCGCCGGGCTTGTCGACGAGTCCGTCCACGGTGAGGCGGTAGGAGCCGTCGTCCTTGTGCGGCACGGAGGAGGTGACGGAGTAGTAGCGGAAGCCCCCGCCGTTGGGGAGGAGTCCGGTCACCCCCGTCGGGTCCTTGTCGGCCACCGCGCCCAGGGCGGTCTCCAGCCTGCCCTGGAGCCAGGGGGCCGCCGCCATCGCGCCCGCGCCGAGGCCCAGCATGCCGAGGACGAGGCGCCGGCCGACGGGCGTGCCGTCGCCGTCCGGTCCGGCACCGGTGTTGGGGTCCATGGACTGATGAGAGCACCGGGCGGGGGTGGTGCGCCATCTCCTGCCGGGATTCGTCAGACTTCGGTAAGACTCCGCGGGCGAGCGGCGTACGAGAGGGTTACGCCACTACCGTCTGCCCCACCTGTCCCGCCTGCCCCGTCTACCCCGCCTACCCCACCGCCTCGGCCGCCGCGCGGCCCGCCGTACGGCCCGAGAAGAGGCAGCCGCCCAGGAAGGTGCCCTCCAGGGAGCGGTAGCCGTGCACTCCGCCGCCGCCGAAGCCCGCCGCCTCACCGGCCGCGTAGACGCCGGGCAGCGGTTCGCCGCCCTCGGTCAGGACGCGGGAGGAGAGGTCGGTCTCCAGGCCGCCGAGCGTCTTACGGGTCAGGATGTTCAGCCGCACCGCGATCAGCGGGCCCGCCTTGGGGTCGAGAACGCGGTGCGGCGCCGCGGTGCGGATGAGGCGGTCGGCGATGTACTTACGGGTCCCGCGCAACGCGGTGACCTGGAGGTCCTTGGTGTAGGGGTTGGCGATCTCACGGTCCCGGGCCTCGATCTCCCGCCGCAGCTCGGCCTCGTCGATGAGCGGCTCCTTGGTGAGCTCGTTCATCCGCCGGACCAGCGCCGGCAGCGACCGCTCGACGATGAAGTCCGCGCCGTGGTCCATGAACGCCTGGACCGGGCCCGGCGCCCCGGCCCGGCCGCGGCCGATCACCCCGCGGACGCTCTTGCCGGTGAGGTCCGGGTTCTGCTCGGAGCCGGAGAGCGCGAACTCCTTCTCGATGATCTTCTGGGTGAGCACGAACCAGGTGTAGTCGTGGCCGGTCCGCATGATGTGCTCGAGCGTGCCGAGGGTGTCGAAACCGGGGAACAGCGGCACCGGCAACCGCTTGCCGCGCGCGTCGAACCACAGGGAGGACGGGCCGGGCAGGATGCGGATGCCGTGCCGGGGCCAGATGGGGTTCCAGTTCTGGATGCCCTCGGTGTAGTGCCACATCCGGTCGCGGTTGATGATCCGTCCACCGGCCCCCTCGGCGATGCCGAGCATATGGCCGTCCACATGGGCCGGGACCCCGGAGATCATCTGCTCGGGCGGGGAGCCGAGCCGCTCGGGCCAGTTGGCGCGGACGAGGTCGTGGTTGCCGCCGATGCCGCCGGAGGTGACGATCACGGCTTGGGCGCGCAGTTCGAAGGCGCCGGTGACCTCGCGGCTGCTGGGGCTGCCGCGCTCGGCCCGGCTGGGCTCCAGGATGTCGCCGGTGACGGTGTCGACCGTGCCCGTGCTGCGGGCCAGCCCCGTCACCCGGTGCCGGAAGCGCAGCTCGACCAGGCCACGGGCGACGGCCGCCCGCACCCGCCGCTCGAAGGGGGCCACGATGCCGGGTCCGGTGCCCCAGGTGATGTGGAAGCGGGGGACGGAGTTGCCGTGTCCGGTCGCGTCGTAGCCGCCGCGCTCGGCCCAGCCGACCAGCGGGAACAGCCGCAGCCCCTGGGCGTGCAGCCAGGACCGCTTCTCGCCCGCCGCGAAGTCCACGTACGCCTCGGCCCAGCGGCGCGGCCAGTGGTCCTCCTCGCGGTCGAACCCGGCCGTGCCCAGCCAGTCCTGCCAGGCGAGTTCGTGGCTGTCACGGATGCGCAGCCGGCGCTGCTCGGGTGAGTCGACGAGGAAGAGACCACCGAAGGACCAGTGGGCCTGGCCGCCGAGCGACTGCTCGGGCTCCTGGTCGAGCAGGATCACCTTACGACCGGCGTCGGCCAGTTCGGCGGTGGCCGCGAGGCCCGCGAGCCCCGCGCCGACCACGATGACATCCGCGTCGTACGCCATGGTGTGGTGTCCCGTTCTCGTGAGCCCGCCGACGCTCGCCGACGGTGGGCCGGCGGTGTGCCGACGGCGCCATGACCGCGATCCTGCCTACCGGTCAGTACGGCGTCAACCCGGGGTATGGGAGCGGTTTCCAGCCGCTGCCGCCCCCGCGCCGGACGGCCAAACTCCCTCCGCGCAACCTGGACGTGGAACGAAAGGTCACATTCATTCACCGACATTGGACAGGGTTCGGCCAAACGGGCATCATCATCGACCATGGCTGAACGCTCCGTTGAGCACTTAGGGCCGAGGCCCGATGTCGAACGTCGTGTGGTGAACCCGACGCTCATCACACCCGGCCCGCAGCCCGTCGAAGCCGGGCCGCCCGCGGACGAGGCACAGGTGCTCCGCGGCGAAGTGGTCGGCCCCCGGCACGCCCGCCGCCGCGCGGTGGACAACCGGCGCAAGGCGGCCGCCGGGGCGATTCTGCTGTCGGCCACCGGCGCGGCCACCGCGCTCTTCATGCTCATGGGCAAGGACGCCCGCCAGGCGACGGCCGCCTCCGGCCACGACAGCTCGACGGCCGCGCCGGACGAGCCCGAGAGCCATGCCGTCCCGTACGCCGAGGCGGCGGCGGGCGAGACCCCGCTGCGCGGCGCCCGCGCCGAGAAGCCCAAGCCGCGGCCACCGGCCGCCACCCAGCCGACGGCCCAGGCGCCGGCGGGCGACTCCGCACCGGACAAGCCCGCGGCCCCGTCGTCCGGCAAGGGCCGCTCCACCCCCTCCTGGCCGGGCTGGTCGTCCCGGGGACCGGGGCAGTACGACGACTGGCAGGACGCGGTGGAGGCGTTCGACAGCTGGGCCGAGCAGCAGGCCAGGCAGCGCGGCCAGGACGGTGGCTCCGGACCGTACGGACCGGGGCAGGGTCAGGGGCAGGGGCAAGGCCAAGGCGGCGGTTACGGGGGCGGGAACGGCTACGGCGGCGGCTATGGCGGCGGGAACGGCCACGGCGGTGGCAACGGCTATGGCGGCGGAAACGGCTACGGCGGCGAGTACGGGGGCGGCTACGGCGGTGGGCACCGGCGCTGACCGCGCCCCCGATCTGCTTGTATGGCGGTATGCCTGATCAGGAACCGCTTTCCGCCAACGAACTGCTCGACATCGTGGACGAGCGGGATCGCGTGGTGGGCCAGGCCCGACGCGGTGACGCCATGGCCCACCGGCTCCGCCACCGCTGCGTCTTCATCCAGGCGCGGGACGCCCAGGGCCGGATCTTCGTCCATCGCCGCACCGCCGAGAAGCTGGTCTTCCCCTCGCTGTACGACATGTTCGTCGGCGGCGTCGTCGGCGCGGGCGAGGGCTACGACGAGGCGGCGCTGCGCGAGGCCGAGGAGGAGCTGGGGGTGCGGGGGCTGCCCGAGCCCGTACCGCTGTTCTCGTTCCTCTACGAGACGCCCGAGCACACCTGGTGGAGCCGGATCTACGAGGTGCGCTGCGAGCTGCCCGTCGATCCGCAGGCCGAGGAGGTCGCCTGGCACACGTTCCTCACCGAGGAGGAGCTGACGCGGCGACTGCCCGAGTGGGAGTGGGTGCCGGACGGGTGGGAGGCGTACCAGCGGCTGGTGGAGTGGCGCCGTGAGAAGGTCGAAAGGTGACGGACTCTTCCGGGCCTTCGGAGCCTTCCCGCCACACCGAGCCGGGTGGCCGTGGCCGCCTCTCAGCGGTCTCGGACATCCGGCTGTGGTTCGCGCCCGAGCGACTGCGCGAGGAGGGCAGCACCCCCGACTACCGCTTCTCGCTCGCCAACGAACGGACCTTCCTGGCCTGGCTGCGCACCGCGATGGCGCTGGTCGGCGGCGGATTCGCGGTCGACCAGTTCCTCCCGGAGACCGGCCGCCCACTGCGGCTCGCACTCGCGCTCATGCTGCTGGCGGCTGGCGCGCTGTGCGCCCTGCGGGCCATCAGCCACTGGGTCCGCTGCGAACGGGCCATGCGGCGCGGCGAGGACCTGCCGACGTCCCGCTTCCCGATCGTGCTGGGGCTCGCGGTCGGGGTGGTCGCACTGCTGATGGTGATCGTGGCCGCCTTCGGGTGGGGCGGGTGAGCCGGGAGGTGTGAGGCAATGCCCGAAGGGAATGGGACCGACGGGTCCCGAACGCGGGACCGGGACCCCGGCCTCCAGCCGGAGCGGACACGGCTGGCGTGGCGCCGTACGACACTCGCGTGCGCGGTGGCCGCCTCGCTCGCGGGGCGGCAGACGCTGCACAGCGGTATCGACCCGGTCTCGCTCGTGGTCCTGGCCCTGGTGGTGCTGGCCTGGCTGGCCTTCCTGGCCCTGGCCCACCTCCGCATCCGGGCCATGCACGCGCCCCGGCCGCCCGCCCTGTCCCCGCGGGCGGCCGCGGCCGTCGTCGCCTGCACGGTCGCGCTGGCGGTGCTGGGGGCGGCGACGCTGCGGTAGGGGTGGCTGGGTCGGGTGCGGGTACGGCTGGGTGGGGCCGGGGGCGCGAGTGCGGACCGGGGGCGCGAGTGCGGACCGGGGCACGGGTGCGGGCCGGGGGCGCCTGCGGCGGGCGATTCCCCACCCCGCCCCTTCCCGATACAAGGGGCTCCGCCCCTTGACCCCGCCGGGGCTCCGCCCCGGACCCCAACCACGCCGGCGCGCACGCCGACCCCGCGCCGTCCCGCACGCCGCAGAGCCCGAGGCGGGGCCCCGAACCCCGCACACCCGCAGACCCCAGTCGGGTCCCCGGGCGAAGCCCGACGGGGTCCAAGGGGCGGAGCCCCTTGTTTCGGGAAGGGGCGGGGTGGGGGCTCAGCCCGCCGCAGGCGGCCCCGTCGGCACGTGAGCTCCGGGGGCCGGGGCGGAGCCCTGGCAGGGTTCAAGGGGCGGAGCCCCCTTGGTCCGGGGGCTTGGCCCGCCGCAGGCGGCGTCCGGTCAGTCCACCGTTATGGCGATCTTGCCCCTGACGTGGCCCTCCATGCTCAGACGCTGCGCGTCCGCCGTCTTCTGGAGGGGGAAGACCGCCGAGACCTCGACGCCGAGGGCGCCGCGTTCGGCAAGGTCGGTGAGGTCCTGGAGGTCGTTGGGGTCGGGGCGGACGAAGACGTAGTGGCCGCCCAGGCCGAGGACGGCGGGATCGGCGATGGAGGCCAGGCGGCCCTCGGGGGCGAGGAGTTCGGAGGAGACGGCGAGCGCGTCGCCGCCGACGAGGTCGAGCACGGCGTCCACCCCGTTCGGGGCGAGGGCGCGGACCCGGTCGGCGAGCCCGTCCCCGTACGCGGTCGGCTCGGCCCCGAGCGCCCGCAGATACTCGTGGTTGCGCTCCCCCGCCGTGCCGATCACCCGCGCCCCCATGTGCCGGGCCAGCTGCACCGCCATCGAGCCGACCCCGCCCGCGCCCGCATGCACCAGCACCGTGTCGCCCTCGCCGACCCTCAGCGCCCGCACCAGCGTCTGGTACGCCGTCAGGCCCGTCAGCGGGATGCCCGCGGCCTGCGTGAAGGAGAGGTTCCGCGGTTTGCGGGCGAGGGTGCGGACGGGTGCGGCCACGTACTCGGCGCAGGTGCCCCGGGAGAGGAAGTCCTCCCTTACGTATCCGATCACCTCGTCACCTGGCTGGAACTCCGTCACCGCCGGGCCCGGCTGCTCCACGACCCCCGCGACGTCCCAGCCGGGGATGACCGGGAACACCGCGTCCAGGACCGGTTCGAGGTATCCGGCCTGGGCCTTCCAGTCGACGGGGTTCACGGCGGCGGCCTTGACCCTGATCAGCACGGAGTCGGGGCCGACCTTGGGCTCCGGCCGCTCCCCGTACTCCAGGATCTCGGGGCCGCCGTAGCGGCGGTAGCTGATGGCCTTCATGGTGGTGCTCCTCGCGGTCTTCGCGGTTCGTTCGCGGGTTCGCGGCTTCCTTCGTGGGTTCGCGGTTTCGTTCGCGGGTTCCCCGTCCCGGCGTCTTCTTGCCCGCCCCTCCCCTTCGACGCTCCTGCTCGCCCACCGCCACCGCAAATCCGCACCCATCCGCACCCATCCGCACCCATCCGCGCCGCCCACCCCCGCCCGCTACGCCCGCCCCTGCACCGCCAGCGGCGGCAGCGCGGCGCGCGGCTCCACCCCGCCGAACCAGAAGCCCAGCAGAAACGCCACGGTGGACTCCAGCAGGCGGGCCCTCTCCAGGCCACCGCCGTCCAGCGGTACGCAGCCCATGTCGCGGACCAGGGTCCGTACGGCCTCCAGGGCGTCCTCGTCGTCCCCGCACAGCGGAACCCCCAGCGGGCCGTCGGCGAAGACCGGCGGGGTCATCCGCCACACCGCGTCCGCGCAGTGGCAGAACCCCTTCACGACCCGTGCCCCGACGGCACGCGCGGCGATCCGCTCGGCCATGCCCGGTCCGCCGTCCGTGGCGAGGGTGAAGCGGCCGGGGACGATCGCGTTGGTGCAGTCGATCAGCGCCCGGCCGCACAGCGTCCCCTCGGCCGCGCCCGCCGCGTCCAGGGCCGCCTCAACGCCCTCGTACGCCACCGCCAGCAGCGTCACCTCGCCGAATCCGGCGGCCTCGCGCAAGCTCCCCGCCCGCGCGCCGTGGCCGATCCGCGCGGCCAGCGCCACCGCCTTCGGCCGCGAGCGGCCGCCGATCAGCAGCTCGTGGCCCGCCCGTGCCCACTGGGTTCCCAGCGCGTCGGCCATGTTGCCCGTGCCCAGCACTCCGATCCGCATCGCGGTCTCCTCATCCTCGCGCGTCGTAGGGCAGCGACACTAGGAAGTCCGTCGCACACCGTGCGGTGTGCGACGGATGCGCTAGGACAGCGGCCAGGAGGTCATCGGCCAGGAGGTCATCAGTGAGCGAACCGGCGACGCCGACACGGCCCACCGCCCCGGACGGATTCATCGCCGACTGCCGGGCGCGGCTGGGTTTCGACCTGCTGGCCCGCACCTGGACCGCCGTCGTGATCTTCGGGCTGCGGGAGGGACCGCGCCGCCCCGGCGAGCTGCGCGAGGCCATCGGCGGCATCAGCGCGAAGGTGCTCAACGACACCCTGCGCCGCCTGGAGGACGACGGGCTGGTGGAGCGGCACCGGTACGCGGAGGCGCCGCCCCGGGTCGAGTACGGGCTGACCCCACTCGGGGAGACCCTGCTGGGGCCGGTCGAGGCGCTCGGCGCCTGGTCGGTGGCGTACGGGGAGGCGGTGGTCGAGGCCCAGGAACGAGCCGAGCGGCGCCGAGGTCGGCAGGGGCGGTAGGCCCCGCCCGGTGGCCTGCTCCGGGGGCCCGCCCCGGGAGCCTGCCCCCGGGCGCCTGCTCCGGGGGCCCGCCCCGGGTGCCTGCTCCGGTGGCCTGCTCCGAGGGCCCACCCCGGTGCCCCGCCCCGGAGGCCCGCTCGCGGGCCCACCTCGGGCCCACCCCGGGAGGCCACCCCAAGCCCGCCCTCTCAGCCCCCTCCGAACCGCCACGTCACACGCCCCGCACCCGAGACCCACTGGACTACATACCGACTGGTCGGCATCATGAGGCGGGACGAACGGCCCGCCCGTTCCCCGTATACGAGTACGAGAGAGGTTCGATGAACGCAGGCAATCCCCCAGGGCTCGACCTCGAACGGCTCCGCGCCCACCTCGACCGTGAACGCGCGGGGCTGGTGCGCGGGCCGCTGAGGGCCGAGCTGATCGAAGGCGGCCGTTCGAATCTCACCTATACCGTCACCGACGGGACGTCGCGCTGGGTGGTCCGCCGTCCGCCGCTGGGCCATGTGCTGGCCACCGCCCATGACATGGCGCGGGAGCACCGGGTGATCAGCGCCCTGCACCCGACCGCCGTGCCGGTGCCGGAGCCGGTGCTGCTGTGCGAGGACGAGTCGGTGATCGGATCGTCCTTCTACGTCATGGAGTTCGTCGAGGGCACCCCGTACCGCACCGCCGAGCAGCTCGCCGCCATCGGTCCGGAGCGCACCCGGGAGGTGGTGCTCTCCCTCGTCGACACGCTCGTGGCGCTGCACTCCGTCGACCCGGCGGAGGTCGGCCTCGGTGACTTCGGGCGCCCGGAGGGGTTCCTGGAGCGGCAGCTGCGCCGCTGGGGCAAGCAGCTGACCGCCTCGCGCAGCCGTGAGATGGCCGGGATCGACGAGTTGCACACCCGGCTCGCCAAGGCGCTCCCGGCCTCCCCCGCGCCCACGGTCGTGCACGGCGACTACCGCCTCGACAACGTCCTGGTGAACGCCGACGACCGGATCACCGCGATCCTCGACTGGGAGATGTCCACGCTCGGCGATCCGCTGACCGACCTCGGACTGATCGTGATGTACAGCGGTCATCCGAATCTCGCCGACTCCCCCATCTCCTCCACCCAGGGCGCCCCCGGCCACCCCTCCACGGACGAGCTGATCCAGCGCTACGCCGAGGGTTCGGGGCGCGATGTCAGCGGCGTCTCCTGGTACACCGCCTTCGCCTACTTCAAGCTGGCGGTGATCCTCGAGGGCATCCACTACCGCTACACCCTCGGCCAGACCCTCGGCGCGGGCTTCGACCGCATCGGCGACATCGTCCCCGCCTTCATCGACCACGGCCTCACCACCCTCCAGGAGAGCTGATCCCGTCATGGACTTCGCATTCGACGCCCGGACCGAAGAGCTCCGCGCCAAGCTGCTCGCCTTCATGGACGAGCACGTCCATCCCGCGGAGGCGGTGGCCGAGCGGCAGCGGGCCGCCCTCGACTCCCCCTGGCTGACCCCGCCGATCGTCGAGGAGCTCAAGGCCGAGGCCCGCCGCCAGGGCCTGTGGAACCTCTTCCTGCCCGACGCCGAGTACGGCGCGGGGCTGACCAATCTCCAGTACGCCCCGCTCGCGGAGATCACCGGCCGCAGCCCCCAGCTGGCCCCCACCGCCCTGAACTGCGCCGCCCCCGACACCGGCAACATGGAGGTGCTCGCCCAGTTCGGCGACGAGCGGCAGCGCAAGCAGTGGCTGGAGCCGCTGCTCGCGGGCGAGATCCGGTCGGCCTTCGCGATGACCGAGCCGGAGGTCGCCTCGTCCGACGCGACCAACATCGAGACCCGGATCGAGCGCGACGGCGACGACTACGTGGTCTCCGGGCGCAAGTGGTACATCTCCGGGGCCATGAACCCCGACTGCAAGATCTTCATCGTGATGGGCAAGACCGACCCGGAGGGCGCCGATGTGCGCCGCCAGCAGTCGATGGTGCTGGTGCCGCGCGACACCCCGGGTGTCGAGGTGCGGCGGGCGATGCGGGTGTACGGCTACGAGGACCACTACCACGGCGGCCACGCCGAGGTGGTCTTCGACCGGGCGCGGGTGCCGGTCGGCAACCTCATCGGCGAGGAGGGCGGCGGCTTCGCCATCGCCCAGGCCCGCCTCGGCCCCGGCCGGATCCACCACTGCATGCGGCTGATCGGCATGGCCGAGCGCGGTATCGAGCTGATGTGCCGACGGGCGGTGGCCCGGCAGGCGTTCGGCAAGGCGCTCGCCCAGCAGGGGCAGGTGCACGAGTGGATCGCGGACGCGCGGGTGGCGGTCGAGCAGCTTCGGCTGCTGGTGCTGAAGACGGCCTGGCTGATGGACACGGTGGGCAACCGCGAGGCGCACACCGAGATCCAGGCCATCAAGATCGCGACTCCGCGCACGGTGGTGGAGATCCTGGACCGGGCGGTGCAGTTGCATGGCGCGGGTGGGGTGAGCCAGGACTTTCCGCTGGCCGAGCTGTGGGCTGCCGCGCGTACGTTGCGACTGGCCGATGGGCCGGACGAGGTGCATCAGCGGTCGCTGGCGCGGCGGGAGTTGAAGCGGTACGTGTAGGCGGGGCGGGGGCGGGGTTTGTTCCCCACCCCGCCCCTTCCCGTAACTGGGGGCCCCGCCCCCAGACCCCCGGTCCTCAAGCTCCCCCAGCTGCCGCTGGGAGGTGCCCCCTGGACGGGCTGGAATTACGGCCGTAGCGCGCGCATCAGGAGGTCGGCCAGGTGGTCGGCGACCTCCTGGGGGGCCCAGCGGCCGCCGGGCCGGTACCACGTGCCCAGGTGGTGGACGGAGCCGAAGTGGTAGTCCACCACCAGGTCCGCCGGGGTCCGGGAGCTGAACACCCCGGCCCGCTGTCCCTCCTCGATCAGCGCGCGGAACCGCTCGTGGTAGCGGCGCCGTTCGGCGCGCACCTGCTTGTGCTTCTCCGGGCTGAGCTGGTGCATCGACCGGAAGAAGATGGTCGCGTCGTCGAGGTTCTCGATCGTGGTCACCACGACATCGGCTGCCGCCTCCCGCAGCCGCGTCTCCACCGGCGCGTCGGCGTCCGCGAAGGCGTCCAGCCGCTCCTGCTGCAGCCGGAGCACCCGGCCGTAGATCTCGTGGAGCAGATCGTCCTTGGAGCCGAAGTAGTGGTAGAGCGCGCCCTTCGTGACGCCCGCCGCCTCGACGATCTCCTGTACGGACGTCCGGTCGTAGCCCCGCTCCGCGAAGAGGCGGGTGGCAGCGGCCAGCAGCCGCTGTGGCACCGGCTGTCCGTCACCGTCCGTCGCTCTGGCCATGGTCGCCACCCGTTCTCTTCCTCTTCTCTCTCATCCTCGCAGTTCCCGCCGGAGGATCTTGCCACTGGTCGTCTTCGGCAGCTCGGGCAGGATCTCCACCTCGCGGGGGTACTTGTACGCGGCCAGCCGCTCCGCACAGTACGCGGACAGCTCGTCCGGTGTGACCTCGGCCCCTGATCGGAGGCTCACATAGGCCTTGACCGTCTCGCCGCGGTACGCGTCGGGTTTGCCGACGACGGCCGCCTCCCGCACGGCGGGGTGAGTGTAGAGCACGTCCTCGACCTCGCGCGGCCACACCTTGAACCCCGAGGCGTTGATCATGTCCTTCTTGCGGTCGACCACGTACAGCCAGCCGCCCTCGTCCATGAAACCGATGTCGCCGGTGCGCAGTTCCCCGTCCGGGAGGGCGGCCGCGGTCGCCTCCGGCCGCCGCCAGTAGCCGGGCACCACCATCGGGCCGCTGACGACGATCTCGCCCTGCTCGCCGAACGGCACGTCCCGCCCCTCGTCGTCCGCGATGCGCACGACGGTGTCGGCGCCGGGGACGCCGACGGCGAGGGTGCCGGAGACCGGGTCGACGGGGGCGCGGACCCCGGGCGGGACGCTGGCGCAGGGCGCGGTGCACTCGGTGAGGCCGTAGCCGTTGTGCAGATACGGGCCGAAGCCGCTCTGGAACCGTTCGACCAGCGCGGGCGGCAGCGGGGCGCCGCCGGAGGAGATGATGCGGAAGGACGAGAAGTGGTCGCGGGTGGCCCGGGGGTGGGCCATCAACGCCATGAAGGCGGTGGAGGGGCCCACGGTGTAGAGGGGGCGGTGCTCGGCGAAGGCGTCGAGGACGACACCGGTCTCGAAGCGGTAGGCCAGGGCCAGGGTGCCGGCTCCGGAGACGCACGCGCACAGCTGGCAGACCATGCCGGTGATGTGGAACAGCGGGGCGAGCGCGAAGAGCGTCGAACCGGTGGGCAGCTCATGGAGGAGGTGCTGCCGGTCGGCGTTGTAGGAGATGTTGCCGTGGGTGTTGGTGGCGCCCTTGGGGGTGCCGCTGGTCCCGGAGGTGTAGCTGATCAGTGCGATGTCATCGGGGCTCGGGGCGGGGACGGACGGCGGGCGGGCCCCGGCGCGGGCGACGGTGAGGAGATCCTGGGTGTCCTCGGGGACCGGGATGGGCTGGTCGCGCAGTACCCGCTCGTCGTCGCGGGTCTGGAGGTCGCGGGCGTCGGCGGTGAGGGCGATGCGCACCGGGGACGCGGCGGCCGTGTCGCGTATGTAGTCCTCCCAGCCGTGGCGGGAGCAGACCAGGGCGCTCACCTCGGCGTCGCCGAGGATGTGCGCGAGCTCGGCGCCCTTGTACATGGGGTTGACCGGGACGACCGTACCGCCCGCCTTCCAGGCCCCCAGCAGCGCGAGCACGAAGTGCGGGGTGTTCTGGAGCATGATCGCGACGCGGTCGCCGGGCCTGAAGCCGCGCTCGGCGAGATGGCCGGCAATGCCGTCGGAGAGCTCGTCGGCCTCCCGGTAGGTCAGCCGTCCGTCGAAGTAGGCGAGCGCCGGATGGTCGGGGGCGGTGCGCACGGCGTCCCGGAACGCGTGCAGCGGACTCGGCCGCGGGACGATCGGCCGGCGCTGCTTCTCATTGAGCTGAGCGAGCCATGGCTGGTCCTGGTACGTGGTCATGGGAGCGGCCCTGTCTGGACGGGGGTGAGGGTGGTGGGGCGGGAAGATACGGGAGCGACCGGCCGCCGGGTCAGCCCGAGGTCCCGGACGCCGCCTCGACCTCTTCGAGCTTGCGCTGGAGCTTGTTGATGCCACCCAGCCAGCGGTCGGTGTCACCGGCGCGGGAGGCGTAGTGGCGGGCCACCTCGGGGTGCGGAAGGATCAGGAAGCGCTCCTCGTCGATCCCCGCGAGGACCGCGTCGGCCACCTGCTCGGGCTCGATCGCGGTGGGCGCCAGCACCAGCTCCCCGGCGGTCCCGGAGGCGGTGAGCATGTCGGTGCGCACCCCCTGCGGGCAGACGGCGTGGACGCCGATGCCGCGGTGGCGGTAGGTGGCCGAGAGCCATTCGGCGAAGGCGAGCGCGGCGTGCTTGGAGACGGCGTACGGCGCCGAGCCGATCATGGTGAGGATCCCGGCGGCGGAGACGGTGGCCACGAAGCGGCCGCTGCCGCGCTCCAGCCACTCGGGCAGCAGCTCCCGGGCGGCCCGCACATGGGCCATCACATTGACGTCCCAGGACTGCTGCCACAGCGCCTCGTCGGCCTCGGGGCCGCCGTCGTGGCCGACCCCCGCGTTGGCGCAGAAGATGTCGATGCCGCCGCCCAGCGCCTCGCGCGCCGCGGGTACGACACCGGAGGCGTCACCGGGGACGGGGATCCCGCCGATCTCCCCGGCGACGGAGGCGGCCTTGGCCGCGTCGAGGTCGTTGACCACGACCTGGGCGCCCTCGGCGGCGAAGCGCCGGGCGAGGGCGGCGCCGATGCCGCCGCCCGCTCCGGTGACCACTACACGCGCCCCATGCACGGTACCCACGATTCGCAGCTCCTCGGATCGGCTCTGTCAGGCTCCTGCCGCAGCAGACTAACCAGTCGGTATGTGCAAACGGAAGAGGCACATCTGCCACCCCGCGGACGGTCGAGGGGTTACCGGCAGACGGTCGAGGGATTACCCACCGACGGTCGAGGGATCACCCGCCGACGGCGGGCGGGTTACCGGCCGGGGCGCTCCTTGCGCATGACGCTGCGCCACCGCGCGTTCTCCCCGGCGAGCGCGCTCCACAGCACATTGAGCGGATGGCCGGCGTCCTGCGCGGAGCGCTCCCCGGCCCGTACGAACACCCCGACCAGCACTTCCAGCTCCGGGCCCATGCCGTCGGTCAGCTCCAGGGTGCGCAGCCCGGCCCCGGCCCGGATCCGCCCGTCGGCCACCGCGTCGCCGATGCCCTCGGTGACCAGCACACAGCCGCGCAGCACCCCCGAGGAGAGCAGCTCAAGTCCGTACTGCACGGTGTCGATCTCGGCGGCGATGTGCAGTTCCTGGCGGTAGCGGGCGCCGAACCAGCCGCGCAGGAAGCCGGGTATGAGGCCGTCGGCCGAGACCGCGAGCGGCAGCCGGGGCAGCTCGCTCACCGGGACCGAGGGCCCGGGCAGTTCCTCGGCGTCGAGGCTGGTGACCAGGGAAAGACCGCTGCGCCGCCACTCCATCACCTCGAAGCCTCTCAGCCGGTCGTCGTGGCCCGCCGTGGTGAGGACGCTGCCGCAGACCAGGTCGAGCTCCTTGGCGTCGAGCCGCTGGAGCAGATCCCGGGTGCGCACATGCTCGACCTTGAGCTCGACGCCCCGGCCGTCGAATTCCTCGGTGACCAGCTCCACGGCATTCAGCAGAAAGCCGAGGGTGTAACGGGTGGAGCCGACCACGAGCCGGCTGCCGAGTCGGCGGCGGCAGTCGTGCAGCCCGTCCCGCCAGTCCTCCAGGGTGCCGCGCGCGAGTCCGGCGAGTGACTCCCCGGTCGCGGTGAAGAGCACATTCTGACTGCGTCCCCGTTTGACCACCAGCGGCTCTCCGCACAGTGCGCCGAAGTTCCGGTTCAGGGTGTCCAGTTGTTTCTGCACACTGGACTGCTCCCGCCCCAGCAGCCGGGCGGCACCCAGCGCGGTACCCGCCTCATGGACCGCGAGCAACGTCCTGAGCTGGTCCATCGTGGTGTCCAGCAGCGCCGTCGGGTACTGCCATCGATCCTTTAAGGGCATTCCGGCCTTCCGCTCGAAGAGTATTCGGCACCCCAATGACGTTTCCGTTCGCAGCATAGTGCAGCGCCTTGTCATGTACTGATCCCGAGAACAGCGGCGATATTCTTCCGATGGATATTCGGGAATTCCCTATCGCCGGATGATGACGGAGCCCAACATTCCAGGTTCCGCCCGTCCCATTCCGGGTAAGTCGAACGGCTGGCCGATTGTCCGACGGCGACCGTACGCGTGTCGTATGGCCAGCGGTCGGAGCAGTTGGGACGATGCACGCACATCGGACCATCCGAGGGGAAAGAACGATGACGGGGATGAGCGTAAGGCCGTACTGGGAGCTGAGATTCGACGCCTACGGGGACGTCGACACCCGGCAGCTTGACCGGCTGCTGGAACAGGCCGCGCAGGCGGAGCTCACCGATCTGGTGGTGTTCTCGCACGGCTGGAACAACACCCGGACGATGGCCACACGACTGTACGACCGCTTCTTCGCGCCCTTCCCGGGGCTGCTCGGCGAGGCGGGCCCGGCGCGGCCGGGCTATGTGGGAGTGGTGTGGCCGTCGATGCGGTTCGCCGACGAGTCGCTCGGGGGCTTACCCCGGGAGCAGGCGCCCGGGGCGCCCCCGGGGCTCGACGCGGAGACCCACCGGGCGCTGGAGGTGGTCTTCCCGGGGCGGCAGCAGATCGTGGCGCGCCTCGCGGAGCTGCTGGCCGAGCGGCCGGAACGGCTGGCGGCGCTGGACGAGTTCGCGGTGCTGCTGCGCGGTCTGGTGCGGGTGCGCGCGATGTCCGGCGGCGCGGGGGACGCGGCGGACACCGACGCGGAGCCGGACGAGGACGGCGTACCGGCGATGTTCGGGGAGGACGTGACCGAGGTCTGCGAGCGGTTCGCCGCGGCGCTCACCGAGGCGCGCGGGAAGACCGACGCGGAGGACCGCGCCGTCTTCGACAGCGGGCTCGGCGGGCTCTGGGACGGGGCGCACGAACTGCTGCGCCAGGGGACGTACTACGTGATGAAGCGGCGGGCCGGCACGGTCGGGCGCGAGGGCCTCGGGCCGGTGCTCGGCGCCCTCGCGGCCCTGCGGCCCGCGCCGCGGCTCCATCTGGTCGGCCACAGCTTCGGCGGCCGGCTGGTGTCGTTCGCGCTGACCGGGCTGGAGGAGGGCGTCACGGTGGCGTCGGTGACCCTGCTCCAGGGGGCGTTCTCGCACTACGCCTTCGCCGAGCGGCTGCCACACGCCGCCGACCGCGGCGGGGTGCTGCACGACGCCCCGCGCCGGGTCGGCGGGCCCGTGGTGTCCTGCCATTCGCGCCATGACACCGCGCTCGGGCTGCTGTACCCGGTGGCGTCGCGGGTGTCCTGGGACGATGCCTCGCTGCTGCCGGGCGACATCCGCTGGGGGGCGATCGGGTACGACGGCGTCCAGGCGGTGGCGGACTGCCGGCGGCTGGAGCTGGCCGAGGCGCTGGACGGCCCGTTCCCGGCCGGGGGCTATGTGAGCGTCGATGTCTCGGAGGTGGTCCGGCACGGTGTGCCGCCGGCCGGGGCACACAGCGACATCTGCCATGAGGAGCTGGCCCGGGTGGTGCTGCGCGCGGGCCGGATCGGAGAGGGGTAGCGGTCCTGAGGGCGGGGCCCCGCCGGGTGCGGGGCCCCGCCCTCATGGCCTCAGCGGTGCGCCGGGAACTCCACCACCTGCTGGAAGGTGGGCCGGTTCTGCCAGCTGATCTTGTCGTGGGTGAGCCCGCCGACGGGCCGTTGGATGATGGTGTCGGCGCACCACTGGTCGCCCGCGGAGCAGTTGTCGTCCCCCGGGTAGACCTGGGCGGCGGTCTTGCCCACGGCCGTCTTCAGGCTGGCCAGCAGGGCGTCACGGCAGGCGGTCAGCTGCCCGCCGCCGCAGTACGGCCGGGCCAGCGGGCCCTTGACGTCCTCACCGAGGACCGTGCGCAGGTCCTTGTCGACATAGGACCACCAGCCGTACTGGAAGGACGATCCGGCGTGCGAGCCGGTGGGGCCGTGCCCGGCCGAGGGCGATTCGTCGACGGACAGATTGGTGCGCAGCGCGTCGTAGAGCCCGTCGCCCAGGCCGGATTTGAACTCGGCCTCGACCAGCAGCGGCCACCAGGCGTCCATGATCCGCACCGCGTCGGCGTGGCCGTAGGTGTGCGATCCGGCGCTGGTCTCATGGCGCTGTGAGCCCGCCGACTGCCAGGAGTCCAGCTGCTGTACGGCGGTCGCCAGCTGGGGGTCGTCGATGGGCCCCGAGCGCACCACCTTCAGCAGCTCCGGCAGCACGTCCTCACCGCGCAGATCGGTGACGGCCGCCTCGGCCATGGCACGGGTGAGCGCGGAGCGGGTGACACCGCCCTTGCGGACCAGGGCGCGCACCCGGTCGTCGAGGAGGTTGCCGCGGTGCACCGAGCCGTTGCCGAACCCGGCCGCGCTGTAGTCCTTGGCCAGTTTGTTGTTCCAGCTGATGTAGTAGTCCTGGCCGATGGACTGGGGGTGTTCGGCGGGCGGGGTGGCGGCCGCGGTGTTGTCCTTCGGGTCGAAGTCCCGCCACTCATAGGCGGTTTCGGCCTGCACCGGCAGCGAGGAGTCGACGTCCGCGGCGCGCACCGGGTTGAGCCCGCTGTTGTAGTACCCGGTCTGCCGGGAGTCGGCGTAGAACCAGTTGAAGGTGTAGTTGATGTGCTGCGCCGCGCTCTGGAAGGACTTGGCGTCGGTCACATAGCCGGGGTCGTTGAGCATCTGGAAGCCGATGATGGAGTCGGCCTCGTGGCGGTAGGTGGAGCGCAGCATGGTGTAGGCCACCGGTTTGCCGCCGACGGTCGCGCGATGGGTCACCAGCCCGTAGTTGGTGCGGTAGACCTGCATCCGGTACGAGCCGGCGGCGGTGGAGTCGGCGAGGGTGGGCTTCCAGGCGTTGCGCCGCTCCAGCTTGTCCATCGGCACACAGGCGCCGCGATAGCGGTAGTACGTGGAGTCCTTGGACGGCGCGGAGCCGTCCGGGGAGCACAGCTCGACCGCGTAGGTGTCGGTGATGTCCTGGGCGGAGGTGGTGGCGCTCCAGGCGTAGTCCTGGCCCCGGCCGAGCTGGACGTACATCCCGACCCCCGCGAAGGAGGCGCCGCGGGCGCTGATCCCCGGGCCCTGGATCTCCTGGAGCATCAGCAGCTGCGGGGCGAAGTAGCCGGTCTGGGGGCCGAAGACGGCCACCGGGTGGCCGCTCCCGGTGTACTTGCCGGAGACCACGAGCGCGTTGGACATGCCCTTCTTCCGGCTGAACAGATCGCGGGGCAGCACTCCGTCGTCGTAGATGCCGCGCAGCGGCTCCAGGGACGACTTGGGGGCCCTGACCCGGGTGCGGGCCTTGGTGGCGGCGCCGCCCTCGCGGTCGTAGACGAGCTGTTCGGGGGTGACCGAGCCGCTGTCGGGCAGGGCGGTGCCCTTGGGCGCAGCGGGCTTCCCGGCGTACGGGAAGCTGCCGTCCCGTACGGTCAGCACCGCCTCCGGGTCGTTGCGCTCCCGGAAGGACTCCCACACCTTGGTGCCCTCGGCGAGGCCGTACTTCTGCTGGGCGGCGAGCAGCGAGAGCGCGCCCTCCACCTCGCCGCCCCCGCCGTTGCCGAAGAGCGCGCCGACGACGGAGGCGAGCGCGATCAGGTCGGTGAGCTTGAACGGCTGGATCTCACCGGCGTTGGTGATCGCGTCGATATGGCCGGTGAGCACGTACTCACCGGGGAAGTACCGGCCGTCCTTGGACTTCTTGGCGTAGGCGTTGATGCCGTCGACATACGCCTGGGCGTCGGCCAGCGCCTGGCGGCCGCGCTCTCCGCCGTGGGCGAGGATGTAGTCGATCTGCGCCTGGTAGTCCGCTTCGGTGTACGGCGCCTGGCGGAAGAAGTCCTGTTCCAGGCCCTGGTTGGCGGGGGCGCCGCCGGCGAACGGGGTCAGCTCGCCGCGGCCCACGTGGCGGAAGAGGTCCATCAGCCACAGCCGGTCCTGGGCGGCGGCGTATCCGGCGCCGAACTCGGTGCCCTCGCGGGTGGTGCCCTGGATGTGCGGGACGCCGGTCTTCTTGTCGCGGGTGATCGTGACGTCGTCGCGCGGCTTGGTCACCGAGGCGACCTGGTCGGCGGGGACCCCGAAGGAGGAGTCGTTGAAGAAGCTGTTCAGCTTGTCGTCGGTGAGGGTGGGGTAGCCGCTCGCCAGATCGCCGTACGGGCCGAGCTGGTCGGCGCTGTGCTCGGGGTGGGTGCCCAGCACCCGGTTGGCGAGGATGTCGGCGAGGGTGGCGTTGCCCGTGGCGCCCGGTGGGAGGATGTCGGAGCACTGGCCCCGGCAGTAGTCGGTGGCGGCCGCCGGGGCGGGCTCCGCCCGGGCCGGCTGGGGCACCGGGGCCGCGAGGGCGATGCCGAGGCCGAGCGCGGCGGCCGCGGCGAGCACGGTACTGGTGAACTTGCGGGTTCTGGTGGGCCTGGGGGTTCGTCGTCGCATGTGCGCTCCTCCCGATTGCCGTCGGACGGAGGTTACCGGCGGTATTAGCGGCCCGGAAGATGAGCGGGCGTCAACTTCTTTCCGCTTGGGGACCAATGAGGACTGCCCGCGAAGATCCAGGGAATTCGATGGATCCGGATCGCGCTGCGTTACGTCCATTCGACAACGAGTCGGGTCCGCAATCGCGGAGGTGGTAGGAAGTGGCCGGTTTCAGAGCACTCGCCCGAGAGGTTCGCAATCCACGCAGACACATCACCGCTCGGCGCACATCGCTGCGCAAATGCCTGGAACGGTTCGCGCCGTACGGGCACCGGGCGACCTGGCACCATCTGTGCACCCGCTCCGGGATCACCCCGGAGGATCGCAGGCCGGACCCCCTAGGACTGCTCACCGCCCTTGAGGAGCTCGAGGAGGCCCGCACCCTGTGGCTCGCGTACGAGGCGGACTTCGCCGCCCGGCGCAGGCAGGAGAAACTTCTCGGCATCCGGCAGCCGAGCGCTGTCGACGACTGGCATCTGCGCACCTGGGGCGGATGCGACATCATTCCCTGCGAGAGCCCCTCGACCCACCCCGACGACCGCCTCGCCGATGTGCTGCGACGGCTGATCGCGGCGATGGAGTCGGGCCCCGGGGCGGCCTGCCCGGTCTGCATCCGACCGAGCCTGGTCTGGCGCGAGGACCTGGACCGCTATCCCTCGGCCGGGCCGGTCTGCGCGGACTGCGGCATCGTGGTGCCGCTGCCGCTGCTGACCACCGAGGCCCTGGCGGCGGCCCGGCGCGTGGTCCGGATGAGCCGGTACGCCGCCGTATGACACCCGGCCGCCCCGGCCGGGAGCGCGCTCGTCGGACCCTTTGAACAACCGGACGACCGGCGAGCGCGCCGGAATCCCCTGAGACCGCCGTCGGTCACCGTCGACAGCTGACACTCGCCCTCGACCGCTGACACTCGCCGTCGATCGCCGACACTCGCCGTCGACAGCTGACGCACGCCGACGGCCGCGTCGGCGCGGGCCGCGTTGACAGCGCCCAGGTCAGCCCACCATGCTGAGCAGTCGCTTAGTGAGTGGTTGCCCGGGAGGCACGCATGGCAGAGCCCAGGATCTTCACCTCGCCCGATGAACTGCGGTCCGCGGTCGGCGAGGAACTCGGCCCCAGCGACTGGCTGGAGGTCGACCAGAAGCGCGTCGATCTGTTCGCCGACGCGACCGGCGACCACCAGTGGATCCACGTGGACCCGGAGAGGGCGGCCGCCGGTCCGTTCGGCACCACGATCGCGCACGGCTATCTGACGCTGTCCCTGCTGCCGTCGTTCACCCCGCAGCTGCTGCGGGTCGAGGGCGTGAGCATGGGCATCAACTACGGGGTCAACAAGGTCCGTTTCCCCTCCCCCGTCCCGGTCGGCTCCCGGCTGCGCGCCACCGGCCGGATCGTGGACGTGGCCGAGGTCAAGGACGGTCTCCAGATGACGCTGACGGTGACCGTGGAGCGGGAGGGCGGCGACAAGCCGGTGTGTGCGGCGGAATCCGTCGTCCGCTTCTACCGCTGACCGCCGCCGGCCCCCACCATGCGCAGCACCAGACCCGCGTAGAGGTCGCCGACCTCGTCGGGGGTGCTGCGCCCGGCGGCGTTGAACCAGCGGGCGACGTCGATGCACAGGGACAGCACCGCGACCGTGGTGCCGCGGACGTCCGGGACGTCGAAGACGCCCGCCTTCACCCCGTCCTCGATGATCGAGCGCACCGCCCCGTCCGTGGCCTTGCGGACCGCGATGACCTCGGCGTGGTGCTCCTCCGCGAGCGCGCCGAGCTCGTACTGCACCACCCGCGCGGTCGTGTGGTGCTCGGCGTGCCAGCGGACGAAGGAGCGGACGGCGTCGGCCAGCCGCTCGGCGGGGGTGCCTTCGCTGTCCCGCGCCCGCTCCACGATCGTCAGGGCCCGCTCATGGCCGACCTTGCTGATCTGGTAGAGCAGCTCTTCCTTGGTCTTGTAGTGGATGTAGAGCGCGGCCGGGCTCATTCCGGCGCGGCTGGCGATGTCCCGGGTGGTGGTGGCGTGGTAGCCGCGCTCCGCGAAGGCGTGCACGGCGGCGCTCACCAGCCGCCGGGCGGCGTCGGGGGTGATGTCGCCCCAGGGCTCGACCTTGCCTCCGGTGTTCTTGGGCTCCGCGTCCATGGCGCACACCCTACACGGAGAGTGAGCAAGCGCTTAGGTCCTGTCCGGTGGACGCTCAGCGGGCCGCCGCCGTCTCGGTGCCCACCCGGCCGGGGAACTCCGCGCCCAGCAGCCGCAGCAGCGGGGTCGCCTTCACGGCCGTCTCCTCGAACTCCTCGTCCGGGTCGGACAGCGCCACGATCGCCCCGCCCACCCCGTACCTGACCCGCTCCGGGGTCACCACCAGGGTGCGGATCACGATGCTCAGATCGCACGCCCCGGACAGCGAGAAGTAGCCGATGGCGCCGGAGTACACCCCGCGCGGCCCGGCCTCCAGATCGTCGATGATCTGCATCGTGCGGATCTTGGGCGCACCGGTCATCGACCCGCCGGGGAAGGCGGCGCGCACGCTCTCGACCGCGGAGGTGGACGGCCGCAGGGTGGCGCGTACGGTGCTGACCAGCTGATGGACCGTCGCATAGGTCTCGACGTCGAATATCCTGGGCACCCGCACCGAGCCGATCTCCGCGGTGCGGCCGAGGTCGTTGCGCACCAGATCGACGATCATCAGGTTCTCGGAGCGGTCCTTCTCGCTGGTCGCGAGGTCCACCCGCAGCAGTTCGTCCTCGGCCGGGGAGCCGCCGCGCGGCCGGGTGCCCTTGATCGGCTGGGACTCCACGGTGCCGTCCCGGAAGACCCGCAGAAAGCGTTCGGGCGAGGTGCTCAGCACGGACAGCGGGCCGAAGCGGAGCAGGGCGGCGAACGGCGCGGGGCTGAGCCGGCGCAGATACTGGTACGCGGCCCACGGGTCCACCCGTCCTTCGGCCTCGGCCATGTTGGTCAGGCACACCTCATAGGTCTCCCCCGCGGTGATCAGCTCCTGGCAGGTGGCGATCTTCTCCAGGTAGCGCTCGCGGTCATGGCGCAGCCGCACCTCGTCCGGGCCGGTGGTGAGCGGGGTGGGGCGGGGCTCCCGCCCGGCCAGCTCCGCCAGCCGCCCGGCGGTCCCGCGCAGCCATGTCCTGGCCTGCTCCTCGCCGCCCCGCTCCGCGCCCTCCTCCGCCAGGGCGAGGAGGTAGGTGGTCGAGGTCTGGTGGTCGAACACCACGGCGCGGTCCGCGAAGACCATCGCGGCGTCGGGCTCCGGGGAGCGGTGGGTCCGCTCACCGCCGCATTCGGCCTTGAGCTCGTACCCGAGGTATCCGGTCCAGCCGAGGGCGAAGTCGAAGGGCAGCGCGGGCAGTTGGACCCGGGCGGCGCGCAGGTCGCGCTCGATCCAGGTCAGGAACTCCTCGTGCAGCACCTCGCGGGAGCCGCCCGCGGTGACGGTGACCGTGCCCGCCCAGGTGTCGGCGGTGGCGACCCGGGCCAGCGGCCCGGAGGCGTCGCCCATCATCGAGAACCGTCCGCGCTCGCCCCCGGTGGCGCTGCTGTCCAGCCAGAAGGCGTGTCCGTCGGCGCGGAAGAGCCGGTCGAAGACGACCTCGTCGGACCAGCGGGTGGGCAGGGTCTCCACCAGCACCCGCAGGGAGCGCGGGGTGGTGCGCGGCGCGGCGGTGGGCTCCGCGCCGCCGCGGAGGGTGGAGGGTGTGCCGCGCCGCCGCGCCGCCGGCTCCACTTCCGCGCGGGTCTGCCAGGACCGGGTGAGGCCGGCGAAGTTGTCCAGCAGCAGCCGGCCGTGCTCGGTGCAGATGGACTCGGGGTGGAACTGCACACCCCACAGGGGCCGTTCGCGGTGGGCGATCCCCATCAGCACACCGTCCTCGGTCCAGGCGGTGGCCCGCAGTTCCTCGGGCAGGTCGGTGACGGTGAGCGAGTGGTAGCGGACGACGTCGAAGGGGCTGGGCAGTCCGGTGAAGAGACCGGTGCCGTCGTGCGTCACCCGGGACAGCCGCCCGTGCCGGGGCTCGGGGGCCCGGACCACCCGGGCGCCGCTCAGCAGGCCCACCCCCTGGTGGCCCAGGCAGACGCCGAGCAGCGGCAGGCCGCCTTCGAGGACGATGTCACGGCAGACGCCGAAGTCGGCCGCGCGCTCGGGGCTGCCGGGTCCTGGGGAGATGACGACGTTGTCGAAGTCCCGCAGCATCTCGGACTTCCAGCCGGGGTCGTCGTGCCGGATCACCTCGGGCTCCCGGCCGTTGACCTCGGCCAGGTAGTGGAACAGGTTGTAGGTGAAGGAGTCGTAGTTGTCTACCAGCAGCGTGCGCATCGAAACCTCGAACCTATCGGAGCTTAAGGATGACCGGCACGGTTCACCCCGCGCGGAGCAGCGAGGTGAACGCGTGGACCGTTTCGGCGGCCTGCTCGGGGTTCAGCCGGGGGTCACAGGGGGACCGGAACCGGGGGAACGCGGCGGGCCCGGCGTCCCCGGCCTCCGCGACGCACTCGGTGACCGGTTCCGGCGTCATCTCCAGGTGCAGCCCGCCGGGCCACTGACGGCGGTCCCGCAGGATCCGGTGGAACGCGGCCATCTCGTCGCGGATCGCCCACAGGGTTCTGGTCTTGTGACCGCTTCCGGAGCGGATGGTGTTGCCGTGCATGGGGTCGCTCAGCCAGACCACCGGGATCCCGGTCTCCGCGACCGCCTCGACCAGCGGCGGCAGCAGCCAGCCGATCCGGTCCGCGCCCATGCGCACGATGAAGGTCAGCCGGCCGGGCCGGCGCCCGGGGTTGAGCAGCCGGGCCAGTTCCACCAGGTCCGCGGGGGTCGCCGACGGCCCCACCTTGACGCCGACCGGGTTGCGGATCGAGGCGGCCAGCCGGATGTGCGGCCCCTCGGGGTCCCTGGTCCGCTCGCCGATCCAGCCGAAGTGGGCGGAGGAGGCGAAGCCGCCGCCGTCGGCGGCCGCCCGGATCAGGGGCAATTCGTAGGGGAGCAGCAGCAGTTCATGGGAGGCGTGGATCCGCTCGGCGTCGTCGTGGGCCGTCTGTTCGTTCCGCATCGTGGACAGCACGGCGGCCGCGCGGTCGTAGGCGGTGAGCAGCCGGTCCGGGTCGGGGATCCGGGCGCGCGGATCGGCGGCGGCGCCGTTGACCGCGTCCCCCCGGTAGACGGGTAACCGGCCGCCGTCGGCGAGCACGTCGTACGGCGCCGATCTGGGCTTGGCGTACTGGCCCGCGATCCGGCCCATCGTCACCACCGGGAGGCCGAGACCGGTGCGGATCGCCGTGGACAGCTCGCGCAGCTGCCCCAGTTTGCGCCGCACCACCGGCGGCGCGGCGTCGGCGAACAGCTCGGCGCAGTCCCCGCCCTGGAGGACGGCGGCCTCGCCGCGCTGCACGGCGGCCATCCGCCGGGTGAGCTGCTCGGTCTCCTCCGGGGGGATCAGCGCGGGGCGGCCGCTCAGGGCGTGCCGGATCTCATCGAGCCGGTCCGGGTCGGGCCACGGCGGCTGCTGAGCGGTCACCTTCTCCGCGGTCGGGCCGGGAGCGGTCATGAACGGAGCCTCCACTGGTCGGTCGGGCCGGACACATCCTGCTGAAGCGCCGAGGCGGCGCGGGACACCCGTGGGGTCCCCGAACCGGCGGGCCGGACGGGTCGACGGAACCGAGGAAACGGACGTATCCGCTCCGGGTCGCAAAACCGCGACCAGCGGAGATAGAAATGATGGATATACGTCCGTCACTCCTTCGAGTGAATTTCTTCATCACCCGGGAAGGGATTACCAGCGGTTACTACCGGAATTTCCGGCTCAGAGCCCCCGTTGCGCAGCCGACGACACGGTCGATTCAACGCGGCAGGGAGCTTAGCAATGGGGTGTAACCGTAAGCGACAGTTCCGCCGATATTTCGGAATGTGACGAAGGTCACATGCGTAAGACTTGCACTCAGACTCGCCTTCTATAGTGTTTTCGACCTGCGCTTATCCAGTGGGGGCACTGCAACGGATGGCGTAGAAATCACATGAGACTTACGGGGGTAAGTGAATGTCTCTTCCATCGCATCGGCTCCGGGCACCGGCTTCCGGAGACCGTCCTTAACGCCCTGCCTCCTGGTAGCGGCTCTCTCGGCGTCTTCCCAGCTCAGACCGGCTTCTATGGCCGTGTGAGCAATTGCTTGCCGCTGGGCCGCCGACGCTTCGGCAGCCATCCGCAAACGCCAGGACAAAGCCATGACCGCCTTAGGCGGCATGGCCGCACAGCGACGCGCCCATTCTCATCCGAGCCGCAAGCCGGCGTTGGAGCAATACGTCATGCACTTAAGCACGAAGACCTCCCAGCCCGATACGAGAGCGCCCCGCAAACGCGTCATCCTCGCCGAACCCCGCGGTTTCTGCGCGGGCGTCCGCCGCGCCATTGCCATGGTCGAGCGGGCACTTGAGGTATACGGCCCGCCTATTTATGTTCGAAAACAGATCGTCCACAACCACTACGTCGTCGGCCTCCTCGAGCGCAAGGGCGCACGCTTTGTGGAATCGGAATACGACGTTCCCGAAGGGGCCGTGTGCCTCTTTTCCGCACACGGTGTCGCACCCGCCGTCCGCGCCGCCGCGTCCACAAGAGATCTGCAGGTCATCGACGCCACCTGCCCTCTGGTCGCCAAGGTGCACCAACAGGCGCGCCGGATGGTCAGGGACGGCCGGGTACTGCTGCTCGTGGGGCATGCGGAACACGAGGAAACGGAAGGGACCCGCGGAGAGGCACCGCGGGAGACCCTGGTCGTGGAGACCGTCGAGGACGTCGAACGGCTGGACCTGCCCCGGGACACCCCGGTGGCCTATCTGACCCAGACCACCCTGTCGGTGGACGAGACCGCCGGCATCGTCCGCGCCCTCACCGAGCGGTTCGACGACATCGCCGGCCCCGGGACCGACACCATCTGCTACGCCAGCCAGAACCGGCAGAACGGCATCAAGTCCCTCGCCCAGCAGGCCGATCTGGTGCTGGTGGTGGGCTCGGAGAACTCCAGCAACTCCCAGCGGATGGTCGATGTCGCCCGCGACGCCGGAACCCCCGCCCACCTGGTCCCGGACGTCTCCCGGCTGGACAACCGCTGGCTGGAGGGCGTGACCACCGTCGGCGTCAGCTCCGGCGCCAGCGTCCCGGACACCCTCGTCCACCAACTCCTCGACCGGCTGGCCGAATTCGGCCATGACCAGGTCGACATCGAGTCCACGGCCGTCGAGGACGTGGTCTTCTCCATGCCCCTCTCGCTCACCGACGGCATCCGGTCCGACGACCGGGAACGGCTCGACGACGCCTGGTCGAAGGTCCCATCGGACGCACCGGCCGGAACCCCTAGGAGGACGAAGTGACGGTCCATACGATGGCGACCCCCCGACCCGCCCCGGGCCCGGCCGGCACCGCCCGCCGGACGCTGATGAGCCTGCTGCCCCGGGTCGAGGAGCGGCTGCACACCTTCCTGTCCGCGGAGTACGAGCGCTGGCACGGTCTCGACCCCCGCTCCAGCGTCCCCATCGACGCGATCGCCCACCTGGTCGACGCGGGCGGCAAGCGGATGCGCCCGGCGTTCTGCCTGAGCGGCTATCTGGCCGCCGGCGGCGATCCGGAGGACGGCCGGGTCATCCCCGTCGCCGCCGCGCTGGAGCTGCTCCACGCCTGCGCGCTGATCCACGACGACGTGATGGACGAGTCCGCGGTGCGCCGCGGCGCACCGACCGTGCACACCAGCCAGGCCGCGCTGCACCGCGAGCGCGGATGGCAGGGCACCGCGGAGCGCTTCGGGGAGAACGTGGCGATCCTGGCGGGCGATCTGGCCCTGGTCTACTCCGACGAGATCATGGCCGAGGTGGAGCCCGCGGTGGCCGCCGAGTGGCATCTGCTGCGCTCGGAGCTGATCATCGGCCAGTACATGGACGTCGCGGCGTCCGTGGAGTTCGAACCGGACCCGGAGACCTCGCGGTGGATCGCCATCGCCAAGTCCGGCCGCTACACCATCCACCGCCCGCTGGTGCTGGGCGCGGCCGTGGCCGGCCGAGCCGACGCGGCACCGGCCTTCGAGGAGTACGGGGCGGCGCTCGGGGAGGCGTTCCAGCTGCGGGACGACCTGCTGGACGCCTTCGGGGACTCCGAGGTCACCGGCAAGCCGAGCGGTCTGGACTTCGAGCAGCACAAGATGACGCTGCTGATGGCCCTGGCCATCCAGCGCAACGCGCACATCCGGGAGCTGGTGCCCGCTCAGCTGCGGGGCGCCGACCACCTGCGGCAGCTGCTGATCGAGACGGGTGTGCGCGACGACGTCGAGAAGCACATCGACGGGCTCGTGGAGCGGGCCTGCCGCGCCATGGCCGAGGCCCCGCTGGAGCCGGAGTGGCGCGAGGAACTGGCCGCCATGGCCCACGAGGTCGCCTACCGGAGCGCCTGAGGCCACCGATGGGCACCGACAGCGACCGCGCCCGGCTCCACCGACGCGGAGGGAGCAAACCCGGATGACACTGCTGGAGACCATCCACGGTCCCGCCGACATCAAGCACCTGGACGCCCGCCAACTCACCGATCTCGCCGGTGAGATCAGGCACTTCCTCATCGACAAGGTACTGCGGACCGGCGGCCACCTGGGGCCCAACCTGGGCACCGTCGAACTCACCATCGCCCTGCACCGCGTCTTCGACTCCCCCCGGGACCGCGTCCTGTGGGACACCGGACACCAGGCGTATGTGCACAAGATCCTTACCGGCCGCCGGGAGGGCTTCGACCGGCTCCGGCAGAAGGGCGGCCTGTCCGGCTACCCCAGCCGGGCCGAGTCCGAGCACGACACCATCGAGAACAGCCACGCCTCCACCGTGCTGTCCTACGCCGACGGCCTCGCCAAGGGGTTCCGGCTGCGGGGCGAGACCGACCGCGCGGTGGTGGCCGTCATCGGGGACGGGGCGCTGACCGGCGGCATGGCCTGGGAGGCGCTGAACAACATCTCGGGCGCCCCGGACCGTCCCGTCATCATCGTGGTGAACGACAACGGCCGTTCCTACGCGCCGACCACGGGCGGCCTCGCCACCCATCTGGCGGGTCTGCGCACCTCCCCCGACTACGAGCGGTTCCTGGAGTGGTCCAAGCAGCGGCTACGGCCGGCCCCGAAGCTCTACGAGGCGCTGCACGCGGTCAAGACGGGGCTGAAGGACATGCTGGCCCCGCAGGGGCTCTTCGCCGACCTGGGCCTCAAGTACCTCGGGCCGGTCGACGGACACGACATCGCGGCGGTGGAGGCCGCCCTGCGGCAGGCCGCCGGGTTCGGCGGGCCGGTCGTGGTGCACTGTCTGACCCGTAAGGGCCACGGCTACCGGCGCGCGGAGGCCGACGAGCGCGACCACCACCACGCGGTGGGTGCCAGCGACCCGGCCACCGGCGAGCCGCTGGGCTCCCCGGGCCCGTCCTGGACCTCGGTCTTCGGCGCGGAGCTGGTCGAGATCGGCCGTGAGCGCCCCGAGGTGGTGGCGGTGACGGCGGCGATGCTCCAGCCCACCGGGCTCGCGGCGTACGCCGAGGAGTTCCCCGACCGGGTCTTCGACGTCGGCATCGCCGAGCAGCACGCGATCACCTCGGCCGCCGGGCTCGCCATGGCGGGGATGGTGCCGGTGGTGGCCGTGTACTCCACGTTCCTCAACCGCGGCTTCGACCAGCTGCTGATGGATGTGGCGATGCACTCCTGCCCGGTGGTGTTCGTCCTGGACCGGGCCGGGGTCACCGGTGACGACGGGGCGTCCCACAACGGCATGTGGGATCTGTCGGTGCTCGGGATCGTGCCCGGCCTGCGGGTCGCGGCACCTCGCGACGGTGCCTGTCTGCGCGCCGCGCTGCGCGAGGCGGTGGCGATCACCGAAGGACCCAGCGCCATCCGGTTCCCCAAGGGCCCGGTGGGGCCCGACATCCCCGCCGTCGACCAGCACGACGGCATCGATGTGCTGCACCGCTCCCCCGGCGACGACGTCCTGATGGTGTCCGTGGGCGCCATGGCCGGGACGGCGTGCGAGGCGGCGCGCCGGCTCACCGAGGAGGGCCTGGGCGTCACGGTGGTGGACCCGGCCTGGCTCAGACCGGTCGGCCCGTCGCTGATCAAGCTGGCGGAGCAGTACCGGCTCGTGGTGACCGTCGAGGACAACCTGCGCGTGGGCGGCTACGGCTCGCTGCTCGCCCAGGAGTTGCGCGACGCCGGTGTCCCGGCCCCGGTGTCCGGTTTCGGGATTCCGCAGCGCTTCCTGGACCACGGCAAACGCGCCGACATCCTCGCCGAATGCGGCCTGAGCCCCGAAGACCTGGCCCGCTCGATCCGGATGCGGATCGCGGCCGACCGTGCGCCGGGCGTCCGGCGCCTCGAGGAGGATTCCCGATGACCGTCGATCTCGGCCTGCCCGCCGCGCCGCCACCGGTGCTCGGCAAGCGCCGTGTCACCCGCCAGCTCCACGTCGGCGCGGTGGGGGTCGGCAGCGACTTCCCCGTCTCCGTGCAGTCCATGACGACCACCGTCACCGCCGATGTCAACGCCACCCTCCAGCAGATCGCCGAGCTGACCGCGACCGGCTGTGACATCGTCCGGGTGGCCTGCCCAAGCCAGGACGACGCCGACGCGCTGCCGCAGATCGCCCGCAAGTCCAAGATCCCGGTGATCGCCGACATCCACTTCCAGCCCAAGTACGTCTTCGCCGCCATCGAGGCGGGGTGCGCGGCGGTGCGGGTGAACCCGGGGAACATCAAGAAGTTCGACGACAAGGTCAAGGAGATCGCCCGCGCCGCGAAGGACCACGGCACTCCGATCCGTATCGGGGTGAACGCCGGTTCGCTGGACGCGCGGCTGATGGCCAAGCACGGCAAGGCCACCCCCGAGGCGCTGGTGGAGTCGGCGCTGTGGGAGGCGGAGCTCTTCGCCGAGCACGACTTCCACGATCTGAAGATCTCGGTGAAGCACAACGACCCGGTGGTCATGGTGCGCGCCTATGAGCTGCTGGCCGAGTCCTGCGACTATCCGCTGCACCTGGGGGTGACCGAGGCGGGCCCCGCGTTCCAGGGCACCGTCAAGTCGGCGGTGGCCTTCGGCGCGCTGCTGCGGCAGGGCATCGGTGACACCATCCGGGTGTCGCTGTCGGCGCCTCCGATGGAGGAGGTGAAGGTCGGCACCCAGATCCTGCAGTCGCTCAATCTGCGGCCGCGCAAGCTGGAGATCGTCTCCTGTCCCTCCTGCGGCCGGGCCCAGGTGGATGTGTACAAGCTGGCCGACCAGGTCACCGCCGGTCTCGAGGGCATGGAAGTGCCGCTGCGGGTCGCGGTGATGGGGTGTGTGGTCAACGGCCCGGGTGAGGCGCGGGAGGCCGATCTCGGTGTGGCCTCGGGCAATGGCAAGGGCCAGATCTTCGTCAAGGGGAAGGTCATCAAGACCGTCCCCGAGAGCAAGATCGTGGAGACCCTGATCGAGGAGGCCATGCGCCTGGCCGAGGAGGCGGGCCCGCAGGACGCCCCCGAGTCCCCCACCGTCAGCGTGGGATGAGGGGGCATCCGTGAAGCGCCTGACAACGCGGGTCGCGATCATCGGGGCGGGCCCCGGCGGCCTGCTGCTGTCCCATCTGCTCCAGCTCCACGGGGTGGACTCGATCGTGCTGGAGCGGCGGAGCCGCGGTCATGTGGAGAGGCGGGTGCGGGCCGGGCTGCTGGAGGGCGGCACCGTGGACTTCCTGCGCGAGGCCGGTCTGGCGGACCGGCTGGACCGCGAGGGGCTGGTCCACGAGGGCTTCGTCTTCCGGTTCGGCTCCCGCGCCCACCGGATGCCCTTCACCGAGCTGACCGGCCGGACCGTCCACATGTACGGCCAGCAGGAGCTGGTGAAGGACCTGATCCGGGCCCGGACGGCGGCCGGGGCGCGGCTGTGGTTCGACGTCCCCGACGTCGAACCACGGGGCCTGGAGACGGACACACCGGCCGTGCGCTGCACGGTGGCGGGCGAACCGGTGGAGATCGCCTGTGACTTCGTCGCGGGCTGCGACGGATTCCACGGGGTCTCCCGCCGCTCCGTGCCGCCCGGCGCGCTGACGACCTACGAGCGCACCTATCCGTACGCCTGGCTCGGGGTGCTGGCCCAGGCCCCGCCCGCCGCCGAGGAGCTGATCTACGCGGTGCACGGCCGCGGCTTCGCGCTGCACAGCATGCGCTCCCCCGCGGTGAGCCGGCTCTATCTCCAGGTGGAGGCCGGTGAGTCGGTGGAGAACTGGCCCGATGAGCGGATCTGGAAGGAGCTGCACACCCGGCTGGACATCGACGGCGCCCCGGAGCTGGCCGAGGGGCCGGTCCTGGAGAAGAGCTGTGTGGCGCTGCGTGGCTTCGTCACCGAGCCGATGAGCTACGGGCGGCTGTTCCTGGCCGGGGACGCCGCGCATATCGTGCCGCCGACGGCGGCCAAGGGGCTCAACCTCGCCGTGGCGGACATCAAGGTGCTCGCCGCGGCCTTCCGGGAGTACTACGAAACCGGCGACCGCGGCCCGCTGGACGGCTATTCGGCCGCCTGTCTGCCCGGGGTCTGGCAGGCGCAGGAGTTCTCCGACTGGATGTCGCGGCTGCTGCACCGGCCGACCGAGGGCCGGGTGTTCGACGAGCGGCTGCAGCACGCCCGGCTCGAGGCCGTGACGCACTCCCCCGCCGCCGCGCGGAACTTCGCCGAGAACTATGTGGGCCTGGCGCGGGAGCGGACCCCGGCCCGGGGAGGACGGCCGTGACCTCGCTGACGAGTGAGAGCCGGACGACGGCGCGCACCCGCCGCGGCGGGGACGTGGCGCGCGGTCTGTTCCGGCTGTCGAAGATCTTCGTGTACCAGAACTACTTCGGTTGGGGCATGGCGTGGCTCACCCTGAGCCCGCAGGCGCGCGACCGCCCCGGGACCACCGCCGCGATGCTGCTGTTCCTGCTCGGCTCCATGGGCATCGTCACCTGCACCTGCGCCACCGACGACCTGGTGGGTTTCCGCAACGGCAGCGACGCCCGCAACTACAAGGCCGGTGACACCAAGCGCGACATCCGCGGCAAGCCGCTGCTCAGCGGGGCGGTCACCGAGCGCGAGGCGGTGCGGTTCATCGCCTGCGCGGCCTCGGTCGCGGTGCTCGCGGGGACCGGCGCGTTCTGGGCGCTGGACTGGCGTGCTCCGGCCGTGGCGTACCTCCTCTACGGGGTCGGGTTCTTCTTCAGCGTGCAGTACTCGGCCGGACTGCGGCTGAGCTACCACCGGGGCGGTGCGGAGACACTGCTGTGCCTGGCCACCACGGCCGGGCTGCTGGCCCCGTACCTGGCGGTGGAGCGGCACTGGTCGTCCCCCGCGGTGCTGGTGGGCGTGTTGCTGGGGCTCTGGCTGGTCATGGTGAGCAGCTACTCCAACGTCAACGACGCCGACGGGGACCGCTCGGTGGGCCGCCGGACGCTGGCCGCGTCGACCGGGCCGCGGGTCTACAAGACCGCCATGGCCGTCTTCTTCCTGGCCTCGGCCACGCTGATCTGCGTCCTGGGCCTGGCCACCCGGTGGCCGTGGTGGACCCTGCTGACCCTGCTGCCCGCGACCGCTCTCCACTTGGCCCAGCTGCGCGAGGGCCCGCTGCGGGGGCGCTGGCTGAGCGCCCGCAAGCTCGGGCTGTACGCCTATGACCTGGGCTTCCTGGGTCTGCTGGCGCCCGCGCTCTACGTCCTGATCTAAGGGGTGTCCGACGGTACGCGTACGCCTGCGGCGGGCCACGCGGCGGAGCCGCATATCGGCGCTTCCCCCCTACCCGCCCCTTCCCACAACTGGGGCTCCGCCCCAGAACCCCGGGATCCAGGGGCAGAGCCCCTGCCACGCGGCGGAGCCGCATATCGAGGCTGCGGGAAGGGGCGGGTAGGGGAAAGATCCGCCCCCTAGCCGTACCCCCCGTCCCACCCGTTCGCACCCCTATACAAGGAGATGAACATGGCGGCGCGTTCCCAACGGCCCGTCAACGTAGGCCGGTTGTTCCACTGGGCCGCCGAACGGGGCAGGCCGACGGTCATGCATCTGGACCGGCCCTTCGACATCGCCCCGGACTCCGGCACCCGCTTCGATGTGCCCGCCCTGGCGGCGACCGTGGAGGACGCCGCGGGCTGGCTGCACGGGGCGGGGCTGCGCCACGGCGACCGGCTCGCCATCGTCAAGGAGAACCACTACGACTTCATCCTGCTCGCCGCGGCCGCCGCCCGGCTCGGGGCGCTGCCGGTGATGATCGCGCCCATCCGGTCGGAGGCGCATATCCGCGCCCTGCTCACCAGGATCTCCCCGAAGGTGCTGGTGATGGGCACGACGGTGCTGGCCCGGATGACCGCCGCCCAGATCGCGCTCGACGACCCGGGCATGACGCTGGTGGCCGTCGGCGAGGACCGCCCGGGGCTGCCCGGCGGAACCCTGCGCATCGACGATGTGCGCGGCGGCGCCCGGCCGCCGGTGCGGTTCCGCGGCCGCCATGAGCCCATGCTGGTCACCCACACCTCCGGCACCACGGGCGTGCCGAAGCTGGTGGTGCACTCGCCCGCCACCACGCTCGCGGCCGTGCCGTTCCGCATCGAGTCCTACCGGCTGCCGCTGATGACCTCCCGGCCGGAGGACGTGGTGGCCAGCGGGATCTCCTTCGCCCACAACCGCAATCTGTCCTGGACCAACGGGACGCTGTTCCGCGGGCCGCGGAAGATGGTGATCCTCTCAGATCCGGGTCTGGAGAACGTGGCACGCATGCTGGCCGCGCACCCGCCCACCTCGCTTGAGGCCTGTCCGAACGTCTTCCAGTACTGGGAGGAGCTGGCCGACACCCGGCCCGAACTGTTCGCGGGCGTACGGCGGTTCATCAGCACCTTCGACGCGGTGCACCCCAGGACGGTCCGCAAGTTCCTCGGCGCCTCCCGGGTCCGGCTGCCGCTGTGGGCCTGGGGCGTGGGGCAGTCGGAGATCGCGGGCATCGCCGCCGGGGTGGCCACCCGCTCCATGGTCCGCCCGGGCAAGCCCCGGGCGCACGACGCCACCAACGTCGGGTTCCCGCCCCTGGTCCGGGTCAAGGTCGTGGACCCGGAGACCGGCCGCAAACGGCCCCGGGGGAAGCCGGGGCTGCTGATGGTGAGGACCAAGTCGCGCTGTCTGACCTATCTGGGCGAGGACGACCGGCACCGCGCCAAGGACCAGGGCCGCTGGTGGAACACCGGCGACCTGGGCGAGTACGCGGGCTACGGCCGCATCCGGCTGATCGACCGCGAGGTCGACATGATCCCCGGGATGAGCAGCATCGAGCTGGAGTCCACCCTGCTCGACCGGCTGGACCGGGCCTCCGAGGTGATCGTGCTCGGGGTCCCCGGGCAGCTGCCGATCCCGGTGCTGTGCATGCGCGACGACGCCCTGGACCCCCAGGAGTGGGACCGCGCCTGCCGTGGCCTGCCCGAGATGGACAAGCCCCGGCTCGTCCCCTGGGACGAGATGCCGCGCACCGCCACCTGGAAGGTGCGCCGGGGGGAGCTGCGCGAACAGCTGCTGGGTTCCAGCGACACCTACGGCACCGGCCAGTGGACCTGACCCGCGCAATACAAGCAACGCCACGCAATCGCAGCGAGACGAATCCATCCACCATGAACGAGGGGTAATTAGCCGTGTGGTTCCCGCCCGCTCTCATCGACCTCCCGAACGTCGCCCCGGTGACGCTGCCGGAGGCGGACCGGCCGAGTTGGCTGTTCTGGATCCTGATGGGCCCGTGCGCATCGGGCTGGCTGGTGGCGTACGGACTCGCCATCTACCGCGCCAAACTGGACAAGCGGGTGGGGATTCCCGTCTTCGTGGTCGAGGTCAACCTCGCCTGGGAGTTCACCCTCTCCCTCATCCTGGACCAGGCCGATGTGCAACGCCCGATCAACCTCAGCTGGTTCCTGGTCGACTGCTTCATCCTCCGGCAGACGCTGGCCTACGGATGGAAGGACTATCCCGGTATGAGCCGGCGGGCCTTCCGGTGGATGGTCTTCGGCGTCATCGCCTGGTCCGCGGCCTTCCACATCATGACCACCTATGAGCTCAAGGACGCCACCGGCATCTACACCGGCACCGGGCTGAACGTGTTCCTGAGCCTGTCCTTCATCTTCATGCTCAACCGCCGTGGCTCCTCGCTCGGGCAGTCGATGTACGTGGCGCTCGCCAAGGGCATCGGATCGTTCTTCGCGGGCTGGACGGTGCTGGTGATGTACCCGGGCCACCACCTGTTCATCTTCCTCTTCCTGACCGTCTGGACCATCGACGCGGCCTACTGCGTGCTGCTGTACCGCAAGGTCCGCGAGGAGGGCCGCTCGCCGTGGGCCTGGAACCGAGGCCCGGCCGAGGTCCCCGACGAACCCGGCGTTCTGACAGCCGTCCGGTGAGCGACGCGGCCCGGGAATGTCACATCCGGGAGGGGCGCGGCGTCTGGGATGCCGTGACGGGATTCCAGACGCGGTGCGCTTGAGGAAGGAAGAGGGAATGCTGGACAGACTGGCCGGTTTCGTCGTGCGGAAGCGCCTGGCGGTGTTGGTCGTCGGCCTGCTGCTCGCCGTGGTCGGCGGGGTGGCGAGTACGACGTTGTTCGACAAGCTGACGGCGGGCGGTTTCGACGATCCGAAATCGGAGTCATCGCGGGCGATCACCGCGCTGGACAAGAGGTTCGGGCAGGGGCTGCCCAACCTCACGCTGCTGGTGACGTCGGAGGGGCGGGTGGACGACCCGTCCGTGACGGCGGCGGGCACCGAGCTCACCCGGAAGCTGGGCAAGGAACCCGGAGTGGGACACGTCAGCTCCTACTGGACCACCGGGAAGGCCCCGCAGCTGCGCGGCAAGAGCGGTCACAAGGCCCTGATCATGGGCACGGTCACCGGGGACGACACCACCTCGCAGAAGCGCGTCGCCGAGCTGGCGGACCGTTACGAGGGCTCGCGGGACGGGCTGGAGGTGAAGTTCGGCGGCTATACGAAGTTCCAGCGGGAGCTGCTGGAACAGGGCCAGAAGGACGCCACCACCGGTGAGACGGTCGCCATCCCGATCACCCTGGTCGCGCTCGTGTTCATCTTCGGCAGCGCGGTGGCCGCGGCGCTGCCGCTGGCCGTCGCCCTGGTGGCGATGATGCTGACGATGGGGCTGACGTGGATCCTGGCGAGCGTCACGACGGTCGGCTCGCTCGCGGCGAGCGTGGTGACCCTGCTGGGTCTGGGCCTGGCCATCGACTACAGCCTGCTGATGGTCAGCCGCTACCGCGAGGAGCTGCGGTCGGGGCTCGCCCCGCCGGACGCCATCCGGGCGACGCTGACCTCCGCCGGGCGCACCGTGACCTTCTCGGCGCTGACCGTGGCCGTATCCTCCCTGGCCATGGCCTGGTTCCCGCTCCAGGCGGTGCGGTCCATGGGCTACGCGGGGGCGCTCACGGCGCTGCTGTCCGGCGCGTCCTCGCTCATCGTGCTGCCGGCGCTGCTCGCGCTGCTCGGTGACCGCATCGAGAAGGGCCGGGTGTTCCGCAGGCGGCGCGGGGTGAGCCCCGAGGCGGCCGCCGCCCGGAGCGTGGAGAGCGGCTTCTGGCACCGGCTGGCCACCACCGTGATGCGGCGCCCGGTGCCGATCGTGACCATCGTGACCGGGTTCCTGCTGCTGCTCGGCGCGCCGTTCCTCGGCATCAACCTCGGCATGCCGGACGAGCGGGTGATGCCCGCGTCCTCGTCGGCACGTCAGGTGGCCGACACCGTACGCGCCGAGTTCGACAGCAGTGAGCAGAACGCGCTCCAGGTCGTGGCGCCCGAGGGCGGCTCCGACCGGGCGGCCGTCGGCGCGTACGCCAAGCGGCTGTCCCAGCTGCCGCACGTGGCCGCGGTGCGCACCGCCACCGGCGCCTACGCCGAGGGCCGCCAGGCCGCCCCGCCCGACCAGCGGTACGCGCGCTTCGCCTCGGGTGACGCCGTCTACTTCTCCGTGGTGCCGGAGACGGCCGGCGCGGACGACGCGGACCGGCTGGTCGGCGAGATCCGCTCGCAGAAGGCGCCGTTCGAGGCGCTGGTGGGCGGGGCCGCGGCCACCAACCACGACGCCGCGGCGGCCCTGGAGAAGTGGCTTCCGTACGCCCTGGGCACGGTACTGCTGACCATGCTGGTGCTGCTGTTCCTGGTGACCGGAAGCGTGATGCTGCCGTTCCTCGCGCTCGTGCTCAGCGCGCTCAGCCTGACGGCCACCTTCGGCGCGCTGGTCTGGGTCTTCCAGGACGGCCATCTCGCCGGGCTGTTCGGCGACTTCACCCCGACCGGTAACATCGCCGCCACGATCCCGGTGATGCTCTTCGGCCTCGCCTTCGGGCTCGCGATGGACTACCAGGTCTTCCTGCTGTCCCGGATGCGCGAGGAGTACGAGCTGACCGGCTCGCCCACGGCCGCCGTCGCCCAGGGCCTGGAACGCACCGGCCGCATCGTGACCGCGGCGGCGGTGGCGATCTCGGTGGTCTTCCTGGCCTTCACCGTCTCCGGCATCTCGCTGGTGAAGGCGTACGGGGTCGGGCTGCCGCTGGCCGTGCTGATGGACGCGACGCTGATCCGCGGGGCCGTGCTGCCCGCCGCGATGCGGCTGGGCGGGCGCGCCACCTGGTGGGCCCCGGCGCCGCTGCGGCGGCTGCACAGCCGGTACGGCCTGCGCGAGGAGCCCTCGGCCCCGGCCCCTCGCCACGACGGCGACCGGGCCCTGACCGGCTGACGGCCCACCCCGCATGCGGCGGGTCCGCCACCCACCACACGGGCGGCTCACGGGTCCGCCGCCCGGCACCCCGGGCGGCGGACCCGCCGCATGCGGGCGGCCTGGCACGGGCCGTTTCACGCCGTCGCCCCCTCATGGGCCGTCACACGCGGGCCGCCTCCGGGACGTCCGGCGGATCTGTCCCCTCCCCGCCCCTTCCCGCGGTATCGATATGCGGCTCCGCCGCGTGGCAGGGGCTTCGCCCCTGGACCCCGAGGCCCGGGCCGGACCCGCCGCCGCGCGGCGGAGCCGCAGACCGCTGCTCCGGAGAGGGCGAAGCCCCGGCCCGGCGTCTGGGACGAAACCCCGCACCGAGGTCCGGGGCGGACCCGCACCGGGGCCCGGGACGGAACCCCACCGGAGCCCGGGGCAGAGCCCCGCTGAGGCCCGGGGCAGAGCCCCACCGGGGTCTGGGGCGGAGCCCCAGTTTCGGGGAGGGGCGGGGAGGGGGAAGGCCCGCCGCAGGCAGTGCGGTCCGCCGGGCGCCCCTCATGCGGGCCGTCCTACAGCGGTTCCGCTTCCGTCGTGGCGTACTCCTTGCGCAGCGTGGCCAGGACGGGATGCTCCGGGTCGAACTCCACCCCGTCGATCGACCGGATCGGCCGTACGCCCACCCCCGCGTTGAGGGCGAACGCCGCGCGCAGTTCGCCGAGCCGCTCACGGTCGATCCGCGCGGTGTGCTGCGGTCCGCCGTGGCCGCAGCGGAGCAGTTCCTGGGTGACGCCTGGCAGGCACGCGGCGTCCGGCCAGAGCAGGCGATCGCCGTCGAAGAACCCCACGTTCCAGGTCGCGCCCTCGGACACCGCGCCCCGCTCGTCCGTGAGCAGTACGTCGTCGTAGCCGTCGAGCTGGGCCAGTCGGCGCAGCCGCAACAGGCCGAACAGTCCGACGTGTTTGACCTCCGGCAGGTCGCGGTGGTGCGGTGCGGTGCGCACGCTCAGCGGTGGCAGTGCGGGCGCGGCAGGGGGCCGGGTGGTGACCAGGATCCGCGGCGTGGCGTCGGCTCCGGGCCGCTCAAGGCCGAGGTCGGGGTCGTACACGGTCACCCGGACCGTGAGCGGCCCCTCGGTGTCCGCGACGGCGCGCCGGGCAAGTTCGCGGATGCGGTCGCGGTCCGGGTCGGTGCCGAACAGCACACCGCAGTCCCGTACCAGCCGGTCCAGGTGGAGGGAGAGTCCGCGTACCCGCCCGTCCTGCACCCGCATGGTGGTGAAGTGGCCGTAGTTGGTCATGGCCAGCGCCGTCAGCTCGCGGATGCCCGCCGGTTCCCCGTTCAGCTCTGTCATGGGGCCAGTGTTCCAGCCGGGGGGTGGACGGACTCGGCGAGTCGGCCGAGTTTGTCGGGGTTGATCAGACCGTAGATGCCGCGCACCCGCTCGCCGTCGGGCGCGGGGTCGAACACCGCGGCGGCGTACAGCGTCCCGCCGATGAACAGGACCACCCCCGGGCCCCCGTTGATCTGCACCGGGCGCGCGTGGAAGGTGGGCAGCTGGGCACTGACGGCGGCCACCAGGCGGGCCACCTTGTCCCGGCCCTCGATCACGCGGAGGGCGGCGCGGCGCTTGCCGCCGCCGTCGCTCCACATGGCCACCTCGGGGGCCAGGACGTCCATCAGGGCGTCGAGGTCGCCGCCGATGGCCGCGTCGAGGAACCGTTCGGTGACGATGCGCTGGGTGGAGCGGTCGAGGTCGTAGCGCGGCCGCCGGGCCTCGACGCGTTCCTTGGCGCGGTGGGCGAGCTGGCGGACGGCGGCCGGGCTGCGGCCCAGGATCGCGGCGATCTCCGCGTGGTCGTAGGCGAACGCCTCGCGCAGCACGAACACCGCGCGCTGCAGGGGGGTCAGGGTCTCCAGGACGACCAGCATCGCCAGGGACACCGATTCGGTGCGGATCGCGGTGTCGGGGGCGTCCGGTTCGGTGAGTACGGGCTCGGGCAGCCAGGGACCGATATAGCTCTCCCGGCGGCGGCGGGCGCGGCGCATCTGGCTGAGCGCGTGGTTGACGGCGATCCGCACCAGATAGGCCCGGGGGTTGGCGATCTCCTTGTCCTGGGCCGACGCCCAGGACAGCCAGGTCTCCTGCACCACGTCCTCGGTGTCGGTGACCGTGCCGAGCATGTTGTAGACGATGGAGAAGAGCAGCTCACGATGGTGGAGGAAGTCCTCGCTCCCCGCATCCGGCACCGGCCTGTCCTGCGGTCCCGCGCGGTCCTTCCACGGCGATACGGGGGTGTTCATTGCATCGATATTAGGCGGCGTGCCGCTCCGGCCACCGCATAGGATCGGCTCATGCCAGATCTCGTATCCGTCAACTACCGCAAGTACGACGGCTCTCTGCACTGGAACCTGCGGATGCGCAGGCTGGGCGAGGACGACCATGGGGTCTGGCTGGGGCTGCCCGGCGGCGGCGTCATGCGCAAGGGGTACGGCCCGATGGTGCCGATCGCCTGCGCGCATGTGGTCCTCCTGCCGCGCGACGCGTGGTGGACCGCGGCGTTCAACGCCCCGCCCCGGGAGACCGAGATCTACTGCGACATCGCCACGCCCGCCGAGTGGCTCTCCTCGCACGAGGTGTCGATGGTGGACCTGGATCTCGATGTGATCCGCAAGCGGACGGACGGCTCGACCCTGCTGGACGACGAGGACGAGTTCGCCGAGCACCAGGTGCGGTACGGCTATCCGGCGGACGTCATAGCGGAGGCCGAGGCGGCGGGGCGGTGGCTGATGGAGGCGGTCGACGGGCGCGCCGAGCCGTTCGGGGACGCCTCCAAGGCGTGGCTGGCCATGGTCGACGGCGAGCGGCCCTGAGGCCATCTCGCGGTCGGCTCACCGCCGTCGCACCGTCCGCTCACCGGGGCGGTCGTCCCGTGCCCCGCGAGGCCGAGGTCGACTCCTCCGTACGCCCCTTGGCAGGCGGCTTCTCCACCACCGGCCGGTCCGCGGCGGGACCCGCGGCCGGGCGCCCGCGCAGCGGCCGGACGGCTATCGCCGCCGATATCAGCAGCAGTCCGCCCAGCATGACGAAGGGGGCGGCGGTGCCCACGAGCCCCGCGAGCACACCGGCGGAGGCGGGCGCGGCCACCTGGCCGAGCCGGTTGCCGGTGAGCCGCAGCGCGAGGGCCGTGCTGCGCGCCCCCTCGGGGGCCGCCTGGACGACGGTCGTCATCGACAGCGGCTGGCCGACGCCGAGGCAGAAGCCGAGCCCGGCCAGCAGCACCCCGAGCGCCCAGGCGGGCACCGGCAGGGCGATGCCCGCGCACAGCAGCGCGGCGCCCAGACAGCTGACGGCCATCAGCACGGTGCGGCCCATCAGCCGGATCATCGGGGTCATGGCGAGCCGGCAGGCCACGGTGGCGGCGGCGCGCAGGCTGAGCAGCACTCCGACGACGGCGGGCGAGATGCCGCGCTGTTCGCCGACGACCGGCAGATAGGCGGTGAGGATGTCGGTGGCGGAGAGCACCGCGAGGCTGATGAACATGCCGGAGGCGACCCCGCGGGTGGTCAGGATGGACCGTACGGAGACCTTGCGGGCCGGGGCCTCCTCGGCGGGCCCGGCCGCCGTGCCGTCGGGGCGGCGCTCGATGCGCCACAGCGAGGTGACGGAGAGGGCCGCGAGGGCGGCGGAGACGAACAGCGCGGCGGCGCTGGTGCGGCCCATCGCCCCGTCGTGTTCGGAGACCACCAGACCGGCCGCGATGGGCCCGATGAGCTGGCCGAACGAGGCGCCGATGGTGAAGTGGCCGAAGTTGCGGTCCTGGTCCTCGGGCGCGCTCTGGCGGGCCACGATGGACTGGGCGCCGATGACGAACGACAGATGGCCGAGGCCCATCACCCCGCTCCACGCGGCCATCGCGGGCAGCGACCCTGCCCTCCCGCTGAACACACAGCCGGTGGCGATGAGGGCCATCCCGATGGGCAGCAGCGGGGCGCACCGCCCGTGGTCGGTGCGCCGCCCGAGGGGTACGGCGGCGAACAGCGGCAGCAGGGCGTAGATACCGGCGATCACACCGATGGCACGGGCGTCGGCACCGAGCGCCAGCGCCCGGTAGGAGACGGCCGGCCGCGCCATGCTCACCGCCCCCTGAGTGAACGAGAAGGCGATGACCAGGCGCAGCAGCCAGCCCCTGCCGGGCTTCGAGATCTTCACGGGTCAGATGATGCCGAAGGCGAGACCGGCGGCGAGCACCACCAGGGAGGTGAGCGCCGCCCATTTCACGGTGAACCGGGTGTGGTCGCCGAATTCGACCTTCGCCATGCCGACGAGCACGTAGACGGCGGGGACCAGCGGGCTCGACATGTGCAGGGCCTGTCCGACGAGCGAGGCGCGGGCGATCTCCAGCGCGGAGACCCCGTGGGCGGCCCCGGCCTCGGCGAGGATCGGCACGATGCCGAAGTAGAAGCCGTCGTTGGACATGAAGTAGGTGAGCGGGAGGGACAGCACACCGGTGACGATGGCCATGTGCGGGCCCATGCCCTCGGGGACGCCGTCGACCAGCCAGCGGGCCATGTGCTCGACCATGCCGGTGCCGGTGAGGACGCCGGTGAAGACGGCCGCGGCGAAGACCATGCCGGAGACGTTGACGACGTTCTCGGCGTGCGCGGCCACCCGTGCCTTCTGGTCGTTCATGTTCGGGAAGTTGACGGTGAGCGCGACGGCGGCGGCGAGCAGGAAGAGGACCGGGATCGGCATGGTCTCGGTCACCATCAGGGCGAGCAGGGCGACGGTCAGGGCCGCGTTGAACCAGTAGAGCTTGGGGCGCAGGGTGGCGCGGTGGGGGTCGAGCCCCTTGAACTCGTCGGCGTCCTCGTCGGAGGCGTCGGAGGAGCCGGAGCCGTCCCCGGAACCGGAGCCGTCCGAGGAACCGGAGCCGTTCGAGGGCCGGGCCTCCGCGTCAGTGCCGGAGCCCGCGCCGCCCCCGGTCAGCGCGGCCTTGACGCCCTTACGGCCCTTGCCGCCCTTGCCGCCGGAGCCGGCGCCGACCAGCACCTGCTCCGGGTCGCCGGCGGTGACCTCGTCCAGCGTCAGCACGCCGAGCCGCTTGCGCTCCCGCAGGCCCAGGCCGTAGGAGAGGGCGATGACGAAGAGCAGACCGACCGCGAGGGCCGGGATCATCGGCACGAAGATGTCGCTGGCGTCGACCTTGAGCGCGGTGGCGGCGCGGGCGGTCGGGCCGCCCCAGGGCAGCGTGTTCATCACGCCGTTGGCCATGGCCGCGACACCGGTCATCACCACGAGGCTCATCTTCAGCCGCCGGTAGAGCGGCACCATGGCCGACACGGTGATCATGAAGGTGGTGGAGCCGTCGCCGTCGAGCGAGACGATCGCCGCGAGGATCGCGGTGCCGACCACCACCCGCATCGGGTCCGCCTTGCAGAACCGCAGGATGAGCCGGACGATCGGGTCGAAGAGGCCGACGTCGATCATCACCCCGAAGTAGATGATCGCGAACATCAGCATGGCGGCCGTGGGTGCCAGATCGCCGACGCCCTTGAGGACGTAGTCCCCGAGGTGCGCCCCCTTCCCGACAAGCACACAGAACAGCGCGGGGATGAGCACCAGGGCGCCCATCGGGGACATCTTCTTCATCATGATCAGGACAAGGAATGTCGCGATCATGACGAAGCCGAGGATGGTCAGCATAGTTGGCTACCTCACGTTCGCCTTTGAACTCCCCCAGATTTGGCGGTCGAGGCGACGTTAGGTGCGGCAACTTTCCGTTAACAAGGTCTTGACGCGTGAGCAATAAGCGCAAAACCCCAGGTCAGTGCCGTAGCGAGGGTGATACCCGCACCGGGTGGCCATTGAGCACCGCCGTCCCCGAGAGCGGATCCAGCCGTGAGCCGTCGAAGAGCTGGTTGACGTTGACCCCGGGCCGGGCCCCGGCCACGGACAGCCGGACGCCGGGGCGGGCATGGCCCCAGCCGTGCGGCAGGCTCACCACTCCGGCCCGTACCGCGTCCGTCACCTCGACCGGCACCTCCAGCTCCCCGCCCTCGCCATTGACCCGGGCCAGACCGCCGTCCGCCAGGCCAAGACGGGTGGCGTCCTCGGGGTGCACCTGGAGGGTGCAGCGGTTGCTGCCGCCCATCAGGGCCGGGACGTTGTGCATCCAGCTGTTGTTGGAGCGCAGATGGCGGCGGCCGACCAGCAGCAGCCCCGAGGGCCGGTCGGCCAGCGACCGGCGCAGCCGCTCCACATCGGCGGCCAGCGGCTCCGGGCACAGCTCCACCGTGCCGCTGCGGGTCTTCAGCAGCCCCGGGACGCGCGGCCGCAGCGGGCCCAGGTCGATGCCGTGCGGATGGGCGAGCAGCTTCTCCAGGCTCAGCCCGTCGGGGTCGGCGCCGAAGCCGTCGCCGTACGGGCCCAGCCGCAGCATCATGTCCAGTCGGCGCTCGGGGCCGTCCACCCCGGTCAGCAGCGCGGCCAGCTCGCCGGGCTCGCGTCCGTGCACCGGGGACGACGGGTCGGCGGCCTCCTTGCCGAGGGTCCCCTGGATCGCCATGGCGTCCACCGCCTCCGGGTCGGCGCCGTCGTTCCCGCTCACGCACAGCACCAGCCGCGCCAGGATGGCGCTCTCGCTCAGCCGGTCCGCCTCCAGGGGGATCGCCGGGCGGGTGTAGCGGACCTGGTTGCGCACGGCCAGGCTGTTGAAGGCGTAGTCGAAGTGGGGGCTGCGGCTGGGCGGCGGCGGGGGCAGCACCACATGGGCGTGGCGCGAGGTCTCGTTGAGGTACGGATCGACGCTGACCATGAAGTCGAGTCCGGCCAGCGCCCGGTCCAGGCGGTCGCCGTCCGGCGCGGAGAGCACGGGGTTGGCCGCGAGCGCCAGCACCGCCCGTATCCGCCCCTCGCCCGGGGTCTCGATCTCCTCGGCGAGCGCGACGGTGGGCAGTTCGCCCTTGGCCTCGGGGTATCCGCTGACCCGGCTGTGCCAGCGGCCGAGCGCGAATCCCTTCCCGGGCCGCGCCGGGCGCTCCCGGCGGCCGGTCGCGGCGAGCGGGAACATCATGCCGCCGGGCCGGTCCAGCTGCCCGATGAGCACGTTGACCACATCGACCAGCCAGCTGGTGAGGGTGCCGAACTCGACGGTGGTGGAGCCGACCCGCCCGTACACCACGCCCTGGGACGCGGCGGCCAGGTCACGGGTGAGGGCGCGGATCTCCCCGGCGGGCACGTCGCACGCCTCGGCCACCGCCTCCGGCGGGAAGTCGGCGGCCAGCCGCCGCACCTCCGCCACCCCGCTGACGTGCTCGGCGAGCGGGCCCGGGGCCACCAGGTCCTCGGCGAACAGCACCTGCACCATGGCGAAGAGCAGCAGGGCGTCGGTGCCGGGCCGGATCGCCACATGGCGGTCGGCCAGCGCGGCCGTACGGGTGCGCCGGGGGTCGACCACCACCAGCCGGCCGCCGCGCCGCCGTAGCGCGCGCAGCCGCCCGGGGAAGTCGGGGGCGGTGCAGAGACTGCCGTTGGAGTCCAGCGGGTTGGCGCCGAGCATCAGCAGATGGTCCGTACGGTCCAGGTCGGGCACCGGAAGCGCGTTGGCGTCGCCGTACAGCAGCCCGCTGGAGACGTGCTTGGGCATCTGGTCGAGGGTGCTGGCGCTGAAGACGTTACGGGTGCGCAGCGCGCCCAGCAGCAGCGGCGGATAGAGCCCTCCGGCCACGGTGTGCACATTGGGGTTGCCGAGCACGACCCCCACGGACTGCGGCCCGTGCTCGCGCAGCAGCGGGGCCAGCCCCTCCGCCACGGCCGCGAACGCCTCGTCCCAGCCGGTCTCGACCAGGCGCCCGGCACGGCGGACGAGGGGGCGCCGCAGCCGGTCGGGGTCGGCGTCGAGCTGCCCGAACGCGGCGCCCTTGGGGCAGATGAAGCCACGGCTGAAGACGTCCTCACGATCGCCGCGCGCCCCGGTCACCCTCCCCTCGTCGATGGTGAGGGTCAGCCCACAGGTGGCCTCGCAGAGCGGGCAGATACGCGGGGCAGTGCTCATCGGTCTCTCCCAGGGACGGCGGCGAGGCCGCGATGACGCGCCGGACCCGCTCACCATACCGACTGGTAGGCATGTCGGGGAGGGATCGACGGGAACACTCCCGATCGACCGGATCCCGATCGACCGGATCTCCGAGCGGAGCCCCGATCCCCGAGCGGAGCCCGGATCTCCAAGCGGAGCCCTGATCAGTCCAGGACCCGGGCCAGATAGGCGCGCAGCAGCTCCTTCGTCTCCGCCACGATCGCCGGATCGCCCTCCGGGTCCATCCGGAACGCCAGCCGCAGCAGCGCGTCCGCCGTCTCGACCGCGAGCAGGAAGGCCACCCGCAGCCGCTCCTCGACCGCCTCGTCCCCGCCCGCACGGAGCCGGTCGGCGAGCAGTGTCCGCAGCCGGTCGGCCACGAGGTGGTTGGGCTGCTCCGGTGGCGCGGTGGCCGGGACCGGATGGCCGAACTCGATGAGCGCGAAGCCCGGCGCCCCGCGCTTCATCGCCAGATACTCGTCCACGACGACGTCCATCGCCTCCCGCCAGCCGCCGCCCCCGTCCGGCCCGGAGCCGGAGGCGGAGGCCGCGTCCGAGGCGGCCAGCCGCCGGGTGATCCGCTCGGCGTACTCGTCCAGATTGCGGTGGGCCAGGGCCTCGGCCATCGCCCGCTTGTTGGAGAAGAAGCGGTAGACCGAGCCGATGGGCACGTTGGCGCGCTCGGCGACGGCCCGGGTGCTCAGTTCTTCGTAGCTGATCTCGTCGAGGAGCTCGGCACACGCGTCGAGGATCCGGCCGAGGCGCTCGGCGCTGCGGCGCTGGACCGGATGGCGGCGGAGGGGCGGTATGGGCACGCCACCATCCTGCCCGATCATTGACGGGCCCGGGTTTCGATTCCTATCGTCTGACATAGGAATCAAGTGGAAACTAGTGGTGTGCGGCGGAGCGGTGGGAGCGCGCGATGGGCGACGGCACGGGGATCCAGCACGGCAGGCGACACGGCGACCAGCACGGCAGCCAGCACGGCAGTCAGCACGTCAGCCAGCACGTCAGCCAGCCAGGACACGAGCAGGGGATCGAGCGGGCGCGCAAGACGGCCGAAGAGCTGGTCTACGCCTCCGGTTTCGGCAATGAGCACAGCAGCGAGGCCGTGCCCGGCGCACTGCCCATCGGCCGCAACTCCCCCCAGCGCGCCCCGCTCGGGCTCTACGCGGAGCAGCTGAGCGGCAGCGCCTTCACCGAGCCGCGCGCCACCAACCGGCGCTCCTGGCTGTACCGCATCCGGCCCTCCGCCGCGCATCCGCCGTTCACCCGCGTCGCGGGCGGCGCGCTCCGCGGGGCGCCGTTCACCGAGGCCGCGCCCGACCCCAACCGGCTGCGCTGGGACCCGCTGCCGGAGCCGCCGGAGGGCACCGACTTCCTGGCCGGGCTGTGGACCCTGGGCGGCAACGGCGACGCCACCCAGCGCGCGGGGATGGCCATCCACCTCTACGCCGCCAACGCGCCCATGACCGACCGGGTGTTCAGCGACGCGGACGGCGAGTTGCTGATCGTCCCCGAGCGGGGCGGGCTGCTGCTGCACACCGAGTTCGGGCTGCTGCGCGCCGAGCCGGGGCATGTGGCGCTGATCCCGCGCGGGGTGCGGTTCCGGGTGGAGCCCCTGGAGCCGTCCGTGCGCGGCTATGTGTGCGAGAACTACGGCCGCCCGTTCACCCTCCCCGACCTCGGCCCGATCGGCGCCAACGGGCTGGCGAACCCCCGGGACTTCCTCGCCCCGGTCGCCGCGTACGAGGACGTGGAGCGCCCGGTGGAGGTGGTCAACAAGTTCTGCGGCAATCTGTGGGCCGCCACCTACGACCACTCGCCGCTGGACGTGGTCGCCTGGCACGGCACCCATGTGCCGTACGTGTACGACCTGCGCCGCTTCAATGTGCTCGGCACCATCAGCTACGACCACCCGGACCCGTCCATCTTCACGGTCCTCACCTCGCCCTCCGACACTCCCGGGCTCGCGGGCGTGGACTTCGTGGTCTTCGCCCCGCGCTGGCTGGTCGGGGAGGACACCTTCCGGCCGCCGTACTTCCACCGCAATGTGATGAGCGAGTACATGGGGCTGATCGAGGGCGCGTACGACGCGAAGACCGGCGGCGCGGGGGGCTTCGTACCCGGCGGTGGCTCGCTGCACAACATGATGTCCGCGCACGGTCCGGACCATGAGACGTTCGAGCGGGCGAGCGCGGCCGAGCTGGCGCCGCACCGGCTGGACGACGGGCTTGCCTTCATGTTCGAGACGCGCTGGCCGGTCACGGCCACCCGGCAGGCGCTGGAGGCGGACCACCTCCAGGGGCGCTATGACGACGTATGGCAAGGTCTGGAACGCCATTTCCGCCCCTGAACGCCGCCGATGCCGCCGTCGACCGGAGACCGTGTGACCACCTTCGCCCCCGACTCCCTCGCCCTCAACCGCAAGTTGCCGCTGTGGTACCAGGTCTCGCAGTCGCTGCGGGCCTCGATACTCGGGCGGGCCCCGCACGATCCGCTGCGGCTGCCGACCGAGGACCGGCTGGCCGAGCACTACGGGGTCAGCGTGCTCACCATGCGGCAGGCGCTGAAGGAGCTGGAGACCGAGGGGCTCATCAGCCGCCACCGGCGGCGCGGCACGTTCATCGAGCCGGGCGCGCGGCGGGCCGCGCCGGTGCGGCTGCTGGGATCGGTGGACGCGATCGTGGCCCAGCAGTCGGGCGAGCGGACGACGGTGCTGGAGCACGGCCCGGCACCGGTACCGGCGGCGCTCGCGGAGTACTTCCCCGGCCTGGACGAGGCGACCGCCTACCGCCGGCTGCGCCGGGACGGCCACAGCGGCGAGCCCACCAACTGGGCGGAGAACCTGGTCCGCCCCGAGCTCGCCGACCGCATCGACCTCGCGGACCTCGCCCGCTGGCCGATGACGAAGGTGCTGCGGGACGCGGTGGGGGTGCGGATCAGCCGGATCACGGACACGGTGGAGGCCCGCCTCGCCGACCCCGAGACCGCCCGGCTGCTCCAGGTCCCGCTGCTCAGCCCGATCCTGCACTACACGGGGGTGACCTACGACGAGAGCGGCCGCGTGGTGGACGTGGCCCGCATCCACTACCGGGGCGACCGGTTCTCCTTCTCGGTCACGGTCGAGGCGGACTAGAGGGTGTCGTCCGGCGGGCTTTGCCGCCTGCGGCGGGCTGTCCCCTCCCCGCCCCTTCCCACGCAGCGTCGATTTGCGGCTCCGCCGCGAGGGGGCTCCGCCCCAGACCCCGCTCCTCAATCGCCGGAGGGGCTGGAAGCTGGGGCGTAGCCCCTGCCACGCGGCGGCGCCGCATATCGATGCCGCGGGAAGGGGCGGGAAGGGGAAAGACCCCCGGACGCCCCTGGGCCCTGGGGGTCTGGGGGTCTGGGGGTCTGGGGGTCTGGGGCGGAGCCCCAGTTTCGGGAAGGGGCGGGGAGGGGAAAGATCCCAGCCGGTCAGCCACCGAGCGGCGGCGGACGACGACGGGCAGCCCCTGGAAGGACAGGGCGGCATCGATACCATGCCGGGCGTGGGAGAACGTGAGGCGCCGCCGCTGGGTGACCTGATGCCGTGGGCCGTGGGGCCACTGCGGCTCGGGCGGGCCTGGGTCATGGGACCGGACGCGGCCTCGCTCGGGGCGCGCTGGGAGCGGCTGACCCGGGCCGAGGACGAGGCGGCGCGGGCCGCGCTGTTCCGGCCGACCCGCGCCCGTACGCCGCACAGCTCCGTACCGCAGCTGCCCGGCCAGGCCACCTCCACGGCCCGGCTGGCGCGCGAGGACGGGCCGTGCCCCGGGCCGGTGCGGATCGCGCACGGGCCCTTCGACCAGCAATGGCTGATACCGGATCACCGGCTGATCGACGCGGCCCGCCCCGAGCTGTGGCGGGTGGCGGACGACCGGCAGATCCATGTCGTCGAGGCCGCGGGACCTGACCCGGACCCGGTGCTCACCTTCTCCGCGCTGCTGCCGGACGGCCACTCCCCCGCGGGCCGCCCCGGCCGGATCCGTCCGCTCTACCGGCGTCCCGGCGGGCAGGAGCCCAATCTCGCGCCCGGGCTGCTGGACCACCTCACCACGCGGCTCGGCCGCCCGGTGGCCGCCGAGGACTTCCTGGCGTGGGCCGCCGCCACGGCGCGCGGCGCGCCGTGCGCCGTACCCCTGACCGCCGACCCCGAGCTGTGGGCAGCGGGCGTGGAGCTGGGCCGCCGTGCGCTGTGGCTGCACACGCGCGGGGCGCACAGTGGTGAACGCCCGCGCATGCCGGGTGGCCGGCGCCCCTATGTCCGCGCCGCGCTTCCGTCGAGCGGGCTGCCGGGCTCGCTGGACTACGACCCGGACGAGGAGGCCCTGCTGCTGGGCGAGGGCCGCATCTCCCCCGTCCCGCGGGCCGCATGGGACTTCCAGGCGGGCGGGGTACGGGTGCTGGAGACGTGGTTCGAGCAGCGCACCGCCCCGCGTGAGCCGGGCACGCTGGAGGCGATCGGCCCGGCGGGCTGGCCGTCCGCGTGGACCTCGGAGCTGCTGGAGCTGATCACCGTGCTGGCGCTGCTCGCCGAGCTGCGCCCGGAGCTGCGGGCGCTCGCCGACCGGGTGGCGGACGGCGCGCTCATCGACGTGGCGGAGCTGCGGGGGGCGGGGGTGCTGCCGGTGCCCGGCGCGGCCCGGCGCCCGGCGTCCGTACTGGATCATCACGAGGAGGGCCCGGAGGGGCAGTTCGCCCTGCTCTGAGCCCGATCCCTCGGAACGCCGGCCGTACGGCCGGTCGTGGCTTCTCGTCGGCATCCCACGGCGACGGCGACGTGGGGTGGATCACAGCACGGAACTCACCGGCTGGAGCGAACCGGTTGACCCCGTGCCTGCCCGGGATGACGACGAAGACGCCTACGGGCCGGCCGGGTCAGCCGCGGTTGCCGAACAGTGAACGGCGCAGCCGGCGCAGCGGCGCGAACAGCGACACCCGCGCACCCCGGCTGTTCTTCGCGCGCGCGTGATCGCGCGCGGTCAGCTCCTGCATCAGCACCGCCGCGCTCTCCGCCTCCCGCTGCGGGACGGCAGGGCCGCCCATCACCGCGAGATGGCGCTCGAGGCGCGCGCTGGACGCACCGCTTCCGCAGTTGATCGCAGGCACTCGTGGCCTGCTCCGTACCGTTATCTGCTCCATGACACTCCCCACCCGTACGAGGGCACCCGCCCCGGGCAGAGTAACCCTACCTCCCCGAGCCGTCACCCACGCATCCCAGGTTCCGGATTCACCACCACGTCAAGGGTGTTGACGATACCTATCACGCGCAAACAAATTCCCGGGCCGACCAATCCATTCGTTCGCCGGGTCCGAATAGCCGCATGAAGGACTGCTCCAACAAGCGTGCGAAGGACCTACAGGATGACCGCAATCACCAAGAGCTTGGCCACGCTGGTCAGCTGCGCACTGGCCGCCGGCGGGCTCACGGCCGCCGGAGTGGCCGTATTGCAGCCCGGGACGGCGCAGGCCTCGAGCCACCGCGAGGCGCCGCTGATCTCCGGTCAGCCGCAGTACGACGCCACGGACGTCTACGCGTTCGTCAGCCCGGACAAGCCGGACACGACCACCATGGTCGTCAATGTGCTGCCGTTCCAGGACCCCGCGGGCGGCCCCAACTTCTACAAGTTCGCCCATGACGCCCGCTACGACCTGCACGTCGACAACGACGGCGACGGCCAGGGCGATCTGCTCTTCCGGTGGACCTTCAAGGACCACCTCAAGAACGGCGACACGTTCCTCTACAACACCGGGCCGGTGAACTCGATCGAGGACGCCACCCTCAACTTCACCCAGACATACGACCTCGAAGTCATCAAGCTGAAGCATCAGAAGGCCGTCGCCCGCGCCAAGCTGGGCAGCGATCTGCCGGTCGCGCCGTCGAACGTCGGCAAGGCGTCCATGCCCGACTACTCCAAGCTCCGCGACCAGTCGGTGCAGAAGATCGGCTACAGCGGGGGCTCGACCGCCTTCGCCGGTCAGGCCGACGACCCGTTCTTCCTCGATCTGCGCGTCTTCGACCTGCTGTACGGCGGCGACATGTCCGAGGTCGGCAACGACACCCTCAAGGGCTACAACGTCCAGTCGATGGCCCTCCAGGTGCCCACGTCGGCGCTGACCGAGTCCAAGGACCAGCCGGTGATCGGAGTCTGGGCCACCACCCACCGCCAGACCGCCGACGGCGACTGGACCCAGGTCTCCCGGCTCGGCAGCCCGCTGGTCAACGAGGTGGTCATCCCGCGCAAGGACAAGGACAAGTTCAACGCCTCCTCGCCGTGGGACGACGGGCAGTTCCTGAAGTTCGTCCAGGACCCCGAACTCCCCAAGCTGGTCGAGCAGATCTACAAGATCAAGGCGCCGGACACCCCGCGCGACGACCTGGTGCAGGCGTTCCTCACCGGTGTGCCCAAGCTCAACCAGCCACCGAACGTCCGCCCCGCCGAGGAGCTACGGCTCAACACCTCCATAGAACCCAACGGCAGCCCCAAGCGGCTGGGCGTCCTGGACGGTGACAACGCGGGCTTCCCCAACGGCCGCAGGCTCTCCGACGACGTCCTCGACATCGCGCTCCAGGCCATGGAGGGCGAGCTGCTCGGCAAGAAGAACGACCTGGGCGACGCGGTGGACGAGAACGACCAGAAGTTCGGCGGCTCGTTCCCGTATCTGGCGCTGCCCAGCTCCGGCTCGGATGCCAAGGCCGTCTCGAAGAGCGCCGGACAGTCGCTGCTGAACGGCGGCTCGGGCGTCGGCTCCTCCTCCGACGACAACATGCTGCTGGCCGGGTCCGCGGCGGCCGGTGGCGGGGCCGTGTTGCTGCTGGGCCTCGGATTCCTCTGGATGCGGTCGCGCCGGCGGGCTCCGCGCGTGCGCCGGCACTGAACCAAGGGTGCCACCGGGCCCGTACCACCGGGCGCGGCCCCGCCGAAACCCGCGCGGCGGCCGCGCCCAGGCTCCTCCCCACCCGTTCGTCCCTTCCGTTCCGCTGGGTTCGTGCTCATCCCGAAAGGCAGCTGTCACCATGGCTCTACGGCCATCCCTCCCCCCTACGGCCCGGACCGCGGCCGTGGTGTTCGCGCTCGCGGCCGGGCTGACCGCCGCCTCGATCGTGATCGACGCCTCGGACGGGCCGGGCGGGTCCGACGGGTCCGGCGGCGGCCAGGACGCCGCCCGCGCGCTGCACCCGGCCGCCGCGCGGTACGAGCAGCTCAGCGGCGACGGCCTCGCCCGGCAGATCGACGCGATGCAGACCCATCTGCGCGGTGAGCCGAAGGACGCGGAGAGCTGGGCCGGTCTCGGCTCGGCCTATGTCGAACAGGCCAGGACCAGCGGCGACCCCACCCGCTATCCGCAGGCGGACAAGGCGTTCGCCCGGTCCCTGTCCCTCGAGCCGCGCGACAACGACGTGGCGCTCGCCGGGCGCGCCTCGCTCGCCGCCGCCCGCCATGACTTCCGGGGCGCGCTGCGCGACGCCGACAAGGCCCTGAGGGTGAACTCCTACAGCCAGGGGGCGCTGGCCGTCCGGGTGGACGCCCTCGTCGAACTGGGCCGCTACAAGGACGCGTACACGGCCGCCAAGAAGGCCGACTCCCTGCGCCCCGGCATCCCCGTCTTCACCCGCCTCGCCTACGTCCACGAACTGCGCGGCGACCCGGCCGGGGCGCGCCGGGTGCTGCTGCGCGCCCAGGACTCCGCCACCTCGCCCAGCGATATCGCCTACGTGTCGACCGCGCTCGGCCAGCTGGCCTGGAACCAGGGCGAGTACGACACCGCGCGGCGCGCGTACGGCACCGCGCTGCGCGCCGTTCCCGGCTATCTCCCGGCTCTGGAGGGCCAGGGCCGCACATCGGTCGCGGACGGCCGCCAGAAGGCGGGGATCCGCGATCTGGAGGCGGTCGTACGGCGCTATCCGCTGCCCGCCGAGCTCGCGGCGCTGGGCGAGGCGTACGAGGCGCGGGGCGACCGCTCCAAGGCGCGCGGGCAGTACTCGGTGGTCGACACCTGGATCGCGCTCGCCCGGGCCAACGGGGTGGCGACCGACCTGGACAGCGCGCTGGTCGCGGCCGACCACGGCGATGTGAAGGAGGCGCTGAAGGCGGCCCGCGCCGAGTGGGACCGGCGGCGGACCGTACACACCGCCGACGCGCTGGCCTGGGCCCTGCACCGCAACGGCAAGGACGAGGAAGCCCTGAAGTACGCCGAACGCGCCGCCGAACCGGGCTACCGCAACGCGGCGTTCCTCTACCACCGGGGCGCCATCGAGAAGTCCCTCGGCGAGGACGGATCGGCACGCCGCCACCTGAAGGCCGCGCTCGACCTCAACCCGGGCTTCTCGCCGACGGGCGCGAGGGCGGCGAAGGCGGCACTGAAGGAACTGGGGGCCACCCGATGACACTCCCCCACCCCGCCCCTCCCCGAACCGAGGACCAGCCCCGGGCCCCCCGGCCAGGGCTGCGCCGCCGAAGCCGTGTCGGCGTTGGGCAACGCCGCCGAAGTGGTGCCGATGAGACCCGGAGCCCCGGGTGGCGCGCCCGGTGGCGGGCGGCGGCCGTTGGGGTGCTGCTGGGGGCCGTGGCGATGGTGGTGTTGCCTGCGGGGAGTGCCGAGGCGCATCCGCTCGGGAACTTCACCGTCAACCGTTACGACGGGCTCGTGGTCACCCCCGGGACGCTGCGGGTCGACCATGTCGAGGACCTCGCCGAGATCCCCGCCGCCCAGGCGAAGCCGGAGATCGACCGCGACGGCGACGACGCGCTGTCCGGGCGGGAGTTGGGCGCGTGGGCGGCGCGCCGGTGCGCCGGCGCGGCGGAGGGGGGGCGGCTGACGGTCGACGGGCGCGAGGTGCCCGTACGCGCCGGGCGCGCGCAGGCCCGTCAGCGCCCCGGACAGGCCGGGCTGCCGACACTGCGGGTGGAGTGCCGCCTCACGGCCGCGCTGGGCGACGGCGAACGGGCGACGGTCGCGTACCGCCCGCGTGACATCGGTACGGGCCCCGGCTGGCGGGAGGTGACGGCACAGGGCGACCGTATGACGCTCACCAACACCAACGTCCCCAAGACCTCCGCCTCCCACCGGCTGGTCCGCTATCCGGCGGGGCAGCTGTCCTCGCCGCTCGACCAGCGGTCGGCCGCGCTCAAGGTCGAGGCGGGCGGCCCCGCGCTGGCGAACGCGGCCGAGTCCGACCGGGACGAGGCGGTGGGCTCTTCGGTGCTGCCGCGCGGTGTGGACCGGTGGACGCAGGCGCTCACCTCGATGGTGGCGCGCCATGACATCACCTTCGGCTTCGCCCTTACGGCCTTCGCCACGGCCGTCCTGCTGGGCGCGATGCACGCCCTGGCCCCCGGCCACGGCAAGACGATGATGGCGGCGGCCGCCGCGGCGGGCGGGCGCAGCGCGCTGCGCGACGTACTGGCGCTGGGCGCGTCGGTGACGGTCACCCACACCTTGGGGGTGTTCGCGCTGGGGCTGCTGGTCACGGCGGGTTCGGCGGCCGTCCCCTCGGTGATCTCATGGCTGGGCATCGCGAGCGGTGTGCTGGTGGCGGTGGCCGGGGCGGGGCTGCTCCGCAAGGCACTGCGCCGCCATCGGCATACGCGCGCCCACAGCCACGATCACGGCCACGGCCACGCGCATACACACGACCAGGAGCACGGCCACGGCCACGGCCATACGCACACCCATGACCACGGCGACGGTCACACCCACACCCACGAGGTGCGTCCCACCCTGCGCGGCACGCTGCTGCTCGGGTTCGCCGGGGGCATGGTGCCCAGCCCCTCCGCCGTCATCGTGCTCGTCGGCGCGTCCGCGCTGGGCCAGGCGTGGTTCGGCTTCGTCCTGGTGGTGGCGTACGGGCTCGGGCTGGCGCTGACGCTCACGCTGGCCGGGTTCACCGCGGTGCGCCTGGGCGTGCGGGCCACGGAGCGGCTGGCGGCGCGCAAGGGGTCCGGGGGCCGGATCGACCGGCTCCTGGGGGCGGTGCGCCGCGCCTCGCCCGTCGGGACCGCCGCCATCGTCCTCGCGTTGGGGTGCGGATTGGTGCTGAGGGGGGCGGCAACCACGCTCGGTTGAGGTACATTCAGCCCGAATTGCTCGGTTGAGGGGGAGGGGCTCGGCCATGAGCGAAGAGGGTTCGGGGCGGCAGGGCGAGCGGGTGGGCGGCGGCCGTTACCGCCTGCTGGGCGAGTTGGGCCGGGGCGGCATGGGCGTGGTGTGGCGCGCGTACGACGAGGCGCTGGGCCGCGAGGTCGCCATCAAGGAAGTGCGCGCCCCCGCCGGGCTCGGGGACCGCGACATCGACCGGCTGTACGCGCGGATGGAGCGCGAGGGCCGGGCGGCGGCGCGGGTCACGCACCGCAATGTGGTCACCGTCTACGACGTGGCCATGGAGGGCCGCCCGTGGATCGTGATGGAGTTGGTGCGCGGCCTGTCGCTGGCCGATGTGCTCGACGCCGAGGGGCCGCTGCCGCCCGCGCGGGCCGCGCGCGTCGGCGCCGAGGTGCTGGCCGCGCTGCGCGCCGCGCATGCGGTGGGCGTGCTGCACCGGGACGTGAAGCCGGGCAATGTGCTGATGGCCAACGACGGCCGGGTGGTGCTCACCGACTTCGGGATAGCGGTGGTGGAGGGCGATGCGGCGCTGACGCTGACCGGGGAGCTCGTGGGCTCCCCGGAGTTCCTCGCCCCGGAGCGCGCCCTGGGGCGGTCGCCGGGCCCGGAGGCGGATCTGTGGTCGCTGGGCGTGCTGCTGTACGCGGCGGTGGAGGGGGTCTCGCCGTTCCGCCAGGACACGCCGCTGAGCACACTGCGCGCCGTGGTGGACGAGTCGCTGCCCGAGCCGCGCCGGGCCGGGCCGCTCACCTCCGTACTGGAGGGGCTGCTGGACAAGGATCCGCGGCGGCGGCTTCCGGCGGCGGCGGCGGAGCGGCTGCTGCGGCTGGTGGCCGCGGGAGGCACACCGGCGGGCGGCTCGGTGTCGTCCTCGAACGCCTTCGGGCCTGCCGCCATGGCGGAGACGGAGCCGCTGGGCCGGTTACCGGAGCCCGGTGCGACGCCCGCGTATCCCCTCGTCCCGGATGGTCCGGCGGGGCTCGCCGATGAGCCACCGCCGCCCCGGCGGCAGCGGGCCGCGGTGGCGGCCTTGGTGGCCGGGGTGTTGCTGGCCGTCCTGTCGCTGGGCGGGTTGGCTTGGGCGCTGCTGAACAACGGCGGCTAGGGGTGTCCGACGGACCGTGACGCCTGCGGCGGGCTGCTTTCCCCCACCCGCCCCTTCCCTCAACTGGGACTCCGCCCCAGCCCCCGTTCCGGGACTCCAGCCCCCGTTTCGGGGCTCCGCCCCAGACCCCGTTCCGGGACTCCGCCCCACACCCGGTTTAGGGCTCCGCCCCAGACCCCGCAGACCCCGGACCGGAGCTCCACCCCACACCCCAGCTCGGAGCACCGCCCCAGACCCCGGATCTGGACTCCGCCCCACACCCCCGGACCAGGGCTCCGCCCCTGAACCCCGGGGTCCAGGGGCGAAGCCCTTGGTAGCGGGAAGGGGCGGGGAGGGGAAAGTATCGCTATGCGGCTCCGCCGCGTGGCCCGCCGGATGCGCCGGATGCGCCGGATGCGCCGGACCCGCGAGGAGGCCCCGGCGGGCGGGACCTCCTCCCCTGCGAGTGGTGGCGGGCGCGGGTCAGGCGGCTGAGCTGAAGACCGGCAGGTAGCCACCGGACTGACCGGCGGCGGTGGGGTGGTAGGACTCGTCGATGGGGATGGTGACGCTGTTCAGCCAGGCGCTGCCGGAGCAGATCTCATGCCCGGTGAAGGTCGCGGTGACGTCGCCGAAGCTGAACCCGTGGTCGGCGGCGCGCTTGGCGGTGACGGAGTTGAGGACATCGGCGCCGCCGTTGATCGCGGCGCGCTCGGCCTCGCTGAGGCCCACGACGCAGGAGCCGCTGAGCTTGTAGAACCGCGGGTAGCCGAGGACGACGACATGTGCGGAGGGGGCCTTGGCGCTGATGGCGTTGTAAACCTGGTCCAGCTTGCCGGGCAGGGTGTTCTGGACGAAGTTCTTGGCGCTGTTGACCGCGTTGATGCAGGTGGACTCGGACTGCAGCACGCAGGTCATCATGATGTCGGCGAAGCCCGCGTCATTTCCGCCGATGGAGATGGAGACGAGGCCGGTGCCGGAGTTCAGCGGGCCGAGCTGGTTGTTCAGCACGTCGCCCGTCTTGGCGCCGGAGCAGGCGGTGAAGTTGAAGCTCGAGGGGGCGTGCGAGGCGGCCCAGAGCGCGGGGTACGCCTTGGTGCTGCGCTTGCAGTTGCCGCTGGCGCCGTCGTAGCTGCCCGCGCCGACGCCGGATGAGTAGGAGTCGCCCAGCGCCACATAGGCGGGGCCCGCGCTGTTCTCGGTGGCCTGGGCGGAGCCGGCCCCGGTGAGGGCGAGGACGGCACCGACGACGAACGCACCCATCGTCGCCGTGAGTCTGGACAGTTTCATTCGATCTCCCTAGCAGGATCACTGCTGTGCCGATGTGAGGCGCGATAGCCCGAAAAATGGGCAATCGCGTTCGAAACCGTCAGTCACACCGCGGGGATCGATTGCAATGGTGTGACATGGATATGTCATCCCGCGCAACCGGCCGATCTATGCGGGTAGTTGGCAAAAATCTTTCGATACGCGGCTGATACGTCTATAGGTCGGATGGAATCCGGATGAGTCACCACACGACACCCCGGATGAGTCACCGCGCGGCGCCCGAACACCCCACCCGAACACCCCCGGCGCGCGACCGGCGCATACGGCGCGACCAGCGCTGATGAGGGCTCAACCGACCGCCCGTCCATGACGCGTTCGCACGCTTTCTCCGTCTTGACGGCATCCGTCGACTGCGCGACATTGAAGCCCGGCATCCGGCGCTTCGGGGGGCAAAGTCGCCAATGCGTACCATCACTGACAACAGACCGGCGGATCGGGCTTCACTGCCGGTGATCGTGGGCGCCGCGGTGGGCATCGCGGGCCTCGGCGCGGGCCTCGGCGCGGCACTCGCGCTGGCCGACGTCCACTCACCGCTGCGGGCGCCGTTCACACTGTTCTTCCTGCTCGCGGCGCCCGCGCTGGCCATAGGCAGCGCGCTGCGCGGGCTGGACGCGCTGGCCCGCCCGGTGCTGGCGGTGCCGGACACGCTCGCGCTGGATCTGCTGGTGGCGGAGGCGATGCTGGCGCTGCGGATGTGGTCGGCGCGCGGCGGGGTGGCGGCGGTGGGGGCCGTGAGCCTGCTGATCCTGGTGCCGACGCTGCTCACCCGACTCGCGCGGCGGCCGGCGAGTGCGCCGAAGGGGCGCGTCGCCGTCGAAGGGGAGTCGCGCGCGGGGAGCGAGGGCCGTGATTCCTGGTGGCGCGCTGGGGCAATGAGACGTTCGAGCGGGTGCGGCCGGGCGAGGTGGCGGCGATGGAGTACGTCTACGCCCATGACAAGCCGACCGTACGGGTGCTGTGGATGAGCGACGACCCCATCAACAACGTCACCCCCGCGATGCCGTGGGGCGCCCGCGACATGGAGCGGGTCCGCTACGAGCCCACCCTGGCGCCGCGCGATCCGGTGCTGGTCGGCAGCCTGGTCACGGCGCTGCGCACGGCCGGGCCGCACTCGTATCTGATGGTGGGCCGCGGCCAGTCCACCTGTCTCACCCTCGACTCCGGCTGTGCCGACCACTGGCAGGAGCGGCTGCGGCGCTCCCTGGACCAGCGCGCCGAGTTGCGCCGGGTGTTCGCGAACGGGGACGCGGCGCTGTACGAGCTGAAGCGGCAGCCGCGCGGGCCCGTGCCGGAGCCCGCGCCGGGGCCGACCGGTCCGCTGGTCGCCTGGACGCCGTGGTCGGTGGTGGGGGCGCTGGCGGCGGTGGCGCTGACGCTGCTGCTGGCGGCGCGCGGGGTGGTGCGGGTGGCGGTGCGGTCGAGCGTACGGCGGCTGCACTGGCTGCAGGGCTCGTTCTGGTTCGCGGTGCCGCTGCTGATCGTGGTGGTGGCGTCGCTGGTGCGGCCATCCCGAACGACCGGCCGTCGATCTTCGCCTTGATCGGCCGGTCGAGGGTGTGCACGACCAGCGCCGCGTCATCGTCGGCGAGGACCTGGACATCGGGCCGGTCGTCGGCGGCGATCTGCACGGAGCGGAAGGCGGTGCCGGGCGGGAACTCGTCACCAGCAGCGCCAGCGTGGCCATGCCGACGCCGAGCAACGCACCGGTCCGCCGGCGCCTCTTCTGCCATAACCTGGCCAACCCGTCCCGTTCCCTTCCCTGGGGCCCTTAGCGCCCCACAACGGGTGAGAGCATCCGTGAACGCCCCCATTCCGGTGGGCTTCCGTGGAACAGCTCGGTAAACGGCGACAAACCTTGGTGCGCCCTCGCCCTCCGTCCTGGATCATGGGGGCGGGTGCGCTGACCGACGCACCAGGCCCCCCGTTCTCAGGAGGCAGACCCTGCCTACGACACCCGCCGAAAAGTCCCTTCCCATCCGGCTGAACGTCGATGACAGCGATTCGCCGTCGGATGTCGTCGACGCGCTCTTTTTGGGACGCTTCGCGACCGGCGAGCAGCCGTACGCCCGCAGTCACTCCGTCGACCGGGTGAGGTCGGGCGCCACGTTGCTGCCGCCGTCCGCGACCGTGCTGCGCGCGGCCCGTGACGACGACCGCAGCGCGACGCTCGCCGAGGGCGACGGCTGGACCCTGCTGATCTCCCGGTGGAACCGGGGGGCGGACGTGACCGTGACCGCAGTGGACGACGCCCTGGCCGAGAAGGTGCTGCACCAGGCCGTGGACGGGGCGGAGGACGAGCCGGAGCCGCAGCCGGAGAACGTGGCGATGGGCTTCTGGTACGTCTCGCCGCGGCGCGGCCCGCACCGCACCACGCGGCAGATCTCGGCCGGGACCTGGGAGGAGATCCGCGACAACTACACGGCGCCGGTGGCCGAGGCGATGGACGGGCTGATGAAGGTCACCCCGGACGACATCGCCGGCCGCCTCCTGCTGCTGCACGGCCCGCCCGGCACCGGCAAGACCTCGGCACTGCGCACCCTGGCCCGCTCCTGGCGGGACTGGTGCCAGGTGGACTGCGTCCTGGACCCGGAGCGGCTGTTCACCGACGTGGGCTATCTGATGGACATCGCGATCGGCGAGGACGACGGCACGGCCAAGGGACGCTGGCGGCTGCTGCTCCTGGAGGACTGCGACGAGCTGATCCGCGGCGAGGCCAAGCACACCGCGGGGCAGGCGCTGTCCCGGCTGCTGAACCTGACGGACGGTCTGCTCGGGCAGGGGCGCAATGTGCTGGTCGGGGTGACCACCAACGAGGACCTGGAGCGGCTGCATCCGGCGGTGGTCCGGCCCGGCCGGTGTCTGGCCCGGATCGAGGTCGGCAAGCTGACCCGGCCGGAGGCGGTCACCTGGCTCGGTGGGGAGGTCGACGACCGGGAGGGTGTCATCGGGCGGGACGGGGCGACGCTCGCGGAGCTGTACGCGCTGCGGCGCGGCACCCGGCCGCCCGCCGTGCCGTCGCAATCGGCGGAGTCCAACGCGGGGCTGTACCTCTGAGCCGCCGGCTGTGCCTCCGAGCCGCCCACCGAGGGCCCACCGGGGGCGTCCGTGAGACGCCCACCGGGGGCCCGGCTCAGCCGTACAGCCCCCGCAGCCGTACGGACAGGCAGGTCACACAGCCCTCCATCTTCTCGAACTCGCTGATGTCCACCGGCACCGGCTCATAGCCGAGGTCGGCGAACAGCTCGGCGCTGCGCGGCGCGCTCGCCGCCATCAGCAGCTTGCCGCCGCCGAGCAGCACCACATGGGCGCCGGACTCCTCGGGGACGGGGAGGAAGCGGGGGAACGCGGCCGGGTCGTCCACCAGCGGCGGATAGCCGATGACGGTGCCGTCCGGCAGCGCGGTGACCGCCGACTTCAGGTGGAGCACCTTGCTGACCGGTACGGCCACCACTCGCGCGCCCAGCGGCTCCAGCGCGGCGCGCAGCTGGCGGATGCCGTCGCCGCTGGTGCGTCCGCCGCGTCCCACGTAGAGGGTGTCGCCGATCTTCAGGACGTCCCCGCCCTCCAGCGTCCCCGGCTCGCGGATCCGGTTCAGCGAGCAGCCGAGGCCGGTCACGGCCTCCTCGGCGGTCGCGGTCTCGGGCCTGCGGGACTCGGCGCCGGGGCGGCCCATCACCGCGACGTTGCGGTGGACGACCATGGTGTCCTCGACGAACACCCCGTCCGGGCAGTCGTCCAGCGCGGGCAGCTCGACCGTCTCCCACCCGTGCGCGCGCAGCGCCACGACGTAGACCTCCCACTGCCGCAGGGCCAGCGCGGGGTCGACCGGGGTGCGGTCGATATGGGTGACGAGCCCGTCGGCGAGGCGGGGGCTGGGGCGCCGGACGAGGGCTTTGCGGCTGGTCGTACGGCCGGTCATGGGGTTGGGCAGCGCGCTGGTCATGGGGGACAGCATGTCAGGCGGGGGCACTGCCTGAGCCACCCCGGCCGGGTCACTCGGCGTCGCCGTATACCGCGCGCAGCGCGTCCTCGACGGTGGCGAGGGCGGCCGCGCGGTCCAGGCCCAGCCGCCGCGCCCGCTGGGCGTAGGTCTGGGCGGCCTCGGCGGCCCGGCGCAGGGTCGCGTCGCCCGCCGCCGCGATGAAGGTGCCGTGGCGGCCGCGGGTCTCGATCACACCGTCCGACTCCAGGGCCCGGTACGCCTTGGCGACGGTGTTCGCGGCCAGCCCCAGCTCCTCGGCGAGGCCGCGTACGGTGGGCAGCTTGTAGCCCACGGGAAGCGCGCCGGAGTGGGCCAGCTCGGCGATCCGCGCGCGGATCTGCTCGAAGGGGGCGGTCGCCGCGTCCTGGTCGACGGTGATCTGCAAGGCCACGTTGGGGCTCCTGGGGCGGGGGTGCGGGACGGTGTTTGTGGCACCCATTGTGTGCCAGGTCGAGGGGAACCGCATGGTCCCGGTGATCTAGCCCACGAGCTGCGCAAATTGGGGGGCGGGCCGGGCTGACAGGCCGTAATCTGCGCAACCATGACCATGACTGTGCGGGAATTCCGGGCCACCGACGCGGAGGCCGTGGCGGCGGCGCGGAGCTCCGCCTTCCCCTATCTGGTGACCACACCCCGGACGGTGGTCTGGGAGTCGGAGAGCGCGCCCGTCGAACAGCACCACCGGCTGCTGGTCGCCGAGGCGGACGGGCAGGTGGTGGGCTCGAGCGAGATGGGCGTCTGCCACGACAGCGACGCGCCGGGGCTGGCCTTCGCCAATACGACGGTGATCGCGGGGGCGCGTGGGCGGGGCGCGGGTTCGGCGCTGGTGACCGCGGCGGAGGAGTATCTGTCCGGGCTGGGCACGGCGAAGATCTTCGCCTGGACGCTGGACGAGGTGTCCGCCGTCACCTTCGCCGAACGGCGCGGCTATCGGCGCGGCCGCTGCTCCCGCGTCCAGCGGCTGGACCTGACGGCGGCGGCGCTGCCGCCGCTGAGCGCGGGCGGCCTCCCGGACGGGGTGGAGCTGCGCACGGCGGCGGACTTCGCGGACGATCCGCGTCCGCTGTACGAGGCGGACGCGGAGTGCACGGTGGACGAGCCGGGCGACGTGGCCACGACCGCGCCGCCGTACACCGAGTGGCTGGCCCTGACCTGGGAACATCCCGCGCTGGACCGCGAGCTGACGTCGGTGGCGGTGGTGGACGGCGCGGTGGCCGCCTACAGCGTGGCCCACACGGACGGCCGGGGCCGCTACTGGTCCGGTATGACGGGCACCCGCCGCGCCTTCCGCGGCCGCGGTCTGGCCAAGCTGGCCAAGAACGACGCGCTGCACCGCGCCCGGTCGGCGGGCTGCCGGGAGGCGTTCACCGGCAACGACGGCGACAACGGTCCGATGCTGGCGGTCAACAAGTGGTTCGGCTACGAACCGGCGGCCACGGAGTGGCGCTACGTACGGGAACTCTCGGCGTAACCGCGTCGGCGCATCAGCGGGTCAGCGCGATTGGCGCAGCCCCGAGATGAGCAGCCCGACGAGACGGCGTGCGTCATAGCGGGGGTTGTCACCGGCGCCCGCGCAGAGGCTGCCGACGCCGCGCATCAGCTCATAGGCGTCCTGCCCGGAGCGGATCTCGTCGGCGTCGACCGCGGCGTCGAGCAGCTCGTCGCACACGGGCAGGAGCCGGTCGATGAAGTAGGAGTGCAGGGGGTCGAAGCAGGGGTCATCGGACTGGAGCACGGCGGCGAGGCCGTGCTTGGTGACCAGGAAGTCGACAAAGAGGTCGATCCACCGGCCCAGCGCGGCGTGCGGGGTCTCGCCGCTCGCCAGCAGCGCGGGAGCGGCTTCGGCGAGGGCCTCGACCTGGTGCCGGTAGACGGCGACGATGAGGTCGGCTCGGGTCGGGAAGTGGCGGTAGATCGTGGCCGTCCCGACACCGGCCTTGGCCGCGATATCGCGTATCGGCGCTTCCACGCCCGAGCTGACGAACACCGCGGCGGCGGCCTCGAGCAGCGCCTTCTCGTTGCGCCGCGCGTCCGCCCGCTTGGGCCGGGCCGCGCGCTCCGCGTCTCGATCGTTGTCGTTCACCGCACCCTCCCTTCGCGCTCGAGTCTAGCTAACCGGGACAACGTCCCAGAATCTCCGGCCATCAGAGCGGGGTCAGCCGATCGGACCCCTCGGGGGCGTACGCGATGGGGTCGTCCGGCTCATGCCAGTGGAGGGCGAACCGGTGCCCCGCGCGATACGCCTCGAGGCCCGCGCGGCAGTACGCCACCATGTCGTCCGGCAACGCGTCCAGCGGGAACCAGCCCAGCTCGGAACACTTCTCCGGCTCCCGATTGACAGGCTCGCACCCGCCCTCCCCTCGATCCCCCACCTCGGCCTCGAAGAACCACCCCGTACGGGCGTCCCCCGTCGGCGCCTTGTGCTGCAACACGAGCACGGCCCGCACCTCGTCCGGGCCGAGGCTGATCCCGATCTCCTCTGCCGCCTCCCGGATCATCGCGGCCCGCACGTCCTCACCGTCCTCGACATGCCCGGACGGGGCATGCAGCAGCCCATCCGCATAACCCGTGTTCGCCCGCCGCGCGAGCAGGACGTCGCCGCCCCGGCGCAGGATCAGATGCACATCGACGATCTCCCGATGCCGCCGCACCGGCGCGAGGTCCGCCACCAGGGCATACCGCTCGTCGCGCACGGCCCGCCCCCACAGCGCCGCGTCCGGCGCGAGCTGCTCAACCGACAGCCGCTCCGTCAACGGCCCGACCAGCGCGGACAGCTCGGCGGCGGTCAGCCCGACGGGCTCGGACTCGCCCCACCGCCCCTCGATCAGCACCAGCCGCCCACCCGGCCGCAGCAGCCGCACCCAACGCCGCAGCACCGCCCGCTGATCCGGCAGCATCCACAGCAGATGCCGCACCAGCACGACATCGAACCGCCCCTCCCCCACGGGCGGCTCCGCCGCGTCCCCGACGACCACCCTGGCCCCCGTCCCGGCCAGCTTCGCCCGCGCCAGCTCGACCATGCGCGGCGACCGGTCGACCCCCGTCACCCGATGCCCCCACCCGGCCGCGAGCGACGCGAGGCTCCCCGTGCCGCACCCGAGGTCAAGCACATCCACGCCCCGCCCGGGCAACCACTTCCGCAACCGCCCGGCCCACGCCGCCCGCACGGCCGGGTCCCGCAGCCCATGATCCGGCTCATCGTCGAAGCCCGCGGCGGCGGCGTCCCAGTAGGCGTTGGCCGAGCTCTCTGCACCCATACCGCGATGGTCGCACCGGCCACCGACAACGCCCGGGTCAGGGACTCCGCCGCAGCACGAGCGTGACGAAGCCCAGGGTGCCGCGGTAGCCGCTCAGCCACTGGGATCGGTGTTCGGCGGCGACTTTGTACGCGTCCAGGGCGTCGGGTTCCTCGCGGTGGTCCAGGGCCCAGCGGGAGAGGGAGCCGGTCCAGGACCACTCGTAGTCGTCCCACTCCCCGGCCGTGCTGACATGGCCGTAGACCGGCGTCCAGCCGTCCGCGACCACTCGGTCGACGGTCGTCGCGAGGTCCGCGTAGTCGTCCCAGGTGGCGCCCAGCGCGGAGAGGGCGGCGGCGTCGGGTTCGCGCTCCCAGAAGCCGTCGCCCACGAGGACATGGCCGTCCGGGGCGAGGAGTTCGCGCGCCGCCGCGAGAGTGGGCAGCAGGCCGCCGAAGGCGTGCGCGGCGCCGACGCTCAGGACCACGTCGAAGCGGTGCGCCGAGGCGAAGACCGCGGCGTCCATCTCATGGAGGACCAGCCGGTCCGCGACCTCGGATTCCTCCGCGCCCTCGCGCGCCTGCTCCAGGGCCGCGGTGTGGATGTCCACCCCCTCGGCGCGCATCCACGGATAGCGGACCAGCAGCCGCCGCAGCCATTCGCCGCCTCCGCAGCCGAGGTCGAGGGCGCGGTCGGCCTCGTCCGCCACCGCCCGGTCGAGCAGTCGGGCCACCGACTCGTCGGCGATCGGGGCGGCGATCGGATGGTCGGCGTGCGCGAGATGGGATCTCCGTTGACGGTCCATCCGCACAGCGTGGCAAGGCCCCACCCGCTCCGCAGCTCCTTTTCCGGGCTCGGGTCGCCTCCGGGGCGCCGAGCGCGCTGGCCAACCGCCGCCAAACACCCTTGACGGCCCACATGTTAGCGGTAACACTCCCCCTCGTGGACTCCTTGGAGCAACCAACGAGCACCCCCTCACCACCACCTCCCCAGCTCTTCAGCCGCGCCGCCGTGGCCGCCTCCTGCGTCGGCTTCGTCCTCATCGGCGCGCTCCAGGCGCTCTACGGGCCGTCGATCCCCGCCCTGCGCGACACCTACGGGCTGTCGCCTTCGGCGGCCGGGGTCGGTCTGAGCGCGCATTTCATCGGCGCGGTGGCGGGTGTCCTCGTCTTCGACCGGCTCTTCGGCCGGATCGGCAACCGCCGGCTGCTGGGCTGGTCCTACCTGCTCATGGCGGGTGGCGCGGCCGGGTTCGCGCTCGCGCCCACCTGGCCGGTCGCCATGGGTCTGGCGCTCCTCGCGGGGCTGGGCTTCGGCGGGATCGACTACGGGCTGAACCAACTCTTCGCCGTCGGCTTCGGGCACCGCAGCGCCGCCATGCTCAACATCCTCAACGCCCACTTCGGCATCGGCGCCGTCCTCGGCCCGGCCCTCATCGGCCTGGTAGGGGCCGCCCACTACCCCGCCGTCTTCCTCGGCTTCGCCGCGCTCACGCTGCCGCTGCTGCTGTGTCTGGCCGGGGTGCGCGACGAGGCCCCGCCGCGTGGCGGGGACCCTGAAACGGGCACCGGCACCGGCACGGGCACCAGCACCGGCACCGGCGCGCGCCACCGCGCCCGCGCCCGCGCCCGCGCCCGCGCCCGCAGCCTAGCCACCGTCCTCGGCGCCTTCGTCGTCCTCTACGTCCTCCACGTCGCCATCGAGTCGGGCGTCGGCGGCTGGGAGCCGACCCATCTGGAGACCGTCGGTTACGGGGCGACCGCCGCCGCCTCCGCTACCTCCGCCTTCTGGCTGATGATGACGGTCGGCCGCTTCCTCGTCGCCCCGCTCGCCCTGCGCTGGTCCGCCCAGGCGATCATCGCGGTGAGCTGTGCGGGGATGACGGGGTGTCTGCTGCTGGCCGCGATCCCGGCGGCGGCCCCGTACGCGTACGCGGGCGCCGGGCTGTTCATCGCGCCGATCTTCCCCACCGGGCTGCCCTGGCTGCTCCGGGCGGCGCCGCGCGCCCACCGGGCCGGGGCGCTGGTCATGGCGGCCTCGATGGTCGGCGGGGTCGCCGCACCGCCCGCGCTCGGCAAGGCGATCGAACTCGCGGGTGTCCGCGCCGTACCGCTGATCCTCTGCGCCGTCTCCGCGGTGTGCCTGATCACCACGGGATGGCTGATCCGCACGACCCGCCCCTCCGTATCCGCACCCATGGCATCGGCTCCTCGCGAGCCCACCGGGACGCGGGGCGGGCCCGGATGAGCCGGTGTGACCGGGCCCGTGGGAGACAACGGCCTCCCGGTACCGGCCGGAACCCGGTACCGGAATGCCGGGCCCTGGCCGGTGTGCTGCGAGGGTCCGCTCAGCCCAGCCCGGTGAGCCAGTCGGTGATGTGGCCCGCGGCGGCTGAGGCGTGCTGGTTGACGAGGGTGAAGTGGTTGCCCGGCGTGGTGCGGGTGGTGGTGATGTGAGGAAGGGCCGTCTGCCAGTCGTGCGGCACCGGGTCCGCCCCGGGTGATGCGGGGAGCGGGTCCGAGGCGCGCAGGAGCAGGGTCGGGAAGGGCGTGGGTGCGGGGGTCCAGGTGTGGATGAGCTGTTCCATCCAGGCGTAGGCGGACAGGTCGGTGGCGGTGAAGCCGTCGGCGTGGTGCTCGCGCTCGTACAGTCCGTGCCACAGATGGGGTTGGAGTGCACGGGCGGCAGGGGATTCCAGGATGTAGGTGTCCAGGAGGACGACGGCCCGTACGGGCGTTCCGTGGTCCGCGAGATGGCGGGCGGTCTCGTGAGCGAGGATGCCGCCGGATGAGGTGCCCAGGAGGATCACCGGGTCGGTGGTGTCACCGCCGGTGCTCGCGGCCACGGCTTGGGCCAGCCCTTCGACGAGGGCTTCGCGGGTGGCGGGCAGCGGCTCGTCGGTGCGGAAGCCGGGGGGCGTCAGGCAGGAGACGGCCCAGGTGCCGGGGAGCGCCCCGGCCAGGGTGAAGTAGGTGTCGGGTCCGGTCAGGGGCACGATGGGGGCCACGCAGATCAGACGGGTGTCGGACGTGCCGGTGGTGAGCCGGTCCAGGGCGGGGCCGGTGGTGAGCCGGTCCAGGGCGGGCGGGATGGGCCCGGTGCTCTTGGGCCGGAGGGCGGCGACGTCGAGAAGAAGGGTTTCGGCCTCGTTCCGGCGGCCCGTCCGCACGGCGTCGCGGTGGAGGCGGGCGACCAGGTCGGGCGTCGGGGCCGCGCCGGGGCCGTGGTCCTCCGTCGGCGCCGCGGCGAGGTGGTCGAGGAGATGGCCGGCCAGGTCGGCCGGGGTGGGGTGGGTGAGGACTACGGTGCTGGGCAGGGTCGTGCCCAGCGCGGCGGCGAGCCGGTTGCGCAGGTCGATGGCGGCGAGCGAGTCCATGCCGTGGTCGCGGAAGGCGGAGTGTTCCTCGACGGCCTCGCCGGATGAGTGGCCGAGGGCCACCGCGGCCTCGCTCCGCACCAGGTCGAGGAGGAGCCGCCGCGCTTCCGCGGGCGGCAGGCCCCGCAGCCGTGCCGAGAAGTCGTCGTGTCCGCCCGTGGGCTGGGGCTCGGTGAGCTTGGCCGCCTCCGGCAGCTCGCTGAAGAACGGGCGGGGCGCGGCCCCGGTGATGACGGGGAGGTAGCGGTCCCAGTCGATGTCGGCGACCGTCAGCGCGGTCTCCTGTTCATGCAGCGCCTGGGCGAGCGCGGCCAGGGCCAGGTCGCCGTCGAGGAAGGACATTCCGCTGCGCAGGAGTTGTTCACGGTCGTGCTCGCTCATCCGCCCGCGCGCCTCCTCCCAGGGGCTGAAGGAGATCGCCGTCGCGCGGGCGCCCCGGGCGCGGCGCTGGGAGGCCAGCGCTTCCAGATACGCGTTGGCGGCGGCCTGTGCCGCGTGGTGGCCGATGCCCCAGACGCCGGAGACCGAGGAGAACAGCACGAAGGCGTCCAGGCCGGTGTCGTCGAGCAGTTGGTCGAGGTGCGCGGCGCCCGCCACCTTCGTGTGGAGCGCGTCGGCGAAGTGGTCGGGGCTCGCCGTGGCGAGCGGGCCCAGCGGGCTCGTCCCCGCCGTGTGCACCACGGCGCGTACCGGATGGCCTTCTGCCGAGAGCCGGTCGAGCACCCCGGCCACGGCCTTTCTGTCGGTCAGCTCGCACCGCACCACCTCGGCGGTCGTCCCCTGGGCAGTCAGTTCCGCCATCAGTTCGGCCGCGCCCGGTGCCTCGGGGCCGCGCCGGTTCATCAGCACCAGGCGCTCCGCGCCCTGGTGGGACAGCCATCGGGCGACCCGGCCGCCCAGCGCCCCGGTGCCGCCGGTGACCAGGATCGTGCCACGGGGCGTCCAGGTGCCGGGCGAGTCGGCTCGTGCCGGTGCCCGCACCAGTCGCCGGACGAGGACGTTCGAGGAGCGCACCGCCGCCTGGTCCTCCCCTGGATCCGCCGAGAGCAGCGCGGCGAACCGGCCGGCCGACTCGGGGTCGAGGCGCTCCGGGAGGTCGGCCGGCCCGCCGCGCCGCGACGGTGCCTCCACGGCCGCGGTCCTGGCGAGTCCGAGGACCATCGCCTGCCGCGGGTGGCGGACCGGGTCGGCCGGGCCGGTGGAGACCGCGCCGCGGGTCACCGTCCACAGCGGCACCTCGGCCCCGGCCGCCATCAGCGCCTGGACCAGCGACACGCTGAGGGCCGGACCGGCGGGCAGCGCGGGTTCGCCGCTGTCCGGGTCCTCCGCCGCCGCTGGCAGCACTGGTTCGCAGCTGTCCGCGTCCTCTGCCGCCGCGAGCAGCGACACCACTCCGGCCGCCCGGTCGAGGCCGATGCCGGCGAGGTGTGCGGCCATCGCCTGCGGGCCGGTGTGGGTCCCGTCGAGCAGCACACGGCGCGCCCGGGCGCCGTGTGCGGTCAGCGCGGCAACCACATCCGTGTCGTCGATGGAGCCGGTGGTGAGTACCAGCCAGGTTCCGGTGAGTGAGGGGCCCGCGGGGACGCGCAGGGGTGTCCACACCGTCCGGTAGCGCCGCAGGCCGGCCTGCGTGTGCTCGTCCCGCCGCCTGCGCCACGCCGACAGCGCTGGGAGCACCGAGTCGAGCGCGCCCTTGCTCTCGGGTCCGAGGCCGATCAGCGTGGCGACCGCGGCGCTGTCTCCCTGGTCCACGGCGGTCCACAGCGGCTCGTCGGCACCTTCGGCGGTGCCGGTCCGCGAGGTGGGCGGGGTGAGCGGGGCTGTCCAGTACGACTCGTGCTGGAAGGCGTAGGTGGGCAGGTCCACCGTGCGGCCGCCGGGGAGCACCCTGGTCCAGTCGACGGGCACGCCGTGGGCGTACGCCTCCCCGAGCGAGCGCAGGACCCGGTCCCATCCGCCGTCGTCCCGGCGCAGGGTGCCCAGGGTGACCGCCGGGCTGCCCGCGTTCTCGATGAGCTCGCTGGTGCCGACCGCGAGCACCGGATGCGGGCCGACCTCGATCAGGAGCCCGTAGCCCTCGCGCAGGAGACCGGTCATCGTCTCGGCATAGGACACGGTCTGCCGCAGGTTCCGGCACCAGTACCGGGCGTCCAGCTCTTCGGTGTCGAGACGGCCCCCGGTCACCGTGGAGTAGAACGGCACCTCCGAGGGGCGGGGCCGCACCGGAGCCAGCAGCTCCAGCAACTCGGCCTCGATCTCGTCGATATGCGCCGAGTGGGCGGCGAAGTCCACCCCGGCCAGCCGCCAGCGCATGATCCTGGCGACGGACAGACCGCGCTCGACCTGGTCCAGAGCGGCCGGATCGCCGGAGAGCGTCACCGTCTTCGGTCCGTTGACCGCGGCGATGGACACCGCGCCGGACACCTCGTCCAGCAACTCCCGGATCCGCTCCGGCGATGCCATCGCCGACATCATCGCGCCGCGTCCGGACAGGCGTTCGTGGATGAGCCGGCTGCGCAGCGCCACCACGCGGGCGCCGTCGTCCAGCGACAGCCCGCCGCTGACGCAGGCGGCGGCGACCTCGCCCTGGGAGTGGCCGACGACGGCGGCGGGCTCGACGCCGAAAGAGCGCCACAGGGTGGCGAGCGAGACCATGACCGTCCACAGCACGGGCTGCAGCACATCGGGGCGCTTCTCGATCGGCGGAGCGCCGGGCTCACCGCGGATCACATCGGTGGGCGACCAGTCGAGGTACGGGGCCAGGGCCGCCTCGCAGTCGGCGACGCGCGCGGCGAAGACGGGGGAGACATCGAGCAGTTCGGCCGCCATCCCGGCCCACGCCGCGTCCTGTCCGGGGAAGACGAAGACCATCGGGCCGCGCTCGGGCGCCGTGCCGCGCACCGCCGCGGGATCCGAGGTGCCCTCGGCCAGGGCCGCCAGGCTTCCGCGCAGCGCCGCGAGGTCCTGGCCGACCAGCACCGCCCGGTGCTCGAACGCGGCGCGGGTGGTGGCCAGGGAATGCCCGATGTCCACCGGGTGCGTCCCCGGGTGGGTGTCCAGATGTGCGAGCAGCTTCGCGGCCTGGGCGCGCAGCGCTCCGGCCGACTTGCCCGCCAGCGGCCATGCCACCGGCCCGTCCCACACCGGATCCGGGACCGGGCCGGTGGGCGCCGGGGCCTGCTCCAGTACGGCGTGGGCGTTGGTCCCGCTCATGCCGAACGCGGAGACCGCGGCCCGCCGCGGACGGCCGAGGTCGGGCCACGGCGCCGCCTCGGTCAGCAGCTCGACCGCGCCCGAGTCCCAGGCGATACGGGAGGACGGCTCGGCGGCGTGCAGCGTCTTCGGCAGGACGCCGCGCCGCATGGCCAGCACCATCTTGATGACACCCGCGACACCGGCGGCCACCTGGGTGTGTCCGATGTTGGACTTGACCGAGCCGACCAGCAGCGGCGGGTTGCCGTCCCGGTCCTGGCCGTAGGTGGCCAGCAGCGCGTGCGCTTCGATCGGATCGCCCAGTGCGGTGCCGGTTCCGTGTGCCTCGACCACGTCGACGTCGGACGCCGAAAGGCCGCTGTTGGCGAGGGCCTGGCGGATGACCCGCTGCTGCGCCGGTCCGCTCGGCGCGGTCAGCCCGTTGGAGGCGCCGTCGGAGTTCACCGCCGACCCGCGGACCACCGCCAGCACTTGGTGGCCGTGGCGGACCGCGTCGGAGAGCTTCTCCAGCACCAGGAGACCGGCGCCTTCGGCGATGCCCATGCCGTCCGCCGACTCGGCGAACGCCTTGCACCGCCCATCGGGCGCCATGACCCGGTGCCTGCTCAGCGAGACCAGAAGGTCCGGGCCGGTCAGCACCGTGGCACCGCCCGCGAGGGCCAGGGTGCTCTCCCCCGAGCGCAGCGACTGGCACGCCATGTGCAGCGCGACCAGGGACGCCGAGCAGGCGGTGTCCACCGTCACGGCCGGCCCGTGGAGGTCGAACAGATAGGCCAGACGGCCCGAGAGCACGCTGGGGATGGTGCCGGTGAGCTGGTATCCGTCGGAGTCCGCCGACACCCCGGTGCCGTAACTCTGGGCGGTCGCCGAGACGAAGGTGCCGGTCAGGCTGGACCGCAGGGCCGCGGGGTCGATCCCGGCGCGTTCGAACGCCTCCCAGGTGAGCTCCAGCAGTATCCGCTGCTGCGGGTCCATCGAGACCGCCTCGCGCGGGGAGATGCCGAAGAACGCCGCGTCGAACTCCGCCACGCCGTCGACGAAGCCTCCCGCCGCCGAGTAGGTCGTGCCCGTCCGCTCCGGGTCGGGGTGGTACGCGCCCGCGTCCCAGCCGCGGTCGGCGGGCAGCGGGGAGATGGCGTCCGTGCCCTCGGCCAGCAACTCCCACAGTTGCTCGGGCGAGCGCACCCCGCCGGGGAAACGGCAGCTCATTCCGATGATCGCGATCGGCTCCGCGTCGGCCGCCCCGGCTCCCGCACCACCGGCCGTGCTCGCGGCCGGTACGGCGCTCCCCCGCCGCTCGTCGGCCTCGCCGCCGAGCTCGGTCCACAGATGGCCGGCCAGGGCCTCGGGCGTCGGGTGGTCGTAGACCAGGGTCGAGGGCAGGCTCAGGCCCGTCCGCTTCCGCAGGCTGTTGCGCAACTGGCCGGCGGTCAGGGAGTCGAAGCCCATGTCCTTGAACGTCCGCCCGCCCCCGGCCGCCGCCGGACCCGCGAGCCCGAGCACCGAACCCACCTGCTCCCGCACCAGCTGGAGCAGGGTGTCCCGGGTCCGGCCGGCCGCCAGCCCGGCCGTCGGGCCCAAGGCGCCCCCGGTGGCGGCCCGGCGGACGGCGCCGGTGGGGACCAGGCCGCGGAGGACGGCGGGCACGGTGTCACGCGCCCGCAGGGCGGCCCGGTCGACGCGGGTGGCGACGAGGGACGCCTCGCCCACCGCGCCCGCGGTGTCGAAGCAGGCCAGCCCCTCCTCGACGGTGAGCGTCGGCAGCCCGGCCCCGGCGATCCTGCGCAGCTGAGCGGCGCTCAGCCCGGCGGACATACCGCCGCTACGCGGCCAGAGCCCCCAGCCGATGGACAGGGCCGCGAGCCCCGCCGCGGTCCGCCGCCGCGCCAGCGCGTCCAGGAACGCGTTGGCCGCGGTGTAGCCGGCCTGCCCCGCGTTGCCGAGGACCCCGAACACCGACGAGAACATCACGAACGCGGTCAGACCGTGGTCACGGGTCAGTTCATGCAGATGCCAGGCGCCGTCCAGTTTCGGGCGGAGGACCGTGTCCAGCCGGTCCGGGGTCAGCGCCCCGATCAACCCGTCGTCGAGCACACCGGCGGCGTGCACCACACCGGTCAGCGGATACTCGGCCGGGACCGCCGCCAGCAGGGCGGCCACGGCGGCGCGGTCGGAGACGTCGCAGGCGGCGGCGGTCACCCGCGCGCCCTGCCGGGCCAGTTCGGCCATCAGCGCGTCGGCGCCGTCGGTGTCGGCGCCGCGACGGCCGGCCAGCACCAGGTGGCGCACCCCGTGCGCGGTGACCAGGTGCCGGGCCACCAGCGCGCCGAGACCGCCGAGACCGCCGGTGACCAGTACGGTGCCGTCACCGCCCCATACGATGCCCGGCGCGGCCGGGTCCGGGGCTTCGACGGAGGTCAAGCGGGGCATCAGCAACTCACCGGCGCGCACCGCCAGTTCGGGCTCGCCGCGGTCCAGCGCCGCACGCAGCGTCCCGGCGGCGGCCGACAGCGGATCCCCGGTGTCCGCGGGGTCCAGGTCGAGCAGGACGAACCGGTCGGGGCTCTCCTGCCGGGCCGACCGCACCAGCCCCCACACCGCGGCCGCCACCACGTCAGGGGCCGTACCGGCGGTGGTGGCCACCGCGCCACGGGTCACGAACACCACCCGGGCGGGCCGACTCCCGCCGATCGCGTCCGTGTCGTCGTCGTTCAGGTGGTGCCGCAACGTGTCGAGCACGGACGCGGTGACCGCACGGACCGCCTCCGGCACCGCCACACCGGCCGGTGGGGTGACCGGGACCAGCACCGCCTCCCCGGCGCTCACCGGTCCGTGCCCACCGGCCTCCGGCACCGGGGCGGGCAGCCAGTCCAGGCGCAGCAGCGGCCGCGCCGCCATGGCCGCCGGGGTGTGGACGTCCGGCGTACGCAGCGTCAGCGTGCGTGCCGACACCACCGGGTGGCCCGCGGTGTCCACCGCGCTCAGCGTGACCGTGTCCTCGCCCGTCGCGCGCGTCCGCACCCGCAGCACCGACGCGCCCACGGCGTGCAGGGACACCCCGGACCAGGTCGACACCTCGGAGCGAGCCGAGGCCCGCGCCCCGCCGTCGGGCCCGGTCGACGACGCGATGTGCAGCGCCGCCTCCAGCAGCGCGGGGTGGAGGCGGAAGGCATCGGCCTCGTCGGCGATGTGCTCGGGGAGGGCGATCTCGGCCAGCACCTCGTCTCCGGACCGCCAGACCGCCCGGACGGCCCGGAACTCCGGCCCGTGGGCGAGCCCGGCCTCGCGCCGCCGCTCGGAGAAGTCATCGAGGTCGACGGGTACGGCGTCCGCGGGCGGCCATGCCGACCCGGCACCGGCGCCTTCGCCGACGCCGGGCCTGCCCGGCGCGAGCATGCCGGTGGCGTGCCGCGTCCATGGCGCGTCCGGTGGGTCGGCGGGCCGTGCGTAGATGCCCAGGGTGCGTCGGCCGCCGTCGCCGGGGCCACCGAGGGCGACCTGGATCCGCACCCCTTCGTCGTCCCGACCGGGCAGCACCAGCGGGGCGGCCAGGGTGAGTTCCTCGATGAGGCCACACCCGGCCTCGTCGCCCGCGCGCACCGCCAGCTCGACGAATCCGGCGCCGGGGAGGGTCACCTGCCCGGCCACCACATGGTCGGCCAGCCACGGCTGCGCCGCCGCCGACAGCAGGCCGGTGCACAGCAGACCACCGGTTTCGGGCAGCTCCACGACCGCGCCGAGCAGCGGATGCTCCACACCGCCGAGCCCTTCCGGGACCGCGCCCGCCGAGGTGGCGCCGACGGACGGGGTCCAGTACCGCTCCCGCTGGAACGCGTAAGGGGGCAGCGCGACCCGGCGCGCGCCGGTGCCGGTGAACAGTCCGGCCCACCGGACCGGTACGCCCCGCACATACAGCCGGGCGGCCGCCGCCAGCGCGGTGGACTCCTCGCCGCGGTCCTTGCCCAGCAGTGGCACGGCCTCCACGCGCGCCACATCGGGCAGGGCGTCCTGCGCCAGCACCGACAGCGTGGCGTCCGGGCCCAGTTCGAGGAAGGTGTGCGCACCGGCCCGCGCCGCGGCGCCGACCGCGTCGGCGAACCGCACCGTCTGCCTGACGTGCCGCACCCAGTAGTCGGGGGTACGGATCCGCTCCGCGTCGATCCGCTCACCGGTGACGGTCGAGACGATCGGGATGCGCGGCTCGCCGAAGTCCAGGCCCTCGACGACCGCGCGGAAGCCGTCCAGCATCGGGGTCATCAGCGGGGAGTGGAAGGCGTGGCCGACCCGCAGCCGGGTGGCCTTGCGGCCGTCGGCCGCGAACCGGTCCGCGATGGCCCAGACCGCGTCGGCCTCCCCCGACACCACCACCGCCTCGGGGCCGTTGACCGCGGCGAGTCCCACGCGGTCCTCCGAACCGGTGAGCAGCTCCGCCACCTCGTCCTCGGTGGCCCGCAGCGCGACCATGGCGCCGCCTTCCGGCAGCGCCCGCATCAGCCGTCCGCGGGCGGCGACGAGTGTGCACGCGTCGGGCAGGGACAGCACCCCGGCCACATGGGCCGCCGCGATCTCGCCGACCGAATGCCCGATCAGCAGATCCGGCGCCGTCCCCCACGACTCCACCAGCCGGTACAGGGCCACTTCCAGTGCGAACAGGGCGGGCTGGGCGTATTCGGTGCGGTTCAGCAGCTCCGCGTCGTCGCCGGACACCGCCTCTCGCAGCGGCCGTTCCAGTTCGCCGTCCAGCAGCGCGCAGACCTCGTCCCACGCGGCCGCGAACACCGGGAACCGGCCGTGCAGTTCGCACCCCATGCCCAGTCGCTGGGCGCCCTGGCCGGCGAAGAGCAGCGCCAGCGGGCCGGGGTCGCCCGCCATGCCCCCGGCTACCTTCACGGGCCGCGCGTCGCCGTCCGGCGTGCGGTCCGTCGCGGCCAGGAGGACCGCTCGATGCTCCAGCTCGGAGCGGGTCGTCGCCAGCGAGTAGCCGATGTCCGCGGCCGCGGCGCCGGTGTCGGCCACGAACGCGGCCAGCCGGTCCAGTTGCGCCTCCAGCGCCGCCTCGCTACGAGCCGACACCGGCCACGGCACCACGTCCGGCGCGGCCTGCGACCGCGGCGCGCCCGGGGGCCGCTCGGTGGTCTCGTCGGGCTCCTCCCCGGGCGGCTGCTCGATGATCACATGCGCGTTGGTGCCGCTGATCCCGAACGACGACACGCCCGCGCGGCGCGGCCGCTCGGCCGGTGGCCACGGGGTGGGCCCGGTGAGCAGCTCCACCGCGCCGGCCGCCCAGTCCACCTGTGACGACGGCGCGTCCACATGCAACGTGCGCGGCAGTACGCCGTGCCGCATCGCCAGGACCATCTTGATGACGCCCGCGACACCGGCGGCGGCCTGCGTATGCCCGATGTTGGACTTGAGCGACCCCAGCAGCAGCGGGCGGTCCGGGTCCCGGCCCTGCCCGTAGGCGGCGAGCAGCGCCTGGGCCTCGATCGGGTCACCCAGCCGGGTGCCGGTGCCGTGCCCCTCCACCGCGTCCACGTCCGACGGCACCAGACCGGCACCGGCCAGGGCCTGGCCGATCACCTGCCGCTGCGAGGTTCCGCTGGGCGCGGTCAGACCGTTCGACGCACCGTCGGAGTTGACCGCGGAGCCGCGCAGTACGGCCAGTACCCGGTGGCCGGCCCGGGTCGCGTCGGAGAGCCGTTCCAGCACCAGGACGCCCACGCCCTCGGACCAGCCGGTGCCGTCCGCGGCCTCCGCGTACGCCTTGCAGCGGCCGTCGGGCGACAGACCGCCCTGCCGGGCGAACTCCACGAAGATGCCGGGCTCCGACATGACGGTGACGCCGCCGGCCAGCGCCAGGGAGCACTCGCCGTCGCGCAGCGCCCGCGCCGCCAGGTGCATCGCCACCAGCGACGACGAGCACGCCGTGTCCACGGTCAGCGCGGGCCCGCGCAGCCCCAGGGCGTAGGCGATCCGGCCGGACAGCACGCTCGGCGAGGTGCCGGTGAGCAGATATCCCTCCACGGCGCCGGAGCCGTCCTTCAGCCGCGGACCGTAGTCCTGGGCCATCGCGCCCATGAACACGCCGGTCCGGCTGCCGTGCAGTGCCGACGGGGCGATCTCGGCCCGTTCGACCGCCTCCCAGCTCGTCTCCAGCGCCAGCCGCTGCTGGGGGTCCATGGCTTCCGCCTCACGCGGCGAGATCCCGAACAGCGCCGCGTCGAACCGGTCCGCGTCGTAGAGGAATCCGCCCGGTCTGCCGGCCGCCGTCATCTCCGGCGCCCATCCCCGGTTGGCGGGCATGTCGGAGACGGCGTCCACTTCGCCGGACACCAGGTCCCACAGTCCCTCCGGCGAGTTCACCCCGCCCGGGTAGCGGCAGGCCATGCCCACGATGACCACCGGGTCGTCCGCCGGGACGGTGCGGGGAGCCCGCGCGGCGCCGCCGGTCAGCGGGCCGGTCAGCGGGCCGGTGAGCTCCGTGGCCAGATGGTCCGCGCACGCGTCGGGCGTGGGATGGTCGAACAGCACGGTGTTGGGCACCCGCAGCCCGGTCGCGGCCTTCAGCCGGGTCGCCAGCTCCACCGTCATCGCCGAGTCGAAGCCCAGCTCCTTGAAGGACCGCGCCGGGTCCACTCGCTCCGCGGAGGCGAAACCCAGCACCACGGCCGTCTCCGTGCGCACCAGCCGCCCCAGGTCGGGGCGGGTCCACGCGGCGCCGGATTCCGCACGCTCCGGCTCCGGCTCCGGGTCCGGCTCGGTGGCGTGTCCGGGCACGGCCGCCGGAACGGCCGGAGCGGCGTCCGGCGCCGCGGCGCCCCCGGCGGGTTCCGGGAGCCAGTAGCGCTCCCGCTGGAATCCGTACGTCGGCAGGGCCACCCGCCGGGCGTCGGCCCCGGCGAACGGCCGCGCCCAGTCGACCGGCACCCCGCGCACGTACACCTCGGCCAGACAGCTCAGGAACCGGTCCATCCCGCCCAGTTCCCGCCGCAGCGTGCCCACGGCGATCGCCCGGACGTCGGCCGCGTCGACGGCCTCCTGCACCGCGGAGGTCAGCACCGGATGCGAGCTGACCTCGACGAAGACCCGGTGGCCCGCTCCGAGCAGCGCCCGGACGGCCGGTTCGAAGGCGACGGTCTGCCGCAGATTGCGGTACCAGTACCCGGCGTCCATGCCGGTGGTGTCCAGCCACTCACCGGTCACCGTGGAGAAGAACGGCACCTCGGCCCGGCGCGGGGCGATGCCCTCCAGCGCGGCCGACAGCTCCTCGCGCACCCGCTCCACCTGCGCCGAGTGCGAGGCGTAGTCCACCGCGATCCGCCGCACCCGCACATCCGCGCCCGCGAGTTCCCCGAACAGCTCGTCCAGTGCCTCCGGCTCGCCGGAGACCACCACCGAGCCGGGCCCGTTCACCGCCGCGATCGACACCCGGCCGTCCCAGCGGCCCAGCCGCGCCTCGGCCTCGGCCCGCGGCAGCGCCACCGACAGCATGCCGCCCGCCCCCGAGAGGCGGCGTGCGATGGCCTGGCTGCGCAGTGCCACCACGCGGGCCGCGTCCTCCAGCGACAGCGCACCGGACACGCACGCCGCCGCGATCTCCCCCTGCGAATGGCCCAGCACCGCGTCCGGGACCACCCCGTGCGCCCGCCACACCGCCGCGAGGGAGACCATCACCGCCCAGGAGGCGGGCTGGACCACGTCGACCCGTTTTAGCGACGGGGCGCCCTCGGCCTGTCGCAGCACCTCCGGGAGCGACCAGTCCACGTGGGGCGCGAGCGCGGCGGCGCACTCGGCCAGCCGCTCGGCGAAGACCGGGGACTCCGCCATCAACCGGACGCCCATGCCCGCCCATTGCGAACCCTGGCCGGGGAAGACGAACACCCTCCGGCCCTCGATGTCGGCCACTCCCCGCACCACGCCCGGTGCGGACTCGCCGTCGGCCAGCGCGGTCAGCGCGCCCAGGGCCGCCGGCCGGTCCGGCGCGAGGACGACGGCGCGGTGGTCGAACGCGGTTCGCGTGGTGGCCAGGGAGAAGCCCACGTCCACCGGATGGAGCCGCTCGTTCTCCGCCAGCTGGGAGGCGAGGCGGGCGGCCTGCGCGCGCAGCGCGTCCCGGGTCCGGCCCGACAGCGGCCACGGCACGGCGCCACCCGCCACCCGGGCACCGTCCCCCGTTCCCGTGCCCGTGCCCGCGCCCGCGCCCGGGTCCGTCGCCGCCGCCCGGTCCTCGGGCGGCGGCTCGGTAGCGGACACCACCAGATGGCAGTTGGTGCCGCCCATGCCGAACGACGACACTCCGGCCAGCGCGCGGCCGTCGCGGTAGGGCCACGGACGGGTGGCCGACACCACGTCCAGGTGCCACTCGTCGAAGCGGATCCGCGAATTTGGCCGCTCGAAGTTCAGGCTGGCCGGAAGCTCGCCGTTCCGCAGCGACAGCACGACCTTCAGGAGGCCCACGATGCCCGCGGCGCCCTCCAGGTGCCCCACGTTGGTCTTCGCCGAGCCGACCAGCAGCGGGCTGTCCGCGGCACGGTCCGCTCCGTACACCGCGCCGAGCGCCTCCGCCTCCACCGGATCGCCCACCCGGGTGCCCGTCCCGTGCAGCTCCACATACTGGACCGCCGCCGGGTCGACCCCGGCACGCCGGCACGCCGCCGCCAGCACCGCTCCCTGCCCCTCGGGGTCGGGGGTGGTCAGGCCCGCGCCGGGGCCGTCGTTGCCCACCGCGCTGCCTTCGATGACGCAAGTGATCTCGTCCCCGTCGGCCAGCGCCCTCGCCAGTGGCTTGAGCAGCACCATCCCCGCGCCCTCGCCGCGTACATACCCGTTGGCGCGCTCGTCGAAGGTGAAGCAGCGGCCGTCAGGGGACAGCGCGCCGAGCCGGGCCGCCGCCAGCGCGCTGTCCCGTACCAGGTTGAGGTGCACACCGCCGGCCAGGGCCGTGGCCGACTCCCCGCGCCGCAGGCTCTCGCAGGCCAGATGCACCGCGACCAGCGACGACGACTGCCCGGTGTCCACCACCAGGCTCGGCCCCCGCAGGCCCAGGAAGTGGGACACCCGGTTCGCGATCACGCTGCGGTTCAGTCCGGTCAGGGTGTGGTGAGCGATCGCCGCGGGTCCCCTGCGCCGGTCCAGTACGCCGTAGTCGTCCGCGGTCACACCGATGAACACGCCGGTGTCGTCGCCCCGTACCCCGGCCGGCAGGACGCCCGCGTCCTCCAGGACCTCCCAGCCCAGCTCCAGCGCCAGCCGCTGCTGTGGGTCCATCGCCCGCGCCTCACGCGGCGAGATCCCGAAGAACTCGGGGTCGAAACGGTCGACTTCGTCCAGGAAGGCGCCCCACCCGGTCTCGCCGGAGTCCGCCGCCTCGTCGTCGCCCCAGCGGCCCGGGGGCACCTGTGACACCGCGCTCATCCCGCCGGTCAGCAACTGCCAGAACCGCGCGGGATCCTGCGCGGACGGCAGCCGGCAGGACAGCCCCACTACCGCGATGGCGGTGTCCCGCTGCTGGATTCGGCCGGCGGATACGGACTCAGGTCGGCTCACGGTGCCGCTCCCCCACTCGTCGTCCTCACGGGCTGGGCAGGAGAAGGCAAGTGCTGGCACACGCCGGGTCTCCGGGAATCCGGCGACACCGGACTGCCGTTCAAGCCGTGATCAACAATGTGCGAAATAGTACATGTATGGTCGGCAGAAATCCCTGAGTCTTCTGCCCGCGGTATCACTCTCCCTTTGGGGCTGTTCGTCACCTGTTTCCGTTGCCATGGATGCATTCCGTGCCATTACCGTCACCTTAGGCGGGCGAAGGTTGCTGGGAATTCACCTAGACCTCCGGTGTTTGAAAGTCCGTACGATCGCCTATCGTGGACGCCGACGTGACAACACAAGCGCGAGGGTGAGGAAATGCGGCCCAGGATCGATCCGCAGGACGCGGACGACTTCGCCGTCACACCGGCGGGCCAGGTCTACCTCCAGGAGGTCAGCCGGTCATTGAACGGGATCCTCGCGGACCGGCCGCCGCCGAACGTCCACCGGACCATCGCCAACCACCCGACGCTGCTGCCCGCGATGCAGCCGCTGATGTCGCATGTGGCGGGCGACATCCTCCCGCCGCGCGAGCGCGAGCTCATCATCCTGCGCACGGCGTGGCGTTCACAGGCGTCGTACGTCTGGGCGCATCACCATGCCGCGGGACTCTTCGTCGGGCTGACCGAGACGGAGATCGCCCGCGCCGCCTCGGAGGACACCACCGGCTGGACGCCCTTCGAGGCCGCCCTCCTCAAGGCGGTCGACGAGCTCCACACCAAGTCGGCCATCTCGGACAGCGTCTGGAAGCAGCTCGCCGAGCAGTACAGCGAGGAGCAGATCCTCGAACTGCTGGCCCTCGCCGGAACCTACAAAACCCTGGCGTTCATCCTGAATTCCTGCCTGGTACCGGTCGACACCTGGATGGAGCGTCCGGCGCTGCTGCCGGTGGACCCGGGGCAGCTGACCTCCGGCAGGCACGCCCGCAAGCGCGAGTCGCCGCCGGGATCGGACGCCGAGACATGGAACCGGCGCATCGTGTTGCAGAACGACACCGGGCTCTCCCAGCTCACACCCTCGGCGGCCCACCCCGAGCCACCACTTCATGAGATCCTCGTCCGCTATCCGGACCTGATGTCCACGGCCGCGCAGGCCCGCGAGGCCGGCTCCCCGCTCCTGCTGATCCGCAGGAATTCCTCGGACATCATGCCGGACACGGACGGCTACTCCTTCAGCGCCACCCATCTGTTCGCCGATTCCACGGGTGTCCCGATTCTGGCCGAAGTGGTGGAACCGCACGACACCTGGAACGCGCACAGCGCCCTGTCCAAAATTCTCGACTACGCGGGCAGCGGGGCCCGGCACTGGCCGCTCCACATACTGCAGCGCTCCCTCGAGTACACCGCGCAATTGCAGGACACCACCGCGGACGATTTGCTGGCGGAGATGGGCTATCCGGTCGACCAGGGCTCGTTCCTCCGCACGATCGAGGCGAATCTGACCCTGGGCAGGCTCCGTATGGTCATTGTGGCCAGTCAATTCCCGCCCGAATTCAACCGGGTCATCTCGTTCCTGGGCCAGCAGCTCCGCCCCGCCGAGGTGTACGGCGTCGAACTGCGCCGCTTCTCCGACGGGTCCCAGGCGGCGTACATACCGAGGGTGGTCACCTGAGCGGGGAAGCCCCCGCGGACGGCTGAGGCGGACCGGGGCGTCGGCCCCGGCCCGCCTCAGCCGTCGCTCTGCTCACTCACCCGCGGGTGACTTCTTGCGGATCAGCGTGATGCCGTCCGCCATGGGGATCAGCGACATCTCCACCCGCGGATCATCGTGGACCAGCTTGTTGAACGCGCGGATCCCGGCGGTGTCGACGTCCCTGGCCTCGGGGTCCACGACCTTGCCGAAGAACAGGGTGTTGTCGACCACGATCAGACCGCGGTCGCCGAGGAGCGTCAGCGCCATCTCGTAGTAGTGCGGGTAGCCCTGCTTGTCGGCGTCGATGAACACGAAGTCGAACGTGCCGGGGCCCTCCTCCGCGAGGATCGCCTTCAGGGTGTCCGCCGCGTCACCGACGCGCAGGTCGATCCGTCCCTCGACGCCCGCCCTGGCCCAGTAGTCGGCGCCGATGCCCGCCCAGCGGTCGGTGATGTCACAGGTGACCAGCTGTCCGCCGGGCGCGAGCGCGCGGGCCAGGCACAGGGTGCTGTACCCGGTGAACGTGCCGATCTCCAGGATCCTCTTCGCCGGGGTGAGTCCGGCCAGCAGCGTCAGCAACTGGCCCTCCTCGGGCATGACCTGCATCGCGGTGCCCGCGGGAAGCTCCGCCGTCGTCTCGCGCAGCTGCCGCAGGACCGCGTCCTCCCGCAGGGAGAACTCCCGGATGTACTCCGAGAGCGCGGCCGGGAGACCTACCTGGTTCGCCATGCGTCATCCATCTTCTCTGGTCTTCTCACATCGGAACCGGCCGGGAGGTGCGCCTCCCGGCCGGCGAGGGCTCAGACGCCCTGGAGGCTGACGGCGTGCAGCTCCATCGTGGGCGGCGGGTCGGACGGCGCCGGGGACAGATGGAGCCGCTGGATGTCCTCCTGCGCGGGCGCGGGCAGTCCGGCCCGGCAGTCGCACGGCTCGTCGGTGAAACCGGCGAAGCGGTAGGCGATCTCCATCATCCGGTTGCGCTCGGTCTGCCGGAAGTCGGCGGCCAGATGGACACCCGCCCGGGCGGCCTGGTCGCCGAGCCAGCGGAGGATCGCCGAACCGGCGCCGAACGACACCACACGACACGAGGTGGCCAGCAGCTTGAGATGCCAGACGCCTTCGTGCTTCGCCAGCAGTTGGAGACCGACCGCGCCATGCGGCCCGAACCGGTCGGTGAGCGTGGTCACCAGCACCTCATGGCGGGGATCGGCCAGCAGCGCGCGCAGATCGGTGATGGAGTAGTGCACACCAGTGGCGTTCATCTGGCTGGTGCGCAGCGTCAGCTCCTCCACCCGGGAGAGCTCCTCCTCGGTGGCGCGTCCGATGCGCATCACCAGTTCCAGCGAGCGCAGGAAGTCTTCGCTCGGCCCCTGGAACTCCGCCTCGGCCGCCTTCCGCTGGAATCCGGCCTGGTACATCTGCCGACGGCGGCGCGCGTCCACGGTCACCGTCGCCGGGTTGAACTCCGGCAGGGCGGAGAGATCGGACAGCTGCTCGGCGTCGTAGCAGCGGACCTCGGGCAGATGGAACTGGACCTCCGCCCGCTCCGTCGGCTGGTCGTCGATGAAGGCGATCGTGGAGAGCGCGAAGTTGAGCTCGGTGGCGATCTCCCGCACCGAATCGGACTTCGGACCCCAGCCGATGCGCGGCAGTACGAAGTACTCGGCGACGCCCAGCGTCTCCAGCTGCTTCCACGCCAGGTCGTGGTCGTTCTTGCTGGCCACGGACTGCAGGATGCCGCGGCTGTCCAGCTCGGCGATGAGTTCTCTGACCGGGGCGGGGAGCGTCACCGTCCCGTCCTCCAGCAACGTGCCCTGCCACAGCGTGTTGTCGAGGTCCCACACCAGGCACTTCACGATCGGGGTCTGTTCAGCCACGGCTCTCCCTTGTCTCGGTTCGCCGACACATGTCGCGGGCATCGACACGGCGTGGTCGGCGAGGATCAGCTGACAGATCTCCGTACTGCCCTCGATGAGTTCCATGAGCTTCGCGTCGCGGTACGCGCGCTCGACCACATGGCCCTCGTGCGCGGCCGCCGAACCCAGGACCTGCACCGCCGTGGCAGCGCCCTGCGCGGCCTGGACCGCGCTCACCTGCTTGGCCAGGACGGTGGCGACGACCATCTCGGGAGAGCCGTCGTCCCAGCACCGGCTGGCGTGTTCGCACACCCGGGTGGCGATCTGCTCGGAGGTCAGCAGATTCGCCAGGTGACGGGCGACGAGCTGGTGCTCCGCGAGCCGCTTTCCGAACTGCGTCCGGGTGCGGGCATGGCCACGGGCGGCGTCGAGACAGGCCCGCAGGATGCCGACGCAGCCCCAGGCGACCGAGATCCGCCCGTACGCCAGCGCGGTGGTCACCAGGAGCATCAGGGGCTGTCCGCCGCCGAGCACGGCGGTGGCGGGCAGCCGCACCTCGTCGAGCCGTACATCCGCATGGCCCGCGGCCCGGCAGCCGGACGGTTGCGCCACCCTGGTCACGGTGACGCCCGGAGCCGAGGTGGGCACCACCACGGCGGCCGCACCTGAGCCATGGCGGCCGACGACGACGACCATGTCGGCGTAGTGGGCCGCGGTCGTCCAGACCTTCTGGCCGCGGACGATGACGGTGTCATCGTCCCGTTCGATGGTCGTGGTCATCGCCGACAGATCGCTGCCCGCCTCCGGCTCGCTGAACGCGACGGCGGCGAGCTGACCCCCGGCCAGTTTCGGCAGGTACTCGGCGTGTTGTCGGGCGCTGCCCAGGCGCTGAATGGTCCATGCGGCCATGCCCTGCGAGGTCATCACGCTCCGCAGGGAGCTGCACCGGCTGCCCACGAACGCGGTGAACTCGCCGTTCGCCGTGCTGCTCGCGCCGAGTCCGCCGGACGCCCGCGGCACCCCGGCGCACAGCAGGCCGCGAGCGGACAGCGTGCGCAGGACGTCATCGGGGATCAGACCGGTCCGGTCCCACTCCGCGGCCCGGTCACCGACGAGGTCGTCGACGAGGTCACGGGCGCCGGCGAGCGGCTCAGTCATCGGCGGGCTTCTCGGCGCCGCGCAACCGCACCACCAGAGCGGTCATGGCCTCGATGGTGCGGAAGTTGTCCCGCTTGAGGTCGTCCCCCAGGATCTGTACGGAGAATGCCTGTTCCAGATGGACGACGAGCTCCATCGCGAACATCGACGACACCAGCCCGGACCCGAAGAGATCCTGGTCGGCGGGGACCTCCGCCTTCACCCGCTCCGAGACGAACGCCGTGATCGCCTGCTCGGTCGCCTCGGCGGTGACTGCCTGGTCCATACTCACGAAAGCACCTCTCCATAGTTGTAGAACCCGCGCCCTGTCTTGCGCCCCAGATCACCGCGGCGCACCTTCTCCAGCAGAAGTTCACAGGGCTCGAAGGTGGGATTTCCGGTCCGCTCGGCAAGCAGCCGAAGAGCGTCCGCGAGGTTGTCGAGTCCGATCAGATCGGCGGTGCGCAGCGGACCGGTCGGATGGCCGAGGCAGCCGTGCATCAGCTGGTCCACGGCCTCGACGCTCGCGGTGCCCTCGGCCACGATGCGCGCCGCTTCATTGATCATGGGGTGCAGCAGCCTGCTGGTGACGAAGCCCGGCGCGTCACGCACGACGACCGTCTTCCTCCCCAGCCGGCCCAGCAGGGACAGGATCGCGGCCATGGCGTCCTCGCCGGTCCGCGGGCCGCGCACCACTTCCACCATCTCGATGAGATAGGACGGATTCATGAAGTGCACCCCGGCCAGTTCCGCGGGCCGCCGCACCGACTTCGCCAGTTCGGCGATGGGAATTCCCGAGGTGTTGGTGATCAGCGGGACCCCGGCGGGGACCGTGCCGGAGAGGTCCGCCATGACCTGCGCCTTGAGCGCGGCGTCCTCGGTGATCGCCTCGATCACCACATCGGCGTCCGCGACGTCGCCGCTGGAGAGCGTCGTGGTCAAGGTCCCGGTGGCCTGGGAGGCGGGGAAGGCGCCCATGAACTGCCCGTGCCGCAACAGCTGGGCGACTTCCGCCCGGGCGCTCTCCAGCACGTCAGCCGAGACATCGACCAGCACGACATCGACCCCACGGCCCAGCGCGAGTGCGGTGATGTTGCGTCCCATTACCCCGGCACCGACGACAGCGATCGTGTCCGATGCGGAACCCGCCATCCCCTGCCTCCAATCGTCACATCGATGAGCGCGCCCCTGCTATGCGCACAACAAGTGAATGCCAACAAGAACGGCGGGCCCCTGTTTCAATGGCACTTTCCGGTAAAAATACTAGGAGTACGAGGAGGAAGCGCATCCGCATGGGCGAGCCGGAGGAGGAACCGGGCGGGCTCCAGCGCGTCCGGCGGCGCCGGGCCACGGCGGGCGGCGGGGCGGTGATGGCCGATGTCGCCCGCCGCGCCGGGGTCTCCGGCCAGACCGTCTCGCGCGTCCTCAACGACCACCCCCGGGTCCGGCCCGAGACCCGCGAACGCGTCCGCGCCGCCATGCGCGAACTGGGCTACCGCCCGACCGCCAGCGCCCGCACCCTGGCCAGTGGCCGCAGCCGGACGCTCGGCGTGATCTCCTTCGACGCGGCCCGGTTCGGCCCCGCCGCCACCCTGGCGGGCATCAACGAGGCCGCGCAGGAGGCCGGTTACCTGGTCAGCACGATCGCGCTCACCGCCGCCGACCAGGCGGCGGTGCGGGGCGCGGTCGACCGGCTGCTCGGCCAGGGCGCGGACGGCATCATCGCGATCGCCCCGCAGCGCTCGGTGGGCGAGGCCCTGGTCGAGACCGACCACGGCAGGCCCATGGTCACGCTGGACAAGAGCTTCGGCGCCCGCGTCCCCGTCGTCGCGGGCGACTCCGCGTCCGGTGCCCGCCAGGCCACGGAGCACCTGCTGCGCCTCGGCCACCGCACGGTCCGCCACATCGCGGGCCCGGTCGGCTGGATCGCAGCCGAGGCGCGGGTGGACGGCTGGCGGGCGGCCCTGAGGGACGCGGGCGCGGAGGCGCGCGAGCCGCTCTTCGGCGACTGGAGCGCGGACTCGGGCCATGAGCTCGGCCGCCGCATCGCCCACGACCCGGACGCCACGGCGGTGTTCGTCTCCAACGACCAGATGGCGGTGGGCGTCCTCCGCGCCCTCCACGAGGCGGGCCGCCGGGTCCCCGAGGACGTCAGCGTGATCGGCTACGACGACATCCCGGAGGCGGCCCATCTGCTCCCCCCGCTCACGACGGTCCGTACGGACTTCACGGAGATCGGCCGCCGCTGTCTGGGCCTGATGCTCGACCAACTGGAACGCACCCCCGAGCCGGGGGTGCGCGTGACCATCCCCACGGAGCTGGTCATACGCGAGAGCTGTGGCCACCTGTTCCGGGGTTCCGCCCGGCAGGCTCAGGGGTAGAGCCCGGCCCGGAAGGTGAATGAGACGAGTTGCGCTCGATCACGCGCGCCGACCTTCGTCATGGCCCGCACCGCATGTGTCTTCACGGTGAACGGCGACACGGACATCTGGGCCGCGATCTCGTCGTTGCCGAGGCCGCTCGCGATGAGAACGACCACGTCCCGTTCCCTGGGGGTCAGAGCGCCGAAGCGGCGCAGCAGTTCCTTGTCGATCACCGGGGGCGGACTGTCGGTCATATGACCGATGAGCGCGGCCGTCGCGGCGGCCGACAGCGCGCCGCCACCGCCGACGACCTCATTGATTCCGGCGACGAGTTCGGCAGGGCTCACGGTCTTGCTCAGGAAACCGTTGGCGCCCGCGCGAAGGGCGGCGAGAACGATGTCGTCCTGGTCAAAAGTGGTCAGCACGATCACCCGCAGCTTTTCGGGCGGATGCTCCTTGCGGATCCGGCGGGTGGCTTCGACACCGTCGATGCCGGGCATCCGGATGTCCATCAGGACCAGGTCGACGGGGTGGTCCCGGAGGAAGGGGACGACCTGGAGTCCATCGGAGAGATCACCCGCGACAACGAGACCCGGGTCGAGCAGAAGCATCGTGCGAATGCCCGCCCTCATGTCGTCCTGGTCGTCGACGATCAGAATCTGCGTCATCAGACGACGGCTCCCAGGGGGCTGAACTCCGCATGGACCCGGAAGCGTCCGTCGGCACTGTCGATCGTCAGCCGCCCGCTGGAGGACTCGACGCGTTCGCGCATCCCCACGAGTCCGAGTCCGCTGCCCGCGCCGGAGCCGCGGAGCGAATGACCGACGCGGTTCTCCACGGTCACGCAGATCCTGCCGTCGCGCTCGCGCACCTCCACCGTCGCCGTCCCCTCTCCATGCCGGTAGGCATTCGTGAGCGCTTCCTGAACGACCCGGTAGACCGTCACGCCGACACTGGGCTCCACGAAACCGGTGGGGATGTCGATGGAGGGCCGGACGTCGAGGCCGATGCTCTCGAACGAGGCGATCAGTCCTTCCAGGCCGCTGAGCGACGGGGTCGGCCGAAGCGCCTCGTCGCCGGAAGTGTCGTCTCCGAGGCGGAGGAGCGCGAGGATCCGTTGCGTTTCGACGACGACGGTACGGGCGCTGGACCTGGCCGAGACGAGGGCCTGCCGGGAGGATTCGGCGTCCTCGGGCAGCCCTATTTCCGCGGCACCGAGATGCAGGCTCAGCATCGCGACTTGATGGCCGATGACGTCGTGGAGATCCCGGGCGATGCGGAGCCGTTCCTCGGTCACTCGCCGGGTGGCTTCGATCTCACGGGTGGCGATGGCGCTCTCGGCCCGTTCCTCCAGGATCCACCAGTGGTCCCGATGGATGCGGAGCGCGGCCCCTGTCGCACCTCCCGCTATGGCCGAGAAGAGGGCGGCGGCTCCCACGATCGCGCCGCCACGGAATCCTCCCAGCGTCATGAACGCCCCCAGGAAGAACGCCGCCACGATGCCGGTTCCGGCCAGCGGCTGCTTTCCCCTGAGGGTGACCGAGAACAGCACGAGGACCGCCATCATCCACACCGACAGGGGGTCGTGGCCCACCGCCGTGACGGCGAAGGACGCCGCGCTCGTCACGACCAGCCCCGCCCATGGCTTCCACCAAGAGAGGGCGACACCGCCACCGGCGAGGAATACCGAGAGGGCCGTCGGCCCATCCGACCCTCTCAATATCACTGCCACGATCTGACCGGTGAACACCAGCGCGGCCACTGCATAGGCGACTCGGTGCAGCACCTCGGGGCGGCGGACCCACAGGGGTGCCGCGGGCCCGTCTTGATTGTTCCGCGCCTTGACCATGGCCCGATTCTCGTTCCCGTGTGCTGCGGCCGTGTACTTCGAACGAAGTAGACAGCGGACCTGCTTCGGCCGATGGAGACGGCAGAACTCATTCGATCGAAATGGAGGGCAGAACTACTTCGATCGAAGTACGTGGCCCCTCCCGAGGCCGCCGAGACTCGTCATCGAGGCGACCGCCTCACACCATCTCGATCACAACGGGACACCCGATGACGCAGACCACGGTAACTCCGACCACGACCACGACGACGCCCACGCCCTCCGGGCTCCGATCGCTCTACCTGATCCGAGTCGCCTTCTCCCTGATCTGGGCGGCACTCGTCTTCGCGACCTCCGCCTCGCTCGTATCGGCGGACAAGCCCACGGTGATCGCGGCCGTGCTGCTGATCGTCTACCCCCTGTGGGACGTCATCGCCACGCTGCTCGAGCGTCGTATGACCGGTACCGGCTCCCCGAACCGCGTCAGCACCATCAACATGGCTCTCGGCCTCGCCACCACCGCCGGAATGATCATCGCTGTCTTCTCCACCATCAAGACGGCCCTTCTCGTGTTCGGCATCTGGGCCCTCGCCGCCGGAGCGATCCAGCTCGCCGTGGCGATCCGGCGCCGTCGCGCGGTCGGCGGCCAGTGGCCCATGGTCATCAGCGGCGGACAGTCCGTCCTCGCCGGTGGCATGATCGCTGCCACATCCGCCTCGGCGACAAGCGGCCTGTCCACCGTCGCCGGATACGCGGCCTTCGGCGCCTTCTGGTTCCTCGTCTCCGTCGTCGCCCTGAGCATCCGCGGCCGACGCGTGGGGCTGGGGGTGTGACGCGGCCGCGTCACAGATCCGCGGCGTCGCGGTGGCGCGGGCAGCGGCAGGGTGGGTACTGGCTGGACCGCAGGGGTTCGAGCTTGTCCTTGACCACGACGACCACCCTGCCGAGCTCCTGCGTGACGACCGCGCCGTCCGGCGAGACGCGGTAGACGCGCATCGTCATCCGTGGAGCGGTGGATTCGGTGTGTGAGAACACGTTGACCTGTTCTTTCCGGTCGGCCAATTACGTTGAGTGCACATACCGTTGCGTTCCGGCGCGTAGGCTGGAAAGAGACGACACGTCCCAGCCAAGATCGCGGGACAAGAGGGGATGCACGATGCCGTTCCAGCCACGCGAACTGTTTCCCGACCGCTCCGCACGCGACCTTTTCGGCGCGGAGATCCGCCGCCACCGGGAGAAGGCGGACATGTCGTTACGGCGGCTGTCCGAGGTGCTGAACTACAGCAAATCGCACCTGGCCCGGATCGAGGCGGCGGAGTCCCTGCCGTACGACGACCTTCCGGCGAAGTTGGATGCGTGCTTTGGGACGGACGGGATGTTCGCGCGGGTGTATGCGCTCGCGAAGAATGAGCCCTTCCCGGGCAAGTACCGGCGGGCCGTCGAGGTCGAGAGCCAGGCGATCGTGATTGAGGAGTACGCCTGCGCCACCATCCCAGGGCTGCTCCAGACCGCTGAACTCGCGAGGGAGTCGCTACGGATCGGACACCGCCATGCTCCGGACGCGGAAATCGAGGCGCTGGTCAAGGCTCGTCTAGACCGGCAAACACGGTTGGACCAGCCTCATCCGCCGGAGTGTTGGTTCATCGTGGACGAAGCGGCGTTGCGTCGCCCGCCGGGAGGGCCCGAGGTGATGCAGCGTCAGATGGAGTCCTTGCTTGAGCGCGGGACGCATCCTTACGTAACCCTTCAGGTGCTGCCGTTCAGCGCGGGCCACCATGTGGAAGCGGGCAACTCGCTCGTGCTCTACACGGTGCCCGATGCGCCGATGCTGGCCTACAGGGAAGGCAGCCGTTTCGGGACGATCATCGAAGATAAGGACGTAGTTGCGAAGCTCCGGAAGAACTACGATCTGCTACGGGCCATGGCCCTCTCGCCCCGGGGCTCCGAGGCGATGATCCGAGCCGCGATGAAGGAGTGGGCCTCATGCGGATCACCCCGGACCTGAGCACCGCCGCCTGGCGCAAGAGCAGCTACAGCAACAACGACGGTGGCATATGCGTCGAGGTCGCCGACAACCTCCCCGGCATCGTCCCCGTACGTGACTCCAAGGACCCCGACGGGCCCGTCCTCATATTCCCGAACGGCTCGTGGAGCGCGTTCATAGCGAGCCTCAAGTGTGCCGTTTCATGACATTGGCTTGACGGGCGTAGGACGTGAGGCGATCGGCGAGGGCGGTGACGAGGTCGCGCAGTTCCTCGGGGCGCTCGATGACGAACGGCCGGTCGAGTGAGGCGAGTACCGGAGGCAACCAGTCGAGCCGCTCCGCCCGCAGCTCGACGCGCAGCCAGCGCTCGGTCGCCCGGTCCTCGCCTGCCACGGGCGCGTACTCCTCCAGGCTCGCGACGCTGGCGGGAAGGTGAGCGCGGATCTGCTCAACCGTCCCGTGGACCCGCAAGGTCACCTCATGCCGGTACTCCGCCGTGGCGAACCCCGACAACACGCGCTGTGCCGGACCGGGACCCACGGGCGCTTCGAATGAGCCGGGCAGGGTCCGCGCGTCCGCGATGCGATCGAGCCGAAAGGTTCGGTCCTCGGCGATCCGGGCGTCCTTGCCCGTGACGTACCACCGGCCCGCATGGGCGACGACCCCGTACGCGTGCAGCGTGCGTTCACTGCGCCGTCCGTCACGGTCGGTGTAGCGGATCGAGACCGGTCGGCGGTGGCGCACCGCATCGGCGATGGCGAGCAGGACCCCGGCGTCCGGGGTGGCGAAATCACCGGGCTGATCCGTGAAGGCGAGAGCTTCCAGGAGTGTGTCGAGCCGACGGGCGATGTGCTTGGGCAGCACCCGCCGGATCTTCGCCGAAGCCGTCTCGCTTGCCGTGTGCTCCGCCGTCGTCAGCCCTGATCGGCGGCCGGCGACCAGGCCGAGCAGCACGGCCAGCGCCTCGTCGTCGCTGAGCATGAGCGGAGGCAAGCGGTACCCGGGGGCGAGCCGGTACCCGCCGTAGCGGCCGCGTACCGATTCCACGGGCACGTCCAGGTCGATCAGCTGGTCCACATACCGCCGCACGGTGCGCCCTTCGACGCCGAGCCGGTCGGCGAGTTCGGCCACCGTCCGGGTGCCGCCCGACTGCAGCAGCTCCAGGAGTGTCAGCACGCGGGCGGTTGGTCGAGGCATGTTCGCAGCCTAGCGCGAATACAGGACCGATTCTGTCCACTATTTCTCCTAGCCTGCGCTGTGCAGTCCTTCAGCACAGCCAAGGAGATTCCCATGGACTTCGTCTCGATCCGCATCATCACCAGCGACGTAGCGCGCCTCGTCGAGTTCTACGAGCGAGCCACAGGGGCGCGGGCGACGTGGGCCACCGAGGACTTCGCCGAACTCAAGACCACGGGCGCCACCCTCGCGATCGCCGGCATCCGCACCGTCCCGCTGTTCGCCCCGGGCTCCGCCCGCCCGGCGGACAACCACAGCGTGATCACCGAGTTCCTGGTCGACGACGTGGACCGCGTTTACCAGAACCTGACCGGCTTCGTCACCGACTTCGTCGCCGAGCCCACCACGATGCCCTGGGGCAACCGGTCGCTGCTGTTCCGCGACCCCGACGGCAACCTCGTCAACTTCTTCACCCCCGTCACCCCAGCGGCCATCGAAAAGTTCGCACGCTGACGCCACCGAGACACCACAGTCAAGGTCAGCGCAGCAGCAGTTGGAGTCCGCCCAGTACCGTCGCCGCGATGACCAGCCGCTCGAAGAGCCGCTGATTGATCCGGTCCACGCACGCCTTACCGATGTACGCACCGGGCAGGACGAAGAGCGCAAGCAGCGCGTCCAGGAGCAGGGAGCGGCCGTCGATCAGGCCGAGGCTGACGCTGAAGGGCACCTTGGCGACGTTGACGATCAGGAAGAACCAGGCCGAGGTGCCCAGGAAGCCCAGCTTCCGGAAACCGGCGGAGAGCAGGTAGAGCGACATCACGGGGCCGCCCGCGTTGGCCACCATCGTGGTGAAGCCGCCGAGCACCCCGTACGAACCGGCCTTGAGCCGTGCGCCCGCCCCGTCGGCGGCCGGGACCTCCGGGACCTCCGGGGCCGCCGCCCGGGCGGCCGCACGGCGCCGCCATAGTGTGACCCCCGCCATCAGCAGCAGGATCGCGCCGATGGAGGTCCGCACCTCCGCGTCCCCGGCCCACAGCATGAACACCGTCCCCACCACGACCCCGACCGCGACGGCCGGGAACAGCCGGAGCAGGGTCCCCCAGTGCGCATGGCGACGGTAGGTGCCCACGGCGAGCACATCGCCGACGATGAGAAGGGGCAGCAGCACACCGGTCGACTCCCGGGCCGGAAGCACGGCCGCGAAGATCGCGAGGCTGACGGTATTGGCGCCGCTGACGGCGGTCTTCGAGAAGCCGACGAGTATGGATGCCGCCGCGAGCGCGGCGAACTCCCAGAGGGTAACGGTGTACATGCCACCGAATGATTCCAGGTCACCGCTACCCCTGGACCAGGGACCTCAGCGCACCCAGCCCTGGAGCGGCTCGGTGTCGAGCGTGACGCCGACCGGCGCGGGCAGCGTGAGCGGCTTGCCGAACGGCACGGTCTTGGTGCTCTCGTACCGGACCCCGTCGGGCTCACTGAACACGGTGACCTCTCCGGCCTCCCGGTCGACCAGTAGATACACCGGGATGCCCGTCTCGGCGTAGGCACGTGGCTTCTCCACCCGGTCCCTGCGGTCGGTGTCGGAGTCGTACGAGGTGACCTCCACGACCATCAGGACGGGATCGGCGTCGGCCCATTCCCCCTGGCCGACGAACGCGTCACTGTGGGCGAGGGTCCCGTCGGGGCGCGCATGCCCGTTGCGGTAGGTCTCGACCTTGAGACCCTGATCGTGCAGCCACAGGTCGGGATGGGCCTGAATGCAGATCCGCGCCAGCCACTGGATGATCCGCCCATGATCGCCATCCGGCACCGGCGTGACCCCGATCTTCCCGTTGATGAACTCCCACCGCACTCCCTCCGCCACGCGGGCCGCCAGCCGCGCGTACTCCTCGAACTCCTCCGGCAGCATCTGCGGACGATCGTGGGTCGCGGTCATGACCGGGAGCCTCCTTCGGGTGCGGTGCGCTCTCAGCGTAGTCGTTCGACGCGGAGCATGGCCGGGGCAAGCCCCGGCCCGCCGAGTGACCGGTCCCCGTCCTCACTCCTCCAGGTAGTGGAAGCCCGGCCGGGGGTGCATCAGGAACTCGTGGTGCGAGATGTTCCACGCGTACGCACCCGCCATCGCGAAGGCCACCCGGTCCCCCACCCGTAGCTCCGCGACCGGGATCCGGCTGGCCAGCACGTCCTTGGGCGTGCACAGCTGGCCGACCAGCGTGACCGGCTCGTCCCGTACGGCCGGGCGCGCCCACGGCCGGGTCCACAACGTGTCCGTGGGCAGCACCTGGAAGGGCTGGTCGTGCCGTTTGGTGGCGGGCGTCCGGATGTGGTGGGTGCCGCCGCGCACCACCGCGAACGCCTCGCCCCCGCTGTGCTTGATGTCCAGCACTTCGGTGACGTACCAGCCGCAGTAGACGGTCAGCGCCCGGCCGGGCTCGATCCGCAGGGTGAGACCGGGGTGGCGCAGGGCGAGGTCCGCCATGCCCCGGCCGTAGGCGGCCCAGTCGAAGCGGCGGTCGGGGTGGGCGTAGTCCACGCCCATCCCGCCGCCGACGTTCACCTCGGTGATCCCCAGGCCGTGGCGTTCGGACAGCTTCCGCGCCCAGTCGGCGATCGCGGCGGCCACGGCCACCTGGGCGGCGGCGTCGAGGCCGCTGGCGAGGTGGGCGTGGATGCCGCGCAGCCGGAGGGGGCCGCCCGCGTCGCCCGGGGAGAACTGGGAGAGGCAGCGCTCCACGGCTTCCGGGTCAAGTCCGAAGGGGCTGGGGCGGCCGCCCATGGCGAGCGCCGCGCCGCCCAGCGCCGCGCCGAGCGACCCCCCGCCGCCCGGTTCGGCACGGGCCAACGGGAGGTTGACGCGCAGGAGGACGTCCACGGAGGGGATCCCCGCGTCCTCCGCCGCCCCGGCCAGCAGCCGCAGTTCCTGCTCGCTCTCCACATGGAACCGTTCCACGCCCAGCGTCAGCGCCCGCCGCAGCTCACCCTCGGTCTTGCCCGGCCCGCCGAAGGCCAGCGGCGCCCCGGGCACGGCCGCGCGGACATGCTCCACCTCACCGCCGGAGGCGACCTCGTAGCCGGTGACGTGGGGCGCGAGGGCCTGGAGGACGGCGGGCGCCGGGTTGGCCTTCGCGGCGTAGTACAGCTCCAGGCCCGGCGGCAGCGCGTCCCGTACGGCCCGCGTGTGCGCGCGGAGCGCGGCCAGGTCGTAGACGTAGGCGGGAAGGCCGTCGCCGGTGAGCTCCGTGGCGAGGGTACGGACGGCGGAGGTGATCAACGGCTGCTCCCGGGACGCATGACGTGGGCCGCCTCGGACAACAGGGCGGAGGCGAGCGGACTGGCGATACGGACATAGCCCGCGTGGCGGTCGGCCCGACGGCCCCAGCGGGTGAGGAGGTTGGCCTTCGCGGGCAGCGGCACGCCCGCCACGAGGGCACGCAGCGCGGGCGGATGGTCGTGGGCCGCCGAGCGCTCGCACAGCAGCCGGCGGACCGCCGACCACAGCGCGGGCTCAAGACCCGGGCAGCGGTCGGCGAGGGCCGCCACCATCTCGGCGATGTGGTTGACCAGCAGGCAGTACACCACCCGGTCCCAGCCGCGCTCCCGCTCGTACGTCAGCGGGCGGGCGACGGCCTCGGGCAGCGCGGCGAGCGCGGCCGTGTGGTGCTCGGGCACCAGCTTGGTGCCCTCCAGATCGCGGAAGAGCACCTGGTGCGGGGTGCCGTCGGCGGGGTCGACGCCGATGACGACGTTCTGGAGGTGCGGTTCGAGGACCACGCCATGGTCGAAGTAGGCGGCCAGTACGGGCGGTACGAGCAGCTCCAGATACGCCTGCCACCAGGCGGAGAGCCGGTCGGGGCCGGCGCCGGGGAGGAGCCGGGAGATCTGGGCGCCGCTCGTCGGGTACTCATCGGCGACGGCCGCCGCGAGCAGCGCGGTCAGGCCGGGCCGCAGCCGGGCGGCCAGGCCCTCGCGGACGATCACCCCGAAGCCCTCGATCAGCTGCCGATCGGCTCCGCTGTCGCCGCCGAGGTCCAGCGTCCGGTACGCGGGTTCGCGCAGCAGCTCACAGCCGGGGAAACGGGCGGCGAGATCGGTGGCGACCGGCTCCAGCAGCCGGGTCAGGGCGACCGCGCCGGACAGCTCGTAGTCGGCGTTCTTGCGCAGGCAGTTGGTGATCCGCACGTTCAGGCTGAACTTGAGGAAGTCCCGGCCGTCGTAGAGCGTACGGACCGACGCGGTCGGCGCGAACTCCGCACCGCCCGGCCCGAGGTCCAGCACCTCGCCCCGGGCGATGGCCGCCCGCAGCAGCCGGTGCTCGCGCAGCATCGCGTACTGCCAGGGGTGCGCCGGCAGCAGCCGGTAGCCCTCGGGGACGGCGCCCTGCCGGTCCAGCGCGGCGAGCGCCCCGGGCCGCGCGGACTCCTCGCGCACGTACTCCTGGCGTACGGCGAGGTGGTGCAGCGGGAAGCGCGCCCCGGCCTCGGGGGCGAACCGCGACCAGGAGTCGGCGCTGCCGGTGCGGGCCTTGGGGGTGGGGTGGAAGCGGTGGCCGAAGAGGAGGGACTGCTCGGAGGCGAGGTAGAGGTCCTGGGCGCGGTCGCTGTAGAGCTCCTGGGCGCTGTCGCTCACGGTGCTCCGGTCCTCTGCGGTGCTCCGGACCTCCAAGGCCTCCAAGGACTCCAAGGCCTTCAGGGATTCCAAGGCCTCCAGGGCGGCCGTCATCCCCGCGTGGCTGGAGGCGACCTGGCCCAGGAACTCGTCGTTGTGCACCCCCGTGCGCAGTTGGAGTTCCCGGTGGATCCGCTCGGCCAGCCCGCGCCAGGACACCTCGGCCCATGTGCCGTCGCGCTCCTCGCTGACCGGCCCGGTGAAGCGGTGCGCCCCGATGAGGGAGGTGCGCCGCAGTCCGACCCGCAGCAGCACCCCGCAGCGCGGCAGCCTCAGCCGCAGCCACCCATCGGCCACGACGGTCTGGTGCTCCGGGCCCGACACCTCACGGAGCAGACAGTTGAGGAGGGTGTGGGCGGTGGCGTGGTCGGCGGAGGCCACGGTCGCGGCGGGCGAGGAGGTCATGGGCATGGGGCGGCTCCAACGGGTGCGGAGGAGAGAGGTGCGAGGGAAGTGGGGGTTCGGGGGTTCGGTTCGAGGGCGGGGGCCGATCGGGCGCGGCGGTCATCTGCCGCTTCCCCGCAGCAGATAGTTGGGCCCGGTGACGTAGTGCTTGTTGATGTCCACGGCGTCCAAGCGCTCCTTGGTGAACAAGGTGCCGGCGGTGACCATCGCCTTGACCGGCAGCCGGTCCGCGTCCAGCACCCGTCCGCGCAGCAGCGCGGCGGCCGCGCCGGGCCGGGTGACGGCGAGCCGGTCGACGGCGTCGGTGAGCCGGTCGCGCAGCCGCCGCAGCAGGGTGTCGAGCGGGGCCCGGCCGAGGCGGGCGAGCTCGAAGAGGGGGGCGGCGGCGCAGAGGTGGACGGTGATGGTGGTGAACACATCGGCCACCGGCCCGTCGCCGGACGTCAGGATCCTGCGGTCGTCGAATCCGCACAGATCGGCGGCCGGTCCTCCACCGATCATGGCGGCGAGGCGTATCGCGTGGACGCGGGGGCCGTCGTGGTCCTTGATGAGCAGCCGGAGCCGGGGCACCGCACCGCCGTTCCCGCTGCCGTCCTCGAAGACCAGCGACGTGTTCTGCTGATGGGATTCCAGGGCGATGCCGTACGCGAAGAGGGTGGTGTGGAAGTCGAACAGCAGCGTGAGGTAGTCGTCCAGCAGGGCGAGGACGTCCCCGCCGTAGTGGCGTTCGGCGAGTCCGTCGATGACGAGCGTGCTGTCCGGGGCGGGCGCGAGCAGCCCGGCCAGCGGCACGATGGTGGCGTTCTCCAGACCGGGTGGGTAGCGGCGGACGAGCGTGGCCAGCAGTTCGTGTCCGGCGTGGAGATGGTTGGTCTCGTCGGCGAGCAGCACGGTGGCTCCGAACCTCGGTTCGCGCTCGATCACGGCCTCCACGAGCCGCTGCCCCGTTTCGCCGTCGGTGAGGGTGCCGGGCTTGATGGACCGCCGGTTGCGCTGCCCCAGGGTGGAGGTGGTGAGGGGCAGTTTGAGGTGGACGAGGGGGTCGTCGGCCAGGTCGTCGGCGACGGCCACGGTCCGCATGGAGAGGGTGGGCCGTACGTCCAGCAGGGGGTGCTCGGCGAGCCGGGCGGCGCCTTGGAGCCCGGCCGCGCGGAGGGCGTTCTCCAGCGGGGGGCCGAGGGTGAGCGGATGCACGGGGAGGGCGAGGTGGCCATCGTCCGGCCCTGGCCCAAGATCCCCGGGCGCGGGCCACCAGCCGGGCAGCCGCGCCGGATCCCCGTACACCGCCTCGCGCGGGAGAACGAGCCAGCGCAGCGGGAAGGTGGGATGGAACTCGGGTGCGTGCGCCCGTAATTGCTCCTCGCTGAAGACGGCCCGCCCCCGGCTGGTCGGATAGACCGGATGGTCGCGGAAGGCGGCGAGCGTGTCATACGCGAGGGCCCCGGCCATCCCGCCCCACCGCTCCCCGTACCGCGCGCCCAACTCGGCGACGACGCGGGGCCGAACGCGGGTATGCAGCCGCATGGCGTCGAGCGCCTGCCGACATTCGGCCACGAAGACGTCGTAGAGCGCCCGGTCCTCATCGGGCACGGCCTCCCGCAGCCGCCCGAGTACGGCATCGAGCCCGGTGAGCACGGTGGGGGCGGTGGGTGCGGTGGGTGCGGTGGGTGCGCAACGACTTCCGGGCGTACAGAGCAGCCGGGCCGGGCGGCGGGTTCGGATGTCGCATTGGAAGCCTTCGGGTTCCACCGGCAGCAGCACGCTTTCGCCCCCCTCGGCCCCGTCGGACCCCGCGAACCCCCCGAACCCCGCAAGCTCCTTGAGCGCGATGCGCAGCCAGTCGCCGTCGGCGCGCCGCACCGGGACGGCGTGGCTGCGCAGCTTGTAGGCGTCCTCCCGGAGGAGCGTGTCGAGCACCCGTCCGAGAAGCTCCTCTTCCTCTGTTTCCTCTGTCACACGATCTCCCATCGGTGGGCCGCGAGGAACCGCGCCACCGCCGCGTCGATCCGCCCCTGGTCGGTGCCGGTGGCCCGGAGCACGCCGAGGAAGTCGCGGTTGGTGCGGTGGAGCGGATGCTCCTCGCCGATCCCGCGCAGCGGCCGGTAGTCCAGCCGTACGCCGTCGCGCTCGGTCACACTGGCCGGAGGGGCGGAGACGAGCCGCCCGGCGCGGTCGGCCATGACGTACTCCATGCGAACCCTGCCGTCGGTGCGCGCGCCGAGGTCGTCCGGCAGGGGCTCGCCCAGGTGCGTACGGAGGATGTACTCGAAGAGGGGGATGCCGAGGAGTTCGGCGAGGACGAGGTCGCACTGGTCGCCTATGGCACGGTAGTTGACCTCGATGAGGCGGGCCCGGTCCCCCTGGACGACGTACTCGGTGTGGCACACGCCGAAGCCCACGCCCAGCGCGCGCAGCTGCGCCAGCACCTGATCGGTGTGCGGCTGCGGAGGCGGGGCGGGCAGCAGATGCAGCCGTTCCTCGATGAAGTGCGGGGGCGGCGAGAGCTCGGTGCGGAAGGCGCCGAGGACGTGGAGGGTGCGGCCGTCGCCGAGGGTTTCGAGGGTGCGCAGCTCGCCGTCGAGGAACGCCTCTACGACGAGGGCCGCGCCCGGCCGCCGTTCCCGTATCTCGGCGCAGCGCCGGACGAGTTCGTCCGCGTCCGCGACGAGGACGACGTCCTCGCTGGCCACGCCCTCGCGCGGTTTGACCACACAGGGGTAGGGCGCGTCGAGCCCGGCGAGGGTGGCGGGGTCCTGTCCGGTGGCGAGTTCGGCGGACCAGACGGGGTCGGCGACGTCCGGACCCGCGGCGGCGAGGGCGCGGCGCAGCTCGGCCTTGTTCTTGGTGCGCAGCGCGGCGCGCCAGTCCTTGCCCGGGAGGCCGAAGTACTGGGCGGCGAGGGCGGCCTGGGCCTGGAGGTGGTCGCTGTTGGTGAAGACGGCGCGGGGCCGGGCGCCGTCGGCGGCGATACGGCTGATGACCTCGGCGAAGTCCCGTACGTCACAGGGGACGATGTCGGGGGCGGGGAAGGGGCGCGCGGACCCCCCTTTCTCCTCCTGTTTCTCCTCCTGTTTCTCTTCCTGCCGACGGTAGGCGCGCTCATGGGCCTCGGGCTGGTCGGTGAGGAGGGTGACCGCCAGTCCGAGCCGGGCCGCCGCGGGGAGGAAGCCCTCGGTGACGGAGTCGGTGGGGTTGCGGGCGAGGAGGTGGAGCCGAGGCGGCCGCGGGGCGGGGGCGGCCTGGGCGGCCGGGGCCGCCGAGGAGCCACGGAGGGCAGGGGAGGAGAACGGCCGTGACGCCGCATCGAGATCATTCTCGTTCACGGCCCGAGATTAGGTTAGGCATGCCTAAGACCGCTAATTCGACGTTCCGGTCCGCCCGTTTGGCCCTGATTGGGCCGTCAAGATCGTCAACGCTCGTCGTCAGCGCGGTAGCCCGATACGGCGATGCCGGACCCGGCGCGCGGCGAGCCGCTCGTCCGGGTCCTGGGCCCGGAGGGCGGCGAGTTCGGCGCCGAGGAGGTGGCCGAGCCGGCCGAGGAAGGCGTCGGCCGGCCCGGAGCCCTCCGCGTCCTCGGATGCGCCCTCGGAGGCGTCCTCCTCCACGATGCGATCGACGATGCCCTGGGCGAGGAGGTCGGCGGAACGTACACCCTGGCGGGCGGCGACCTCGTAGGCCCGCTCCGTGGTCCGGTGGAGGATCGCGGCCGCGCCCTCGGGCGGCAGCGGCGACAGCCAGGCGTGGCGCGCCGCCACGACCCGGTCGGCGGGCAGCAGCGCGAGCGCGGCGCCACCGGCGCCCTGGCCGAGCAGCAGACAGAGGGTGGGCGCGGGCAGGGTCACCATGTCGGCGAGGCACCGCGCTATCTCCGCCGCGAGCCCGCCCTCCTCCGCCTCGCGGCTGAGCGCGGCGCCCGCGGTGTCGATGACCGTGAGCAGCGGCAGCCCCAGCTCGGCGGCGATCCGCATCCCGCGCCGCGCGGTCCGCAATCCGGCCGGCCCCAACGCCTGCCCCTCCCCCGGCCCCTCGGCGGTCTCGCCCTTACGGGCACTGCGCCGGTTGTGCCCGAGAACGACGCAGGGCGTCCCCCCGACCCGGGCGAGCGCGAGCAACAACCCGGGATCGTGCTCCCCCGCCCCCGTACCACTGAGCGGACTCACATCGTCGGCGGCCACCCGCAACAAGTCCCGCACCCCGGGCCGCTCCACCCTCCGCGAAGCCCGTATCGACACCTCAGCGGACGGCACACCGGCCCCGCCCTCGGTCGCCCCGACGAAGGCAGCGACCCCGGCCTGATCGTGACCGGCCGCCCGGCCACTCCCGGCCGCGACATCCCCTTCCGCCCCCGGCAGGGCGCCGGAGGGTGGGGCCGGGGCGGGGGCAGCTGCCCCCGCGACGTCGGCGCCGGCCACGCCGCCACGCCCATCGCCGCCCCCGGCCCCCGGATCCCAGCCACCGGGCGCGTCACCCGGCGCCCCGGGGTCCGGCACGGGCTCAGTGGCGGCCCCACCTCCACCCCCAGGCCGACCGGGGGCGGGCGCGGTGTTGCTCGCGCAGAGGACCCGCAATACCCGGGCGGCCACGCCCGATAGGCGGCTCAGCGGGAGGACCGCGTCGATCAGGCCGTGGTTCATGAGGTTCTCGGCGTTCTGGACGCCGGGCGGGAACTCCTCGCCGTACAGCGCCTCGTGCACCCGTGGGCCCATGAAGCCGATGAGGGCGCCCGGCTCGGCGGCGGTGACGTGGCCCAGGGAGCCCCAGGAGGCGAGGACGCCGCCGGTGGTGGGGTGGCGGAGGTGGACGAGGTACGGCAGGCCCGCGGCCTTGTGGTCCGTGATCGCCGCGGCCACCTTCACCATCTGGAGGAACGCGACCGTGCCCTCCTGCATCCGGGTGCCGCCCGACGCCGGTGCCGCCAGCAGGGGCAGCCGCTCCGCCGTGGCCCGCTCCACGGCCCGTACCAGCCGCTCCCCCGCGGCCACCCCTATCGAACCGGCCAGGAAGCGGAACTCGCAGGCGACCAGCGCCACCCTGCGCCCCTCGATACGGCCCTCACCGGTGATGACCGACTCGTCCAGCCCGGTGCGCTCCCGTGCCCGCTCCAGGTCGGCCCGGTACTCGGGGTCGTCCGTCGTGATCTCCACCGGTTCGTCCCAGCCGTGCCAGCTGCCGGGGTCGACGATGGCCTCGATCAGCTCACGGGCCGACGGGCGGGAGGCGCTGGAGGCGCGGGAGGCGCCCGTGGCGCGGGGCGAGTTCGTACCGGTCATATGTGTCACCCTTCCACGCCACCGGCCCCCCGCAACCATCGGCGATCACCTCGGGTGGATCACCTCGGGTACCCCCGCGACCCGCTCAGTCTCAGCTGCGCCTGAGCTGCTCCTTAACGGCGCCATAAGACCGGCGAGGAGGCCCGTGGGCGGGGCTAGCGTGCTGCGCGTCACCCCCCACACCGGTCACCCCCACCGGTCCCCCCACCGAAGGAGTCCCGACGATGACCGCTCGTGCCACCGTCTCCCGTAGAACCGCCCGCATCGCCGTGCTCGGCATGGTGCCGCTCGCCCTCACCGCGCTGAGCGCCGACCCGGCCTCCGCACACGGTTCGATGACGAGCCCGGTCAGCCGGGTGTCGGCGTGTTTCGCGGAGGGGCCGGAGAGCCCGGACTCGGCGGCCTGCAAGGCGGCCGTCCAGGCGGGCGGCACCCAGGCGCTCTACGACTGGAACGAGGTCAACATCCCGGACGCCGCCGGGCGCCACAAGGAGATCATCCCGGACGGAAAGCTGTGCAGCGCGGGCCGCGACAAGTACAAGGGCCTGGACCTGCCGCGCGCCGACTGGCCCGCCACCGCCATGACGGCCGGTGAGCACACCTTCACCTACCGGGCCACCGCGCCCCACCGGGGCAGCTTCGAGCTGTACATCACCAAGGACGGCTACGACCCGACGAAGCCGCTGACCTGGGCCGACCTGGAGGCGCAGCCGTTCGCCAAGGTCACCGACCCCACGCTGAAGGACGGGAGTTACGTCTTCTCGGGGAAGGTGCCGGGCAAGTCGGGCCGCCATCTGATCTACAGCGTCTGGCAGCGCTCGGACAGCCCGGAGGCGTTCTACACCTGCTCGGACGTGACCTTCGGCGGAGGGGCCGGCGCGGCCGAGGGAGCCGGGACGAAGGCGGATTCCGCACCCACCGCCGTCGCGCCCGACGACGCCCAGATAGCGAAGGGCGCCGAGAAGTCCACGGTCGATCACCACGGCCACGGCGGTGACAGCGGCGCCGAGGCCAACCACCAGCCGAAGTCGGCCGAGACGGCGGACGGGAAGGGCACGGAGGGGAACCGCCCCGAGGCCAAGAGTGCCGAGGTCATGGCCGCGAGCACCGGGCCGGAGGGCTCGCAGGACGGGAGCGCCGCCGACGGGCAGCACCTCGCCGAGACCGGGGGCGACGGGTCCACCGGGCCCCTGGCCATCGGCGGCGCCGCGGTCCTCGCCACCGGCGCGGCCGTGCTGTTCGCCGTCGCCAACCGCCGCAAGACCGTACGGCGGGGCCGCGGCTGAGGCCACGGGCGCGTCCGGCGGACCACGCGGCGGAGCCGCGGATCGGTTCACGCGGCGGAGCCGTATGGCAGGGGCTTCCCCTGGGCCCCGGGGTCTGGGCCCCGGGGTCTGGGGCGGAGCCCCAGTTGCGGGAAGGGGCGGGGAGGGGAACAGCCCGCCGCAGGCGTACGCGTACCGCCGGACGCCTCCAGGGCGCCGCTGACGCCATAGGCGTCCGCGGCCGATCGGAGACGGAGCCGGTTCCGGGGAGGACGACGGCACCCCCCGGGACCGGCTCGCCTACGCGCCGACCGTCCGCCCGGACGGTACGTGCCAGGCGGCGAGGACGGCGTCCGCCGCGGCATGCAGATCCCGGGCGGGCCTGCCGTCGCACACCTGCGTGGAGACGCCGAGCAGAAAGCCGTGGATCATGGATGTGAAGCCGTCCACGTCGGTTTCCTCGGCGAGTTCTCCCGTCGCGACGCCACGGACGACGCAGTCCCGGATACGTGCCCGGTCCAGCGCACGGCGCGCCACGATCGTCCGGCGCACCGCGGCTTCGTCGTCCCCGGGGGCCCGGACGGTACCCGACAGGGCCACGAGGCAGCCGCGCGGGTGGGAGGTGTCGGTCTGCATGTCGATGGATCCGTGCAGCATCCGGGCGACGGCCTCGCGCGGGCTCAGGGCTTCGTCGCCGATGACGTCGGTGACGCTGCCCGGCCCGGCGAGGTAGTGCTCCACCGCCCGCTCGAAGAGCCCCTGTTTCGAACCGAACGCCCCGTACAGGCTCGCCGAGGACAGGCCGGTGGCCTCCCGGAGCTGGGCCATCGACGTCGCTTCATAGCCCTGCTCCCAGAACAGCCGCATCGCGGCTTCCAGGACGCCCTCGATGACGAAGGCGCGGGGGCGGCCGGCGGGGGACACGGCGTACCTCCTCCACAAAGGAACGATCAGTCCAGTTTAGCGGGCGGGGACGTCCGCGTCGTTCCAGACGTCCGCGTCGCTCCAGGCGCGCCAGCGGCCGGAGGCGTCGACGGTTCCCAGCTGCTGATCGGCGAAGTGGACACCGAAGCCGTAGACCCCGTCCCGGGCCAGGTGGTCCACGAGCCGGCGCCGTGACCGTTCGGCCTCCTTCCGGTCGGTGTCGAGAACGACGTCCCAGTCCGGGTGCTGGACCTGGACCGGTGAGTGCATGGCGTCGCCGAAGGCCACGACCTCCCGGCCGTCGCCGGTGTCGAGGATCCAGGCGGTGTGCCCGGGGGTGTGCCCGGGCAGGGACCAGGCGCGGACGCCGTCCGCGATCTCGGTCCCGTCGGTCACGACCACGGTGCGTTCGTCCTGACCGGCCAGTACCGGGCCGGTCCCGGGCGGGACGCTCTCCAGCTCGCCCTTCCCGACCATCCAGCGCGCCTTCGTGAAGAGGCTCCGCGGATCCTCGACCGCGTCGGGCCGGGCCCATCCGGTGTGGTCGCCGTGGAAGTGGGTGAAGGCCACCGTCTCCAGCTCGGCCGGGTCCACGCCGAGGGTCGCCAGCGACTCGGGCAGGTCCCGCACATGGCCGAAGGCGTGCTGGAAGTGCTCCAGGTCCGCGCCTGATATGCGGCCATGGCCGGCGTCGATGAGCAGGCGGGTGCCGCCCCGCTCGACGAGCAGCGCCCCGCATCCCATGGGCAGGTGGCCCGCCTCGGTCATATGCGTGCGGTGCGCGCGCCAGTCCTCCTCGGCGGAGGCCGGGTAGACCCGGGTCGGGATCATGTCGACGCCCGCGTCGGGGACGTAGCTCAAGGTGAGTTCGCCCAGGGTGCGTCGCCAGATGACGGGGAGCCGGAATCCCGAGTCGTCGCCGCCCTCGACGCTTTTCGCCGTGATGGGCCGCTCATGCGTTGCCACGGGGTCGTGCCTTTCGTGTTCGTGGGTGCCGTACGTGGTGGTGGGTGGTCCGGTCGGCGTACCGGCGCGCGGCTCCCTCGCAGTCGTCGGGGATCGCCACTCGCTGGAGCTCAGGCACAGCCGACCTCCTCACGGCACGAGCTCACCCGGCCCGCGCCCACCGGCTGCCGCACGGCCGCCGACGGGGCGGCCGCCGGTTCGGCCAATGGTTCGGCCGCCGGTTCGGCCAACGGTTCGGCGGGGCTGGGGCGGACCAGCTCCAGAATCCAGATACCGGCCCCGGCCAGCGCGATGACCAGGCCGAGCCCGCACACTCCCGGCCATCCCACGATCGGGTACAGCGCCGCGGTCAGCGCCGAGGCGACGGTGGCCCCGGCGAACGCGGACACCATGAGGGCCGTCGTCACGCGGCTTCGAGCGTGCGGGACCCGGCGGTAGATCGCACTCTGGTGGCTGATCAACAGGGCCTGCTGGGCGAGGTTGAGCGCGATGATGCCGGCGGTCAGCGCGATCAGGCCGGTCGGCCCGCCCACCCCGGCGACGGCGAGCACGGGCCAGCTGACCGCGAGCAGGACCAGTCCGCCCGTGGTCACCCGGCGGCCGTGGCCGCGGTCGGCCAGCCGGCCGGCCTTCGCCGCCGCGGCGGCCCCGACGACCCCGGCCAGGCCGAACAGGCCGATGACGGCGGGCCCGAACCCGTACGGCGGACCGGCCAGCAGGAACGACGACGCGGTCCACAGGACGGTGAAGCAGCCCATGCCGACCGCCGCCAGGGCCATGCGCCTGCGCAGCAGCGATTCGCCGCGCACCAGCGCCGGCACCGAGCGCAGCAGTTGGGGATAGGTGCTGCTCTCCGACCGCGGAACGGGGTGCAGGACCAGGCGCAGGATGACCGCCAGGGCCGCCATCAGGACCGCGGCGAAGACGAACACCAGCTGCCAGTCACCGATCTGGGCGAGCACCCCGGCGACCGTGCGCGCGATCATGATCCCGATCAGCAGCCCGCTCATCACCGTGCCCACCGCCGATCCGCGCTGGTGGTCCGGCGCCAGCGACGCGGCCATGGGCACCACTATCTGCGCCACCGCGGAGGTCGCGCCGACCACCGCGATCGCGGCGAGCAGCAGCCCCAGCGACGGGGACGCCGCCGCGCCGAGGAGCGCGAGGGCGCTCAGGCCCAGCAGCACGGTCACCAGGCGGCGCCGTTCCAGTACGTCCCCCAGGGGCACCAGCAGCGCCAGCGAGAGCGCGTAGCCGATCTGCGAGACGGTGATCACCAGGCCGCCGGCTCCCTGGGACACCCCGAGCGCCCGCGATATCACGGGCAGCAGTGGCTGGGCGTAGTAGATGTTCGCCACCGCCGCGCCACACACCACGGCCAACAGCAGCACCGTCGCCCGGCTCAGGGCCGGAGGGCCGGTGCCGGGCCCGTCGGCGGGGACTGTGCGAGGGCGGTCCGCACCGCTCGCGATGAATTGTGGATCGTTCATGCCGTAATTCCTACTCCGGCGCCACGCGAGCGTCAACGGATTACGGATCGAGCGATCCAAATGTGGGACAGTTCACCTCAGGGCCACGCTCGGCGAGCGGTTCACCGGAAGAGGTCCAGGTTGTCGGCGGCCCAGCGGCGGAACGGACGCCCCGGGCGGCCGGTCAGCCGCTCGGTGGAGCGCGCCGCCTCGTGGTGCCCGGTGGGCAGCGCGGCCCAGTAGTCCAGGACGGACTCGACCAATGGCGCGGGCACATGGCCGCTCAAGTGCGCGGCCGCCCTTTCCCGGGTGGGTTCGCGCAGTTCGACCGGGCGGTTGAGCAACTGCCCCAGTATCCGGGCCTGATCGCGGAAGCTGAGCACTTCCGGGCCACCGAGACTGACGGTCTCACCGTCCAACCGGTCGCCGGTGAGCGCCAGTTCGGCGACGTCGACGATGTCATCGGGATGGATGACATCGAGCCGGGCGTCCGGATACGCCTGCTCGACCGGTCGGCCGGCGCGGACGGATTCGGCCCACTGCCGCGCCATGGTGGCGAACCCACCCGGGCGCAGCACGGTCGCCGTCAGCGGTGTGGCCCGTAGCGCCCGTTCCACCCGCAGGTGGTGGCGGGCCAGCGCGTTGCGCTCCGCGTCGGGGAGGGCCGCCGAGTCCGATGAGAGCAGCACGACCCGCCGCACCCCGGCCGGGACGGCGGCGGCCAGCAGTGCCTCGATTCCGGCCGGTTCGGCGTAGAGGAAGACATCGGTGACTCCGGCCAGCGCGGGGGCGAAAGTCGTCGGGTCCGCGAGATCGAGGGGGACGGCGGAGACACCGGCGGGCAGTTCGAGCTTTTCCGGGGCACGGCTGGCCGCCCGGACCCTGTGCCCGGATTCGTGCAGGCGGCACAGCAGGCCGGTGCCGATGCCGCCACGGGCTCCGGTGATCAAGAGGGTCACGTGTTCCACTCCTCGCGATAGCTGGGGTACGGCCCGCGAACGGTGCCGGCCACCAGCCTGCGGCGGCCTTGCCATCGAGTCCAACGAAGATTGCCGATGACATCCATCGGTACTTGCTATAAATAGGAGAAGTGGAACTACGCCAGCTGGAATGTTTCGTCGCCGTCGCGGAGGAACGCAGCTTCACCCGCGCGGCGGCCCGGTTGCACATCGTGCAGTCCACCGTGTCGGCCACCATCGCCGCCCTGGAGAAGGAGCTCGCCTCCCCGCTGCTGGTGCGCACGACCCGACAGGTCAGCCTCACCGACGCCGGGCTCGAACTCCTCCCCAAGGCCCGAGTGGCGCTCGACGCCGTCCGGGACGCCCGCGATGTCGTCCACGCCGTTCGGGGCGGACTGCGCGGCACCCTGCGCATCGGAACCATGAGCTCACTCGGGCTGATCGACCTGGCCGCCCTGCTGGGCCGCTTCCACCGCGATCACCCCGAGGTGTCCGTACGCCTGGCGACGGCGGCGTCCTGCGGGGGATCGCCGGAACTCATCACGGCACTGGCCGAAGGCCGGCTCGACCTCGCCTTCGTCTCGATCCCCGGGCAGTGCCCGGCCACCGCCCGGCTGCGCCACCTGACCTCGGTACGGCTCGATCTCGTGGTCCCACGAGAGCACCCCCTGGCCGGCCGCGGCACGGCGGCGATCCCGGACCTGGCCGACGAGCCCTTCATCGACTTCCCGTCCGGCTACGGGAACCGGGCCGTGACCGATCGCGCCTTCACCGCCGCCGGAGTCCGGCGGCACGTGACCATCGAGATCACCGATATCGCCGCCGGGGTGGACTTCGTACGCAACCGCCTCGGCCTGGCGCTGCTGCCTCGCGGCGCCGTCGGCCCCGACGACGACCTCACCACCCTCACCATCGCCGACGCCGACCTGGACTGGCCCATCTCGCTCGCCACCCCGGCGGAACGCACCCCCTCAGCGGCGGCGCGCGCGTTCGAGCAGCTCGTCGACCGCCACCTCGCGGAGCACTCCTGAAGCACACCCCTCCTCGCTCCCCCGCCCGCCATCACTCCGGCTCGGTGATCACGCCTCCTCGGCCAGCGCCGCGTCCAGGGCCGCCGTCAGCCGCCGGACCCTCGCCTGGAGATCCACCGCCTCCTTCAGGTCGAGGCCACTGGCCTCCATCGCCGCCAGGGGTACGCCCTGGGCGCGCTCCTTCAGCGCCGACCCCTCCGCCGTGAGCCGGACCGTCACCGAACGCTCGTCGTGCGCGCTGCGCTCGCGCTGGACGAGTCCGGCCGACTGCATCCGCTTGAGCAGCGGCGACAGGGTGCCGGAGTCCAGCCGCAGGTGCTCCCCCAGCCGCTTGACCGGCATCTCCCCGTGCTCCCAGAGCACCAGCATGGCCAGGTACTGCGGATAGGTCAGCCCCGTGTCGCGCAGCACCCGGCGGTAGAGGCCGTCGAAGGCGCGGGAGGCGGCATGCAGGCTGAAGCAGAGCTGCCGGTCGAGCCGGAGCAGTTCGTCGGAGGGCCGCGGCTCGGGGGTGGTGGTGCGGTCGGTGCCGCGGTCGGCAGTGCTGTCGGTGGTGCGGTCGGGCTGGTGTGACATGCCTCCAGCGTACCCTTTAGTTGTACGCAACTTAATTGTGTGCTCTACTTCTGCTCAGCGAGACGGGGCGCCCCGAGCCCCCGCCTCCCTCCGACTGCCGGAACACGAAAGGGATGGTCTTCATGGACGCGCTCTACACCGCGGTGGCCACGGCCAACGGACGCGACGGCCGGGCCGTGAGCTCCGACGGACAGCTCGACCTGCCGCTGGCCATGCCGCCCGCCCTCGGCGGCAACGGCAAGGGCACCAACCCCGAGCAGCTGTTCGCCGCGGGCTACGCCGCCTGCTTCGCCTCCGCGCTCGGCCTCGTCGGCCGCCAGGCCAAGGTCGACACCAAGGACATCTCCGTCACCGCCGAGGTCGGCATCGGCAAGGACGCGGCGGACGACGGCTTCGGGCTCAAGGTGACGCTGCGCGTCGAGCTGCCGGGCGAGCTGGAGAACGAGACCGGCCGCAAGCTGGTCGAGCAGGCGCACCAGGTGTGCCCGTACTCCAAGGCGACGCGGGGCAACGTCGAGGTCGAGCTCATCGCCGAGTAATCGGACGTCGGCCGGCCCGACGGGCGACGCGCCCTGCTCGTACGGACCGAGGCAGGGCGCGCCATGACGTGCGTTTCATCCACTCGCCGTCGAGCGTCAGTCGTCCGACGCACACGTCGTCGGCGTGGCGTGTTCCGGATCGAGGGCGTTGACGGCCTCGTGGAAGGCCAGACCGTCGGTCAGCCCGATGGTCACGTGCTCGGAGATATCGGTCGGGCACAGGTCCTGGATCAGCACGTTCTTGACGTTCGGACCGGAGAGGAACTGCGCCCGGTAGGGCGTGGCCACCTCGTCGTACTTGGTCGAGATGACGGTGTAGCGCACTCCGGGGACGGTGTCGCCGCCCTCGTTGAGGCGCCGCAGGAAGTCCGAGCCGACCACCTGGTCCATCAGCCCCGGGGCACCCTTGGCGATGATGTCACCGGCCCCGGGGAAGTAGTCCAGCAGCTTCGTCAGCCCGGACAGGGTGGTTCCGTGGTTGGTGGGGGCGATGCCGACCAGGGCGTTCACCTTCGGCGCGCCACCGAGGAACTTGAGGTAGTAGCGGGGCATCATCCCGCCCTGCGAATGCCCGACCATGTCGACCTTGGCGGCGCCGGTGGCGGCGAGCACCCGGTCCACATAGGCGGACAGCTGCTCGGCCGACTTGTCGATCGGCCCCAGCCCGTGGAACAGCGGGACCAGGGGCAGTTGGCCGTAGTCGAGGGAGAAGACGCAGTAACCGCGCTGGACCAGGTAGGGGGCGAAGCCCAGCCAGTTGTCCACGGAGTTGCCGAAGGTGCCGTGCACCAGGACGACGGGGCGGGGGTGCTGGGCCGACGGCTTGCAGGAGTAGTTGTTCCAGCCGCCGCTCACCGCATCCGACGCGGTGTCCGTGGCGAGCGCGGCGGTGGGGGTCGCCGCGGTCGCCGCGACCGCGAGGGCCAGGGCGGGTAGTAAGGTACGGGTCTTGGTCTTCCGGAATCGCCGGATACGCCTCCAGGGCAGCATCATATGAACTCCTCGCTGGTGGGGGAGAGAGTCGCGCTGACGGTGCGCTTGCGCTGCGCCCTGCGATCCGGATCACAAGAAGTGGTGCGCTCACTCGAAATTACGCGCGAGTAGCAAAGCCATCCAGCCATCCGTCAGTGAAGGAACGTCTACGCGATTTTCACGTGACGTCCAGGAATGCGCCGGGCTGAGCGAAGTGGGGAAAACCAGTGGGACTGGTGGGACCCGCGGCTTACGCGACGTCGAGGAACTCAGGCGACGTCGAGGAACCCGGCGGGCCGGACCGCGAAGACGCCGAAGCGGGCGCGGGCCCGGTCGGCGGCGGCCTCCAGCCGGCGTGACTTCTCGTCCGCGGGGTCGAACGTCAGCTGATGGGAGGCGACTCCGGCGTCCGTCAGCCCCTCGACGCGCAGCGCCACGGACCGCACCCGGGCCCGCTGCAGCCCGAGCGCGTCATGCAGCGCGTACGCGGCGGCGGTCAGCGCCGGGGTGTGGGCGGTCGGCTCGGTCAGGGTGCGGGTGCGGGTGGTCGTGGAGCGGTCGGCGTAGCGGACGGTGAGGCTGATCGCGGCCGCCACCTGCCCGCTCGTCCGCAGCCGGACGCCGAGCCCGTCGGCGAGGGTGAGCAGCGCGCGGCGACGGCGGACGGGGTCCAACTCGTCGCGGCGGAAGCGGTGTTCGGCGCCCATCGCACGGGCGGGGGCGTTCGGGGTGACCGGCGCCGGGTCGATACCGCGCGCCCAGGCGTGGACGCGGCGCGCGGTCGCCGCGCCGAGGATGCGCTGCAGGGTGGACAGCGGCGCGGCGGCGATCCGCGCGGCGCTGTCCAGCCCGTACGCGCTCAGGGCGCGCGCGGTCGCGGGCCCCACCCCGGGCAGGGCGATGGGCGGCTTACGGGCCAGGAACGCGGCGACGGCGTCCGGATCGCCTGGCACGGTACGGACGGCCCCGGACTCCTGAGCACCCCGGGCCTCCTGGGCCTCGTGGGCGGCCATGCGCGCGAGCAGGGGGTTGGCGGCGACGCCGACGGTGCAGTCCACGCCGTACCGGGCCAGCGCCCGGACCCGTACGATTTCGGCCAGCCCTGCCGCGTCCCGCCCGAAGTACCGCAGCGCGCCCCGCACATCCGCGAGCGCGGCGTCGGGCGGCAGCGCCTCGACGACGGGCGTCAGCTCGCCGAGCAGGGTGAGCAGCCCCTGGTAGACGTCCTCCCCGGGCGCGGGGTGGAACCGCACGTACAGCACATGCGGCACCTCGTCCGCCCGCTCCGGGCCCACGGTCCGGCCGCCGCCCGGCAGGGCCATGTCCATCAGACGGGTCGGGAAGGGGTGTCGGCCGGAAGTCATCCCGCGCTCCCCGGGCTGGCGTGCCACAGTTTGCGGCCGGTGGCGGCCTGGTCGCCCGCGGGCCGGAGGTCGGCCCAGGGGTGCATGGCGTAGCCGGTGGGCATCTCGATGCGGCGGCCGGAGTCCGCTTCGTCCGTCTCCGGGCCCGCCCCCGCCAGTTCGGCGGCGACCGCTCCGAGGCCGCCCTCCTTTCTGAGCTGGGCCAGTTCGGCGAGGTTCCACACGGCCGAGCCGACGATGCTGAGGCTGCGCGGGCCGCGCCGCTGGACCACGCCGCGGACGAGCAGCAGCCAGGAGTGGAAGACGGTGTGCGCGCACGCCGCGTGGCTGTCGTCGAAGAAGGCGCAGTCGACCAGCCCCGTACCGTCGTCGAGCGTGGTGAAGATGACCCGGCGCCCGGAGCGGATCGGCGGGGTCTGGGTGGCGGCCTTGGCTCCGGCGACGAGCACGACCTCCCCGTGCGGCGCGTCGCGCAGCCGCTTCGCGGGGATCGCGCCCAGTTCCTCCAGGAAGTCCCGGTGGTCGCCCATCAGATGGCGGGAGACGTCCATGCCGAGGATGCCGAGTTCGGCGCCGAGGCGTTCGTCCGCGTCGAGGTCGGGGAGCCCGGCGGGGGCGGCGGGGCCGGTTTCGGCCAACGGAAGCTGGCCCTCCGCGTTGTGCCGGGCGGCGGCGCCCCGCTGCTGCCGGTGCAGTTCGGCGATCTGCAGCAGCAGATCGCGGCGGCTCGCGCCGAACGCGTCCAACGCGCCGACCTGGGCCAGCCGTTCGGCGACCGGCCGCCCGGGGTGGGCGCGCAGCCACAGGTCCTGGAGCGAGGAGTACGGCTGTCCGGCCGCGATCCGCTCGGTCTCGGCCTCGCTGATGCCGTGGACGTCGCTCAGCGCCAGCCGGATACCGGCGTCCGCTTTACGGCGGCTGTCGCGTTTATTACCGCTGTCACGAGAATCACCAGACGTCAGTTCGATTCGGTAGGCGGCCCCCGACCGGTTCACGTCCAGCGGCAGGATCGGCACCCCGCGCCGCCGCGCGTCCGCCAGCAGCAGCCGCTTCGGGTACATCCCGGGGTCATGGGTGAGCAGCCCGGCGTAGAAGGCGGCCGGATGGTGCGCCTTGAGCCAGGCGGACTGATACGTCGGGACCGCGAAGGCGACGGCATGCGCCTTGCAGAAGCCGTACGAGCCGAACGCCTCGACGATCTCCCAGGTGCGCAGCCGCACCTCCGGCGCGTAACCCCGCTTCTCCGCCTCCGCGTGGAACCAGGCCCGCACCCGCCCCTGCCGTTCGGGGTCGGACAGCGCGCGCCGCGCCTCGTCGGCGAGGTCCCGCTCACATCCGGTCATGATCGACACGATCTTGATGATCTGCTCGTGGAAGACCACGACCCCGTATGTCTCGCGCAGCGCGTCCTCCAGATCCGGGTGCGGATAGCGCGGGGGCTTGCGGCCGTGCCGGGCGTCGATGAAGGGCCGGACCATGTCGGCGGCGACCGGACCGGGCCGGAAAAGCGATATGTCGACCACGAGATCGTGGAAGGAGGTGGGCTGCAGCCGGCCGAGGAGATCGCGCTGACCGGGCGATTCGATCTGGAAGCAGCCGAGGGTCTCGGTGGAGCGGATCAGGTCGTAGGTGGCCGAATCGCCGGGCCGCACCTGTTCGGGGTCGTCGATGTCCACGACACGCCCGGTGGCCCGCCGGATCTCCGCGACCGCGTGCGCCATCGCGGACTGCATCCGCACTCCGAGGACATCCAGCTTGAGCAGTCCGAGCTCCTCCACGTCGTCCTTGTCGAACTGCGACATGGGGAAGCCCTCGCCGCTGGTCGGCACGATGGGCGTACGGGCCAGCAGCCCGGCGTCCGAGAGCAGCACCCCACAGGGGTGCATGGCGATGCCACGGGGCAGCCCGTCGAGCGCCTCGACCAGCTCCCAGAACCTGCCGAAACGTTCCTGCTCGACGGTCGCCTCCCGCAGCTCCCGCAGCTCGGGCAGTTCCGCGAGCGCCGCGCGGGCATCGCGGGCGCGGATGTGCGGGAAGGACTTGGCGAGCCGGTCCACCTCGGCCGGGTCCATGCCGAGCGCCGCGCCCACGTCCCGTACGGCGTGGCGCACCCGGTAGGTCTCGGGCATCGAGACGGTCGCGACCCGCTCCGCCCCGAACCGCTCGAAGATCGCGCGATAGACGTCCAGCCGGCGCGCCGACTCCACATCGATGTCGATATCGGGCAGCGCGGCCCGCCGCACCGACAGGAAGCGCTCCATCAGCAGACCGTTGGCCACCGGGTCGGCATGGGCGATGCCCAGCAGATGGTTGACGAACGATCCGGCGCCGGAGCCCCGGGCGGCCACCCGGATGCCCAGCTCCCGGGTGTCGTCGACGACCCGCGCGACGGTGAGGAAGTACGAGGCGAAGCCGAGCCGTTCGATGGTGCGCAGTTCGTCCTCCAGCCGCTCCCAGCGCGCCCGGTCGCGGTCGTACTCCCGCAGCACCATGGCGGCGGCGCAGCGCGACCGCAGCACCCGCTCGGCGCTCCGCCGCCCGGCCCCCACCAGCCGGGGCTCGGGGAAGTGGACACTGCCCAGGCCGATGTGGTCCTCGGGGTCGACCAGACACCCGGCGGCGGTGCGCCGGGTCTCCTCCAGCAGCCGGTGCGCGGCGTCCCGCCGCATCCCCGCCGCCTCCACGATCCGCTCGGCCGCCTTCGCCATGTCCCGGGGGCCCTTGAGCCAGCGCTCACCGCTGTCGAGCGCCCCGGGGGTGCGCGGGTCGATGGGGACGAGCCGGCGGGCCGAGTCCAGGACGTCGGCGACCGGCCCCTCCCCCGGGTCGGCGTAGCGCACGGCGTTGCTCAGCACGGCCGGGACGCCCTGCTCGGCGGCGAAGCCGACGGTACGGGCGGCGAGCCGCAGCGAGCCCGGGCCGGTGCCGGTGCGGCCGTGCCATACGGCCTCCAGCCGCAGCGCGTCGCCGAAGAGTTCGCGCCAGGGGGCGATCAGCCGGGCGGCCCGGTCGGGGCGTCCGGCGGCCAGGGCCCGGCCGACGTCGGAGTCCGGGCCGAGCAGCGCGGTCAGCGGGGCGAGCGCGCCGGGGTCGCTCACCAGATCGCGCCAGTGCAGCAGGGGCGGCCCTTCGCCATTCGTCCGGGCGGTTCCGGGGCGGGCGAGCCCCGCGTGGGCGGCGGAGACCAGCCCGCACAGCGCGGCCCAGCCGGGCGCGCCGTCCCGGGCGAGGAAGACCACCCGGGGCGCGGACTCGTCGATGAACGCCCCGCCGCGCACCGGTGCACGGCGCCGGGCGGTGCGCCCCGGCTCCGGGGCCTCCATCCGTACGGCGAGGTCCACCCCGAACAGCGGCCGCACCCCCGCGCGCTCACACGCCCGGGCGAACCGCACCGCTCCGGCGAGGCTGTCGCGGTCGGTCAGCGCGATCGCGTCCATGCCGCGCTCGGCGGCACGCCGCGCCAGCCGCTCCGGGTGCGCGGCCCCGTACCGCATGGAGAACCCGGACGCGGTGTGCAGATGCGTGAAGCCTGGCATCCGCACCTCCCGCTGCTCACACCCCCTGACCGACCCTGCATGTCCCACGCCCCACCATAACCCCATTCTCGAACACGCGTGCGAGTCGGCTTCGATGACGCTTCCCTCTCCACCATAAGCACCCAAAACGCCCTTTAATCCCGCGTGTCGCCTTGTGAACCCTTGCGAACGCGGCACGCGGAAGCCGGTGGGTCGCATCAGTAGGCGGGCCACCGGCCCGTGCGTATGCTGATCACCATGACGGAGGGATCCCTGCTCGATCTGCTACGGGAGCAGCGCACCGGCGCGCTCGTCACCCTCAAGCGGGACGGACGGCCACAGCTGTCCAATGTCGCCTTCACCTATGACCCCGCGACGCGCCTCATCCGGATCTCCGTCACCGACGACCGCGCCAAGACCCGCAATCTGCGCCGCGATCCGCGCGCGAGCTTCTACGTCACCAGCGGGGACCACTACTCCTATCTGGTGGCCGAGGGCGATGCCGAACTGACGCCGGTCGCCGCCGGTCCCCATGACGCCACCGCCGACGAGCTGGTGGAGGTCTACCGCGCGATCCAGGGCGAGCATCCGGACTGGGAGGAGTTCCGCGCGGCGATGGTGGCCGAGCGGCGGCTGGTGGTGCGGTTGCGCGCGGAGCGCGGTTACGGCTGGGGGCGACAGGCCGGCCCCCTGAGCGGAGAGCTGGGCCAGGACGGCTAGGCGGAGAGCTGGGCCAGGGCGGCCAGGGAGCCACGGATTCCGGGCTCCGACCCCACTCCGCCGGTCGGCTTGCCCTGGCAGGTTCTCGCCCTAGCGTGGTACGCGAAAGCCCTCACCCCAGAGGCATCACGAGCATCACTCGATCTCGCTCACCTGAGCGCTCTTGAATCGATTTGAGCGCCTCGGCCACCTCGCTGAGCACGCCGTCCACAGGAGTGCGAGACGGCGGACGGGGTCCCTCGAGGGGCGCAATGCGCGCGGCGCCGCACACCCGGTCGCCACGCGGCGTTCCGCACCCGGACATCCACCGCACGCGACAATAAGCCACCGAACGACTACTTGTAGCGACCGGAAGTGCTCGATCGACGTGCGTTCCTGACGCGCACCGCGTAGAACTCCGTCCGGTATCTGCAACGACGAGCAAGGGAGTGTTCGAAATGCGGAAGACTACTGGGGCGATCGGACTGGGAGCCGCACTGGCCGTGAGCGCCGTGCTGGGGATCGGCACGAGCGGCGCGGCACACGCCGCGCCCGCCAAGCCGCAGAGCCTGTATCCGCCGTCCGCGCTGGTCCTGACCGTCGGCTGGGGGGCCGACGCGGCCACGACCGAGGTCCAGCGGGCGGTGACTCTGAGCTGTCGCCCCACCCCCACCGGTACCCACCCGGCCCCCGCCAAGGCATGCGCCGAACTCCGCTCCGTGGGCGGCATGTTCGGCCAGCTGCGGACCGGGGCGGAGTCCGGCCGGGTGTGCACCAAGGAATGGCACCCCATCACCGTCACCGCCGAGGGGATCTGGGACGGCCGCCGGGTGTCGTACGAGCACACCTTCGCGAACAACTGCTTCAAGAGCGCGGCCCCGACGATGGTCTTCGAGTTCTGATGGACTGACCGGAAAAGGGGAAGGCCCCCGGACACCGTCCACGGGTGTCCGGGGGCCTGCTTCCGCTCACACGGGAGCAAACCGCGGGAGCGAGACGCGGGAGCGAAACGCTCGCCGGGTGAGCCGGGCCGACCGGGTCGGCCGGATCAGCCGATCTCGGCGCCGAACGCCTGGAGCGCCTCCGGCACCGGCTGGAAGAAGGTCTCGCCGCCCGAGGAGCAGTCACCGCTGCCACCGGAGGTCAGACCCAGCGCCGTGTCGCCCGCGAAGAGCGCGCCGCCGCTGTCGCCGGGCTCGGCGCAGACGTTGGTCTGGATCAGCCCTTCGACCGACCCTTCCTGGTAGTTGACGGTCGCGTTGAGGCCGGTGACCTCGCCGTCGTGCACCTGCGTGGTGGAGCCGCTGCGCGTCACCTTCTGGCCGACGGTGGCGTCACCGGCCTTGGTGATCTCCTGGGAGCTGCCGTTGTAGAGGTCGACCGCGCTCGGGTGGTCGGTGTCCTTGGTGTACTTGACCAGGCCGTAGTCGTTACCGGGGAACTCGCTGCCCTCGTTGGTCCCGATCTCCTCGCCGCCCTGCGAGTCCGACCAGCTGCTGATGGCCTCGGTGCAGTGACCGGCGGTCAGGAAGTACGGCTGGCCGCCCTTGACGACGTTGAACCCGAGCGAGCAGCGCCCACCGTCGCCCCAGATGGCGTCGCCACCCGCGATGAAGGTGGAGAACTTCCCGGCCGAGCGCTTCACCTCGACCTTGCCGCCGAGCGCGTCGGCGACCTTGTTGAGGGTGGCCATCCGGGTGCCCTTGACGGAGCTGTCCGCGGTGACGACGACCTTGTTGCTTCTGGGGTCCACCGACCACGAGGTGCCGGGGATGGTGGCCTTCTGCTTCAGCGTCTGACGCGCCTTGCTCAGCTCGGCCAGGGTGTTCGTGACCACCTTGGCCTCGGCCCCGGCCTCCCGGACCTTGTCCACGACGCCCTTGTTGACCACGTTGACGACGAGCTTCTTGGCCTTGGCGTCGTAGTACGAACCCGCCGTGTCGCTCTTGAGCGAGGAGGTGAGCGTGCTGGCGAGCTTTCCGGCGGCGCCGACCGAGAGGGTGTCGGGCTGGGGCTCACCGGGGGCGGCGTTGGCGCTCTGCAGGGTGATGCCCGTGGCGACCAGGGCCGCTATGCCGGCTCCGGCTATGACGACACGACGCTTGGGTATGCGGCGGTGCTTCAACTCTCTGCCTTCCAGTGGGGGGTTGGGCCCGTCGGCAGTGGGGTGCCAGGGCCCGGAGGGCGTAACGGCATAGCGCTTCTCCCCACTCGGGGGCGCGTCCATGCCAATTTGCGCCGCCGAGTATTCCCATCACCACCGGGCACGCACAAGGGCGCGTTCACGTCATGGGCGTGAAATTTACACTGCGGACTCATGTCCGGACATGGCAGTGCCCGCACACCTTCGAGGTGTACGGGCACCGAATCAGGTATCCGGACGAGCCGTCAAACCGGGCGGATCACCCCATGGAATCCCCTCGCGGGATCCTCGCGGGATTCCCTGCCGGATCACCTCCCACGGCTCATCACTCGACCGTATGCGGCTCCGGCTCGCGCTCGGTGAGCGTCGGCATCGCCTGCCGAGCGGGCTGGGCCGGCTGGGCGGGCCGCGCGGGCGCGGCATCCCGCTCCGGCGCGGCGGCCGGACCGGCGGCCGGGGCGCCGCCTTCCGCGCCACCCTCCGCCCGGACCGCCGCCGGGATCTCCTGCTGGCCCTTCTCCAGGAAGCGCAGCAGTTCGACCGGGATGGGCAGCACCAGTGTGGAGTTCTTCTCGGCGGCGACCGCCATCACGGTCTGGAGCAGCCGCAGCTGGAGCGCCGAGGGGGTGTCGGCCATCTGGGAGGCGGCCTCGGCCAGCTTCTTCGACGCCTGCAGCTCCGCGTCCGCGTTGATCACCCGGGCGCGGCGCTCCCGGTCGGCCTCCGCCTGGCGGGCCATCGACCGCTTCATGGTCTCCGGCAGCGACACGTCCTTGATCTCCACCCGGTCGATATGGACGCCCCATCCGACGGCCGGGCTGTCGATCATGAGCTCCAGGCCCTGGTTGAGCTTCTCCCGGTTGGAGAGCAGATCGTCCAGATCGCTCTTACCGATGATCGACCGCAGCGAGGTCTGGGCCATCTGGGAGACGGCGAAGCGGTAGTCCTCGACCGCGATGATCGCGTCGGCCGGGTCCACGACCTTGAAGTAGACGACGGCGTCGACCCGTACGGTCACATTGTCCCGGGTGATGCCCTCCTGGCCGGGCACGGGCATCGTCACGATCTGCATATTGACCTTCTGGAGCCGGTCGACCAACGGAGCGATCATGGTGAACCCCGGCCCCCGGATATCCGAGCGGAGCCTCCCGAGCCGGAAGACCACCCCCCGCTCGTACTGCTTGACCACTCGGGCCGCGGCCAGCACGCCCAGGGCGCCGAGGCAAGCCAGTACCACTATCAATGTCACGAGCGCATCGACCATCACGGCCACCTGCCGTCCGTATCGCGAACAATGCCCCTCGTGGGGTACTGATGTCCACGATAGTCCGCCCGCCGAACAGTGGGGAGGGCTGTGGAAAACCCTCGTCGGGCCGCCCGGAAAGGCGTTTCCCACCGACGCGGAGAGCCCCCGTCCGGCGCACGGACGGGGGCTCTCGCTCAGCCTGGTGCGGAGTTGATCAGCTCAGGAACGGCGCCGATCAGTAGACGCTCACGCCGTAGGCGTTCAGCGCCTCGACGACCGGCTGGAAGAACGTGGTGCCACCGGAGGTGCAGTTACCGCTGCCGCCGGAGGTGAGGCCGAGGGCGGTGGAGCCGGCGTAGAGCGGGCCGCCGCTGTCGCCGGGCTCGGCGCAGACCGTGGTCTGGATCATGCCGTAGACGATGTCGCCGTTGCCGTAGTTGACCGTGGCGTTCAGCGCGGTGACCCGGCCGCTGTGGATGCCGGTGGTGGAGCCGCGCCGGGTGACCGTCTGGCCCACGGTCGGGTTGGCGGCCGAGGTGATGTCCTGGCTGCCGACGGTGCCCTGGGGGGTGACCGAGCCGCTGTACCGGACCAGACCGTAGTCGTTGGTCGGGAAGCTGGAGCCGGACGTCGGGCCGATGGTGGTGGTGTGGCCGGAGTTCGACCACCAGGTGCCGGCGCCGTCGGTGCAGTGACCGGCGGTGACGAAGTAGTTGGCCCCACTGCTGTTGCGCACGTTGAAGCCGAGGGAGCAGCGCCAGCTACTCGCGTAGATCGCGTCGCCGCCCGAGATCAGCTTCTGAATCTTGCCGGAGGTCCGCTTGACCTCGATCGCGTCGGCGTTCGAGCCGGCGGTGTTCTTGATCTTGGCTATCTCACTCTGGGACACCGTGCTGTCGGCGGTGACCACGAGCTTGTTGGTCCCCTTCTCGACATACCAGGCGGTGCCCGCGACATCGGCCTCGAGGACGGCGCCGCTCGCCGACTTGGCCTCGGCCGCGCTGAAGGTGCGGGCGCCGTCGCTACCGGCGTAGGCGGCGGGGGCGGCCAGCGCCGTTCCGGCCACCAGGGCGGAGGTCGCGGCCACCAGGGCGATACGTCTCGCCTGCTTGCTGTGGGGGGCGTTGCGCTTGATCCTCAACTCTTCCTCCGGGGGAATCGGGGGTCCGCTTGGGTGGGCAGGCCCGTGAGGCGCAGTCAATGAGCACGCCGATATGACCGATTCGGCGTGCCCCTGACAAGCGCTTCCGGAAGTATTCGTGGCTCCGGGCGCAGCGCGCAAGAGGACAATTCGGAACAGCCGTCGGGCACACGCCACATAGCCCCGGCGGGTTCAGGCCACCGGGGCTTGTGCTCCCATCCCCTTGGGTATCCGGTGAGACGGACGTGCGGGCGATCGGGTTCCGTTATGGCGCGGACGTATCGCGTCCCGGTGTCCGGGCCGCCGCGCGGCCGCTCAGCCCCGCTCCCCCGGATCGGTAAGTCCCAGGTGGTCGCGGAGTGTCGGACCGCTGTACGCGGTGCGGAACACCCCGCGTTCCTGGAGCAGCGGCACCACCCGGTCCACGAGTCATCGAGCCCGCCGGGGGTCAGATGGGGTACGAGGATGAAGCCGTCGGCGGCGTCGGCGGCGACGATTCCGCCATCTCCGCCGCGACCGCCTCCGGGGTGCCGATGAACGACTGACGCCCGGTCGCCTCGATGACGGTCTGCCGGATGGACAGCCCTTTCTCCTCCGACAGCGCCCGCCACTTGGCGGCCACGGCCGGCGGATCGCCGTGCCGCACCCGGCCCTGGACCAGCTGGGATCCGGGGTCGGGGGCGATGTCCGGAAGTGGCCCGTCCGGATCGTAGCCGGACAGGTCCACACCCCAGACCTGCTCCAGGGTGAGGATCGCGGTCTGCGGTGACACCTGCTGCCGCCGGATCTCGGCGGCCTTCTCCCGGGCATCGGCCGGGGTGTCGCCGAGCGCCAGGGTCACCCCGGGCATGATCTTCAGCTCCCCGGGAGCGCGTCCGTACCGCGCGAGCCGCCGCTTGACGTCGGCGTAGAAGGCGCGCCCGGCCTCCAGCGAGCCGTGCCGGGTGAAGATGACGTCGGCGGTGGAGGCGGCGAACTCCCGGCCCTCGTCGCAGTCCCCGGCCTGGATCACCACCGGATGGCCCTGCGGCGGGCGCGGCACGCCGAACTCACCGTCGATGGTGAAGTGCCGGCCGGTGCGGGCGAACGGGCGCGGCGTGCCGTCCGGCGTCCATGAGTCCCACAGCTCACGGGCGGCGGCGACGAACTCGGCGGCCCGGGTGTAGCGGTCGGCCCGGTCCAGGAAGCCGCCGCGCCGGAAGTTCTCGCCGGTGAAGGCGTCCGAGGAGGTCACCACGTTCCAGGCGGCGCGGCCCCCGCCTGATCGACTCGGGCCTGCCGACCACGTCGAGGTCGTGGATCCGGCCGTTGTGCGCACGGGAGACTGAGCACGAGGCCGGGCTAGCTCGATCGTGTGGTGGTCGGCTCGTGGGCTGGCGGCACCGTGGGCCAGGCGGGTTAGCTGATCGTGCGATCTGGGACGCCGGTACGGCGCCAGTGTGCGGGCCCCCGCTCCGCCAGAGGATGGTTCGGGGCCTCCCCGTCGCCCCTGGCCGTACCTACATGGCCAGGTCGCACAGGGAAACTGGCCTCCCGGGCTCGGACCACGCACAGGATGCGTGTCGCCGCCCAAGTCCCGCGAGCTCCACCGGTCCCCCGCGGTACAGCGGGGGACCGCCGGGCGTGTCGGTCAGCGGGACCGGCGCGCCGCCCGTGGCCGGGGAGTTCCCGGGCGCGGATGTACGCCACATCGGCGTGTCGGGCCGCGGTCTGCCAGGTCACCGGTCGGTGGTGGCGACGGCCACCACCGGGTGGCCCTGCGGGGGCCGGGGCACGATGGCCGGGCCGCGCACCGTGAAGTGGGCGCCCTCGAAGTCCACGTAGTGCGGCTTGTCGCGGTCGACGAAGCGGCCGGTGGCGGTGTCGCGGATCTCGGCGTCGTCCTCCCAGCTGTCCCACAGCCGGGCCACCACATCGGCCACCTCCCCCGCCTCGGCCCACAGCTCCCCGGGCGGGGGCGGCGGGGCGGCGGCCCACCAGCCGCGCCTCCGCGTCCGTCGTCGACACCTCGATCCGCCAGCCCGCCCGGCCGCGGCTCACCCGGTCCAAGGTGGCCACGGACGAAGAGACATGGGACGGCTCGGTGTGGGTGGTGGTGACCGTCGGCACCAGGCCTATCCGCCCGGTGGCGGGCGCGACACGCGCGAGGACGGCGAGCGCGTCGAGCCTGCCCCGGCCCGGCCCCGGCGGGCCGAAGCTGTCGTCCAGGGTGATGAAGTCGAGCACGCCGTCCTCGGCGAGCCGGGCGAGCTCCACGTAGTACGGCGCCTGGTACTGCCCGTTGCCGTCGATGGCGGCGGCCAGGTGCAGGGTGCCGGTCGGTACGGCCATGGTCGGGGCCTTCCTCGTTCTTCCGGGGGTCAGCTGGTCACGGCTTGGGCAGCCCGGGCGGGTTGATCTCGGACTTCTTCACCGCCTCGCTGGAGAGCCCCCACCGCTTCAGGACCTTGGCGTACGAACCGTCCTGGATCACGTGGTCCAGGGCCGCGGCATAGGCGTCGACCAGCCCGCTGCCCTTCTTGGTGGTGGCCGCGATCTTGCCCTGCACCTGGTCGCCACCGCCCGAGAACCGGCCGATGATCTGGGTCTGGCCGGCCGAGGCGACGTGGTAGGCGGAGGTGGGGTTGGGGCCGAAGTAGGCGTCGATACGGGAGGACTGGAGGGCGAGGTAGTAGTCGGTGTCCTTCTGGAAGTACTTGATGTCCACGGGCTCGCGGCCCGCCTTCTCGTTCTGCTTGCTCCAGTCGACCAGGATCTTCTCCTGGTTGGTGCCGGAGGCGACCGAGACGGTCTTGCCCGCCACGTCCTTCGGCCCCTTGACCCGCCAGGAGGTGCCCTTCTTGGCCTCGAAGGCGAGATCGTCCAGCCGGTAGGTGGCGAAGTCGTACTTCTCCTTGCGCTCCTCGGTGACCGTCACATTGGAGAACACGCCGTCGAACTTGGAGCTGTCCAGGCCGACGAAGAGGTTCTCCCAGGAGACCGGCTGGAAGTCGACCTTGAGCCCGAGGGTGTCGGCCACCAGCGTGGCGATGTCGAGCTCGGAGCCGATCCGGGTCTTGTCGTCGGTCGCGTAGAAGCCGAGCGGGGCGGAGGCGTCGGCGCTGCCACCGATGCGCAGGGTGCCGCGCTCCCGGATCGCGGCCGGGACCTTCGCCGCGATCGAGTCGACCTTCTTCCCTCTGACGCGGTGCTGGTCCGGGCTGATGTTGATGGCGTTCTTCGACCCCTTGGAGCCCACCGTCTCCTGGGCATCGCCATCGCCGCAGCCGCCGAGCAGGGCGGTGGCGGTGAGCGCGGCGACGGCGGTGACGAGGGTGCGGCGGGTCTTCACGGGGGTGCTCCTTGCGTAGGTGAACAGCGGTGGTCTGGTGGAGACCTGTGGTCTGGTGGACATCGGTGACCTGGCGGACATCGGCGATCTCGGGAACATCGGCGATCTCGTGGACATCGGCGGCCTCAGAGGACCTTGGAGAGGAACGCCTTGGTGCGCTCATGGCGCGGGGCGTCGAGCACCTCGGCGGGCGTGCCCCGCTCGACGATCCGGCCGCCGTCCATGAAGACGACGGTGTCGGCGACCTCCCGCGCGAAGCCGATCTCATGGGTGACGACGATCATCGTGGTGCCCTGGTGGGCCAGGTCCTTGATGACGTCGAGGACCTCGCCGACCAGTTCGGGGTCGAGGGCGGAGGTCGGCTCGTCGAAGAGCAGCAGCTCGGGTTCCAGGGCGAGGGCACGGGCGATCGCCACCCGCTGCTGCTGACCGCCGGAGAGCTGCCGGGGGTACGCGGCCGCCTTGTCGGCCAGACCGACCCGGTCGAGCAGCGCCTCGGCGGCGCGCACCGCCTCCTTCCTGGGGCGGCGCAACGCCGATATCGGCGCCTCGACGATGTTCTCCAGCACCGTCAGATGCGGGAAGAGATTGAAGTTCTGGAAGACGAAGCCGATCCGGGTGCGCTGCCTGAGGATCTCGCGCTCGCGCAGCTCGTAGAGGCGGTCGCCCTGGCGGCGGTAGCCGACCAGCGAGCCGCCGACGCTGATCCAGCCGCTGTCCACCTTCTCCAGGTGGTTGATGGCACGCAGCAGGGTGGACTTGCCGGAGCCGGAGGGGCCGAGGACGACGGCCACCTCCCCGGAGCGCACCTCCAGATCGATGCCGCGCAGTACCTGGAGCGACCCGAAGCTCTTGTGGACGGAGCGGATGTCGACCATGGCGGTCATCGGGTGGCTCCCCGCGAGAAGTGGCGCTCGACGTAGTACTGCGCGATCGAGAGCACGGTGGTCAGGATGATGTACCAGACGGTCGCGACCATCAGCAGCGGGACGACCCGGCCGTTGCGCCCATAGATGACCTGCACCTGGTAGAAGAGCTCGCCGATCGCCATGACGGAGACGATCGAGGTGCCCTTGAAGAGCGAGATCACCTCGTTGGCGGCGTTCGGCAGGATCGACCGCATCGCCTGCGGGAGCACGATCCGGCGCAGCTGCCGCAGCCGCGGGATGCCGAGCGCGGCCGCCGCCTCCAGCTGTCCGCCGTCCACGGCGAGGACGCCGCCGCGCACGATCTCCGCCGCATAAGCCGCCTGGTGGAGCGCGAGTCCGAGCACCGCCGCGCTCATCGCCCCGACCAGACCCGCGGTGTCGAAGGAGAAGAAGCCGGGGCCGAAGGGGATGCCGAAGTCGAGCCGCTTGTAGAGATAGGTGAGGTTGAACCAGAACAGCAGCTGGACGATGAGCGGGATGGAGCGGAACGCCCAGATGTAGGTGAAGGCGACCGACTTCAGGAAGGGGCTCTGGGACAGCCGCATGAAGGCGAGGACGATGCCGAGGGCGAAGCCGAGCGCGGTGCCGTAGAAGGTGAGCTGGATGGTGATCCAGACCGCCTTGAGGATGGTCCGGGTGGTGAAGAACTCGGCGAAGACGTCCCACTCCCAGCCGGCGTTGGTGACCAGGCCGTGGGCGAACTGGGCCACCAGGACGGCGGTGACGACGACGGCGGCCCAGCGCCAGGGGTGGCGTACCGGGACGACCTTGAGGGCGGAGTAGTCCTCGCGTTCGGCGCCGCTTGCGGCGGCCTTGCCGACGGGTGGATCGGAGGTCAGGGACATGGAGGGTCCTTCGGAGGGAGAACTGAGGGTTGTGCGGGGGACGGATTCCGGGGATGGGTTCCGGGAGGTCCGGGGGCACTGGGCGGTGGGGCTCAGGCGGTGAAGCTCAGGCCGTGAGGCTCAGGCGATGAGCCTCAAGCCGTAAGCCACAGGCCGTGCGGCTCAAGCCGTAAGCCACAGGCCGTGAGGGCTCAGACGGTGAGGCTCAGGCGTTGACCGTGGCGCGACAGGACAGCTCGCGCAGACAGCGCAGCAGGGCACGCGCGGTGGCGTCGTTCTGCCGGAACGCGGGCGCGTTGGTACGGGGCCGGGCGAAGGCGCCCGAGGCGCGGGCGTCGGTGTGCGGGCCGAGCGCGAAGCGGCGCGGATGCGGACGGCCCGCCCGGTCCAGGACCCGGGCGTCGGCGGGGCTGACGGCGAGCAGTCCGGCCGGAGTGGCGGCGGCGCCGTCGCGGTACAGGGAGCGCAGCAGGGTGTCGCGGGAGCGATCCACGCTCGGCTCCGGCAGCCGGGCCTCGACCAGCGCACGGGCCTCGACCGCGTGTCCGGGCACACTGGCGGAGCTCGCCCGGAACACCCCGCGCACCGGATCGGCGGTCACGGTCGTCTCGGCGCCGAGGAAGCGGACCACTCCGGCGCGGGAGAGCGCGAGCAACTGCTCGAGCCGCGGCCCCGGCGGGCCGGAGGCGAGGAAGCTGAAGAAGCCGTGCCACCAGCCGCCGATGTCGCCGAGCCGGATCAGCTGGCCGTAGACGGAGAGCAGGGCGAGGAAGACGGCCAGGTCGGGGCTGTGCGCGGGGTCGTGGCGGCGGGCGAGGTCGGCCTCGATATGGCCGCGCAGCGCCTGCTGCAGGGCCTCGTGGTCGCCGAACCGCAGCCCGGCCAGGGGGCGGTCGAGGGTGTCGAGGTCGAGCCGGTCGGCCGGGTCGGGGACGGCCGCGGCGACCAGGACGTCCAGGTCGTCGAGGTCGAGCCGGTCGGCCGGGTCGGGGACGGCCGAGGCGACCAGGACGTCCAGGTCGGGGCCGCCGGGCGGGCAGGCGGCGTACTTCTCCTCGAACGCGGACCACTCCCCGGCCACGCGCTCCGGATGGGCGGTGAACAGCCGGTGGTAGTGGGCGAACCCCAGCTCCTTGGCGATCAGCGGCCAGACGTCGCGCCGGAAGTCCGGCCGCCCGGGGCGGGAGAGCAACGCATCGACCTCGGCGGGGCCGAAGAAGCGCGGCACCGGGGGCCGCTCACCGCTCAGCGAGTAGCCGATCTTGGCGTGGTACGGCACACCGCGCCGCGAACCGGCGTACAGCACGGGCTCGCGGCCGGAGGGCCGGTAGACCAACTCGCCGTCCGGACCGCGCTCATAACGTCCGCCGCGCCCCTCGGTGAGCAGCACCATCAGATCGACGAAGGCGAGGCCGAGGCCGCGTACGATCACCGGCTCGCCGGGGCGCAGCGCGCTCACATCGCTGTCGGCGGTGAACTCCGGCGGGAGGTGGACCAGTTGGTGCTCGGCGGCGAACGCGGTGAGGGCCTGCTGCTCGGCGTCGGGTTCGGCGTCGAGGTGGCCGAGGGCGAGGACCACGGCGTCGGCGGTGAGCGGCGCGGTACGCCCCTCCAGCCACACCTGCTGCCGTCCGTCACGCGGCCCGGTGACGCGTACGGCCCGGTCCCGGTGCTCATGCACGATGGTGCCGGGCGGCAGATCGGCCACCGAGCGCTCGTACACCCAGCGCAGATAGGCGCTCTGGAGCCGTCTGGTGGCGAAGCTCCGCCCGGTCAGGGCGGCGGCTTCGGCGGCGAGTTCGGGCGGCAGGGCGTGCGGCGGCGCCGCTCCACGGACCCCACCGACCCCACCCGCCTCACGGACCTCACGGGCCCATTCGGCGAGAGAGGGGCCGGGACGTATCGGGCCTTCGCGCTCCACCGACTCGTCGGTGAACATGGTGACGTCCTCGGCCATGGAGTTCATCCAGAGCAGCGGGGACTGGTCGGGGCGCCAGATGCGGCCGCCGCCGGGCGGATGCGGATCGACCAGGTGCAGCTCGAACGGGGCGCCGTCGCCGTACAGCTCGGGGGCGTTGGCGGCGATGCGCTCGATCAGGCCGGTGGTACGCGGGCCCGCGCCGACGATGACGACCGTGGCGGGTGATCGGAAGGGGTGGTCCGGATGCGCGGGATGGTCCGGGTTCGCGGACATGCGGAGGCTCCGTGAGTTCTGAAGTGAACACACGCATGGCCTTCACACACGCCGAGCCCCTCAGCCCGGCATGAGCCCGAGATTAAGACGACCCCAGGGTGCGCTGTCAAGACTGTCCGAACTGTGAGCAGCGCGTCTCACCGCGGTTGACGAGGAAGCGGAAGGCTGCTCCACTTGCCCCATGGACTCAAGGCAGCGACTGGTCACGCGCGACCACATCGACTTCGGTCGGGTGTGGTCGTCGTCCTGTTCGGGCTGACCGCCCGCCTCCGCTGCCGTAGGGGGACTCCCTTCCCCAGCGCTTCGAGGCTTCGCCCGCGCCCGCCGGATCCCCTCCCCGGTGCGGCCGCAGCACATCCGCGTCGTCACGCGCCTCCGGCCTTCCCACACACGTCAGTGCTCCGCCCTCCCCTCAGTCCGTCCGCCTCCCGGCTGGCGGACCACACGGCGAAGCCGCATATCGATGCTGTTCCCCTCCCCGCCCCTTCCCACAACCAAGGGCTCCGCCCCTGCACCCCGGGGCCGATAACCGGGCGGACGCCCGCGCACACCGCGGCCGCCCGGCCCGGGGTCCGGGGCGGAGCCCCGGTTACGGGAAAGGGCCGGGGAGGGGGAACAGCCCGCCACAGGCGCACGAGCCGACCGTCACCGCCGTCGACACCCGCACCGGCGGACTGATCGTCATCGGGACGCCGACGCAGCCGATGACCGAGCGGGCGCCCGCGCACACCGCGGCCGCCCGGCCCGGGGTCCGGGGCGGAGCCCCGGTTACGGGAAGGGGCGGGTAGGGGAACAGCCCGCCGCAGGCGCCACAATCCGTCGGACGCCACCCGACCCGCCCCCGCCCGCGGCACGGGAGACTCCCCCACCCCCCGCCCCTTCCCGCACCCCGGGGGCTGGGGCAGAGCCCCAGTTGCGGGAAGGGGCGGGTAGGGGAACAGCCCGCCGCAGGCGTCACGCGCCGCCGGAAACCCCCTAGCAGTCGCAGCCGCAGTCACAACCATCACAGCAGTCGCAGCTACAGCAGTCGCTACAGTTGCTGCAGCAGTCACAACAGTCGCAGCAGTCACCGCACTTATGGCACAGACCCTCGCGCGGCTGCCCGGACCACGGGTCGTGGTACGGGTCGCGGCAGCACACCTGGCAAGTGCAGCAGAGCCCGGTCCACACCAGGCAGCCCGCCATCAGTCCCCGCCGACGGCCGTGCGGCGGCTCCGGGGGCGCGCCGCCGGGGCCGCCCGGGTTGATCCACGGCGACTGCGGCGGCCCGAAGGAGGACTCCGGGGCGCCCGGAGCGCCCGCGCCCTGGCCTCCGGTGTGCGCACAGCCGGTGGTGCCGAAGGCGCGGTCGACCGCGCGCCCCAGTTCATGGACCAGCAGTACGTGGGCGAGCCGCCCGGACCCCTTGCCCGCGAATTCGGTGTCCTTGAGCGCCAGCCGCACCCCGTGCACCGCGTCGTCGCACAGCCTGCGGACCTCGGCGAGGTCGGTCCCGGTGGCCGCGATCGGGTTCCAGGCGCCGGTCTCGGCGTCCTCGGCCAGGTCCTCCACCGCGTCCAGCAGATGCGCCAGCCGCCCGAAGAGCCGGCCCGCCTCCTCCAGCGGGGCCCGGTTGCCGGGCCGCCCGGCCAGGACCGCGGTGTGCCCGAAGGCCGCGGCGGTCGCGGTCTCGGTGGGCTCGGTGACGGTCAGCAGGGGGGTGCCGGGGCCCGCGAGGGACTCCAGTTCCTCCTGCCGGCCGACCGCGTCGAGCAGCAGCGCGGTGTCGAAGCCGAGCGCGGCGCCGCTGCGCTCCCCGGCCCGGTCCCACCGCCCGGCCACCCGGCGGGCGGCCGCGGCGACCGGCCGCCGGGCCAACGCCCCGTCGCCGTCCGCCACATGGTCGCGTACCTTCGCCGAGGCCAGCACCAGCGAGACGGTGGCGGCGAGGCGCGCCCCCTCGCCCTGGGCGACCGACGCCGTCCGCATCCCGCGCAGCGGACAGGGCCCGGCGGTCCGCCGCCAGCCCTCCGACCCCCCGGCCTGGGCCTCCACCAGCACCGATATCACCAGGCCGTCGTAGTTGGTGGCGATGCGGGCGAACTGCCCGTGGTCACCCCTCAACGCGAGGCACAGCCCGCACAAATGCGCCATCCACTCAGTGCGCAGGTTTTCCGACAGCCGATGCCGACAAGGCCGGATAATGCCAAACACCACGATCCCCGTTCACCCGTACGTCCCCGACGTCACCCGTCCGGCAGCGGCGGAGTCTACCCACCGCTCCGTCAGCCTTCGTAAGCAGGTGGAACTCTGATATGGCGCCAGCCGTTGTGCACCAGTAACGTCACGAATCCCCTGTGCGGCCGCAATCCACGTGGCAGACCATCCGCATCATGGACGACCATAGAGGGGCGGACAGTACACACCATCAGGGAGAGGAGGCGTCCATGGGATCGGTACGCAAGGCAAGTGCCTGGCTTGGCCTCGTCGACGACAGCGATGACGAGCGCTACTACGACGACGACTACGCCGAGGGGTCCGAGCCCGGCGGCTCCTGGATGACCGACCCGCGCGCGCGGGTGGCCGACGAGACCGCGCGGGACCAGGGCACCCGGATCGCCACGGTCACCCCGGACGGATTCCGGGACGCCCGCGGCATCGGCGAGCTGTTCCGGGAGGGCGTACCGGTCATCGTGAACCTCACGACGATGGAGTCCGCCGACGCCAAGCGCGTGGTGGATTTCATGGCCGGGCTGATCTTCGGGCTGCGGGGTTCGATCGACCGGGTGGCCAACCGCGTCTTCCTCCTCACCCCGGCCGACTTCCAGATCGTCAGCGGACAGTCCGGCCACGCCACGGGCTTTTTCAACCAGAGCTAGGCCCGAGCAGGGCCCAGGCCCCGGGGCCGCTCACCGGAAGGCGTCGATTCCGGTGAGCGCCTTGCCCAGCACCAGTTGGTGCATTTCGACGGTGCCCTCATAGGTGAGCACGGACTCCAGATTCGTGGCGTGCCGCATCACCGGATACTCCAGCGAGATCCCGTTGGCGCCCAGAATCGTCCGGGCCGTACGGCAGATCTCGATCGCCTCCCGCACATTGTTCAGCTTGCCGAAGCTGACCTGCTCGGGGCGGAGCCGCCCCGCCTCCAAGCGCCGCCCCAGATGGTGGGCGAGCAGCACCCCCTTGTGGAGCTCCAGCGCCATATCGGCCAGCTTGGCCTGGGTGAGCTGGAAGCCGCCGATCGGCCGGCCGAACTGCTCCCGCTCCCGCGCGTACTCCAGCGCCGACTCGAACGCGGAGCGGGCCGCGCCCATCGATCCCCAGATGATGCCGTAGCGGGCGTGGCTCAGACAGCTCAGCGGCCCGCGCAGGCCGGTGACCTCGGGCAGCACCGCGTCGGCGGGCAGCCGCACCTCGTCCAGGACCAGTTCGCTGGTGACCGAGGCGCGCAGCGACCACTTGTGCTTGATGTCGGGGGCCGAGAAGCCGGGCGCGTCGGTGGGGACGACGAAGCCGCGGATGCCCTCGTCGGTGCGGGCCCACACCACGGCGACCCCGGCCACCGAGCCATTGGTGATCCACATCTTGCGGCCGGTGAGCACCCAGTCCGAGCCGTCCCGCTTGGCGTAGGTGCGCATCCCGGCCGGGTCGGAGCCGTGGTCGGGCTCGGTCAGCCCGAAGCAGCCGATGACCTCACCGGCGGCCATCCGGGGCAGCCACCGCTCCTTCTGCTCCTCGGAGCCGAAGCGGTGGATGGCGTACATGGACAGGGAGCCCTGCACCGACATCAGGGAGCGGATCCCGGAGTCGGCCGCCTCCAGCTCCAGACAGGCCAGGCCGTACTGGATCGGGCTCGCACCCGCGCAGCCGTAGCCGGTGAGGGACATCCCGAGCGCGCCGAGGGAGCCGAGTTCCCGGGCCAGCTCGCGGATGCCGGGCACCTCGCCGCGCTCGTACCAGTCGGCGACGTACGGCAGTACGCGGTCGGCGGCCCACTGCCGCATGGTGTCGCGGACCGCGAGGTCCTCGGGGTCGAGGAGATCGTCGAGCCCCAGCGGGTCACGCGGATCGAACGACGGCAGGGTGCCAGCGGACATGGGTGGCGGCCTCCGGTGAGTGCGGTTCCGGGTACGCCGGGATGATCAGCCCGGCCGCTCCGACGCTACGACCGGGTAACCCCTGGCGTCCAGACCTGCTCACGCCGGGTCATCAGGGGCCGGGCAGCACTCGGGCAGGACGAGGCCGGGCCTCATACGGCAGGGACCCCGCCCGGCGGGAGGGCCCCGCCCCACGGCAGGGGCCATGCCCCTGGATCCCGGGGTCTGGGGCGGAGCCCCAGTTGTGGGAAGGGGCGGGTAGGGGAAAGAACCGAGAACCGGCGGACACCCCGTAGGCCCCAGCCCAGCCCAAACCGGTCCGGTCCGGTCCGGGTCGTCGGTCAGGACTCGGCGGCGACGGTGGCACGGTCGAGGCGGGCCGGCGCGTTCGTGGCATTCGTGGCGTTCGTGCCGTCCGGCCCCTGCTGATCCGCGGGGGCCTGCTGATCCGCCGGCCCCTGCTGATCCGCCGGCCCCTGCTGATCCGCCGGGCCCTGGGCGGACTCCTCGTCGTCGGCGGCGCACTCCATGACCTTGGGCAGCCGCAGCGCGGCCAGCGCGCCGAGCGTCAGCAGACCGGCGCTGACCGCCAGCGTGACGTGCAGACCGTGGACGAAGGCGGCGCGGGAGGCCGAGCGCAGGGCCTCCCCGGCGTGGCCGCCGAGCCGGTCGGAGACCTTGTACGCGGCGCCCAGCGACTGACTCGCGTCGGAGCTGGCGGAGGCGGGGACGCCGGGCACCGAGGAGACGCCGGGCTTGTAGGCGGCGTTCATGACGCTGCCGAGGAGGGCGATGCCTATCCCGGCGCCGAGCTGGTAGGAGGTCTCGCCGATGGCGGCCGCGCCGCCCGAGGAACCGGACGACGCCTCGTTGAGCATGGACTCGTACGCGCTGAAGAGCGTGGTCTCCAGGCCGAAGCCCAGGACGATGAAGCCGCCGACGAGCACGGCGGGCCGGTCGGACTGGCCCATGGCGGTGAGCGAGAGCACGGCGAGGGCGGTGAGCGCGAAGCCGACCGCGACCATGGCCCGCGGGCCGAGCCACTGGAGCATCCGGGACCCCACGAGCCCGGCGGCCATGGCGGCGAAGGTGAGTGGCAGCAGCCGCAGACCGGTCTCGAGCGGGGTGAGCCCGAGCACGAGCTGGAGGTACTGGGCGGCTATGAGCTCCAGGCCGACGAGCGCCAGCAGGGCGAGCACGATACAGCCGACGGAGATCGAAAAGGCGGGCCGGGCGAACAGCTTGAGGTCCACCAGCGGATGCGTACGGCGGCGCTGGCGGCGTACGAAGAGCACCAGCAACACCGCCCCGACCAGCACCGGGGCGGCGGTCACGGCGTCCAGCGGCCCCGCGCCGCTGCCCACCCGCTTGACGCCGAGGACGACGCAGAACAGCCCGCAGGCGGCCATGAGCGCGCCCAGCACGTCCCAGGGGCCGTTCTTGTCACCGGTGGACTCCGGCAGCAGCCAGCGGCCGACGGGGAGCGCCACGATCATCAGGGGCAGGTTGACCAGGAAGACCGAGCCCCACCAGAAGTTCTCCACCAGGAAGCCGCCGAGCAGCGGGCCGACGGCCGCGCCGACGGCGGCGACCGCGCTCCAGATGCCTATCGCCAGCGCCCGCTCACGGCGGTCCGGGAAGACCTGGCGCAGTATCGACAGGGTGGCAGGCATGATCATCGCGCCGCCGACGCCCAGCAGGGCGCGGGCCACGATGAGGATCTGGGGGTTGGGGGCGAAGGCGGCGATCGCGGAGGCGGCGCCGAAGAGCCCGTAGCCGAGCAGCAGGACGCGTCGTCTGCCGACGCGGTCGCCGAGGGTGCCGAAGAGGATCAGCAGCGAGGCGCAGACCAGTGGGTAGACGTCCACGATCCACAGCAGCTCGATCCCGCCGGGGCGCAGATCCTCGGTCACCGCCGGGACCGCGACATGGAGCACGGTCGCGTCCACGGCGACGAGCAGCAGACTGACGCAGAGCACGAGGAGCACGACCCAGCGGTTCGACCCGCCGCTCGCCTCGGTGCCGCGCCATTGCCGGGGAACGCCCGCCGTCCGCCGATTGCCGGCCGTGGTCGTCCCGGACATGTACGCACCTCCCTGGGTCTTGCGCTCGCGGTCCGCCGTCGTGACGGCGGTACGTCACGTCGTAGGGACGGCCGGGTGACCCCGGTGGCGAAGGCGCGAGTGAGAGGTCAGGGTACGCGAGTCCCCGCGCGGGGCGTGTGCCGCAGGTCATGTTGGGACCTGCCCGCGGATGGTTACGGAGGCGTACGTTCCAGACTTCCCCTTTTGTCCCCCTGTCTCTCTGCCGTCCCTCCTGCGTCCTCCCGGCGTCCCACCGGCGTCCCACTGGCGGCCGTCTTCCGTTCGTCCTGCGTTGTCGTCCGCTCCCGGTCGCGGTCAGCCGCGGTCAACCGCTGCCGGTCTCTGTCGCCCGCGGTCGGCCGCGGTTCCCGCGACGTAGTTGTCCACAGCCCCCGCGGCCCTCCGCGGAGTGTTGTCCACAGGCTCCGCGAGCGGCCCGGATCATCCTCGATAATCGTCGCCGTGACTGATCTCGCCCAGGCCGGCACCGCGCCGCTCAGCGACGACGGCCGACCGGGCCGCGCCGCTGGCCGCGCGCTGCGCCGGGCCGCCCCAGCACTGCTCGCATATGCGGGGACGCGCCTGCTCGGGCTTGTGGTTCTCGCGATCTGGGGAGCCTTCGCGGACAAGAGCCCGCACCAGTTGCTCTCCGCGCGCTGGGACTCGCTGTGGTACACCCGCATCGCCGCGGAGGGGTACGGCTACACACTCCATCTGCCCGACGGCGCGGTCCACTCCAACCTGGCGTTCTTCCCCCTGCTCCCGGCGCTGGAGCGAGTGATATCGGCCATAACCCCGCTGGCCGTGGCCGACGCCGGTCTGCTGGTGAGCTCGGTCACGTCCCTGTTCGCCGCCTGGGGGATCTTCGCGATCGGCGACCTGCTGTACGGACGGCGGGTGGGCGTCACGCTGGCCGTGCTGTGGGGTGTGCTGCCGGTCGGCATCGTGCAGTCGATGGCGTATTCGGAGTCCCTCTTCACGGCGCTGGCCGCCTGGGGGGTCTACGCGGCGCTCACCCGGCAGTGGCTGTGGGCGGGGCTGTGCGCGGCGCTGGCGGGGCTCACCCGGCCGGTGGGGGCCGCGGTGGTCGCCGCGGTCTGGGTGGCGGCCGCCGTGGAACTGCTGCCGCACGAGCGCCGGCGCCAGGCGTGGCGCAGCGGCCCACCCGTCGCCCACCACCACCCTCAACGGAAGCGCTTCGCGCCCTTTCTCAGACCCGTCGCCCACCACCACCCCCAACGGAAGCGCTTCGCGCCCTTTCTCCGGCTTCTCGCGGGCGTCGTGCTCGCGCCGCTGGGCTGGCTGGGCTATGTGGTGTGGGTCGCCCTCCGCACCGGGAGCGTCACCGGCTACTTCGACGTGCAGAACGGCTGGGGCAACGGCTTCGACGGCGGTCTGGCCTTCGCGGGCTTCATCGGGGGGCTGCTGATCGAGCCGCCCTTCGTGGGCGGGCTCGGGCTGCTGCTCGGCGTCGGGGCGCTGATCTGGCTCGCGGTCCGCTGTGTGCGGCAGCGCCAGCCGCTGCCGCTGCTGGCCTACGGCGGGGCGGTGCTCGCCCTGGCGCTGGCCGCGAAGGGGTACTTCGGCTCCAAGCCCCGGCTGCTGATACCGGCCTTCCCGCTGCTGCTGCCGGTCGCGGTCGCCCTGGCCCGGCTGCGCCCGGTGCGCACCGCGCTGGTCCTGGGGTCTGTGGGGCTCGCCTCGGCGGTGTACGGGGCCTTCTGGCTGCATGGCTCCGGGCCGCCCTGATCCGGCCACCGCCGCGATCCGGCCACCCCGACCGGCCGGGTGGAGCCCCGCGGACGATCACTCCAGGCCACCCGGCGACACCGAGGGAAACTTCGGGGAACGCTATGGCTAATAGGCGATAAACACGCCCTGTAAGAATTCCATAAAGTCCCTGAGACACGCCCATTGGAAGGTGGGGAGCAGAAAAGTCCCGGGGCCTCACGCATTCCTTGGAAAGGGCGCGGCCAAAAGCCGTGGACGAGACGTACTCCACATCACATCGTCATCACAAAGCGACCTGATCGACTGAACCCACCTGTCACGCAATGTAACGTCGATTAGGTGCGTACCGAAGACAAGCTCCCCGCGACCGAGGAGCGAAGGCCCGATCTCGCGCGACCGCGCATGACCCGAACACGCTTCTGGCTGCTCGGGACCACGCTGGCGGTCTACGCGGCGACCGTGATCGGCGTGCTCACCACCTCATGGCTGGTGAAGCTCGACTGGCAGGTCATGCTCTTCCGGCCCTACAAGCAGTGGCCCGAGTTCCACACCTTCCTGGACTACTTCGTGGTCATGGGCCAGCGCGGGCCCACCGCCGTGGCCGTCGCCGCCTGGCTGGGGTGGTGCTGCTACCGGCAGCGCACCCTGCGCCCGCTGCTGGCGCTGGGCACCTCCCTGCTGCTGCTGAACGCCACCGTGGGCGCGGTGAAGATCGGCTTCGGCCGGCTCGGTCCGCACTACGCGACCACCGTGGGGTCCAACGAGATGTGGGGCACCGGCGATATATTTCCTTCGGGTCATACCGCGAACGCCGTGGTCACCTGGGGCATTCTGGCCTACCTGGCGACCACCCCGGTGGCCCGCAGGGTCGCCTCGCTGATCGCCGCGGGCTTCGCCTTCGGGGTCGGCATGACCACCGTCTACCTCGGCACCCACTGGCTGAGCGATGTGGTGCTGGGCTGGGCGGCCGGGGTGCTGGTGCTGCTGGCGCTGCCCTGGCTGGAGCCCGCCATGGCCCGCGCCGAGGTGCTGCTGCTGACCCTGTGGCGCCGGTTGCGCGAGCGCCGGGCGCCCGTGCCGGTGCCGTCCGGGCGGCCGGTCGCCGGGACTCCGCTGGCCACCCCGCGCACCGCCCGCGACGACGAGCTGCCCACCCGCGAGACCGTGGCCGTGGTCCGGCCCGGCACCGCCACCGGCCGGAGCCCCGACGGGCGGCCCCTCCACCCGGTCCGCCAGCACACGATGCGCTCCGAACGCACTCCGGTCACCCCGGTCGGCAGCCGCCGGCCGCCGCACGCCGACCGGGTGCCGCGCGCCACGGCGCCCTTCGGCCCGTCCGGCGCCTCCCGGGGCCGGACGGCCACCGGAGGCTGAGCCGGCCACCGGGCCGCGGGGCGGTACGCACCTCCTCCCGCGCGCCGACCGGTCAGACCCACACCACGGCCCCGGAACGCTCCCCCGAGAGCGTTCCGGGGCCGTGGTCGTATCCGCGCCGGGCGCACCGGCACATCCGCTCACCGGCCCATCGACGCGTATCGGCGCGTACGGGCGCCGAGCCGGCCCCTCGGCGGGCGGCGGCCCGTCAGCCGCGCCCGGTCAGCCGCGCCAGCAGCGCTTCACCGTGCCGTCGGCCACCTCGAAGTCGATCCGCCCCCGCAGATACTCCATGGTGATGATCGCGCCCGGCGGAAGCGTCCGTACGGTGCTCCAGCCGCGTGCTCGCGCCCGCTCCTCGGCGGTGCCGGCGTCGAGGCCCACATAGCTGTCGAGGTCGTCATCGGGTTCGCCCGGAAGGTTCGGTACAGGTCCCATGAGAGCCACCGTAGGTGGCTCCCTACGGGGGGCAAACCCAGAGTTGTCTTGAACCGCCACGGGACTACCACCGCCGCATGCCTCTCACGGCCGCCATTCGTCACACTTGTGTCACAGAAAACACGCCCGGGTTTGTGAACGACTTCATCACTCTTCCGGGGCTTGTGTTGACGCCTCGAAGATGATTGCGAGTTTCCGTCGATATCCCGCGCCAAACGGCCGGCTCCGGTATGGGCGGCGGTGTGCGGGCGAGATCTGTCGAACAATTCCCGCGGCGACCGGAAAAGCACGGCCCGGACCCCTCCGGAGCGCACAATTCCACCACAAATCGCCGGGGGCCGAAGCCCGAGGTTTACCCCCACCCGGACGCGGTACCCGCCGCCCCGGAGCCAACATGACTGACAGATCCGATGAGACCCCCGAGAAGACGGCGGCCGGCGACCCGAGTCCGCTGGCACTCCTGCGTGCCGCCCGTGAGCAGCTCGTCGAGCTGACGGGCCTGCACCCCGAGTCCCTCCCCCGTCTGGAGCGGACCGACGACGGGTGGCTGCTGGAGGCCGAGGTGACAGAGCTGGCCCGGGTGCCGGAGACGATGAGCCTGATGGCCCTCTACGAGGTGACCCTCGACCCGGACGGCCTGCTGACCGGCTACCGACGCCTGCGCCGCTACGAGCGCGGCCGGAGCGACCGCCGCTGACACCGGCGGGGGACCGGACGCCACCGGAAACGAGAGGAACACACCCGACATGACCACTGTTGTCCCGGCACAGCAATCCAGGGGCGGGGGCGGCACCAGCGGCCTGTACGACGTCCTGGAACTCATACTCGACCGAGGGCTGGTGATCGACGCGTTCATCCGAGTCTCCCTGGTCGGCATCGAAATCCTCAAGATCGACATTCGGATCGTGGTCGCGAGTGTCGACACCTATCTGCGGTTCGCCGAGGCGTGCAACCGTCTCGACCTGGAGTCGGGCCCGAGCAAGTCCCCCGGGCTGCCCGAGGTCGTCGAGGGCATCACCGAGAACGGCGCGCGGTCCAAGACCAAGGGCGCCCTCTCCGGCGCCGGCGACACCGTCTCCAAGGCCGCCCAGTCCGTGGCCGACGCGATCCGCCCGTCGGAGGAGGAAGAGGAGGAGCCACGCCGGCGCCGTCCGGCCCGTAAGGCGGCGCCACGGAAGTCCGAGGAGTCCTCATGACCACCTATGTCTACGGCATCGCGCGGGGCGAGGTCCCGGACCTGGGCGATCGGCTGCTGGGCATCGGCGACCCCCCGCTGCCGGTCCGGGCGCTGAACGAGGGCGAGCTGGCCGCGATCGTCAGCGACTGCCCGCCCGAGCTCAAGCCCCGCCGCCGCGATCTGCTGGCCCACCAGCATGTGCTGGCCGAGGTCAGCGACTCCCGCGCGGTACTGCCGATGCGCTTCGGCAGCGTGTCCTCCAGCGACGACGACGTCCGCAGCGTGCTGGCCGAGCACGCCGACCGCTACCAGGACCAGCTGAATCGGCTGACCGACCGGGTGGAGTACAACGTCAAGGCCGTGCACGACGAGGACTCGGTGCTCCACCAGGTGCTCGCCGAGGAGCCGGAGCTGCGGATGATGGCGGAGGCCAACCGGGCGGCGGGCGGCGGCACCTACGAGGACCGGGTGCGCTTCGGCGAGCTGATGGCGGGCGCGGTACGGGCCCGTGAGGTGCGGGACGCCAAGCTCGTGGAGGAGGCGCTGGCACCGACCGCCGAAGAGGTGCGGCCGGGCCCGGAGAGCGGCGGCTGGTTCGTGAGCCTGTCGCTGCTGCTCGGCAAGGACGCCGCCGATCCACTGCTGTCGGCGGCCGCCGAACTGGAGCGGGCCCACCCCTGGCTGAAGCTGCGGATCAACGGTCCGCTGCCGCCGTACAGCTTCGTCGAGTCCTGATGCTGATGATCGGCTGGGTGCTGAGGCAGGTCGTCGCCGCCGCGGAGCGGGAGTACTACGACCCGGCCAACATCCAGCGCGCCCTGGCCGAGCTGGAGACCCAGCTCGACCAGGGCGCGATCGACGAACGAGAGTTCGAGCGGCAGGAGGACGTGCTGCTCGACCGGTTGGAGGAGGCGCGCCAGTGGGCGAACGGGACTCTGTGACCACCCGGGGCGGTGTGGCCCCGACGGCCGGCGCCTACGGCTCACCGGCGTCGTCGCTCGGCTCCTCGGGGTCGTACGGCCTGGCCGGACGGGGTGAGGGCGGGGCGAACCTCGCCGACATCCTGGAGCGGGTGCTCGACAAGGGCGTGGTGATCGCGGGCGATATCCGCATCAATCTGCTCGACATCGAACTTCTCACGATCAAGCTGCGGCTGATCGTGGCCTCGGTCGACAAGGCGAAGGAGATGGGCATCGACTGGTGGGAGCACGACCCGTCGCTCTCGTCACGCGCCAGGACCGGGGTGGACGGCGGCGAGAAGGCCGAGGTCACCCGCCGGGACGGCCGCGAGGACGCCGAGGTGACCAGCGGGGAGAGCCGGGAGGCCACCGAATGACCGAAGGACTGCGGTACGCCTACGCGGTCGTGCGCGACACCGGTGCGCCGGAGGCCGCCCTGGACGCCCTCACCGCCCTGGAGGGGGTGACCGGCGTCGCGGACGAATCGGTGTACGCGGTACGCCATCTGGGGCTCGCCGTGCTGGCGGGCGCCGTACCGGCCGAGGACTACGACGAGGGCTCGCTGCGGGAGCGGCTGGAGGACATGGCCTGGCTGGAGAAGATGGCCCGGGCCCACCAGCGGGTGGTCGACACCGCCGGTGCCGAGTCCTGTGTCATACCGGTCCGGCTGGCCACCGTGTGCCACGGCGACGAGGGGCTGCGGCGAATGCTCGCCACCGGGCGGGAACGGTTCGTCTCGGCGCTTGACCGGCTGGAGGGCCGGGTCGAATGGGGCGTCAAGGCGTATGCCACCCAGCCCGTCGCCGAGAAGCCGCCCGCCGGGACCGCGAACGCCGCGGACGCCCCGAACTCCCCGAGCGCCCCGAACTCCCCGGGCGCCATGTCCGGCCGCGACTATCTGCGCCGCCGCAAGGCCCAGCGGCAGGCCGCCGAGCGACGCTGGGGCGATACGGAGGAGGGCGCGCGGCTGGTGCACGACACCCTCAGCGGGCTGGCCGAGCAGTCCCGGCTGCATCCGCCGCAGGACCCCCGGCTGTCGGGGATCTCCGACCGCAATGTGCTGAACGCCGCGTATCTGGTGCGGCGCGCGGACAGCGCCGACTTCGCCGAGCGGGTCGGTGAGCTGGCCGGGCGGACCCCCGCGCTGCGGGTGGAGCTGACCGGCCCCTGGGCGCCGTACTCCTTCGCCGCCATGGACGAGACCTCCACCTCCGTGGACGAGACCTCCACCGCCATCGACGAGACCTCCGGTGCGGAAGGGGAGACCGAGAGCGCGGGGGCGGACGGATGACGATGGCCCCCGAGGGCCCCCTGGCCCATCAGCAGATCGCCCTGGTGGACGTGTTGGACCGGCTGCTGGCGGGCGGCGTGGTGATCACCGGTGACCTGACCCTGCGGATCGCCGACGTCGATCTGGTCCGCATCGACCTGCGCGCGCTCATCAGCTCGGTCAACGCCAATGTGCCGTCCCCCTGGGAGGAACCGTGAGCCGCAAGGTGGAGCTGGACCAGGACACCGTCGAGCGCGATCTGATGAAGCTGGTGCTCACCGTCGTGGAGCTGCTGCGCCAGCTCATGGAGCGGCAGGCGCTGCGCCGGGTGGACCAGGGCGATCTGACGGAGGACCAGGAGGAGCGGATCGGGCTGACGCTGATGCTCCTGGAGGACCGGATGGTCACGCTCTGCGACCGCTACGGCATCGCGCCCTCCGATCTCAATCTGGACCTTGGGCCACTCGGTCCGCTCCTGTCCCCGAGGGAGTGACGCTCGGGGCAGCTCCCCGGATCACGCCGCCCACCGGGTGATCATGGCGATACCCGCCCAGGACACGGAGGAGTCCCGATGGCGACAGAGACCGCGCGGACCGCCGGTCCGGTACGGGAGACGCGGCAGGGCAGCGTGCTGGTGGACTGGCTCACCACCACCGACCACAAGAAGATCGGGCATCTGTATCTGATCTCGTCGTTCGGCTTCTTCCTGGTCGGCGGTGTGCTGGCGCTGGTGATGCGCGCCGAACTGGCCCGTCCGGGCCTCCAGATCGTCTCGCAGGAGGAGTTCAACCAGGCGTTCACCCTGCATGGCACGATCATGCTGCTGCTGTTCGCGACCCCGGCGTTCGCGGGGTTCGCCAACGAGATCATGCCGCTGCAGATCGGCGCGCCCGATGTGGCCTTCCCACGCCTCAACATGCTGTCGTACTGGCTGTATCTGTTCGGCGGGCTGATCGTGGTGGCCGGTCTGCTGGTGCCGACGGGCACCGCGGACTTCGGCTGGACCGCCTATGCCCCGCTCAACAGCCCGATCCGCTCCCCCGGTATCGGCGCCGACATGTGGATCATGGGGCTGGCGCTGGCGGGGTTCGGGACGATCCTGGGCGCGGTGAACTTCCTGACCACCATCATGGCGATGCGCGCGCCGGGCATGACGATGTTCCGGATGCCGATCTTCACCTGGAACACCCTCTTCACCTCGATCATGATCCTGATGGCGTTCCCGGTGCTGGCGGCGGCGCTGCTGGCGCTGGAGGCGGACCGGCGGTTCGGGGCGGTGGTCTTCGACGCCCGGTACGGCGGGCCGCTGCTGTGGCAGCACCTCTTCTGGTTCTTCGGCCATCCCGAGGTCTACATCATCGCGCTGCCGTTCTTCGGCATCATCAGCGAGATCATCCCGGTCTTCTCGCGGAAGCCGATCTTCGGCTATGTGACGCTGATCGGCGCGACCATGGCCATCACCGGGCTGTCGATGGTCGTCTGGGCCCACCACATGTTCGCCACCGGATCGGTTCTGCTGCCCTTCTTCTCCCTGATGTCGTTTCTGATCGCGGTGCCGACCGGGGTGAAGTTCTTCAACTGGATCGGCACCATGCTGGGCGGCTCGGTGTCCCTGGAGGCACCGATGCTGTGGGCCGTCGGGTTCCTGGTGAGCTTCCTCTTCGGAGGGCTCACCGGCGTCATCCTGGCCTCACCGCCGCTGGACTTCCATGTCACGGACAGCTACTTCGTCGTGGGCCACTTCCACTACGTGGTCTTCGGGACGGTCGTCTTCGCGATGTTCGCGGGGTTCTACTTCTGGTGGCCCAAGTTCACCGGAAAGCTGCTGGACGAGCGGCTGGCCAAGATCCACTTCTGGACGCTGTTCACCGGCTTCCACACCACCTTCCTGGTGCAGCACTGGCTGGGCGTGGAGGGGATGCCGCGCCGCTACGCCGACTATCTGGCGGCCGACGGCTTCACCGCGCTCAACACCATCTCCACGATCGGCTCCTTCCTGCTGGGCATGTCGACCCTGCCGTTCCTCTACAACGTATGGAAGACGGCCAAGTACGGAAGGAAGGTGGAGGTCGACGACCCCTGGGGGTACGGCCGCTCCCTGGAGTGGGCGACCTCCTGTCCCCCGCCCCGGCACAACTTCACCACGCTCCCCCGGGTCCGCTCCGAATCGCCGGCCTTCGATCTGAACCATCCCGAGGTGGCGAGCCCGACGCGGGAGAAGGACCGGCGGCCGAAGCCGCGGGGCCCGGTCAGCCCAGGGCCCGGTCCAACCGGTTCCTGAGCTCCCGGATGTGGTCGTTCAGCTCCACCGGCCCGCGCACCTCGAAGTCGAAGCCGCTCAGCGCGATATGAATCACCAGCGCATCGAGGCTGTGGGCGCCGGTGTGCAGCAGACAGCTGTGCTCGTCCACGGCCTCCAGCACCCCCACCGTGGGCGTGAAACGCTCGGCCGCCCGCTCGGCGGGCACCCGCAGCAGCACGGTGGCCCGCTGGGCGTAGACGGAGGTGGTGATGCCCCGTGCCACATAGGCGGCGATGTCGTCGGCGGGCGGCCGGCGCGGGGTGAAGCGGGGGCCGTGCGGCGGGGTCGGGGTGATCCGGTCGACCCGGTACGTACGCCAGTCGGCCCGTTCCACGTCCCAGGCGACCAGGTACCAGCGGCGCTGCGCGGCGACCAGCCGGTGCGGTTCGGCCGTGCGGCGGCTGACCGCACCGCCGTGGTCACGGTACTCGAAGCGCAGCTGATGGCAGTCCCGGCAGGCGGCGGCCAGCTCGGTCAGCACCCCGGGGTCCACCCCGGGGCCGCCGCTCCGGCCGGACAGCGGCACCGTGAAGGCGGTCAGCGCGCCCACCCGGCGGCGCAGCCGGTCCGGCAGCACCTGCTCCAGCTTGGCCAGGGCCCGCACCGAGGTCTCCTCGATGCCCTCGACCCCGCCGCCGGTCGCCTGGCGCAGCCGCACCGCGACCGCCACCGCCTCCTCGTCGTCCAGCAGCAGCGGCGGCAGCTGGGCGCCCGCGCCCAGCTGGTAACCACCGCCGGTGCCCGGCGCGGAGTGCACCGGGTAGCCGAGCTCGCGCAGCCGGTCGACATCGCGGCGCACGGTGCGCGGGGTGACCCCGAGCCGGTCGGCGAGGTCCGCGCCGGACCATTCGCGGTGGGCCTGCAGCAGGGAGAGCAGGCGGAGCAGTCGGGCCGAGGTCTCCAGCATGCGGCCGAGTCTGTCACCGATCGAGGACAGCCTTCGTCCTCAAGGCTGTCCTCGGTCCGCTCTCAGGATCCCGTGCTCAGGCGGGCGCCTCGATCCGCAGCGCGAGATCGTTGTCCCGGGTGTAGTACGGCCGGGCCAGTGCCTCCCCGTGCCGGCCGGCCACCGTACGCGGCGGATAGGTGAAGATCTCCTTCTTGTCCGCGACATCGTCCAGGATCCGGGCGAGCCGCGCCGGGGCCATGGTCTGGTCCGCCGGGCGCAGCCACAGGTCCCAGACGTCCGCGCCGCCGCCCCAGGTCCGCGCGAGTTCGGCGTAGGAGAGCGTGAAGGAGAAGTCCGGGCCCTCCACCTCCAGCGGTGCCGTGCGCACCGGGGCCTCGCCCCCGCGGCAGCGGGCCTCGACCACCGCGTCGGCCAGCCACTCGGACGGGTACGCGACACGGTAGAGCCGCCCCCGCACCGCCACCGTGTCGTCCTCCAGCCGGATCTCCCCGGCCTCGGCGTGGGGTGCCCGCCGCCAGCTGCGCAGGGAGAGGTTGCCGTGCTTGGTGGCGTACGGGATGCGGACGGACAGCGGGGAGGTGCTCGGCCCAGGACGGCGGTCCACGAGCGAGCGCAGATCGTTCAGGCCGGGGGCGAGCCGCCGCGGCTCGGCGTCCCGGTACGCCACATGGACGTCCCAGCGGCCCTCGGGCAGGGCGACGGTGCTGGGCAGGGCGGCCTGCAGCCCGCCGTCCGCGGTGGGGCCGAGCGGCAGCCGCACCTCCCCGTCGGGGGCGTCCCTCCCGCCCCGGCGGACCAGCACCAGCGCACCGCTCCAGTCGTCGTGGCCGCCCGGGGCCGGGCGGGCCCAGTCGGCGATGTGGAAGGTGAGCCCACCGGCGGAGTCCGCCACGCAGTCGGCGCGGGCGGGGGCGGCCTCGGCGGCCTCACTCATTCTGTCCTCCTCGACGTGCTGCGTTGCCTGTGCTGGTGCACTCATGCGACACGCACCTTCCGCAGGGAGTCCTTGGCGGCGAACGCGCCGCCGATCAGGGAGCCACGGGCGCGGTGCAGGGAACCCCGCAGGCCGCTGCGGCCGATCAGCTCGGAGAACAGCGTCTCGTAGCGCCCGGCCACCCGCGAGGGGTCGAAGCGGGCCGAGTCCTTCAACGCGGCCTGCCCCATCTGCTGGCGCAGCTCGTCGTTGTTGATGAGGTCGAGCAGCGCGGCGGCGATGGCGTCGGTGTCACCGGTGGGCACGAGACGGCCGTCCACACCGTTGTCGATGATCTCGGCGGGCCCGTGCGGGCAGTCGGTGGAGACCACGGGAAGGCCGCAGCGCATGGCCTCCACGATGGTCATGCCGAACGACTCCAGGCTGGAGGTGACGGCGGCTATGGAGCCCTTGGCCCACTCGGGGTCGAGCGGATTGGCCGGGCCCATCAGGAAGACGTTGTTGTAGAGGCCGAGCTTGTCGATGAGGGCGCGCAGCTTGGCGTGCTGGGCGCCGCCGCCGTAGATCCGCAGCCGCCAGTCGGGGCGTGCCTCGCTGACCTTCGCGAAGGCGTGGATCAGCAGGTCGTAGCGTTTCACCGGGGCCAGTCGGCCGGCCGCGACCACCCACTTGCCGGTGCCGTCGGCGGGGTCGAGACCGGGCGCGGGCACGCTGTTGGGGACCGCCTCGACCCGCACGCCGGGCAGCCGCATCTGACCGCGGTAGGTCCGGGCGTCCGCCTCGGTCACGGTGGTCACCGCGTCCAGCCGGGGGTAGACGGCACGCAGGGCCCGCTTCAGTCCGTTGGAGTGGGTGCTGAGCGTCAGATGCTCCTGGCCGACCCGTACCGGACCGCGGCGGGCCTCCCGGGCGATGTGGACATTGAGCCCGGGCCGGGTTCCGACAACGATATCGGCCTCGAGCGAGCGCAGATGATCCGCGATACGGCGGTCGGTGAGGGCGCTGTACTGCCTGGAGCGGCCCTCGATCGCGGGGAAGACCTGCGCCGGGCGACTGTGGTCAGGGTCGCCGCCGTCGTAGGTCGGGCTGTTCTTCCGGAGGTCCACGAGATGGCTGAGCCGCACCTGCGAACCGGGGTCGAAGATCGGCTGGTCGCGGTGGCGGAAGACCGACACGATCTCCACATCGTGCTGCTCCCCCAGGGTGCGGGCGAGGTTGTACGTGGTCCGGATCGTCCCGCCGATCCCGTACGCGTTGTGAATAAGGAAAGAGATGTGCATCCGGCCCCGTATCCCACTGCTTCCCCGCGGACGGGTGTGTCGTCCGCCTACCACGATGTAAGACCGGGAAAAGTGGCACAGGGTTGGGTTTCATCACCTTCTTGTGCCCCAACAGATGTGAAATCGGTAGGGAGTCGGGGGAACTTTTCGGCCCGACGGCGCATCAGACCGCGGGGTGGCCGGGCGCGTGACCCACGCCCCGCATGGCCCGTTGTCTACGTATGAGCCGGGAACCACTCGGCCCACCCACCGAGACCGAGGAGCCACCCGTGCCGCGCATGCTCGACGTCAGCGATGACGTACGCGCCGAGATCGGCGACGAAGAAGCCGACCGGCTGCTCGCCGGGGACAACGCCCCGGGCGCCTACGACTGCACGTCCTGCCGCACCCCCGGCAACACCGAGCAGGAGCGGACCAGCACCGTGCTCTTCGTGGGGCAGGAGACGGCGGTGCTGGCCTTCGCGCACGCCACCTGCGTGCCCTCCCAGGTCGTCCCGGTCTCGGAGGACCAGTTGCGCGGTGCGGTGCGGTCCATCACGGGTGAGGACACCGCGCCGCCGGCCGCCGAGGCCTCCCACGCGCCGCCCGTACCGGCCGGGTCGCACGCCGCCACGTCGTACTTCCCCGGCCCGGCGGCCCCGGCCCAGGCCCCGTCGCCCGCCCCGGCCCCGGCACCGGTGTCGCCCGTCGCCGTGGCGCACACCCCGGCGCCGTCCGGGCCCGCGCCGGTGCCGCAGCAGGCGGTGCTCGGTGTGACCAGCGGCGTGGTGCTGGTCGGTCAGGAGGCGTGCGCGGCGCTGGTGGTGGAGCCGACCGCGCCGATCATCCGCCCCGGTTCGATCGGCCACGGCGATGAATTCCTGCAGCTCCTCAGCGAGCAGGGGTTCGCCCCGGTGGTCGATCTGGGCCGGCCGCCCGCGCCCAACCCGGGCTGGTCGGTGCTGCTGGCCATGGGGCGGCTGCACGCGGTGCTGATGCCGGCGCCAGGCGGCGGCCACCCGGTGGCCTGGTGGCAGGCGCACAGCCCGATGCCGCTGAGCGAGGGCTGGCGGAGCGCCGTCGGCCGCTCCCGGAAGGTGCTGGTCTACGCCGCGGCCGCGGGCACGATCGGCACCCAGCCGCGCGAGGACCAACTGCGCGCGGCGCTGGACCGGGCCGCCGCGCGCGGCGCTCTGGTCGGCGCTTCGATGCCGCTCGCGGGCACATGACCGCCATGGCCGCCGCCGTCCCGGGCCTGCCCCCGGACCTCACCGATCCTTGGTGGGCAGCCCATTCGCCACCGATGCCGCATCCGACGGGCGGCCGGGTCGTTGGCACATACGTGCACGCATACGACCTCTCCTACCGTTCCCCCTCATACGGCTGCATTCCGGCCATGCGCCCCGCGCTGGAGGCAGCGCACGATCCCTGGCGCCACTCCGCCACGCCGATCTACGACGCGTTGTACGCGGAGTACCGCAGGCTGTTCCGGGCGCTGCCCGGTGACCGCTCGGACGAGGAGAACATGGAGTTCGTGGCGTTCGCCGCCATCGGCCAGCCCCGGGGCCTCGTCAGCGGCTACGGCCGCCCGGACGACCACGACGGGACCTGGCACACCGACGAGCTGTACCACCGCGGCTATGTCCCCGCGCTCCCGCCCGGCCGGGGCGAGGAGCCGGGTCACACGTACTGACGCGGTGCCGGGGGCCGGGGCGGCGTGAGCCCCCCGGCGCGGCCGCCGCCATGTCCCGCGACCGCCGCCATGTCCCGCGACCGCGCTACCGCTACTTCTTACGGCCGCGCTTCTCGCGCACCCGCACCGAGATCTGCAGCGGCGTCCCCTCGAAGCCGAACTCCTCGCGCAGCCGCCGCTCGATGAAGCGGCGGTAGCCCGCCTCCAGGAAGCCCGAGGCGAAGAGCACGAACCGCGGCGGCCGGGTCCCGGCCTGCGTCCCGAAGAGGATCCGCGGCTGCTTGCCGCCCCGGATCGGATGCGGATGGGAGGCGACGATCTCGCCGAGGAAGGAGTTGAGCCGCCCGGTCGGGACGCGGGTCTCCCAGCCGGCCAGCGCCGTCTCGACCGCCGGGACCAGCTTCTCCATATGGCGGCCGGTGCGGGCCGAGACATTGACCCGCGGCGCCCACTGGATCTGCACCAGCTCCGTCTCGATCTCGCGCTCGAGGTAGTAGCGGCGCTCCTCGTCCAGGGTGTCCCACTTGTTGTAGGCGATGACGAGCGCGCGCCCGGCCTCGACGGCCATCGTGATGATCCGCTGGTCCTGGACGCTGATGGACTCGCTGGCGTCGATCAGCACGACCGCGACCTCCGCCTTCTCCACGGCGGCCGCGGTGCGCAGCGAGGCGTAGTAGTCGGCGCCCTCCTGGAGGTGGACCCGGCGGCGGATACCGGCGGTGTCGACGAACTTCCAGGTGATGCCGCCGAGTTCGATCATCTCGTCGACCGGGTCGCGGGTGGTGCCCGCCACCTCGTTGACGACCACCCGCTCCTCGCCCGCGACCTTGTTGAGCAGCGAGGACTTGCCCACGTTCGGGCGGCCGATCAGGGCGATCCGGCGCGGTCCGCCGACCGTCGCCCCGAAGGTCTGGGCCGGGGCCTCGGGCAGCGCCTCCAGGACCGCGTCGAGCATGTCGCCGGTGCCGCGGCCGTGCAGCGCGGAGACCGCGTACGGCTCGCCGAGGCCCAGCGACCACAGCATCGCGGCATCGGCCTCGCCGCTGGGCCCGTCGACCTTGTTGGCGCACAGCACCACGGGCTTTCCGGCCCGGCGCAGCAGCTTGACCACGGCCTCGTCGGTGTCGGTGGCACCCACGGTGGCGTCCACGACGAAGACCACCGCGTCGGCGGCCTCGATCGCGAACTCGGCCTGGGCGGCCACGGACGCGTCGATGCCGAGCACGTCCTGTTCCCAGCCGCCGGTGTCGACCACCTTGAAGCGGCGGCCGGACCACTCGGCCTCGTAGGTCACCCGGTCACGGGTGACGCCTGGGCGGTCCTCCACGACCGCCTCCCGGCGGCCGAGGATCCGGTTCACCAGGGTGGACTTGCCGACGTTGGGGCGGCCGACGACGGCCAGCACCGGCAGCGGGCCGTGCCCGGCCGCGGCGAGGTCGCCCTCGACCTCCGTCGGGTCGAAGCCCTCTTGCGCGGCGAGCTCCATGAACTCCGCGTACTCGGCGTCGCCAAGCTCCCCGTGCTCGTCGCCGCCGCTGTGGATCTGGTCGTTCATGAAGATTTCCTCGTCGTCCCTCAGTACCGCGCACCACCCTTGGCGGTGCGCGGGTCTATGTCTGATCCGGTCGGCCGGTCAGTCGCCTGGCGGTGCCCAGATGCGCACCCAGCCGCTTCTGGATGCGCTCGGTGGCCTGGTCCAGGGCCGCCCGCGTCCGCCTGCCGCTGCCGTCCCCCGCCTCGAACGGGTCGCCGAACACCACGTCGATCCTGCTGCGCAGCCGGGGCAGCGGCCTGGACCGGCCGTCGTCACGCGGGGTGGCGGTGCCGAACACCGCCACCGGCACGATCGGCGCGCCGGAGCGCACCGCGAAGTACGCGAGCCCCGAGCGCAGCGAGGCGAAGTCGCCGTCGCCCCGGGTGCCCTCGGGGAAGATCCCGAGCACCCCGCCGCGCTCCAGCACCCCCAGGGCCTGGCCGATCGCGGCACGGTCGGCGCTCGTACGGTCCACCTTCAGCTGCCCGATGGCGAGCAGGAACGGGTCCAGCGGGCCGATGAACGCCTCCTTCTTGACCAGGAAGTGCACCGGCCGCGGCGAGGTGCCGATCAGCATCGGGCCGTCGATGTTGTGGGAGTGGTTCCCCGCGAGGATGACGGGCCCGGCGGACGGGATCCGCCACGCGCCCAGCACCCGCGGCCGCCACAGCCCGTACATCAGACCGATGCCGATCCGCCGACCCACGGCGGCCCCGGCCGCGCTGGGAAGTGTCCCGTCGGTGGTGCTCACGCGACCGTCCGCTTCTCCTCGACGAGGGTGACCACGCACTCGATGACCTGGTCGAGGGTGAGCTCGGAGGTGTCCACCTCGACCGCGTCGTCCGCCTTGGCCAGCGGCGAGGTCTTGCGGCCCGAGTCCAGGGCGTCCCGCTTGGCCAGCGCGGCCTGGGTGGCGGCCAGGTCGCCGGCCTCCTTGCCCTTCAGCTCACCGCTGCGGCGGGCCGCCCGGACCTCCGGGGAGGCGGTCAGGAAGATCTTGAGGTCGGCGTCCGGGAGGACCGTGGTGCCGATGTCCCGGCCCTCGACCACGATGCCGCGCGGCGCCTCGGCGGCGATGGTCCGCTGGAGCTCGGTGATCACGGTCCGCACCTCGGGCACCGCGCTGACCGCGCTGACCCGCGAGGTGACCTCCTGGGTGCGGATCGGCCCGGAGACATCGGTGCCGTCGACGGTGATCGTCGGGTTGGCCGGGTGGGTGCCGGAGACGATGGCGGGCTTGCCCGCGGCGTCGGCCACGGCCACGGCGTCCTCGACGTCGATGCCGTTGGCCACCATCCACCAGGTGATCGCCCGGTACTGGGCGCCGGTGTCCAGGTAGCCCAGGCCCAGCTTGGCGGCGACGGCCTTCGAGGTACTGGACTTGCCCGTGCCTGCGGGGCCGTCGATCGCGACAATCACTGCGGCCGGGGCGGTCCGGGCGGCGGTTTCCACGGTGACAGACACCTTTCGTGTGCACGGGGCTGAGTTGAACGGGCCATGTGAGCCTCGGACAAGGTTACTGGCTTCCTCCGGGCGGCTTCGCACCCTGGGGGACGGCCCCGGGCCGGGGCCGTGGGCGGGTCCGCTCCGCCGCTACTGCCGGATGGACCATCCCCGCTCCCGCAGGGCCTGGGTGAGCCCCGGGGCCGCCGAGGGCTCGACCACCAGCTGGATCAGACCGGCCTGCTGCCCGGTGGCGTGCTCGATCCGGACGTCCTCGATGTTGACACCCGCCCGGCCCGCGTCGGCGAAGATCCGGGCCAGCTCGCCCGGCTGGTCGCCGATGAGCACCGTCACGGTCTCATAGACGGCCGAGGCGGCGCCGTGCTTGCCCGGCACCCGCTCGCGCCCGGCGTTGCCCCGGCGCAGCACGTCCTCGATCCCGGCCGCGCCGCCGCCGCGCTTGGCCTCGTCGGCGGACTGGAGCGCGCGCAGCGCCCGTACCGTCTCGTCCAGGTCGGCGGCGACGGCGGCGAGCACATCGGCCACCGGGCCGGGGTTGGCGGACAGGATGTCGATCCACATGGCGGGGTCGGAGGCCGCGATCCTGGTGACGTCGCGGATGCCCTGCCCGCACAGCCGGACCGCCGTCTCATCGGCGTCCTGGAGCCGCGCGGCGACCATGCTGGACAGCAGGTGGGGGGTGTGCGAGACGAGCGCCACCGCCCGGTCGTGGGCCTCGTCCTCCATCACCACGGGCACCGCCCGGCACAGCGCGACCAGTTCGAGCGCGAGGTTGAGCACCTCGGTGTCGGTGCCGCCGGTGGGTGTGAGCACCCAGGGCCGCCCCTCGAAGAGGTCGGCGGTGGCGGCCAGCGGCCCGGAGCGCTCCCGGCCCGCCATCGGATGCGTGCCGATGTAGCGGGTCAGATCGCAGCCCAGGGCCTCCAGCTCACGGCGCGGGCCGCCCTTGACGCTGGCGACGTCCAGGACGCCGCGGGCCAGGCCGCGGCGCAGCACATCGGCCACCGTCACCGCCACGTACGCCGGGGGCACGGCGACGATCGCCAGGTCCACGGGCCCCTCGGGCTGGCCCTGAGTCCCGGCGCCGCGCGCCTCGGCGGTGCGCGCCTGGGCCTCGTCGTGGTCGGCGAGGTGCACCTGGACGCCGCGGCCGGCCAGGGCCAGCGCGGCGGAGGTGCCGATCAGGCCGGTGCCGATGACGAGGGCGGTTCTCATTGGGCGATGTCCTTGCGGAGGGAGCCGGCGGCGCCCAGGTAGACATGGGCGACATCGGACTTGGACAGGGAGGTCTCGACATGCGCCAGGATGCGGACGACGCGGGGCATGGCCCCTTGTATGTCCAGCTCCTGGGCGCAGATCAGCGGTACGTCGGTGATGCCCAGCTTGCGGGCGGCGACCGCCGGGAAGTCGCTGTGCAGATCGGGAGTGGCCGTGAACCACACGCTGATCAGGTCGTCCGGGTCGAGGGTGTTCCGCTCCAGGATGGCGGTCAGCAGCGCGGAGACCTGCTCATGCATGTGCTCCGGCTCGTCCCGGTCCAGCTGGACGGCCCCGCGGACCGCTCGTACCGCCACGTCTCGCTCCCCTGTGCGCGCTGTGCCTGTTGTGCGTCGGACGCGGCCGCGGTGTTCGGCCGCACTCCCGATCAGCGTAACGAGCGGGTCGGACAGGCTCCCGGGGCGACCGCTGGTCGAGACGCGGCGGCCCGCCGACGGCCGGGGCCCTCAACGGCGCCGGGTCCGTCAGCGGCGCCGGGTCCGGATCAGAGCTCGACCTCGCGCATGAGCATGCCGACCTCGGTGTTGGTCAGCCGGCGCAGCCAGCCGGACTTCTGGTCGCCGAGCGCGATCGGGCCGAAGGCCGTCCGCACCAGCTTGTCGACCGGGAAGCCGGCCTCGGCGAGCATCCGCCGCACGATGTGCTTGCGGCCCTCGTGCAGGCTCACCTCGACCAGATAGTTCTTGCCGGTGTTCTGCACCACCCGGAAGTGGTCGGCGCGGGCGTAGCCGTCCTCGAGCTCGATGCCGCTCTTGAGCCGCTTGCCCAGGTCGCGCGGGAGCGGGCCCTGGATGGCGGCGAGATAGGTCTTCCGCACGCCGTAGCGGGGGTGGGTGAGGCGGTGGGCCAGCTCACCGTGGTTGGTGAGCAGGATGATGCCCTCGGTCTCGGTGTCGAGGCGGCCGACGTGGAAGAGCCGGGTCTCGCGGTTGGTCACATAGTCGCCCAGGCACTGGCGGCCGTCGGGGTCCTCCATGGTGGAGACGACACCGGCGGGCTTGTTCAGCGCGAAGAAGAGGTACGACTGGGTGGCCACGGTCAGCCCGTCGACCTTGATCTCGTCCTTCTCGGGGTCGACGCGCAGCCCCTGCTCGGTCACGATCTTGCCGTTGACCTCGACCCGGGCCTGGTCGATCAGCTCCTCACAGGCGCGGCGCGAGCCCATGCCCGCGCGGGCGAGCACCTTCTGGAGCCGCTCACCCTCCTGCTCACCGAAGGTCTTGGGCATCTTGACCCGCGGCTTGTCGTGGCGGGCACGGTTGCGCTCCTCTATCTGCGCCTCGTACTCGCGCGGACGGGCCGGGCCCGGCTTGCGGCCACGGCCGCCACCCTTGGGGCCACCGGCCTTGGGGCCGCCGCCCTGGGAGCCCTGGGAGCCCGTCCTGGGGCCGCCCTGAGACCCCTGGGAGCCCTTGGGTCCGCCCTGGGAGCCCTTGGGGCCCGCCTTGGGGCCGCCGCCCGCGTCGTAGCGGCGCTCTTCGGGGCGGGGGCGGCCGGCGCGCTGCTGCTGCTCGTCGCGCCTGTTCCCCGCGCCTCGGTAGTTCTTGCCGCCGCTACCGCTGCCCCTGCTGTTCCTGCCGCTGCTTCGCATCAAGTTTCCGTCTGAGAGTGGCCGCTGTCGGCTCGGTGTTCTACGTCGTCGTGCGTTCTGCGTCGTCCTGCGCGTCATCGCTGTCGATGGCGTCCGGATCGAACGACGGCACGCCCTCCTGGGACTCGCCCTCGACCGCGTCCGCCTCGGGGAGGAACGGCGCGAGCTCCGGGAGCTCGTCCAGCCCCCGCAGGCCCATCCGCTCCAGGAAGTAGTTCGTCGTCCTGTACAGGATCGCACCTGTTTCGGGTTCCGTGCCCGCCTCCTCGACCAGGCCCCGCTGGAGGAGGGTCCGCATCACGCCATCGCAGTTGACGCCGCGGACGGCCGAGACTCGGGAACGGCTGACCGGCTGACGGTACGCGACCACCGCGAGGGTTTCCAAAGCGGCCTGGGTGAGCCGGGCCTGCTGGCCGTCCAGGACGAACCCCTCGACGGCGGCGGCGTAGGCCGGGCGCGTGTAGTAGCGCCAGCCGCCCGCGACCAGCCGCAGCTCGAAGCCCCGGCCCTGGGTCGCGTACTCGTCGGCCAGCTCGCGCAGCGCGTCCGCGACGGCGCGACGCGGCCGCTGGAGGACCTTGGCGAGGTTCTCCTCGGTGGCGGGCTCGTCGACGACCATGAGGACGGCCTCCAGGGCGGGCTTGAGGTCCAGCTCGGCGACCTCGGAGAGCCCGGCGGGTGTCCGCTGCTCGCTCAACTCGCTACCTCTTCCTTCTCCTTCTCGGACGTGGCCGTCTCCTTCTCGGGCTCCTTACGGGGCTTGGCCTCCTGGTCGAACTCGTCGGTGACCAGTGGCCGCTCACCCGCCTCGCCCGTCCAGCGGACCATGAGCGACCCCAGCGCCTCCGGCTGGTCCAGGAGGATCGCGCGCTCCCGGTAGAGCTCCAGGAGCGCCAGGAAGCGCGCGACGACCGTAAGGACGTCGGGAGCGTCCTCGGTGAGCGCGGCGAAGGTCGCCTCCCCCAGCTCCCGCAGCCGCGCGACCACCACCTCGGCCTGCTCCCGGACGCTGACCAGCGGGGCGTGGATGTGGTCGACGTAGACCTGCGGCTTGGGCTTGGGCTGCATCGCCTTGACGGCCAGCTTGGCGAAGCCCTCGGGGCCGATGCTGATGACGACGTCGGGGAGCAGCTCGGCGTGGTGCGGCTCCAGGCCGACGGTACGGGGGTGCCGGGCCGCCTCGGCGGTCAGCCGGTCGTTGAAGATGTCCGCGATCTGTTTGTACGCGCGGTACTGGAGCAGCCGGGCGAAGAGCAGATCGCGCGCCTCCAGCAGCGCCAGGTCCGCCTCGTCCTCGACCTCGGCGGCGGGCAGCAGCCTGGCCGCCTTGAGATCCAGCAGGGTCGCCGCGACGACGAGGAACTCGGTGGTCTGGTCGAGGTCCCAGTCCGGCCCCATGGCGCGGATATGGGCCATGAACTCGTCGGTGACCTTGGAGAGGGCGACCTCGGTGACGTCCAGCTTGTGCTTGGAGATCAGCTGGAGGAGGAGGTCGAAGGGCCCCTCGAAGTTGTCAAGCCGCACGGTGAACCGGTTGCCACCGTCCTGGGCCGGCGCCTCGCCCTGACCGCCCCCACCACTCGCGTCAGCCCTACTGCTCGCATCAGCCTCGCCGCTCGCCGCCCCGGCCGCCTCACCGCCGTGCCCGCCCGCTGGGGGTGCCGCGTCGAGGTCGGCCCGCGCGTGCACCGGCTCAGGCTCCGCGACGGCCTCGGGTGCGGCGGGCGCCTCGGGCTCTACGACGACCTCGCGCGTCCCGCGCTCCTCGGGCGCTACGGGCACGGCGGACGCAACGAGCGCAACGGGCGGGGCAGGCGCCTCGGACGGCTCAGCAGGGGCCTCGGGCGCCGTCTGGGCGCCGTTCTGCGGCTCTTCGGCCGCATCCTCCGCCGGGGGCGGAGCGGGGCTCTGAGAGGCATCCTGTGGAAGCGACGGCTCGGTGGACCGGTCCGGACCCGTCCCGGGCGGCGCCGTGCCGGGCCCCCGGCCGAGGGTGCGGCGGGAGGGGCGGGGCGGCGGGGCGGGGGTGTCGTTCGTCGGCATCGCGGTCCAGGGTGCTCAGGGCCGGGCGGGGCAGCCCGTACGACCGGGCAGGCTATCGCCCGGCCCGGTCAACGGCCGCGGAGGCGGCGCACCAGGATGCTCGCGTCGCCGCGCGACTCCAGGTCGGCGAGGACGACCGCGACCGCCTCACGGACGATCCGGCCGCGGTCGACGGCGAGCCCGTGCTCGCCGCGGAGCACCAGGCGCGCGTGCTCGAGGTCCATCAGCTCCTCGGCGGAGACATAGACGGTGATCTTCTCGTCGTGGCGCTCGCGCCCGCTGGGCCTGCGGTTCGGCGTACGGGCGCGGCGGCGGGCCGGGCCGTTCTGCTCGGCCGTGGCCGAACCGCCCTGGGCCTGACGGCCCTTGGGCCGGTCCCCGGCGGCGGGGCGCCGCTCGCCGACCGCGTCCTGGGAGGCCGTCTCCCGTCCCGTGTGTTCGCCCGAGCCGGACTGTTCACCGTCCCCGCGCTGCTCCTGCCCTTCGCGCGGCTCGGCGCCCACGTCGGGTTCGGCGGCGGGCGGGGGCACCCGGGGGCCCTCGCCGTTCGCCTGGCGGCGCCCGGCGGCGGGAGCGGAGGACTGGAGGCCCATCCCTCCCGTGGTGCGGAACAGTTCGTCGGCTCCCGGCAGACTCACTCGGCGTGACACCGGGCGAGCACCTCCCTGGCGAGCTGGCGATAGGCGGCGGCACCGACGGAGTTGGACGCGTACGTGGTGATCGGCTCACCCGCGACCGTGGTCTCGGGGAAGCGGACCGTACGGCCGATGACCGTGTGGTAGACGTGATCGTCGAACGCCTCGACCACGCGGGCGAGGACCTCACGGCTGTGCACGGTGCGCGAGTCGTACATCGTGGCGAGGATGCCGTCCAGCTCCAGGTCGGGGTTGAGCCGCTCCTGGACCTTCTCGATCGTCTCCGTGAGCAACGCCACACCGCGCAGCGCGAAGAACTCGCACTCCAGCGGCACGATCACCTTGTGCGCGGCGGTCAGCGCGTTGACGGTGAGCAGACCGAGCGAGGGCTGGCAGTCGATGACGATGTAGTCGTAGTCGGCCATCAGCGGCTTGAGCGCGCGCTGGAGGGTCGACTCCCGGGCGACCTCGCTCACCAGCTGCACCTCGGCGGCCGACAAGTCGATATTGCTGGGCAGCAGGTCCATGTTGGGCACGGCCGTCTTCAGCAGCACCTCGTCGGCCGACATGCCCCGCTCCATGAGCAGGTTGTAGACCGTGAGGTCGAGCTCCATCGGGTTGACCCCGAGGCCGACCGACAGGGCGCCCTGCGGGTCGAAGTCGACGAGCAGGACCCGGCGGCCGTACTCGGCCAGGGCCGCGCCCAGGTTGATGGTGGAGGTGGTCTTGCCGACCCCGCCCTTCTGGTTGCACATCGCGATGATCTTCGCGGGACCGTGGTCGGTCAGCGGCCCGGGGATCGGGAAGTACGGCAGCGGACGCCCGGTGGGGCCGATCCGCTCGCGGCGCTGACGGGCAGCGTCGGGTGCGAGCGTGGCCGCGTATTCGGGGTCTGGCTCGTACTCCGCGTCCGGGTCGTAGAAGTGCCCGTCGGGGAGGTCGTCGTAGTCGGCGAAGCGGGCGGGATCCGTGCCCCCCTGGTCGCCGGCCATGGCGTTCACGTGATGGCCGTCCATGCTGTGGCTCTGGTGGGCTGTCGTCGGGCTCTGGCGGGTTGCGAAGGTACGGACAGCGACGGAGCCGACAGCCTCGAGCCCCGAGGGGCCCTGGCCCCGCGCAGCCGGTCCTGGTTGACCACCCCCGGGAGAAAATGTCGACTCATTCACAAGTCGTCCTACCTCCTTGGTGACCAGGAAATTTCTCTATAGGTCAGCGTGACACCATGCCGACGGTTGGCGACTCTATGGCGTGTCACCGGTCCGCAGCAACACAATCCACCGGACACGGCACGATGTGTCGGCAATCGAACACCCCGATGTCAAGGGCGTGTGAACGGTGCCGCGGAGATTTCACCACCGCATAAAGCGTCTGAATAGTTGCATTTAGGGCGAGTTGGCCGAGCGGTGGTCCGCAGGCGATACGGGGCACAGCGGACACACCTTCGGCCGGGCCTCGTCCTTCGACAAGACCCGGCCGGATGCCCGATGTTGACATGTGGTTGACGGTCGGTGTTGACCGTCCGGCAACCCGGGTCGACGGGCCCCGGCGACCGGGGCCGGTGAACTCCGGGCGCCATTCAGCCGATCAGCGAGCCCAGTTCGACGGCGGGCAGCTCATGGGCCTCGGCGACCGGGCCGTAGACGACCTGGCCCTCATGGGTGTTGAGCCCCTTGGCCAGCGCGGCGTCCCTGCGCAGCGCCTCCCGCCAGCCGCGGTTGGCCAGCTCCACGATGTACGGGAGCGTGGCGTTGGTGAGCGCGTGGGTGGAGGTGTTCGGCACCGCGCCGGGCATGTTGGCCACGCAGTAGAAGACCGAGTTGTGGACCTCGAAGGTCGGCTCGGCGTGGGTGGTGGGACGGGAGTCCTCGAAGCAGCCGCCCTGGTCGATCGCGATGTCGACAAGGACACTTCCCGGCTTCATCCGGGACACCAGCTCGTTGGTGACCAGCTTGGGCGCCTTGGCGCCCGGGATGAGCACCGCGCCGATGACCAGGTCGGCATCGAGGACGGCCTTCTCCAGCTCATAGGCGTTGGAGGCGATGGTCTGCACCCGGTTGCCGAAGATCCGGTCGGCCTCGCGCAGCTTGTTGATGTCCTTGTCGAGCAGGGTGACGTGGAAGCCCATGCCGATGGCGATCTGGGCGGCGTTCCACCCGGAGACGCCACCGCCGATGACCACGGCCCGCCCGGCGGCCACACCCGGCACCCCGCCGGGCAGCACACCGCGGCCGCCGGCCGAGCGCATCAGGTGGTACGCGCCGACCTGCGGCGCGATCCGGCCCGCGACCTCGGACATCGGCGCGAGCAGCGGCAGGGCGCGGTTCGCGGTCTCGACCGTCTCGTAGGCGATGGCGGTGGTGCCGGACTCCAGCAGCGCGTCGGTGCAGGCCCGGGAGGCGGCCAGGTGCAGATAGGTGAAGAGCGTCTGGCCCTTGCGCAGCCGGTGGTACTCCTCCGCGACGGGCTCCTTGACCTTCAGCAGCAGGTCGGCCGTGGCCCAGACCTCGTCGGCGGTGCCGAGGATGTGCGCACCGGCGGCGGTGTACTCCTCGTCCGTGATGGACGAGCCGAGGCCCGCACTCCGCTCGATGACGACCTCATGGCCGCCTCGGACCAGCTCGTGCACACCGGCGGGGGTGATGGCCACACGGAACTCGTTGTTCTTGACCTCGCGGGGGATACCGACCTTCACGTCGATCACGGTCCTTGAATGGGGGAAAAGGAACATATCGCCATAGCCGGCCATGGGCCAATACACCATCGACCATAGACAGGCAAACCGGCAGATGCGTCCGCATGCCGGAGACGACCGCAACAATCGCGGTACAGCCAGTCTAATGAAGGACGTCGCGCTGTCTAGCCTTGCAATGCATCAATCTTTTGGAAGACCACTACTGATTTCGTAGGTCGACAGGGTTTCAGTCCCCACTCTGAGGTGACGGACCGGTGTCTTCCGCCTCGCCCGCCTCGATCCTCCGGGCGGTTCGCCGCAGCGACCGCGCCACCGCGGGATCCCCGCCGAGCCGGTCCATCGCGTCCGCCGCATGGCGCGCCAGCTCGGCGTGCAGCCCGGTGTCACCGCAGGTCCGGGCGGCCGCGGCGGTCTCCGCCCAGGTGCGCAGCGCCTCCCTCGGCCGGCCCGACCGCTCCTGGGCGTCCGCGGTACCGCTGAGCGCCCGGGCATACCCCGGCCGGTCGTCCGCCCGGCGGCAGGCGGCCGCGGCGGCGCGCCAGTCGCGCAGCGCCTCGCCCCACCGCCCGGCGTAGCCGTGGACGGTGCCGAGCCGTGCGTACAGCCGGGCCGCCGCGGGCGTGTCGCGGCGGCTCAGCCGCAGCTCCAGGGCGCGTCCGAACCAGTCGGCCGCCCGGTGCCAGTCCTCCAGCGCCTGGTACGTGCCGCCGATCGACTCCAGCGCACGCCCGGTCGTATACGGATCGCCCGAGGCGCGGGCGGCCTCCAGGGCGCTCTTGTAGCGGGCGAGCGCCTTGTCCACCCGGCCCGCCCCACCGTCCAGATCGCCGAGGTTCAGCAGCGCGGCCGCCCGCTCCACCGGCAGATCGCGGCGCCGGGCCACGTCCAGCACCAGCTGATGCAGCCCGTACAGCTCCACCGCCGCGCCGTCGAAGCCCCGGTGGGCGGTCAGGGCGTGGGTCAGCGCGGCCACCAACCGCCGTGCCAGGGTGTCGAGTTGACCGGTCTCGACGGCCAGCCGGGCGGCCTCGATCAGCGTGGGCAGCCGCTCCTCCAGCCAGCCGGCCGCCTCCGCCGACGACGAAAACCGCAGCGGCTTCGGCATCCCGGCCAGCTTCTTCCGGCCCGGGGAACCCGCTGGCTCGGCGGCCAGCCGGCAGGCGTGCAGCTGCCGTACGGCGCGCTCCAGCATCCGCGCCCGCGCCAGCTCCACCTCCGCCGGGCGCTCCTCGGCCGCCAGCCGCTCCCGCAGCAGCGGATCGAGACAGCCGGGCACCAGGTAGCGGCCGGGGCCGCGCGGGCGCAGCATCCCGTACGCGGCGAAGCCCTCCAGCGCCGCCTCGCCGTCCGCCACCGAGCAGCCGGCCAGCGCGGAGGCGATCTGGGCGTCGGCCGATCCGCCGGGCGCCAGTACCAGCAGCCGCAGCATCCGGGCGACGGCCGACGGCAGCGCGGCGTAGGCCAGCCGGAAGGCGCGGGTCAGCGGGCGGGCGCCGTGGTCGTGGTCGCCCTCGTCCGGCGGCAGTTCGCACAGCCGGGCCAGGGCGTCGGCCACCGACGCCTGCGGGCGGGCGGCGAGCCAGCCGCCGACCAGGACGAGCGCCGCGGGCTGGCCCGCGCACTCCTCGACCAGGGACTGCGCGGCCACCGGATCGCAGGTGATCCGGGTGGGCCCGGTGTACTGCGCCAGCAGCCCGACCGCCGCGCTCACATCCAGCCCGCCCACCGTGCACGGACGCACATCCGGCACCCCGGTCAGCGGGCCGCGCGAGACGGCGACCACCAGGCAGTCGGGCTCGTCGGGCAGCAGGGCGTCCACCTGCTCGGCCCCGGCCACGTCGTCGAGCAGCAGCAGCACCCGCCTGCCGTCGAGCGCCTCGCGCAGCGCCTCACTCAGATCGTCCTCGTCCGCCCCCGGCGGGGCGCTCACGCCGAGCCGTCCCAGCAGCTCACGGGCGGTGCGCTCGGTGGAGACGGGATCACCGGCGGAGGTGGTCAGCCGGGCGCTCAGCACCCCGTCGGGGTAGTCGTCGGCGAGCCGTCGGGCGAGCTCCTCGGCCAGTGCCGTACGGCCCCAGCCGGGGCGGCCCGCGATCAGCAGCACCCGGCTGCGGGCGGCCTTGCGGCCGGCGAGGGTGTCCAGACCCGCGCGCTCGATGTCGGCCCGCAGCGAGAGCAGCTCCCGCCGCCGCCCGGCGAACCCCCGCCCCACGGAGGCCGCCGCCGCGAACAGCACGGCCCTGGTCGCCCCGCTCCACACCCCGCCGTCCTGGGCGTCGGCGGTGGAGCGCCGTTGCCGCGGCGGGGTGTCGGAGGAGGACGTCTCATCTTTGGGCGGACGGCCGGGGACGGACTCCGGCGGACGGCCGGGAGCGGACTCCGGCGGACGGCCGGGGGCGGACGAAGCGGATGAAGCGGACACGGTGGGCGGCGGCTGCCGCTTCCCTGGGGCCGCCGGCTCCCCATCGGTGTCGACCGCCTGCTCCGCCACGGGCCCACTCCCGTCCACCTGCGCGTACGAGCCCCTTCGGCTCACTATGAGCGTAGTTCACTCCGCGTCAGCTACCCGGTACTCGCGGCCCACAGCACGGACCGAAAATCACTCCATCGGATCTTCACCGAGGCCGAGTGGGGCCCGTGCGCCCCATCAGTGGGTCAGGCGTCGAAGGGCCGGGCCGGCCAGGAGGCGTCGGCGGGCCGGAGGGCGTCGACGCCGTCGCCGGAGAGCGCCGCCCGCAGCGCCAGCGCGCCCGTCGCGAGGCAGTTGTTGTGCAGCTCGCCCGCGAGGGCGCCGCGCACCAGCTCCTCCAGGGACACCCGGGCGAGCTCCATGTCGGCCTCCTCCTCGGAGACCTCGAACCGCTCGCCCTCGGCCACGGAGATCTCCCGGGCCAGGAAGATCCGCACGGCCTCGTCACAGCCGCCGGGCGAGGTGTAGAGGTCGATGAGGACCCGCCAGTCCTCGGCCTTGACGTGCGCCTCCTCGTACAGCTCCCGCTGGGCGGCGTGCAGCGGGTTCTCTCCGGGGATGTCCAGGAGACCGGCCGGGATCTCCCACAGCCGCTGGCGGACCGGGTGCCGGTACTGCCGCAGCACGAGCACGTGGTCATCCCTGTCCAGGGCGAGGACGGCGACGGAGCCGGGGTGGACCTGGTAGTCGCGCTTGGCCCGACTCCCGTCGGGCATCTCCACCTCGTCCGTGCGCACGCTCGTCTTGTTGCCGGTGAACGGCGTGGCGGTGGCGGTGACCGGCCATTCCTCGGGGGTGTCCTGGATGCGCATGCTTGCCTCAGCGTCCTTTCCGCGTGCGGTTGACGGGGCGGTGGGCCGCGCCGGCCGCCCGCCCCCGCCAACCGTAACGGTCGGACGCCTGCGTCCCGCGTCAACGGTCAGGCGCTTACGCCCGGCGTCTGAGCTGCGACCTGTCGCTCGACCGCCGCCTTCACCAGGCCCGCGAAGAGCGGGTGCGGACGGGTCGGGCGGGAGCGCAGCTCGGGGTGGGCCTGGGTGCCGACCAGATAGGGGTGGACCTCGCGCGGGTACTCCACGTACTCCACCAGCTTGTTGTCCGGGGATGTGCCGGAGAAGACGATCCCGGCCTTCTTCTCCAGCTCACCGCGGTAGGAGTTGTTGACCTCGTAGCGGTGGCGGTGGCGCTCCTCGACATACGGCTGGTTGTCGTAGACCTCGCGGACGATCGAGCCTTCGGCCAGCTTGGCCGGGTACATGCCCAGCCGCATGGTGCCGCCCATGTCGCCCTCGCCCGCGACGATGTCGAGCTGCTCGGCCATGGTGGAGATCACCGGGTCGGTGGTGGCGGGCTCGAACTCGGTGGAGTTGGCGCCCTCGATGCCCGCGAGGTTGCGCGCCGCCTCGATGACGATGCACTGGAGTCCCAGGCAGAGGCCCAGCACCGGGATCTTGTTCTCCCGGGCGTAGGTGATCGCGCCGACCTTACCGATGACACCGCGGTCGCCGAAGCCACCGGGGATGCAGACCGCGTCCACGCCGTCGAGCTGCTCCCGGGCGCCGGCCGCCGTCTTGCAGTCGTCGGAGGTGACCCACTTGATCTTCACGCGGGCGTTGTTGGCGAAGCCGCCGGCGCGCAGCGCCTCGGTGACGGAGAGATAGGCGTCGGGCAGGTCGATGTACTTGCCGACGAGCGCCACGGTGATCTCGTGGTCGGGCTCGTGGACCCGCTTCAGCAGGTCGTCCCACTGGGTCCAGTCCACGTCGCGGAAGGGCAGGTCCAGCTTGCGGACGACATAGGCGTCCAGGCCCTCGGAGTGCAGCACCTTGGGGATGTCGTAGATCGACTTGGCGTCGATGGCGGCGACCACGGCGGCGTCGTCCACGTCACACATCAGCGAGACCTTGCGCTTGATGGAGGTGGGGACCTCGCGGTCGGCTCGCAGCACGATCGCGTCCGGCTGGATGCCGATGTTGCGCAGCGCGGCCACCGAGTGCTGGGTGGGCTTGGTCTTCAGCTCGCCGGACGGGCCGATGTAGGGCAGCAGGGAGATGTGCACCACGAACACGTTGTCCCGGCCGACCTCGTGCCGGACCTGGCGGACGGCCTCCAGGAAGGGCAGCGACTCGATGTCGCCGACGGTGCCGCCGACCTCGGTGATGACGACGTCCACGTCGTCGGTGGCCATGCGCCGGATGCGGTGCTTGATCTCGTTGGTGATGTGCGGGATGACCTGCACCGTGTCCCCGAGGTACTCACCGCGCCGCTCCTTGGCGATTACGGTGGAGTAGACCTGTCCGGTGGTCACATTGGCCGAGCCGTCGAGGTCGACGTCGAGGAAGCGCTCGTAGTGGCCGATGTCCAGATCGGTCTCGGCGCCGTCGTTGGTGACGAACACCTCGCCGTGCTGGAAGGGGTTCATCGTGCCCGGGTCGACATTCAGATACGGATCGAGCTTCTGCATAGTGACGCGCAGACCGCGCGCCTTCAGCAGCGCCCCCAGACTGGAGGCGGTAAGGCCCTTGCCGAGTGAAGAGGCGACACCCCCGGTGACGAAGAGGTGCTTGGTCGTCATGGGCTTAGCGGCAATGGCCAAGAGGGGGCTCCCGTGGTCGCGTCGTGAGGGTGCGTACGGCAGCCGTTCCGGGGTCCGGGGGCGCCGCCGCTGAGGTTCGGGGGTTTTGTGCCCGCCGCTCCACGGGCTACCAGGGTATCAGCGCCCCGGAGCGGTCGCTGCTGACCTGGTTCCCGCGTTCGGTCTGCGCAACCGCCCGAACACCATGCGTGACCTGGCCACCCGATCGGGCGTGAGATGCGAGCCACGATGTGGACGGGCTCAAGCGGATCACCGTTGTCCGTCGTATCCTCATCGGACGCACGCATGCGAGCCACCCCGGCACGGCACCACCAGCACGCCCCCGGAACAAGAGCTCGTCAGAATTTTCCGAGACCGTAAGAACCGCCCTCCGGGGTGATACGGCCGTTCGAATGGGGAATGCACGTGGCCGGGCGTATCGAGGATTACGCACTGATTGGTGATATGCAGACGGCCGCCCTCGTCTGCAGAGACGGGACCGTCGACTGGCTGTGCCTGCCGCGGTTCGACTCCCATGCCGTCTTCGCCGGTCTGCTGGGCACTGAGGAACACGGTTTCTGGCGGCTGGGGCCCGCCGCCCCCGCGGGAAGCGGGCCGCCCGCCGCCGACCGCCGCCGCTACCGCGGCGACTCCCTGGTCCTGGAGTCGGAGTGGGACACCCCGCGCGGCACGGTCCGCGTGATCGACTTCATGCCGCCCCGTGACGGCGCCCCGCAACTGGTGCGGATCGTCGAGGGGGTCAGCGGCCGGGTGCCGATGCGCTCCGCGCTGCGGATGCGGTTCTCCTACGGCTGGGTCGTGCCCTGGGTGCACCGGGTGGACACCCGTACCGTCGCCGTCGCCGGTCCTGACTCGGTATGGCTGGACACCGAGGCCGACACCTACGGCAAGGACCTCACCACCTACTCCGACTTCACGGTGGGCCCCGGCGACCGGATCGCCTTCACCATCAGCTGGCAGCCCTCGCACAACGAGCCGCCCGCCCTGCCGGAGCCGGAGGTCGCGCTGGAGGCCACCGAGGCGTTCTGGCGGGAGTGGGTCGAGCACTGCACGTACCACGGCCCCTACCGGGACGCGGTGGTCCGCTCGCTGATCACGCTCAAGGCGCTGACCTACGCCCCCACCGGCGGCATCGTCGCGGCGCCCACCACCTCCCTGCCCGAGGAGATCGGCGGCGTCCGGAACTGGGACTACCGCTTCACCTGGCTGCGGGACGCGGCGATCACCCTCTCCTCGCTGCTGCGCACCGGCTACCGCGAGGAGGCCCGCGCCTGGCGCGAATGGCTGCTCCGCGCGGTCGCGGGCGACCCGGAGAACCTCCAGATCATGTACGGCATCGCGGGCGAGCGGGAGCTGTCCGAGGCCGAGCTGACCTGGCTGCCCGGCTTCGAGAACTCCCAGCCGGTCCGGATCGGCAACGGCGCGGCGGGCCAGGTCCAGCTCGACGTCTACGGCGAGGTCACCGAGGCGCTGCACCTGGCCCATATGACGGGCCTGGCGCGCAACGACTACGCGAGCGTGCTCCAGCTGAAGCTGATCCGCTACCTCGAGGAGCACTGGGACGAGCCGGACGAGGGCATCTGGGAGGTGCGCGGGCCGCGCCGCCACTTCGTGCACTCCAAGGTGATGGCCTGGGTCGCGGTCGACCGCACCGTCAAGCTGATCGAATCCGGCGATGTGGACGGGCCGTTGGAGCGCTGGCGGGAGCTGCGCGACGAGATCCACCGGGACGTCTGCGAGCGGGGCTACGACGCCGAGCGGAACACCTTCACCCAGTCCTACGGCTCCAAGGAGCTGGACGCCTCGCTGCTGCTCATCCCGCAGATGGGCTTCCTGCCGCCGGACGACAAGCGGGTCATCGGCACCATCGAGGCGATCCAGCGGGAGCTGTCGACCGAGGACGGCTTCGTGATGCGCTACCCCACCGCGGGCGAGGACGCCGGGGTGGACGGCCTCGAGGGCGACGAAGGGGCCTTCCTGGCCTGCTCGTTCTGGCTCGCCGACGACCTGGCGATGATCGGCCGGGTGGACGAGGCCCGCAAGCTCTTCGAGAAGCTGCTCGGGCTCCGCAATGACCTCGGGCTGCTGTCCGAGGAGTGGGACTCGCACAACCAGCGTCTGGTGGGCAACTTCCCGCAGGCGTTCAGCCATGTGCCGCTGATCGACACCGCGCTGCGTCTCACGGCGTCCGGCGCGTACGGAGGCTGAGCCCCCGGCCCGGGCCCTCGGGGGCCCGGGCCCCCCACATCCGGGCCTGGCCCGCCGGGCGGTGTCCGCCAGGCGGGCCAGGCTGGGCATCGAACAGGCGGCTGAGCGCCCCGAAGGGGCGCGAGGCTGTGTCGATATGCGGCTCCGCCGCGTGGGCGCGACCAGCCACAACGCAGCCGCGGACGAACGACCGCACCTCGCGACGCTTCCCGCGGAGCGCTTAGCGTGGCGGCATGGAACCAGAGGGAACGATCACCGTGGCGCGGGCCCTCGGCCTTCCCGCCCTGCACCGTGGGCTCCCCGAGGTGGTGTCCGGGCAGGAGCTGCTGGACCGCCCGGTGCGCTGGGTGCACGCGGGCGAGGCGCCGAACATCGCCGCGCTGCTCAAGGGCGGTGAGCTGCTGCTGACCACCGGCCTCGGGGTCGGGCCGCGCCCCGCCGAGCAGCGCGCCTTCGTCCGCCGGCTCGCCGACCGGGGCATCGCGGCCCTGGTGGTGGAGCTGGGCCCCCGGTTCCGCACCCTGCCGGGGCCCGTCGTGGACACCGCCCGCTCGTGCGGGCTGCCGCTGGTGCAGCTCCATCGCGAGGTGCCGTTCGTGACGGTCACCGAGGAGATCCACACCGAGATCGTCAATGAGCACTACGCCCTGCTGCGCCAGGCCGACGTGGTGCACCGGCAGGCCACCGAGGTGCTGCTGCGCGGCGGCGGGGTGCCGGAGATCCTGCGCCACTTCGCCGCCTTCGCGGCCAATCCGGTCTTCCTCGAGACCCCCGACGGACGGCTGCTGTACGCGGCCGGGCCGGACGGCACGCCCCCGGCGGGCGCGGCCGATCCGCTCCAGGTGTGGGAGGGGCTGCGGGCGCCGCGTGCGGCCGAGCGGCCCGAGCCGCCGGCGGGCAGCGTGATCGCGGACATCCCGGGCGGCGGGCCCGGACCCGGTGCCGTACGGGCTCGGCTGACCGTCCTTCCGGTGGCCGGGCCGCTGGGCCCGGTGCACCGGATCGCCGCCGAGCGGACGGCGGATCTGCTGGCGGTGGTGCTGCTGCGGGCGCGTCAGGAGGAGGAGCTGGCGGCGCGCGGGCGCGGGGACTTCCTCACCGATCTCGCCGAGGGCCGGATCGAGGCGTCGGACGCCCCCGCGCAGGCCCGGGTGCTGGGCTTCCGGCCGGGCCCGGGCGGGCCGCTGCTGCCGGTGGTGATGCGGCTGGTGGAGGATCCGCGGCCGCTGGCCGGGGGCGGGGAGAGCTGGGCGGCGCTGGCCCAAGCCGTGCAGGAGGAGCTGGCCGGGGTCGGGGTGCCGGTGCTGCTCGGCGTACGGCTTCCAGAGGGGCGGGTTCCGCTGCTGGCGGGGCTGCGCGACGCGACCGAGCGGAGCGCGGTGGCCGAGCGGATCGCGGCGGCGCTGCGGACCGGGGTGGAGCGGGCCTGGCCGGACCGGGCCGGCGCCCGGCCGCCGGTGGTGGTCGCCGGGCTCGCGGTCGGCTGGGACGCGGCCGGAGCCGAGTTGCGGCATGCGGCGGAGGCGGCGAACGCGGCCTGCGGAGCGCCGCCCGACCGGGGCTGGTACGACGTACGGAGCCTGGATGTCGACCTGTTGCTGTGGCGACTGCGCGAGCACGGCGATCTGGCCGCCTTCGTGGACCGGGTGATCGGTCCGCTGCTCGCCCATGACCGCACCGCCCGCCCGCCGCTGGTGCCGACGCTGGAGACGTATCTGCGGCATGCGGGGCGCAAGGCGGAGACGGCCCGCACGCTGCACCTCAACCGCCAGACGCTGTACGACCGGCTGGCCCGGATCGCGTCGCTGCTGGGCAGCGACCTGGAGGATCCTCAGACGGTGCTCGCCCTGGGGGTGGCCCTCCAGGCCCGGCGCCATGTGCGGTGACACGGCGGCGGGCCGCCCCGCCTGACGCGGATGCGGCCCGCCCCGCCCTGCCCGGGCCCCCGCCCGGCGTCCCCCCCGCGTCGCCGGGCAGGGAGTGGCTCCCTCGCCGTCCGCCGCGCCGCCCTCGCCATGCGCCACGAACACCTCCCTGCCCGGCCGCCCTGTTTCGGACCCGCCCGGCCGTCTTTTTTCGGACCTGCCCGGCCGCCCTGTGCCGAACCCGCCCGGCCGCCCTGTGCCGAACCCGGCCGGACCCTGCCCGCCCCGACGGGCCCTCCCCGCCCCTTCCCGCGGCACCGATATGCGGCTTCGCCGCGCGGCAGGGACGTCGCCCCCGGACCCCGAACTCCGGGCCGGAGCCCCGCCCCCCGCCCCTCCCGCGTTCGAGGAGCGGAGCCTGGGACGCACCCCCCCCCCCCACCCCCCGGCGTTCGAGAAGCGGAGCCTAGGACGCACCCCCACCCCCAACCCCCCGGCGATTGAGAAGCGAGGTCTGGGGACCCCCACCCTCCAGCCCCTCCGGCGATTGAGGAGCGGGGTCTGGGGCGGAGCCCCAGTTTCGGGAAGGGGCGGGTAGGGGAACAGCCCGCCGCAGGCGACACAAGCCGCCGGACGCCCCTAGAACGGAGTCAGCGTGAGCGTGATCCCCTTCGGGGCGGTGTCCTGGATGTAGGACGCGAACTCGGCCACGTCATCGAAGGCGAAGCCATACGCCTTGCCGTCCACGGTCGCCGCGTGCATGGCCTTGGCGTAGTGGTTGGTGACGTCCTCGCCGTAGAAGGCGGCCGGATCGGTGGTCGGCTGGGCGTCGGCGTTGTGCAGCGTGGAGCGGTTGAAGCCCGCGCCGAGGATCGCCGCGACCGGACCCGTGGTCCCGTCGTTGGGCGCGGCCAGGGCGCCGTCGCAGAACAGCACGTCCTTGGTGGAGGGCTTGTCGAAGGAGACCGAGGCCGGGCCCGTGAAGGAGAACTTCCCGCCGCTCACCCGGCCGGTGAAGGTGCCCGCGTTGGTGGTGACCTTGAGGTCCTTCGATCCGTAGGCGTCCCAGACCTGGTCGATGTACGACGCGAAGTAGTCCTCCGCGAACACCCCCGCGCCCATGCCGTGACCGGGAGCGATCACCCGCAGGTTGTCGCCGACGATCAGCTTCTTGAAGGCGTCGACGCCGGCGAGGTCGGAGAAGACCTTGGCGCGGGCGCCGTCCTTGAGGGTGCCGGTCGTCTGGTCCTGGGCGCCGGTGAGGTGGATCGACAGCGGGACGCTGAACATGTCCACCATGGTGGTGTTGCAGAACATCCCCGAGGAGTTGTACGTGAACTCCGCGCAGTCGTGCATGATGTCGTAGTTCGGGTCGCCGGACACCCAGCCCGCCGGGTACTGCAGCGCGGCCTTGCCCGCCCCGTCCTCGACCACCTTGAGCTTGAGCTTGGAGCCGAGCGCCACATAGATCCGGCCGGACATCTGAGGCAGGTTCAGCTTGGTCTCACCGCTTCCGGCCAGCGGGATCGCGTAGTCGGTGAAGCCGTCCGAGCCGTTGTCGGAGAGCGCGACGGGGGCGATGTTGCCGTCCGCGGTGACGTGGACCTGCCGGTCGCCCTCGTTGCCGACGATGTAGAGCCAGACCGACCCGTTGTCGTACTGCCCCGTCTTGTTCACGACGGTCAGGGGCAGGGAGGCGGCGGCCTTGGCGCCCGGGGCTCCGCTGGCGCGGCCGCCGGCGAACGCGAGGCCGGTTCCCGCGGCGGCGGCGGAGGCGGCGATTCCGCCCAGCAGCTTCCTGCGACTGATCATGATGATGGTGCTCCTCGGCGTAGTGGGGGTTGCCGGGAAAATGGCGTGGGGGGTAACGGGAGGCGCGAAATTGAGAGCGCTCTCTCGTTCCTCTCCCCAGCACCCTGCCGATCAACGACCGGGCCCGTCAACCCCTTCACGCAGAAAGGTCTGCACCAACTCATCGTAGACGCTCAGGACATGGGCGACGGTGTCGTCCTCCGTCGGCCAGCCCGCCGTCCGCGCCCGCCCCGCCGTCGCCAGCTCCACCCGGCGCACCGGATCGGCGAGCAGCCCGGTCACGGCGTCGGCCAGGGCCTCGGGGTCGCCGTACGGCACGAGTTCGGCCGCCTCCCCCACCAGCTCCGGCACCCCGCCGACCGCCGTGGCCACCAGGGGCACCCCCGCGTGCAGCGCCTCCTGGGCCAGCAGCGACCGCGCCTCCCAGCGGCTGGAGAGCACCGCGACATCCGCCGCGGAGAGCAGCTGTGGCACATCCTCGCGGCGGCCGAGCAGCCGCACCGGCAGCCCCTCGGTGTCGATCCGGCGCTGGAGCACCGCACGGTCCGGCCCCTCCCCCGCCACCACCAGCAGCGGTCGCGGATCCAGCACCCGCCAGCGCCGCGCCGCGTCCAGCAGCGGGCCGTGTCCGGCCATGGCCTCCAGCCGCCCGGCCGTGACCAGCAACGGCCGCTCCACCACGCCCAGTTCGGCCCGCGCCTTCTGACGTCGGCCGTCGGCGGTCTCCGGCGGACGGCGTGGGGCGGGCACCGCGACCGGGGCCAGCCGGGCGTCGCGCGCACCGCGGGCGCGGGCCCGGGCCACCAGATCCGAGGAGGCCCCCAGCACGATCGCGGCGGCCCGGGCCACCCGACGCTCCATCAGCCGGACCAGACGGGCCCGCGCGCCCTCGGCGTCCACGCGGGTGTGCCAGGTGACGATCAGGGGTACGTTCCGGCCACGCAGCGCCACCGCCGCCAGCAGCCCCGAGCGCAGCCCGTGGGCGTGCACCAGGGCCGCTTCCTGGGTCGCCCTGCGCAGCGACGCCATGCTTCCGGCGTCCGTCAGGGCGTCGAGCCCGGTGAACCGCGCTCCGGTCTGGGTGAAGCCGTAGCCCTGCTCGGCGCTCCAGGGACCGCACACGGTCACCCGCAGTCCGCGCGCCACCAGCCCGGCCGACAGCGACCGCACATGCACCCCGCTGCCCGAACTCCCGGCGCCCAGCACCTGGACGGCGTGCAGCGACGACCGCGCGTGCGGCGGGACCGGGGTGTTGCTCACGGTACTGCTCACGCGGGCGGAGCTCCTGAGACGGTGTCGGGGCGATGGGGGGACGGTGCGGACGCGCTCCGCCCAAGAATGCCAGCACTCGCCGAACCCTCGTCGCAACGCTCCCAGGTGACGCCTGCCCCGAACTCGCCCGCGCGTCCGCGGTACCACCCGTTCGGGTGAAGGATCGGAGGAGCGTCGCGTGAAGGTCCGGGGGGAAGCTTCACGCGAGGGATCGCGTGAAGCGCGATGTGAAGCGCCATGTCAAGCGCCGTATCAAGCGCCGTGTGAAGCGCCGTGTGAAGGGTCAGCGTCCCGCGCGGGCCGCCTCCAGGAGCTCTTTCGCATGCGCCCGCGCGAGTTCGGAGTCCTCCTGGCCCGCGAGCATCCGCGACAGCTCCCGTACACGGTCCTCACCCTCCATGGCCTTCACACCGCTTCGGGTCACCGACCCGTCGTTGGTCTTCTCGACCACCAGATGCCGGTCGGCGAAGGCCGCGACCTGCGGCAGATGAGTGACCACCACGACCTGCGCGGAACGGGCGAGCTTGGCCAGCCGGCGGCCCACCTCGACCGCGGCCTTACCGCCGACACCCGCGTCCACCTCGTCGAAGAGATATGTCGGTACGGGGTCGGAGCCCGCGAAGACCACCTCGACCGCGAGCATCACCCGGGACAGCTCACCCCCGGAGGCGCCCTTGGCGATCGGCCGGGGCGGGGCGCCCGGATGGGGCGCGAGCAGCAGCTCGACCTCGTCGGCGCCGTGCGGCCCGAAGACCACCTGGCGGCCGCCCACTTCGATGCCGTCCGCCTCCGCCTCGGTCTGGCGGATCGCGAACGTCACCCGGGCGTGCGGCATCGCCAGGGAGGCCAGCTCGGCGGTGACCGCCTCCGCGAACCGCCCCGCCGCCTCCGTACGGGCGTCGGTGAGCGCCTGCGCCAACTCGCCCAGCTCGGCGCGGAGCGCGTCGTGCTCGGCCGTCAGCTCGCCGATGCGGTCGTCGTCGCCGTCGAGTTCGGCCAGCCGCGCGGCGCCCTGCTCGGCCCACGCCAGCACGTCCGCGATGGTCTCGCCGTACTTGCGGGTCAGCTGGGTCAGCGCGGCGCGGCGCTCCTCGACGGCCGACAGACGGATCGGGTCGGCGTCCAGGTTGTCGGCGTACCCCGCGAGATCCCCGGCCACATCGGACAGCAGGATACCGACCTCGCCGATCCGGTCGGCGAGCCCGGCGAGGGCCTGGTCATGGGAGCGTACGGACTCCACGGCGCGATGCGCCCCCGCGACCAGGGTTCCCGCGTCCACGCCCTCCGGATCCTCCGGGTTCCCGGCGAGGGCGGCGTGCGCGACGGCGGCGGCGGACGCCAAGGCCTCGGCGTGCCCCAGCCGTTCGGCCTCGGCCGCCAGCTCCTCGTCCTCCCCGGGGCGCGGCTCGGCCGCCTCGACCTCCTCGAGGCCGAAGCGCAGCAGATCCGCCTCCTGCGCCCGCTCGCGGGCCCGCGTGGTCAGCTCCTCCAACTCGGCCGAGACGGCGCGCAGCCGACGGTAGGCCCCCGCGTACTTCTCCAGCGGCCCGGCCACCGCGGCGCCCGCGTACCGGTCCAGCGCCTGCCGCTGCCGGGCGGGGCGCAGCAGGCCCTGCTGATCGGTCTGGCCATGCACGGCCACGAGATCGTCGGCCAGCTCACCCAGCAGTCCCACGGGGACCGAGCGGCCGCCCAGGTGGGCGCGCGACCGCCCCTCGGCGGAGAGCGTACGACTGATCAGCAGCACCCCGTCGTCGAGTTCGGCCCCCGCTTCCTCTGCCCTTACGGCCGCCGCCGAGCGGGCGTCGACCGTAAGGCGGCCCTCGACGACCGCCGCCTTGGCCCCGATCCGCACCAGGGCGGCGTCGGCGCGGCCGCCCAGCAGCAGCCCGAGGCTGGTGACGACCATGGTCTTGCCCGCGCCGGTCTCACCGGTCACCGCGGTGAAGCCGGGCGACAGCTCGACGACCGCGTCGTCGATGACGCCCAGCGCACGTATCCGCATCTCCTCCAGCACGTGCACGACCATACGAGGTTTGGTCGGTGCGATGCGACGAAGGGGCGCCACTTATGGGGGCCACCCGCACATCTGCCCGGGACGGTCGGGGCGCGGGCACCCCCGCCGGAGAGCCCGCTGCCCGGGACGGTCGGGGCGCGGGTGCCTCCGCCGGGGAGCCCCCACCCCGCCCTGCCCGGGAGGGGCGAGGCGCGGACACCCCCGCCGGAGATCCCCCGCCCTGCCCTGCCCGGGAGGGGCGAGGCGCGGGCGCCTCCGGCGGAGAGCCCCCACCCCGCCCCTCCCCGAAACCGGGGCCCCGCCCCGGCCCCCGCTCCTCAATCGCCGGAGGGGCTGGAAAGGCGAGGCTTCGCCTCGGACCCCGGACCCCGGACCCCGGGGTCTGGGGTCTGGGGTCTGGGGCCCGGGCTTTGAGAGCCGGGGTCTGGGGCCCGGGCTTTGGGAGCCGGGGTCTGGGGCCCGGGGGCCCGGGGTCCCGGGGCCAGGAGGCCGGGGGCCAGGACCCGGGAGCCGGGATCGGGGAGCCAGGGCCCGGGGGCCAGGGGCCAGAGGCCGGGGCCAGGGGCCAGAGGCCAGGGGGCCAGGACCCGGGAGCCGGGATCGGGAGCCGGGATCGGGGAGCCAGGGCCCGGGGCCGGGGGCCAGGGCCCGGGGGCCAGGAGCCAGGGGCCCGGGGCCGGGGGGCCAGGAGCCAGGGGCCCGGGGCCAGGGGCCCGGGGCCAGGGGCCCGGGGCCAGGGGCCCGGGGCCAGGGGCCCGGGGCCAGGGGCCCGGGGCCGGGTTGCTGCCGCGTGGCGGAGTCCCGCAATCCCAGCCCCTCCGGCGTTTGAGGAGCGGGGGTCCGGGGGCGGAGCCCCCGGTTTCGGGAAGGGGCGGGGAGGGGCACAGCCCGCCGCAGGCGCCACAACCCGCCGGACATCTCCCACCGCGGTGGGACTCCAGCACGGTGCCCCCAGCCCAGTGCCCCTCTAGTGCGGTGCCCCCCGCCACCCCGCCACCGGCAGAGCGAACTTGGCGACCAAGCGGTCCGTGAACGAAGCATGGTGGAGGCGGGCCAGCCGCACCGGCACCGCACCCCGGCGCACCTCGACCCGCGCGCCCGCCGGGAGCTCCACCGTGCGGCGCCCGTCACACCACAGCACCCCGTGCGGCGTCTGCGGCTGCACCTCGACCGCGAGCACCGACTTGGGCGAGGTCACCAGCGGCTTGGCGAACAGCGCGTGGGCGCTGATCGGCACCATCAGCAGCGCCTCCACCTCGGGCCACACCACCGGCCCGCCCGCCGAGAAGGCGTAGGCCGTGGAGCCGGTCGGGGTCGCGCAGACCACGCCGTCGCCGCCGAACCGGGAGACCGGTCGGTTGTCGACCTCCGTGACCACCTCGAGCAGCCGCTCACGCGCGGCCTTCTCGACCGACGCCTCGTTCAGCGCCCAGTCCGTGTGCACGATGTGCCCGTCGTTGCGGACCAGCACATCGATCGTCATCCGCTCCTCGACCTCGTACTGCCGGGTCACCACCCGGTCCACGACCTTGTCGAGGTCGTCCCGTTCGGCCTCGGCCAGGAAGCCCACCCGGCCGAGGTTCACGCCGAGCATCGGCACGCCCGACACCCGGGCGAACTCCGCGCCGCGCAGCAGCGTCCCGTCCCCGCCGAGGACGACCAGCAGTTCACAGCCGTTCAGCACGTCGCGATCCGCGTCGATGCGCTCGACAGCGGGCGGCAGCGGCAGGTCCGCCGCCTCGGCAGCGAGTACCCGTACCCCGATTCCGCTGCGCAGCAGCCCCTGAACGACCAGTTCGGCGCTGCGGATGGCCGCGGGGCGGCCGGTGTGCGCGAGGAGGAAGACGGTACGGTCCGCCGTCGCCTCGGCGGCCGGCGTCATCGGCTCGACCGCCGGTGCCGCCACCGCGTCCCCGGCCCCGGGCTCGGGCACTGCTTCCTTCTGCTGCGCTGCTTCTGAAGTGGTCAACTGGGCCCCTCCGCCACTGCACGGTCAACATCCGCCGGGTCCAGTGCCGGCGCCCCGGCGCGCATCCACAAAAAGTACTCGACGTTACCCGACGGCCCCGGGAGCGGGCTGGCCGTTACGCCCAGCACTCCCAGTCCCAGGTCCGCCGCCCGCCCGGCCACCGTGCGCACCGCCTCGGCGCGCAGTTCGGCACTGCGGACCACTCCCCCGCTGCCCAGCCGCTCCTTGCCGACCTCGAACTGTGGTTTGACCATCAGCACCAGATCGGCGTCGGGCGCCGCGCACCGCACGAGGGCGGGCAGGACGAGCCCGAGCGGAATGAAGGAGAGATCACCGACCACCAGGTCCACCGGTTTCCCACCAATCCGCTCAAGTGTCAGCTCGCGTACGTTTGTACGGTCGTAAACACTGACGCGTTCATCGCTCTGCAGCGACCAGGCGAGCTGCCCGTACCCGACATCCACGGCGAGCACCTCAGCTGCGCCCGCGCGCAGCAGGACGTCGGTGAAGCCTCCGGTGGAGGCGCCCGCGTCCAGCACCCGCCGCCCGGCGACCTTCAGCCCCGCACCGGCTCCCGTGGCCGGACGGACCCCGGGGTCCTGCCCCGCGCCCGCGCCCTTCCGGTACTCCTCGCTGAAGGCGTACAGCGCGCCCGCCAGCTTGTGGCCACCGCGCGAGACATAGTCCGGATCGCTGTCGTCCTCGATCACGACGACGGCCGCGCTGGTCTCCACCTGGGTGGCCGGTTTGGCCGCCACCGCCCCACCGACGGTGACCCGGCCCGCCGCGATCAACTGGCTGGCATGCTCACGCGAACGCGCCAGCTTGCGGCGCACCAGCTCCGCGTCGAGTCGTGCGCGTCGTGGACGGGTCACTGCCACGGGTGGTTCAGCTCCTGAGGTCGTTTACGTAGCGGACGGGGGCCGCGGACCGGGCGCCGGGGGGCCGGGCCGCCGGTCGAGTGCGGTCAGCGTGTCGCGCAGGCCCTGGTGGACATCCTCGTACACCTCCAGATGTCCGCTCGTACCGAGGTGGTCGGCGTCGGCCAGCCGGGCCAGCCGGGCGTCCACCTCGGCGACGCCGGTGGGCGTACGGTCCACGCCGAGCGGGGCCGGGTCGGCGGGGCCGGGCGGCTCGGGCACGGCCCCGGGCCCGGCCTCGGGCACCGGCTCCGGCGTGATGTCCTCGGCCCACTCGGCCCCGTCGGGCGCTCGCTCCGCCGCGACGTCCTCGGCCACCTCGGCCCCGTCGCGCGCCCGCTCCACCGTGACGTCCTCGGCCACCTCGGCTCCCTCGGGCAGCACGGGCTCCGGCGCGGCCTCCCTGGCGTCCTCGGCCGCCGGACCGGGCTGTGGGCCGGGCCACCCGGCCGGCATCGGCTCGCTCATGGCCCCGACGCTACCGCGAATCCCTCGTTCTCCGACGTACGAGACCTGGGGTAACGTCGTCCGCGATGGCGACCTTGGAAGAGTGCCGCAGCGCACTCGACAAACTGGCGGAGAACCTCGCGACCGCGAACGGGGACCTTCGCAGCGCTACCGCGCTCGATCGCTCGGTCAGCTGCTGGATCCACGATCTGGACACCACTTTCGTCGGCCGTCTCGTGGACAGCCGGATCGAGGATGTGACGACCGCGTCGGGCCCCCCGGCCGAGCGTGCGCAGATCCGGCTGACGATGACCGGCGACGACCTGGTGGCCCTGGTCGACGGCGAGCTGCACTTCGCACGGGCGTGGGGCGCCGGACGGATCAAGCTCGAGGCCGGGCTGCGCGACCTGCTGCGGCTGCGGAAGCTGATCTAGGCAAGCGCCCCACCCCCGTCCAGGACAAACGCCCCACCCCCGTCCAGGACAAGCACCCCAGCCCCGTCCAGGACAAGCACCCCAGCCCCGTCCAGGACAAACGCCCCACCCCCGTCCAGGGCAAACGCCCCCGGGCCCTGCTCCGGCCCGGGCCACGCTCCCGCCCAGGTGTCCCCACCCCGGGCCGTCCCTCAGGACTCGCTCACCGCGGCGCTCACCGCGGCGGTCGCCAGAGGCGCCTCCACCCGTGCCGTACGGGACCCCCGGGCGGCCGGGATGACCAGTGGCGTCCCCGTCTCCGGGTCGTCGATCACCTGGCAGCGCAGCCCGAAGACCCGCTCCACCAGCTCCGCCGTGACCACATCCCCCGGCGCCCCCTCCGCGACGACCTCCCCGCCCCGCATCGCGATCAGATGGGTGGCGTAGCGGGCGGCGTGGTTCAGGTCGTGGAGCACGGCGACGAGGGTGCGGCCCTGCTCCTCGTGGAGCTGGGCGCACAGGTCCAGCACATCGATCTGGTGCTGGATGTCCAGATAGGTCGTGGGCTCGTCGAGGAGCAGCAGCGGGGTCTGCTGGGCGATGGCCATCGCGATCCACACCCGCTGGCGCTGACCACCGGACAATTCGTCGACATAGCGATCGGCGAGCTCGGCCACCCCGGTCGCCGTCATCGATTCGTCGACGATCCGCTCGTCCGTCTCCGACCACTGCCGCAGCAGCCCCTGGTGCGGATAGCGGCCGCGGGCGACCAGGTCGGCGACGGTGATCCCGTCCGGGGCGATCGAGGACTGGGGCAGCAGCCCGAGGGTGCGGGCGACCTTCTTGGCGGGCAGCGAACCGATCGACTGCCCGTCCAGCAGCACCGATCCGGCCGCCGGCTTGAGCATCCGGGACAGGGCGCGCAGCAGGGTCGACTTCCCGCAGGCGTTGGGGCCGACGATGACCGTGAAGGAGTGGTCGGGGATGGTCACGGACAGCTCCTCGGCGACCGTGCGCCGGTCGTAGGCGAGGGTCAGCCCCTCCGCCATGAGCCGCTGCCGCTGCCGCTGGTCCTGGGTGCCACTCGTGCTGGAAGCCACGGTCTGCCGGGTGTCCTTGTCCATGTCGTCTTCCGTCCGGGTCGTGTCCACAGTCGTCATATCCGCCCCGCCCTGCGCTCGGTCACCAGCAGCCACAGCAGATAGGCGCCGCCCAGCATCCCGGTGAGCACCCCCACCGGCAGCTGATCGGCCCCGAAGGCGCGCTGGGAGGCCCAGTCGGCGGTGACCAGCAGCGCGGCGCCCATCCAGGCCGCGGGGAGCAGGTTCGGACCGGGCGAGCGGGTGAGCCTGCGGGCCAGCTGCGGGGCGACGAGCGATACGAAGGCGACGGGCCCGGCGGCCGCCGTGGCGGACGCGACCAGCAGCACGGCCGCGCCCATCAGCACCATCCGCGTCCGCTCCACCCGCACCCCGAGGGCGTAGGCGCTGTCGTCGCCCATTTCCAGCATCCGCAGGTTCCGCGCCTGCCCGAGGGCCACGGGCATGAGTACCGCGCACACGGCCAGCAGCGGCCAGACCTGGTCCCAGTCGCGGCCGTTCAGCGAGCCGGTCAGCCACATCACCGCACGGGCCGCGTCCTCCTGCTGGGCCTGGGTGAGCAGATAGCCGTTGACCGCGGTGAACGTCGCGGAGGTGCCGATGCCCACGAGGACCAGCCGATAGCCGTGGACGCCCTGCCGCCAGGCCAGCGCGTAGACGGCCAGTCCGGTGAGCACCCCGCCGAGGACAGCTCCGGTGGCGACCACGTTCGGATCGCCCTTGACCAGCACGATGGCCGTGAGCGCCCCGGCCGCCGCCCCCTGGCCGAGGCCGATCACATCCGGACTGCCCAGCGGATTGCGGGAGATGGACTGGAAGATCGCCCCGCCCAGCCCCAAGGCCGCGCCGACCAGCAGCCCCACCAGCACCCGCGGCAGCCGCAGTTCGTTGACGATGAAGTCCTGCGCCACGGTGCCGTCGCCGAGCAGCGTACGCACCACATCGGCGGGGGCGATGGGGAAGTCACCGGTGCCGATCAGCACGACGCCCATCACCAGCGCCAGGGCGATCAGCAGCAGCCCCACGACCGCGCCGCGGACGTCCAGGCGCAGCGAGAGACCGGCGGTGCGCAGCGTGACCCCGCGCGTCCCGGACTTGGCGGTGCGCTTGTTGGCGTTCACAGTTGGGCCATCCTTCGGCGACGTACGAGGTAGATGAAGAGGGGCCCGCCGATGAAGGTGGTGACGACGCCGACCTGGAGCTCCGCGGGCCGGGTGACCAACCGCCCGATCACATCGGCGCCCAGCAGCAGAACGGGCGAGAGCACCGCGGCGTACGGCAGGATCCAGCGCATGTCCGGCCCGGTGAGCGCACGGACCAGATGCGGCACGATCAGCCCGACGAACGCGATCGGCCCGCAGGCGGCGGTCGCGGCCCCGCACAGCAGGGTGACCGCGATCATCGAGAGGGCCCGGGTGCGGTTGAGGTTGCTGCCGAGCGCGCGGGCGGTGTCGTCGCCGAGCGCCACGGCGTTCAGCGAACGGCCGAGCAGAACCGCCAGCACGACGCCGACCAGGAGGAACGGGCTCACCTGCCGGACCACTGTCATATTGGCGGAGGCGAGTGAACCGACCGTCCAGAAGCGCATCTTGTCGAGCGCCGCGGTGTCCAGCAGCTCCACGGCGTTGACGTATCCGTAGAGCGCCGCGTACACCGCCATCCCGGCGAGCGCGAGCCGCACCGGGGTGGCGCTCCGGCTGCCGCCGAGCGCGTAGACCAGCACGGACACGACGGCGGTACCGAGGAACGCGAACCACACATAGCCGGTGAGGGAGGTGACGCCGAGGAAGCTGATGGCCGAGACGACGGCGGCGGACGCGCCCGCGTTCAGCCCCAGCAGCCCCGGGTCGGCGAGCGGGTTGCGGGTGAGGGCCTGGATGACCGCGCCCGCGAGGCCGAGGCCGACGCCGACGAGCAGCCCGAGGATGGTGCGCGGCAGCCGTACGTCCCGGATCACCACATCGGTGTCACTGCCGGTGTAGTGGAACAGCCCGTGCCACACCTGGTCCAGCGGAATCGGTTTGGCGCCGATCGCGATGGACGCCGCGGCGATCGCCAGCAGCACGCCCAGGGAGACGACCAGTCCGGTCGCACGGCGCGCGGTGCGCCGCCGGGGCGGCGCGCTCGCTGTCTCGGTCCCGGCTTTCGCCGGACTGACCAGGGTCACGCGGAACTCCACCTCACAGCACGGCCGATCAGGACTCAGGTTAAGTTAGGTTACCCTAAGTCCCGCTGGCCGCATCCAATGCGGGCACCCCGGAGCGCGAGTTCGGCCTCACAGCCCTCGTCGGCCCGGAGCCCCCGTCGGCTCAGGCCCTCAGCCCCGGCCACCTCGGCCCGGAGCGCCGGCCCCGGCGGCTCGAAGCGCCAGCCCCCGACGGCACGGAGCGCCAGCCCCCGACGGCTCGAAGCGCCCGCCACCTCCGCTCGGAGCCCCGGCCGCGTCGGTCGGCCCGGAGCGCCGGCCCCGACGGCCCGGAGCCTCGACCCCGTCAGCGCGGAGCCCCCGTCGGCTCAGGCCCTCAGCCGCCTCGGCTCACAACCCCAGCCGGGCCAGAGCCTTCCCCGCGTCCGCGCCACTCACACCGTCCCCCGCCTCGGACCACGCCGCCGCGCACAGCGCCCGCAGCCCGTCCAGCGGCTCCTCGCCCCCGCCCGCCAGCACCAGCTCGCCGTTCTCGACCCGCGCGGCCCAATCCCCGCACCGGAAGCCGCCCGACTCCCCGTCGTGCGCCACCTCCGGCTGCGGGGTGAGCAGCCCCCGCAGGTCGCGGTCCACATACGACGGCCGGTGCCCGGGCTCGGCGGCAAGCAGCTGCGCGGGCGTGGTCACTCCGGTCAGCACCAGCAGCGAGTCCACCCCGCCCGCGTACGCGCCCTCGATATCGGTGTCCAGCCGGTCCCCGACCACCAGCGGCCGCCGGGCGCCGGTCCGCAGGATCGTCTCCCGGTGCATCGGCGGCAGCGGCTTCCCGGCGGCCTGCGGGGACGTGCCCGCCACGATGCGTACGACCTCCACCGCCGCGCCGTTGCCCGGGGCGATGCCCCGGCCACTGGGAATCGTCAGGTCCAGGTTGGAGGCGAACCACGGCACCCCGCGCGCCACCGCGTACCCCGCCTCCATCAGCCGCGCCCAGGGCATGTCCGGCCCGCCGTACCCCTGCGCCACCGCCGCCGGGTCGTCATCGGCCGAGTCCACCGGCGTCAGCCCGCGCTCGCGCAGCGCCACCCGCAGCCCCTCCCCGCCGATCACCAGCACCCGCGCCCCCTTCGGCAGCTGCTCGGAGATCAGCCGGGCGACCGCCTGCGCGGAGGTGATCACATCGTCGGGGGTGGCGGGCATCCCGAGCCGGGTCAGATGCTCGGCCACCGCCTCCGGCGTCCGCAGCGCGTTGTTGGTCACATACGCCAGCCGCATCCCGCCGTCCCGCGCGGTGACCAGCGACTCCACGGCATGGTCAATGGCCTCGCCGCCCGCGTACACCACCCCGTCGAGGTCCAGCAGAGCCGTGTCGTACGCCTCGTTCAGCGACTGCCGGCTCGACTCGGGCCGGGTGCGGACGGGCTGGTTCATGGGGGCCACTCCTCGCAGATCTGTGCGCTTCTCCCCCGATCATCGCGTATCGCCGCGCGGGGCATAACATTCACTGATGAGCATTCCAGGGCCTGGCGGACAAGGTCTGCAGCTCACCCCCTTCCGGGGGCTGCGCTACGTCGCGGAGCGGGTCGGCAGCCTCGCCGCCGTCACCTCACCGCCCTACGACGTGGTGGTCAGGCCCGAGGGTCTGCGCGAGCTCGAGACGGCGGACCCGTACAACATCGTCCGGCTGATCCTGCCGCAGGCCGGGACCCCGGAGGCCCGCCACCGCCAGGCCGCCGAGACACTGCGCCGCTGGCAGGCGGACGGAGTGCTCGCCCCGGACCCCGAACCCGCGCTCTACGTCTACGAGCAGCGCGACGGCCCGACCCTCCAGCGCGGGCTGATCGGCGCGCTGCGGCTGAGCCCCCGCGAGGAGGGCATCGTCCTCCCCCACGAGGAGGTCATGCCGCATATCGTCGAGGACCGAGCCGATCTGATGCGGGCCACCGCCGCCCATCTGGAGCCGCTGCTGCTCGCCTACCGCGGCAACGGGAACGGCAACGGCAACGGGACCTCGGGAAACGGGACGTCAGGGAACAGAGCCTCAGGGAACGGAGCCGCCGGCCAGGAGGCCGCCGGGCCTGGCACCGGCGGGGCGGCGCAGGTCATCGAACGCACCATCCTGCGCGAGCCGCTGCTCTCCACGACCACCGAGGACGGCGTCGACCACCATCTGTGGCGGGTCACGAACCCCGCCGACCTCGTGGAGGTCTCCACCGACCTCCGCCACCACCAGGCCCTCATCGCCGACGGCCACCACCGCTGGGCCACCTATCTGCGGCTGCGCGAGGAGCGACGGGAGCCCGGCCCCTGGGACTTCGGGCTCGTCCTGCTCGTCGACACCGCCCGCTATCCGCTCCGGGTCCGGGCCATCCACCGGCTGCTCCGCCGGCTGTCGCCGGACGAGGCGCTTCCGGCGGTACGGCGCGCCTTCCGGGTGCGGACGGTCGACGGCCCGCTGCCGCGCGCCCTGGAAACCCTCGCCGAGGCGGCAGAGACGGCGCGCGCCGAGCCCGGCGCTCCGAACGCCTTCCTGCTGGCCGGGGACGGCCGCTTCCACCTCCTGGACCGGCCGGATCCGGAGCTGCTGGCCCGTACGGTCCCCGAAGGACGCCCGGAGGCATGGCGGACACTGGACGCGACGGTGCTCCACCACACCCTGCTGGACCATCTGTGGAACGTCCCGGACACACCCGAGCACATCGGCTACCTCCACGATCCGACGGCGGCGGTCGAGCAGGCGGAACGGCTGGGCGGAACGGTGGTGCTGATGCATCCGGTGCGCGAGGACGTCGTGCACGAGTTGGCGCGGCAGGGCATCGCGATGCCGCACAAGTCGACGTCCTTCGGGCCGAAGCCCGCGACGGGGCTGGTGCTGCGGAGCCTGACGCTGGGGTGAGCCCTTCGGGCGTGGAACCCTCAGGGCGCGGACATGCGGCCGGACATGCGGAGGGGGCGGGATCCCGGTCCGGGATCCCGCCCCCTCATGTCATGGCATCAGCGGTCGTCGCCGTCCTCGTCGGGCGCGGCTCCCTGGCCCTCTGACATGGCCTCGGCCACCGGCTCGATGTCCTCGACGTCGTCGGCCTCGGGCTCGACCATGTCCTCGTCGGACGGGACCTCGTCGGACGGGACCTCGTCAGCCTCCGACTCCTCGACGGGCTGGCGAGCGTCGCCGTCCGCCGCCTCCTCGGGGTCCAGGGCGTCCACGAACTCGACCCCGTCCAGCTCGGCGAGCCGGTCCGACGCGTCCGTGCTCCCGCTCTGATCCGCCTCGAGCGCCTTGGCGAACCACTCGCGGGCCTCGTCCTCGCGGTCGACGGCCAGCAGCGCGTCGGCGTACGCGTAGCGCAGCCGGGCGGTCCAGGGCTGGATGGAGTTCGAGGCCAACTCGGGGCTCTGCAGGGTGACCACGGCGGCGTCGGCCTGGCCCATGTCACGCCGGGCACCGGCGGCCACCATCCGCATCTCGACCTGACCGGCCCGGTCCAGCTTCTGCACCTCCGGCTCACCGGCCATGGCCAGCGCCCGCTCGGGACGGCCCATGCCACGCTCGCAGTCGGCCATCACCGGCCACAGCTCGGAGTTGCCGGTCATCCGGCGCGCGGCGCGGAACTCCGCGAGCGCCTCGGCGTACTTCCCGACGGCGTACGAGGCGAAGCCCGCGGCCTCGCGCACGGCGGCCACCCGGGAGGCGAGCCGCAGGGCGACCCGCGAGTACTGGTACGCCCGCTCGGGCTCGTCATCCAGCAGCTTGGCCACCATGACGAGGTTCTTCGCGACGTCCTCGGCGAGGGTCTTCGGCAGGCTCATCAGCTCCTGCCGCACGCTCTTGTCGATCTCCTCGCCGGTGACGTCCTCGGGGATCGGCAGCCGCTTGATCGGCTCGCGGTCGCGGTCCCTGCCGCGCTCTTCGCGACGCCCGTAGCCGCCGCCGCGGTCGTCACGGCGATTGAACCCACCGCCGCCGGAGCGCCGGTCGTCGCGCCCCCGGCCCTGACCGTACGGACGACGCGGCCCACGGTCGTCCCGACCACCCCGGGAGCCACCGTCGCGGTCATCACGGCGAGGCCCACGCGGCCGCTCGTCACGACGGTCATCCCGACGATCGTCACGCCGGAACCCACCACGGTCATCATCACGACGGAACGAAGGCCGCTCATCCCGGCGCTCATCCCGCCGGAACCCACCACGGTCATCATCACGGCGGTACGAGGGCCGCTCATCCCGCCGGTCGTCACGCCGGAACCCACCACGGTCATCATCACGACGGAACGAAGGCCGCTCATCCCGACGCTCATCCCGCCGGAACCCACCACGGTCATCATCACGACGGAACGAGGGCCGCTCATCCCGACGCTCATCCCGCCGGAACCCACCACGGTCATCATCACGACGGAACGAGGGCCGCTCATCCCGCCGGTCGTGGCCGCCACCTCGGCCGCCACGGTCACGATCGCGGTCAGCACGGCGGAACCCACCACGGTCGTCACGACGATCGTCGCGGCGATCATCCCGGCGCTCGTCGCGCCGGTAGCCACCACGGTCATCGTCCCGGCGGAAGCCCGGCCGATCGTCACGGTCCCGGCGGAAACCGGCCTGGCGGGAGCCACCGTCGCGGTCCTCACGGCGAGGCCCACGCGGTCGCTCGTCACGACGATCGTCCCGACGGTCATCCCGCCGGTCGTCCCGGCGCTCGTAACGCCCGGCGGGGCGGCCACCTCGGTCATCGCGGCGCCCATAGCCGCCGGGGCGGCCTCCGCGATCATCGTCCCGACGCGGGCCACGCGACCGATCGTCGCGGCGATCATCCCGGCGCT